>CP143946.1:890000-1490000 GCA_036419695.1 [Clostridium] symbiosum
GGTGGATGAGGAGAGAATCCTAAGGCCGGCGGGAGAAGCATTGTTAAGGAACTCGGCAAAATGACCCTGTAACTTCGGGATAAAGGGTGCCCACGAGAGTGGGCCGCAGAGAATAGGCTCAAGCAACTGTTTAGCAAAAACACAGGTCTATGCAAAACCGTAAGGTGAGGTATATGGGCTGACGCCTGCCCGGTGCTGGAAGGTTACGAGGAGAGGTTAGAGCAATCGAAGCTTTGAATCTAAGCCCCAGTAAACGGCGGCCGTAACTATAACGGTCCTAAGGTAGCGAAATTCCTTGTCGGGTAAGTTCCGACCCGCACGAAAGGCGTAATGATTTGAGCGCTGTCTCAACAATGCACCCGGTGAAATTGAAATACCAGTGAAGATGCTGGTTACCTGCGCCAGGACGGAAAGACCCCATGGAGCTTTACTCTAGCTTGATACTGGGATTCGGTATTGCATGTACAGGATAGGTGGGAGACAAAGAAGGGAGGACGCCAGTCTTCTTGGAGTCACTGTTGGGATACCACCCTTGTGATACTGGATTTCTAACCAGCCACCGTGATCCGGTGGTGGGACAATGTCAGGTGGGGAGTTTGACTGGGGCGGTCGCCTCCGAAAGGGTATCGGAGGCGCTCAAAGGTTCCCTCAGAATGGTTGGAAACCATTCAAAGAGTGCAAAGGCATAAGGGAGCTTGACTGCGAGACTGACGGGTCGAGCAGGTACGAAAGTAGGACTTAGTGATCCGGTGGTATGAAAGTGGGATTGCCATCGCTCAACGGATAAAAGCTACCCTGGGGATAACAGGCTTATCACTCCCAAGAGTTCACATCGACGGAGTGGTTTGGCACCTCGATGTCGGCTCATCGCATCCTGGGGCTGAAGTAGGTCCCAAGGGTTGGGCTGTTCGCCCATTAAAGCGGTACGCGAGCTGGGTTCAGAACGTCGTGAGACAGTTCGGTCCCTATCCGGCGCGGGCGTAGGATATTTGAGAGGAGCTGTCCTTAGTACGAGAGGACCGGGATGGACTGACCTCTGGTGTATCTGTTAGGAATCAATCCTATGGCAGAGTAGCCAAGTCGGGACGGGATAAACGCTGAAGGCATCTAAGCGTGAAGCCCCCCTCAAGATGAGATATCCCATCGCAAGAGTAAGACCCCTTGAAGACGACGAGGTAGATAGGGCAGAGGTGGAAGCATGGCAACATGTGCAGCTGACTGTTACTAATCGGTCGAGGGCTTAACCAAAAGGTTAGGTTATGGATATTGCCAGAGTACTTAGTGAGGTATTGCCGAACTTAGTACGAGGCACGTCAAACACTTAACGAGGTGTTACCGAGTTTAGTGAATTGACGGGGAAACAAAGTTTAAAACGGATGAATTTCAATATGTGGTTTTGAAGGTATATGTAATGGAAATCTGGGCAAGATAACCGAGAGGGAGTCTGGTTCAGGTAGCCAAGACATTCCCCTTTATTCCTCGATAGCTCAGTCGGTAGAGCACGCGGCTGTTAACCGCGCTGTCGTAGGTTCAAGTCCTACTCGGGGAGTTTTTTTGTATCAAAAAATAGCCAAAGATAAATTGACATTGTGTCAAAAGTATGATAATATTACTAAGCAATTAGCAGCGGGAAGAACACACTATGGAGTCGCTGTGAAGTAAGGCCCCATGGTCAAGCGGTTAAGACATCGCCCTTTCACGGCGGTAACACGAGTTCGAATCTCGTTGGGGTCATTCAGCCGATGTGGCTCAATTGGCAGAGCAGCTGATTTGTAATCAGCAGGTTATCGGTTCGAGTCCGATCATCGGCTCTTTTATATATTTGGACCTTTAGCTCAGTTGGTTAGAGCAACCGGCTCATAACCGGTCGGTCCCGGGTTCGAGTCCCCGAAGGTCCACTATCCTGAACTAAAGGAAAAGAATTAAAAAACTAAAGATCTGGCCCGGTGGCTCAGTTGGTTAGAGCGCCGCCCTGTCACGGCGGAGGTCGTGGGTTCGAGTCCCATCCGGGTCGTTAGTTTTAACGTTTGACGAAAGTCAGATGAAAAACTTATCATATTTGGGGTCTTAGCTCAGCTGGGAGAGCATCTGCCTTACAAGCAGAGGGTCATAGGTTCGAGCCCTATAGGCCCCATTTATCTGTGAAAAACCAGATATGCCGCAGTGGCGGAACTGGCAGACGCACAGGACTTAAAATCCTGCGAGGGTTAAACTTCGTACCGGTTCGATTCCGGTCTGCGGCATTTGGGAATCAGAAAACCAGAAATCTTGTAATAATGGGATTTCTGGTTTTTTTGTTGCAATAAAGGTAACCGTCAAATAAAGAGGTTGTGCATCAGGTTTTTTGCTGTAATAAAAAGGCAGGTTCGTTAAGCCTTTTTTACTTTAAACAAAGACTGCTATACGAAGCATCTTTTTGGGTGCTTATAAAAACCAGGAAACTGAGAGATTTGCTGTTTTTCAGAAAGTCAAGTTTACTTCTATAAGGTTTCGTGTATAATAAAATCATAAATGAAGGATGATAATTGTTTTCTCTAAACTGCGAGGTGGACGGATGAGGGCTGATTCAATATATAAAAACATTTTAGATAACCTTGGCGATACTTCTGTCCTTGTAATACGGCGGGATGATCATAGGATTTTATATTATAATGAAACTATGAAAAAAGCAGTTCCTGAAATTCGGGAAGGGCAGATTTGTGATGAAGTTTGGAAGGTGGCCGGCAGGAAATTTCCCCTTTGTGGGTTGGAAAACAGAAACTCATTCTCTGAAGTCTGTCTGGACAATCCTTTTGGAGCATCTGGGGAGATTCACGCATCTGCGACAGAATGGGGAGAGGAAGAAATTGCCGCCTATGTCATTACAATAAGGCCTCATGTCTTTGCCGAGGTGGAAAGCCACCGGTCTGCAGAAAGTGGAATAAAAGAGAGAATCATAAATATAACGATGGATGAGGCAGTCAAACAGGTTTATGATGAGGTAATTTATTTTAACATAACCAGAGGTAAACTTATATTCCGACAGGGGAACGGACGGGTGGATCTGGGCGGAAATAGGGATAATGTGAATTTTGAAGATATTTTGTCAAAGGTCCATCCCGATGACCGGGAGGAGTTTCAAAGGACATTCTCGCCCGACAATATGATGGAGCGCTTTAAACAGGGAAAAACGACGGGATACATGGAATGCCGGAGACTCGGGAATGATGGAAGGTATCATTGGTATGCGACTACTTTAAAGATGGCAGGGGGCGATAAAGACGATATAATCATGCTTGCTTTAATTGTCAATATTGAAGAGAAAAAGCAGCTGGAACGGGAAAAAAATGATCTGCTTTCCTGTATTATGAATTTATTTGGCGAATTTCTTATGGTGGACCTTAATTCGGGCGAGTATCTGGTCTATAAAAGCGACGGTCAGTTGAAAGCCATGTTTCAGGAGAAATCTTTCAGCCAGTTCAACCGTCTGTATGGAGAAACTCTAATCCACCCCCATGACAGGAAACGTTTCTTTGATTCATTTACTCTCGATAACATCAGAAGAAATATGGGGACCGGAAAAGAGCAAATTGTAGTGGAAGTCCGAAGAAAAGACAGTATGGGAGAATACCGCTACTGTGAACTGATCGGAACCTTTCTGAAAGACAGGGGCGGACTGCCGGATAAAATGATGCTGACATACCGGGATACGGATGAACTGACAAGGGCAAGGATAGAAGAGAAACATGCCAATCAACGCTTTGTGCGTGCGGTAAATGATTCCTACAATGAGATTTACGAAGGCGAATTGTACTCCGATTATCTGAAACAGTGGAAGGGAGACTCGGCAGAGCAGCATCTTCGCTTTGTCCCGTCCATTACAGAGCAGATTGACTGGGCTGCCGAGGCGGTGATCCATCCTGGAGAGAGGGAGGAATTCAGAAGGATCCTGCAGCCGCAAAATCTGAAAAAAGAATTCGAGAGCGGAAAAACAGAGGTGACAACCAGATACCGGCGCATGACAGCCGCGGGAACTTACCGTTGGTATTCCATGCATATCCAGCTTCTGGAAATGACGACGAACTGCATCAGAGTTATGTATTATCTGAGAGACGTCGATGATGTGAAGAAGGAAGAGGAAAGAAAACAGGCAGAGCTTCAGAACGCACTGGCCATGGCCGAGAAGGCAAATGAGGCCAAGACGGACTTTCTTTCAAGAATGAGTCATGACATAAGGACGCCAATGAATGTTATTATCGGAATGTCATCCATGGCCAGGTACATTTTGCAGGGACCGGTGGCGTTTAGGGCGGAAAAACTGCTGGATACGGACCGGCCGGAAGGAGAAGAAAAGCCGAAGAATAAAGAGAAACTGCTCAACTGTCTGGAAAAAATTGATATGTCGGCGACCTTTTTACTTTCCCTGATTAACGATATTCTGGATATGTCGAAAATTGAGAGCGGGAAGATGGGAATCACAATCAGGGAGATGAATCTGAAAGAAGTAATACGCAGCGTTGTGGTACTCAGTGAAGTCCAGGCGGAGGAGCGCAGCCAGAAATTTTCGGTAGAGATTGCGCCTGAAGTTGGGACATATTATTTGTGTGACAGTCTGAGACTGAATCAGATTCTCATGAATCTCTTAAGTAATGCCTTAAAGTATACGCCGGAGAAGGGAACGATTACGTTCTCAGTCACGGCGGATGCGGCCAAAGAAGACGTCCATCTTATTCGTTTTGTTATATCAGATACAGGAGCAGGAATGTCGGCCGAATTTATGGAACGGATGTTTGAACCATTTGAACAGGAAGATTCCGGAGGGAGCCGAATATTCGAGGGAACGGGCCTGGGTCTTTCGATCAGCAGAAGACTGGTTGAACTTTTGAACGGTACGGTCAGTGTGGAAAGTGAACCTGGCAAAGGTACGACTTTTACGGTTATTATTCCTATGAAAAAATTGGATAAAGCCCCCGGGATGGATGAAAGACGGAGTAAAGATCAGACAGGAAGCAGCAGTGAATGCGAAAACAGGTTTCGCAGTGCGCGCATTCTACTGGTTGAGGATAACGAGATTAACAGAGAAATTGCAGAAATGCTGCTGGAGCAGAAAGGAATAACGACAGAGTGTGCTGTCAACGGTGAAGAGGCGGTTGCGATTTTTGAAAACTCAGCTCCGGGCTGGTATGATGCCATTTTGATGGATATCAGGATGCCTGTCATGAATGGAATCGAGGCTACAAAGAAAATCAGGGGGTTGGGGCACCAGGATGCTGCAAGAGTCCCTATTATCGCAATGACTGCAAACGCCTTCAACGATGAACGGGAGGAAGCTCTGAAGGCCGGTATTAGTGACTATTTAACAAAGCCGATTGATGCGGGGATTCTATATCGCTGTCTTGAGAATTTTTTATAGAAGCTTTTCTAGAAACTCATATACAATCGGAGGAATAAAACCTGGCCCCGAGGAGTGGGGACAGGGGCGGAGTGGGAAGAGGAAAATAAACTTAAGAGAATACGGATGGGAGAGAGGGAGAAGGAAGAAAAAAATATAGATAAAAAATGAAATAGATAGTTGACAATCCTGGAAAATTATTATATAATAATTAACGTTGTTAAGGACGTTGTCCTTCAATGAGTGTGTGTAGCTCAGCTGGATAGAGCACTTGGCTACGGACCAAGGTGTCGGGAGTTCGAATCTTCTCACGCACGTACGAAAACCCTTATTTTACAAGGGTTCACAGAAAAAAGACATCCTGTATGGGGTGTCTTTTTTGCATTTGACTAACATTTGACTAACGTTTTTTATTGACTAATTTTCACGACTTTTTTGCTTTTAAAAAGCTCTTCCAACGTATCAGAAGCAGCTGTATCAGCCCTCTTTAGGAAATGGCTGTAAATGTCTGTTGTTGTACTTGTCTGCGCATGTCCAAGGCGGCCTGAAACGGTTCTGATATCAACATTCTGGGAAATCATTAGAGTGGCTGATGTATGACGGAGTCCATGTAAGGGGATATCCGGGAGCCTTTTACTCTCGTCTTTCACGGTTGCATTGTATCGCCGGATCACGTCCTTAAACACGCCATAAGGAGTGCTGGGATACATCTGCTGCCCATTCCACTGAATAAATACATAATTGTCACCCTTCCATGCATCGCCCAGTTTCAGACGCAGTTTAACCTGTTTCTTCCTGTATAATCGAACAAGCTGTATAGCGGATTCAGGTACAGAGATAATGCGGTTTGAGGATTCTGTTTTTGGGGTTTTGGTGATTACTTTTCCGTTTACAAGACTGCTGCTCTTTGAAATATTTAAAGTCTTTTCTTTAAAATCAAAATCACTCCATTCCAATGCAATCAGTTCACCACGGCGCAGACCGCAAAACAGGGCCAGGTAAAAGAAAACCTTAAATTGGAGTGGAAGGTTTCTTTTTTGAATGTAGCTGTCTACGTGGTAGCTCTTGCCGGTGTCGTCTACCCGATTATGTCCCTTAACCTGTATTTGAAAAGGATGATTTAGGGACTCCAGGAAGGCCTCTGCTTGCTCCAAAGTAAAATGCTTGATAGTTTTACCACCCGTCTGTTTTGGAGGAGCTACGCGCGTGCAGGGATTCTCTGACACCACATTCCAAAGCACGGCCACCTTATAGATTCCGCTTATTAAAGTGTGAATATGCTTTATCGTCTTCGGAGAATATCCGCCGGGGCGGTCATCCTTGCGCTTCTCGGACAAGGATAGATAGAATTTATTGAGCTGCACTGGCTGGATCTTAGCCAGCCTTAGATTCCCGATGGCGGGAATGATATGGATTCGCAAAAGAGTTTCGTATTGAGCCAGGGTGGGCTTTTCGATGTGCTGCTTCGCATATTCGTTCATGTAGCGCTTTGAAAATTCTTCAAAGGTGATCTTCTCTCCATCTAAATATTTCCCTGATTTTACTGCCCGCTCAAAATCCACGGCAAATTCATTCAACTTTTTTTCGATTTGTTTTTTCGTCATGCCGGGTTCGGGCGTGTAGGTATCAGTTTCTATAATTTGTGTGCCATCAGCCCTGCGGCCGTTGCTGACTGTGACTTGATAAGAGCCACCACGCTGTCTTATGCTTGCCATACTATCATCCTTTCTGTAAAATTGCGACATTGCAATTATTTTTGAGTATAAAAAATACACCCATTGACCGGGGGCATCCAGGATGATATAATTTACTTGTCTAAGGTAGATTATATCACTCCGGAAAATCCGGTAAGTGGAATCTATGCGAAAAGCTCTTGTGTTTGCAGCACAGGGGCTTTTTGCCTATTTTTGTATTGCTCTACTATGTTATTTGTCCGATTGTTTGCAATATCAATTATGACGATTGCGGTAATGATTGTTTATCGCGTCAATATGTGGCTGCATAATTTGCCTAGCTTCCTCTACTGTAGCAATATGAGTTTGATTCAAATCGCCAGAAGACAAGACAGTTTCCCCAGCCAGAGTCAATAGTTTGTTTCTGTCCCAAAGTAGTACAGCATTTCTTTCTGCTAACTCTTTAGCTGATTTAGTAAAGTATCGATTAGTAAGTACAGCAGCTACGTGGCATCCATAATAAGTTTTTCCAGCAAAAGCTTCTTGCACCGCTTTGTTCCCAATGTCAGAAGTATAACATTTGCACTGGATACCATATTTCACGCCATCTTTGTGCGCGATAATATCAATACCCTGGTCCCCACTACCTTTTGTTACTTCTATATTTTGAAATCCATTTTTCTTCAAGAGATCTGCACAATAAAATTCAAACTCATGTCCTTCCATCTGGTCAAATGTTTTTGAAGCGGAATACAGTTGCGAAGTCGTATGCATAGGGCGGACATTGTTAGGCGAATGAACTGTCTTAGTGTTGAAGGGATGTTTTTTATAATATAATATGTCTGCAATAACCATGAAAAGAACATATCCAAACAGGCTAACTCCAATAAAGCTCGCTATCCCATCTTTTGCAATTGAAGAAATATTATATATACAGCAACACGTCCAAAATATGCAAGCGACTATTCCATATGGTGTAAATATTTTTTTCAGCCAAGGCTTTTGGGCGGTTAGTTCCGCTATGTTAAAATGATTTGGTAAACTTTGTCCACAATATTCACATTTATTTTTTGTAACGGGGGCTCCACAATTTGGACAGATTCTCGCTTTCATAATTTACTTCCTTCCAATAAGTTTATGTAGGGCTTTTTGTTTGAAGTGCTTAGTTAAGAGAAAGCACAACAGTGAGCGTAGGTGATTCTCCCTTCCAATCAAACAAATCGCTAAGGATAAGCGTTACATCACTGGTATCCGTAATTTTAAATACCTCAGCTACTTCAATTGTAGTTCCTGTTAGAACACTTTTATAGTGGTTTTCAGTAGCTTGGTTATCGTCATCATAAGACAGATAACCGTAATCACATTCTACACCATGTTGATATGCTTCTATATAACAGGTGTTTCCCATAGCACTTTTGGCTTCTGCGGATTTGTTCGTATAATTATAGTATAGAATCAAGCAGGGGTCGCCATTGTGATCTTTAGCAATCTCATGCTTTGTATAAGTTACGTGGCAATCAGGAAGATCATAATCAAAAAGAGGAGCTGGTATCAATGCGCCATCCGCCCCAACCTGCTTTCCATCAGGTGTTGTTGTGTTTGCAAGCATTATTCCATTTGCATCCAGATAATAATTCTTCCCACTATCTTCGATCCAGCCTGTTGCATAACTCCCATCATCATTCTGATACTTCCACTGACCATTTTCTTGAGCCTGCCAGGTTCCGGCGAAGGCCGTCATCCCCATACTCAATGTCAGTAAAGCTGTCGCCATAAAAAGCCTTAGTTTCCTCATACTTCTATTCCTCCTCTTTTTTAAGATAATTATTAAAAAGCCACACCGCTATTTTAATCATAAGTCATTTCCGTATAGATAATGATACTCTGCTTTTGAGAATGCACTATCGGAATCAGTGCCACCTATTATCTTCAAGTCTTTTTCCAATTCACTGAGTTGCTTTTGGAGCTTCAGACGTTTGCGTCGTATACTGGCAAGTGCTTTAGCGCGTCGTTCTTCAAATTCTTTTGATGGCACATAAACAGCACCTGATTCAGCACATGCTGAAGGGACAGCAGGATGTTCGACTATATCTACTGTGGCAGTTGGTATTAGGGGCTCTGGGAAAAACCAGTTTTTAATTTCCTTGTCAACTGATGTCCGATATCCATGTCGATAATCATACCACGCACGATTCGCAGCGGAGTAGGATATCTCAAAGATATTATGAACATCTTCAGCATTGCGACACTTTAAACTATACATGATGGATCGCGGCGCTAATATATTACTGGCAAAATAATCAGCCTCATCTTCATTTTTCTTGCTTTCTCCTTTATGCTTAAGGATGTGATGTCCTAATTCATGCATAAGGGAAAACCGAATTCGCCCAATATTACCCCAGCGATTATAATAAACATAATTGTGATACTTCATCGCATCATCGGAATAAGAGCGTATAGCTTCATAAAGTTCCGGATCTTTTAATTTTGCTTCTTCGTATGTTCGTACGGTAAAACCATAATGTTTGAGCATCATAAAACAATCTAAGGGAAATGAATTAATTTTGCACTCTTTGTAAACGGATAAAATTTTCTGCTTAATATACTCTTCCAAAAAAACCACACCTTTTTATTCATTTTCGGACAGTAATTTGATCAGGCGCATCTTTTGTTCCACTGACATTTTTTTACCATTTCTAGCAACTAATTGTTCTACATCTTCATATGTTGGCTCAAAAGAACTTTTATTTTCGTTTACCATTCTTTCTAAATCATCAACAGTTATACCCAAATTTTTGCAAATAGTAATTACCACATCCACACTTGTCCTACCAATACCAGTTCTATTTAAAATTGTATAAAAGCTGGTATAAGGAATGCCACATTTTTCTGCGAAAGCTCTTAAGCTTAATCCCTGTTCTTTTATCAATCGCTCAATTATTTCTTCTCTTTCCATAATCACACCTCGCTCTAAGTGATTTCATTATATACGATTTAGCGAATATTGTAAATAGAAAATCACGCAAAAACAAATATAAAAAGAGAAAAAACAAAAAATATATACGCAGAGGCGAATTTTTTTATTGACAATGGTCGCTACTGAGAATATAATACAAGCATGGTATTCGCAGAGACGAACACAAGGAGGTGAAAACGTGTATCCTAATTTACTTAGCGCGATGGAGACTAAAAATATTACATTTTCACAGATGGCGGATTTACTAGGATGTCGCTACCAAACTGTGAGTGACAACATTCGTGGCAACACAGAAAAAGGTATTTATTTTGATGACGCAAAAAAAATATGGAAAGTTTTTTTCCCAGAATATGATTTTATGTGGCTGTTTTTAAGAAACAAAAATAGTGCCTAATACAAACGTTTGTTCGATATGGCTAATATATCACCATACCGAGCAAGTGTCAATGGGAAGAGAAGGAAAGGAGGGGAAAAGAGGTGACAGAGATACCCAAAATGAGGACGATTAAGCAGTGTGCAACCTATTTTAAAGAGCAGGACCCAGATAGTAGTCTTGGAGAGTGGCGCATCCGTAAAATGGTGAATCAAGGGGAGATACCAGTTTACCGGGCCGGACGAAGAATCTTGATTAATCTGGACATTTTGATTAATCATGTGGCAAGAGGAGGTGATAACAATGCACAGACATTATAGCAATGGACCCGCGGCCGTTCGGCAGGCCAGAGAGACGGCGCAGGAGTCGGAAGCGGACAGGCAGGTAGAGCGGATGACTAACATGATGGTATGGATGGCATACGGCTGGATTGTTGCCGCGGGGGTATTCCTTCGGGCGGCCGGGTGGATGTAATAACAGAGGAGGTAAAAGGAAGATGTTAAGCAAAAAGGATGTATCAGCTTTTGTTGAACGAAGCCGTAATGATGCGTTAATGGAAATTGAAAACCAGTATGAAAAAGCCGTTCAGGCCGAGAGAAGGAGAAACATTCAGGATAGCCAGGTAATTCCACAGATACAAATTATACAGGGACTTGTATGGCAGGCGGAGAAGGAGAATGAGAAGTTAATTGAAATCCTCAGTAAAACGTCATCACTGAAATATGAGCCAAACAGTTATTGTGGATTAAGCCATTATCTCAAAGAGATCCGAAACGTTGAAAAGCTTGTGATGAAGAATATTATCTTTCTCTCTCCGGAACTGCTTCGGCTGGATAAAGCCAACGAGGAAACAAAACGTAAGGTGAAAGCGAATTATGCAGCCGTACAGGCAGAAGTTAAGAATAAGACAAATGCAAAGCGAGCAGTTGAATACTTGCGGGAGCTGGGGTTTGATGTAGCGCCTTTAGAGAAGATGCAAAATACTGAAATTGCAGTGCTCTTAGACACGCGGTATTTATTCATAAACAAAGCGGAAGGAGAAGGATGAGCAGACGAAGAAACGGAACAAACAGAGCTGGAGCGGCCATTGGTGTGAATCTTTACACGGGCAAGCTGGCTCCGAGAAAGAAAAAGAACCTGACAGCGGCAACTGTGCAGGTTCAGGAAATTAAAAAATAATTACACCCTTATTGTAAGGGATTTACAGGAGGAAATCAAGATGGAAGAAAAAACAATTTGCGTGCCTATCGATGAGTACACCGATATGACATTTCTGTGTGGGAGAGTAAAGGCTTTTGAAGGCTATCTTAATTCCAGCAGGTACGGTATCGACCCCCAGGTAGCTGCTGCTATCCTTGGGCTCGAACTCGCAGAGGAGAGTGGAGATGAATAATTGTTATCGATGCGACATGTGCAGCTGTTACCTGGACCCTGGCGAGGGGATGCTCTGTGACGAGTGCAGACAGAAGCTCCGGGAACGGGAGCGTATGGCTGATCGGATGAGAGAGGCCGTCCGGGAGAGTGACGGAGGGAAAATTGAGATGAGATTTCAGGAGGTAGGATAAGATGACATCAGCACAGGAAAGAATCGAAGGACTTTTAATCAACTCAGGACGAGATGGTATTTTAAATTTAATTGGCTACATGAGAACGGCAGGCTTTTTTACTCAGCCCTGCAGCACACAGTATCACCTTGCAAAGGAGGGCGGACTTGCAGAACACAGCTTGAATGTCTATGAAATCATGGAACAGCTCCGCGCATTGCTCTATCCAGAGATAGGGACGGAGAGCGTGATTCTCTGCGCGCTGCTTCACGATTTTGGAAAATGCGGTCAGTTTGGTAAGTATGGTTATGTCCCAAACATGCTGACCGGTCGGGCTACCAAGGCGAACCCGAACCCTGAACCATACCAGTCCCCTAAGAAGCCATACATGAGCAATCCGGAACTGCTGTATGTGGACCACGAGGTCCGCTCGATCCAGATGGCAGAGAGATACATCCGCCTAACAGAAGAAGAGAACTGGGCAATCCTGATGCATAACGGCATGTACGGACCATTTAAATACCAGATCCAGGGCAAGGAGACGCCGTTATATCTGCTGTTACATATGGCTGATATGTGGGCCTCCCGTGTCGTCGAGAGAGAGGAAAGCGCCGATGGAGAATCTGAAGTTTAGACTTTTGAAAGCCGACGAGATTGACTGCCGAATCGCGACAGTGAAAGCGAACGGTGTTTCAGTGTTGCTTTATAAGGATGCCCGTGTGGATCAAAACATTCTGGACGAGACGGTGGGACCGATGAACTGGCAGCGACGGCATTGCCGGGAGAATGCGAACTGTATTGTATCGCTTTGGGACAGTGAAAAGAAGCAGTGGATCGAGAAAGAGGACACCGGAACCGAGAGCTACACCGAGAAAGAGAAGGGGCTTGCCTCCGACAGTTTCAAGCGGGCGTGTTTCAACTGGGGGATCGGCCGTGAATTATATACGGCCCCCTTCATCTGGATTGGAGAGCAGGGATGTAAGATCGTGACAAAGAAGACAGGCACAAAAGAGACATACACCTGCTATGATAAATTTTCGGTGAGTCAGATTGGATATGACGCCGAAGGCAGAATCAATGCTTTGGAAATCTGGAATGACCGGATGTGCAAAGCAGTGTATCACATGGGAGCTGGGCCAAAGACAGAGCCGATAGAAGAGCCGACAGCGTCGCTCAGGAGGCAGGAGGGACTGACAGAAGCACAAATCAACACGCTACTGAAAGAGCTTGCGAGAACAGGGATCGGCTGGAGGAGCGTATGTGCGAACTATAAGGTAGATCAGATCTCCCATATGAGCGTCGGGCAGTTTAAAGATGCAATGAATACACTGCGGGAAAAATCAGATAAGCCAGCCACGAAAAAAGAACCGGATCCCACGACGGTGCCGCCGGATGATGACTGTGGGTTGCCGTGGAATTAAGGAGGCGATGGAAGCGTGAACTACTTTACTGACATAACCGGATACCGGGCGGCGGAGGAGGGCATTGACCTGTTAGTCCACCTGCCGCAGGATATCCGCTATCTGATTAAACGCCAGAACATCCGCCACGCCGAGCTCACCCTGGACGACGGCCGTCGTATCTCCATCGGGCAGCGTAAGAAGATATATGCCACGCTCCGGGATATCAGCGACTATACTGGGGACCCGCCGGAGGCCACGAAAGAGTGGATGAAATATGGGTACATCGAAAGAACGGGGAGCGATTACTTCAGCCTCTCCAACTGCTCCATGACGACGGCGCGGGAGTTTATCAACTTTCTGATGGATGTCTGTCTGCAAAATGGGATTATCCTTACGGAGAGCGGATTGAAGCGGACGGACGATATCAACGCCTACCTGATTCAGTGTATCCGGCATAAGCGGTGTTGCATCTGTGGCCGTCCGGCCGATATTCACCATGTGGACGCGATCGGGATGGGCAATGACCGCCGGAATTTTGACGACAGCGAGAATGAGATTATCGCGCTGTGCCGGGAACACCACACACAGGCCCATAGCCTGGGGAACATCCGGTTTATGGAACGGTACAAGGTGTATGGGATTAAGGGATATCAGGCAACGGAGTCAGAGAACTTCGGCCATTTTGAAAATATAACAAAGATGTAGTGCCGAAAGGCTTTACATAGCAACTATCAACTTTCATGCACTTTTAAGGTTGGTATATCACGATACAATGCCACTTAAGTGTGACGGGCGGTCAGACCGAGGCCGCCCGTATCCTCCGGAGGGGAGGCGAGGAATATCAACGAATTCGAAGTATTTACATATAGCGTTTACAACGCCCTGGGAATCGGCCGTGAGAACGCCCAGACCCGCCGGGAACTGTGCCAAAAACTCCGGTGCGGGGACCGCAGCCTGAGGCGGGCAATTGAGGCTCTGAGGCAGGATTATCCTATCCTCACGCAGGATGACGGCCGAGGTTATTATCTGCCGGCAACGACACCGGAAGGGCGCCAGGAAGCGGCTCGATGGGCGGCAAAGCAGGACAAACGGATCCGAAGTATCCGCATGGCGCAGAGGGGCGCCAGAAAGTTTGCGGTTGGGATGAGATGTAAGGGAGTGCCTGGACAGATGAGCATGTTTGGGATAGGCGGTGGTTAAGTGGGGAGTTATATAAAAATTGACCGGAAGATTTTGGATTGGGAATGGTACAGCGACATCAATACTTGCCGGCTGTTTCTCCACATGCTGCTGAGAGCAAATTGGAAAGACGGGAGGTTTCAGGGGGCGGAGGTCCCGCGAGGATCATTTATCTCATCCATTCGGAAACTCTCGGAAGAAACTGGACTTACCGAACGCGAGATAAGAACCGCAATTTCTCATTTAAAAACGACAGGCGAAGTGACAAGCGAAAGCCACACTAAATATACTGTATTTACAGTAAAAAACTATGATTGCTATCAGTCAACCGACACACAGAACGACAATCAGATGGCAGGCGAACGACAATCAAACGACAATCAAACGACGACAATAGAAGAAGTAAAGAAAGGAAGAAGTATTAAAAAGAGTATCTCTAACAAGATACCAGAAAAAGCCGTGTATGCCGATGACACAGAATTAAATCAAGCGATTTGCGACTTTATTGAGTACCGCAGAAAAATAAAAGCGCCAATGACGGAACATGCCATTAAGCTACTGCTGAAACAATTGGACAAACTAGCACCGGGCGGTGAAATATCCGTAAAAACAGCAATACTAGAGCAGTCAATCGTTCAGGGCTGGAAAGGCGTCTTCCCATTGAAGGTGGACAAATCTACAGGAAAAGAACCGCCAAAGAACCGCTTTCACAACCTGGAGGAACACGGGTATGACTATGACAAGATAGTGTGGGAGATGATGAACGGTGAAAACCAAGGAGAGAGTGAAACAAGTGATTATTGATTACATACAGGAGTATGATTACCCGCCGTCGATACGAGAGATTGCTGATATGGCTTATTGTGCGCAGTCTACCGCACATCAATACGTGCAGGAGCTGATACAGGCCGGGGAATTGGAGAGCGATCATCCAGGTATGCCGCGTACTTTACGGCTACCGGAACGACGCAGCAGGATAGATGGTAAAGCACTGACAGAGGCCATAGCAGGATTATCTGGCTGTGACGGTGAGGATGATTATGCCAAGGGATGGGACGATGCATGCGAGACAATCCTGCGGGCAATGGACGAGATGATATGATTACCTTCGAGCCGTTTTGGGAGACGCTGAAACGAAAAGGAATCAGCCAATATGATTTAATCCATAAATACTGCATGAGCAGAGGCATGTTAGATAATTTAAAGCATAACAGAAGCATCACCCTGAACACATTGAACGACCTGTGTATTACATATGACTGCGGTATAACCGATGTAATTGGATTTGAGAGAGAAACAAATAATCTGATGATTTTGTTGACGTCAACAAAATGAGGATTTTGCAGAAGAAAGGAAAGAGTATGGGAATGTTCTATGGGACAAATAATGCCAGAAAAATGCATGGATTAACTTTACATCGAAAAAAGGATAAGAGAAAGAGGTTTTATACCAGGAACAAGGCAGAAGAGTCTTTTGAAGCGCTTTGGTATTATTGGGAAAATGAGGATTTAAAGGAGAGAAAATGAATAAAGATCCGCTTACTCAGCAGAAATTGCAAGAAATGGCAGGAAGACCAGTATACTGCCCAGAAATAGAAGCATATGGAATTGTAAAGTGTGAAACTAAAGGACGATATGCGGGATTACCGTTTTTAGTTGGTGTTTGGCACGACGCCGGCGTTGCGGTAAATTTTGAATACGATATTACAAAAAGAAAATTGAGATGTTATGAAAATGATGATTTAATGGAGGAAAGTCATGGCAGAAATAACAATGGATAACAGGATGTTTTATGAATGCCCGGAATGCGGAAATGAGGTTGAACTGGGAGACAATTATTGTCAGGAATGCGGGGAACCGCTGGAATGGAAAGAAGACTATGAGGATTTAGTGGAGATTTTATGAAAAATACTAAAAATACTATGGATAGTATGATGCCTGTATGGCAATTGCCAGTTAGAGAAAGGATTTTAGAGGGTAAGCCAGACTGGGTACATCCTCTTGCTAAATTTCATTGTTTTGTAGGGGGAAGATCACTTTGCGGTAATTATGAACAGATTACAGATTTTTTTGAAACAGACATTGAGAGTGGCGAAATAGTTCATTCTCCATCCTGTGCATGTAAGAGGTGTTATGAAAAATGGAAAAAGAAATATTATATGTGGTAATTGACATATGAGGATTTTGCAGAAGAAAGGAAAGAGTATGGGAATGTTCTTTGGGACAAATAATGCCAGAAAAATGCATGGATTAACTTTACATCGAAAAAAGGATAAGAGAAAGCGGTTTTATACCAGGAACAAGGCAGAAGAGTCTTTTGAAGCGCTTTGGTATTATTGGGAAAATGAGGATTTAGAGGAGGTGTGAAGTGTCGGATTTTAATAATCAAAAAATTGTCATAGCCAGGAAGGAACATAAATGTGAATTCTGTAAAAAATTAATACAACCAGGACAGAAATATAGTTATGAAACCGGGGTATATGATGGGGATTTTTATACACGTAAATTATGCCCTGAGTGTTTCGGTATGCTAAACAAATTTTGCAAAGCAAATGGTTATGGAGAGTTTAGCTGGGATTGGATTACAGAATGGTTACAGGATCTTTACTGTTATTCATGCCCTAACAAAGAAGAGTGTGGATGCAGTCCGGAACAATGTGATGTTGTACGAGGTAACTTTTCTGGGACATTTACTCAAGTAAATTGACATTTAACCAAGAAGGAGTGAGGCTAACGAGTAAAACAGATTACATAAAAGTAGCAGAGCAGCGGCGCCGTCGGGCATCCGTCCAGGACGATATATTAAAAGGGCCACGGCCGGAGACCTGGTCGGCGCAGATGCCAGCATATTGCTACACGGTGCTGTGTCCGGTGGTGGAGCTGCAGGAGAGCAGGACAAGCAGATTATATCGGGAGGAGAAAGATGGATAAAGTAAACTTATTCGATGTAAGAAAAGAATGTCGTGTATGCGGACGGAAGTATTCGGCGCTGGATACGCGGGTCACTTGTGACTGCGGTCGGTACCTGTATCTCATGGGGGCGTATTGGCAGCGGCCGGTGATGGGAGGTGATACCGTTGGAAAAGGAGATTCTTAATCAATACATAGACGCCTGTGAGTTAATCAAGGAGACAGAAAAGGAAATTCAGAGATTGAGGCAGCGACGCAAGGTGATTCTTCAGGATTCCGTCAAAGGCTCCATGCACGAGTTTCCCTATGCGGCCCAAAGCTTCCACATCGAGGGCTTGGCGTATACAACCGTGCAGACACCGAGCCTTTTGGACGACACCGAAGAATTATTGGAGGAACGAATAGCCGCCGCTGCGGAGATTAAGGTGCAGGTCGAGGCGTGGTTGAATACGGTTCCACAGCGGTTGCAGCGGATAATCCGGATGAAGATTTTTGAAGAAATGACTTGGGCACAAGTTGCAGTTCGGATGGGGAGGAAGGCAACACCAGATGGAATACGGAAGGAATTTGAAAATTTCTTGAAAGTATCGTAAAATTTTCCGATTTTTCCGGTTTTTCCGTTTTCGGAATGCTATAGTGTATTATGAAGCCAAAGGCATTAAAGCCAGCGGCTCCCCCTCCATCAACATAATCGGCCGCCAGTGTGTAACAGCCTGGTGGCCGATTAGAAGCCGACGTTCTTACTGCTTTCTTCATGGCTTCACAAATCGGATAGAAAGCAGCGTTTAGGTGACACGAAAGGGTCCTTGGTTGGTGTCATACCAGTTGGCTGCTGTGCGGCCCGAAAGATACCCGTCAGCCAGACACGCAGAGCTGGTGCATACCGGGGAAGACCCGGTAGTGGAACGTAGCTCAGATGGTAGAGCGGCAACCGGGTAAGGCCGCTGGTCACAGGTTCGAGTCCTGGCGTTCCGATTGGTATCTGGTTTATCCTCCTCCCCGACAACCAGATATGCGATGAGACATCCTAGCGATAGGGAGTCTTTCTCTTTTCTGAATTTCGATGTATAATAGAGTAGGGGGTGGAAATATGGGAAAGAAGAGAGAAAATAGAGAGCAACAGTATAATTTTAATAGCGATGAAGAATTTTGGTTATATAAAAATGTTTGTGGATTAATAAAAGAAAAAGAAAAGAGAAAATTAAATGATGAACAGCAAAAAGTTAATACATATTTCAAGTGGAAAAATTATATCACAGGCAGATACAGTGTTTATGATAGAGAACATCTAGAATCATTTTATAGGTATCTAAAGTTCCGTAAGCGCTCAACACAGGGGATTAATAACTGGTGGAAAGGTTTTTCTATTCCATTTTTTATCGCAATCGTAGCGGCGTTTTCATTAAATATTGTAAATGATACTGAAAAATTGTTTAGCATAATTGATACTGACCCTATACTCAAAATTATAAGTACAGAAGTGGAAATAAAAACAAAATGTATAGTTTTATTAGGTATTTTGATTGTGGGATTGGTGCTCATGATTCCGATTATTATTCTGATGGCAGGACTTGGTGCTTTTATGTGGAGTACTTTGAAAGTATCAATAAGTACGGAACAAGAGGAGGCCTTTTATGAAGACTATATAGAAATTATACTTGGCCTCTTGGAAGAAAAATACACGAGAGAAAAAGGAGATGAGCCTGATGGCATTGACGCCAAAACAGAAAATATTTGCTGATGAATACCTTATTGACTTAAATGCCACCAGAGCTTACAAGATAGCATATCCAAAGGTCAAGAAGGATGAGTCAGCAAGGGTAAATGGAAGTAAATTACTAACAAATACTAACGTTGTGGTTTATATTGATAAGCGAATGAAGGAGCGCGAGAAGCGTACCGAGATTACTCAAGACCGCGTACTGCAGGAGCTGGCCAAATTAGGGTTCTTCGACATCAGGAAGCTGTTTGACGATAGTGGAAAACCGTTGGATATTACTGGTTTGGACAATGAAACAGCGGCATGTATTGCCGGCCTGGAAGTAATGGATGTTTATGAGGGGGCTGGAGAGGATAAAGAATTTGTTGGATATGTCAAGAAATATAAACTTTCCGATAAGCTTAAGGCTCTGGAGTTAATTGGCCGGCATCTGGGTATGTTCAAGGACAAGGTGGAGCTGTCCGGCGGCCTGGACACCGAGAAGACGAAACTGGATGACCTGCTGAAACAGATGCGAGGTGATGGATAGTGAGTGATGAGCGCTTACTGCTGTCGGATAAGTACAAGGCATTCCTCCGCTGCGACGCGCCGGTAGAGTTCCTGGAGGGGACAACGGCGGCCGGTAAAACGACGGTGGGACTATTTAAGTTTATGCTTAAAGTTGCCGAGTCACCGAAGAAGCTGCATATCCTAGCAGCGGACGACACCGGCGCCGCCGAGAAGAACATCATCAACAAGGACCTGGGGATTCTGGATGACTTCGGAGTTTTGGTAGAGTACAAAGGCAACGGTTCCGGCGAGTATAAGATGCCGCATATCCTTTTCCACGCATCCGGCGGAGACAAAATAATCTTTGTCGTCGGCTACGGGAACAAGCGGAAATGGCGTGATGCTCTCGGCGGCCAGTATGGCTGCCTTTATATTGACGAGATAAATACAGCCGACATCGACTTTGTGCGGGAGGCCGCAATGAGATGTGACTACCTGATGGCCACGCTCAATCCGGATGACCCGAATTTGCCGATATACAAAGAGTATATCAACTGTTCCAGGCCGCTTGATGAGTGGGCCGATGAGACACCGCAGGAAATTAAAGACGAATTAAAGGAAGAACCAAAACCCGGCTGGGTGCATTGGTTCTTTTCTTTTACCCATAACCTGGGATTATCGACGGAGAAGCTGCAACAGATAATCCAGAACACGCCAGTAGGGACTAAGATTCACAAGAACAAGATTCTTGGTCTGCGCGGCAAGGCAACGGGACTTATCTTCCCGAACTTTGACCGAAAGAAACATGTGGTGACGGCGACCTGGGTGCGTCAGCAGGTTAAAGATGGGCAGATCAAGTTCAAAAAGTTTTCGGCCGGCCTGGACACATCGTACTCCAGCAAGTCACCTGATACGATTGCTATGATATTTCAGGGCATCACTGTTGACCGGCGGCTGATTGTGCTGAATGAGAAAGTATACAGCAATGCGGACCTGTCCACACCATTGGCTCCCAGCGACACGGCCGTGAAGTTCGTGGAGTTCTTGGAAAGAAACCGGAAGGAATGGGGGTTCGCGAAGGACGTATTCATCGACTGCGCGGACCAGGCAACCATAACAGAGCTGCGGAAGTATAAGCGGCTTCGCGGTTGCCTGTATAATTTCGTCGACAGCTACAAGAAGGTGGAAATTCTGGACCGCATTAAGTTGATGCTGGGTTGGATACAGCAGGGATGCTACCTGGTAGTAGATACCTGCGTGGAGCACCTGGGGGAGATTGACCGATATAGCTGGGATGAAGACAAGGAACGTCCCGAGGATCGGAATGACCATACAATTAATGCATCGCAGTATGGATGGATTCCATACAAGAAAATGATAGGATTTGAGGAGGAGGGAAATAAATGACAAGATTTGAGGCTCTTAGAGCAGTCAACGGAGTAAGCGAATACTCCGCGTTGATATTTGACATCCTGCGTGATAAGAAAAGTCCGGACGACATGACAGAGTTTTTATCAGAAGAATTAACAGAGAAACAGCTACAGACAATTAGGTCTATAGCTGAATCCGGCAATTATCCATTATCTTTAGATGGATTGCAATAGTAGCAACCGTTTGCGCCATTGATAGACAAAAAGGCTGCTCTTAATGCAGCATCTTCATAGCTGACACAGTTCAATACATTTTGATGGTTAATTTCATCAATTTGACATTGGGGTGTTTCGTTATCCAGGTCATGTATCTCGCCGGTGGCTTTATTTAATACATAACGGTTGCCATTAAAAGGGGAATTATATCTTCGCATGCAGGTAAGCTCCTTTCTTCTGTATTTGGTGCTGGCACACCTATACTAAGATTATAGGAGTTTTACCAGAAAATAACAATAGGAGGCGTAGAAGTGAGGTGGCTGACAACATTGAATGAGAATATCAAAAGAGGGGTACGCAGCTGGCTGAATGTGGTGCCGGCGAGTGGGAACAACATCCAGATTAACGAGGTCATGGACTTCGAGCTGAGCGCCATCCGAAACCGTATCTGGTATCGCGGCGACAGCAGCGAGCTGGAGCAGATGTATCAGCAAAACCCAGAGTGGGCGGATAAATATAAGTTCTGGGCCAGTAAGTGCACACCGGGTATGGAGATACGCAAGATCCACACTGGACTCCCTGGGCTCGTCATCCGGATCCTGACGGCGATTGTACTTGCCGACATGAACGACTTTGACTTCGAGAGTCCGGCTCAGGAACAGCTCTGGAAGGAGATTGAGAAGGAGAACAAGTTCCGCAAGGCACTAGAGAAGAGCCTGAAAGAGGTGCTATATATCGGTGATGGCGCATACAAGGTGACAATTGATACAGCCCTGAGCCAGTACCCGATCTTGGAGTGGTATCCGGGCGAACGAATTGAGATAGTAAAGGAACGAGGGCGCCTGAAGGAGGTGGTGTTCAAGACGCCTTACAATGTCCGGAGCCAGCAGTATATCCTGTATGAGCACTATGGCTATGGGTATATCCGAAACGAGTTGTATAAGGGCGACACGCAAGTGGATATGGGTACTATCGAGGCCACCAACGGGATTAAGGATACAGTCTTTGATAAGACAACCATCCTGGCCGTCCCCCTGCAAGTGTACGAGTCTACGAAGTATGAGGGCCGCGGAGGCTCTATTTTTGATGGCAAACTGGACAGTTTTGACGCCTTCGACGAATCCTGGTCCCAGTGGATGGATGCGCTGCGGGCTGGCAGGGCAAAAACCTATATACCCGAGTGTTTGGTACCGCATGACCCAGAGACAGGACAGATTTTAAAGCCGAATCCGTTTGACTGCAGATACTTTGCTTCAGACAACGATATGTCGGAGAAGGCTGAAAATAAGGTCAACACAGACCAGCCGTCCATCCCGCATGATAGCTATCTGGCATCCTATTGTACAGCACTGGACCTTTGCCTGCAAGGGGTTATCAGTCCAAGCACGTTGGGAATCGACGTCAAGAAGTTGGACAACGCCGAGGCCCAGCGAGAGAAGGAGAAGGCAACCTTGTACACCAGGAATGCAATTATCGAGGCGCTGCAGGAGACGCTGCCGGACGTAGTGGCCGCCTGCATTAACGCTTATCATATACTGCTTAATCAGCCAATCGAGGAGGTTGAGGTGGAGATACCCTTTGGAGAGTATGCTAATCCATCTTTTGAGAGCCAGGTGGAGACACTCAGCAAGGCCCGGCCAGGCGCCAGCATCATGAGCATTGAGGCGCAGGTGGAAGAGATGTGGGGAGATAGCAAGGACGAGGCGTGGAAGGCAGAAGAAGTGAAACGACTGAAGGCAGAGCAGGGGATTGTAGAGGTGGACGAACCTGGGGTGAATCTTGTCGCTGGTGGATTCCAGCTTAATACGGAGGGAGGAAAGACAGATGAGGGTCAAGGTAATGAACCACCTGTACCAGATGAGCCAGAAGGAGTACCAGGGGCTGCTGGAAACAGCAAGTGAGCAGGTACCGTTCGGAGTCTACGCCGTTGAGAAACCGGAATATGCAGAACTTCGGTGTGACCATTGCAAAAGTATTACACAGCTCAAGCGGCTGACGCAGCAGTTTAAAACTCAGGGATTTAAAGTACACAGCAATGGGAGGTGAAAAACGTGGAATTGCCATACAAATTTGAACTTGCAGGATATTGTGAAGGCTGTCCTTATTTCTGGGAAGAACTGGACAGCATCGATGTAACGAAACTGGGTGACGGTGAACAGAAGATGTTCCATACAATACGATGCCACAATAGAGAAGCCTGCGCAAGAGTAGCAAAGATCGTGAATCAGGTGATTGAATGACGGAATATGATATCGGTGCCGCTTTCCAAGCAATTGAAAACGAGTTGATTGCGTCCATGATCCGCAACATGAACCGGCATCGAGCCGAGGAGACGAAGGAAGGAATTCAGTGGAGCATGTGGCAGGCAGTGCAATTAAAAGCTCTGGAAAAGTATAGGCAAAAGAACCAGAAGAAGTACCAGAAGCAATTTGCGGCGATGAATCAGCAGATGGGCGAGCTTATCTGGCAGGCTAGACAAACTGGAAATATGCGGCAGGAGATCCGGATTCTCCAGGCTATAAAAAAAGGGTTCAAGGTACATGGCCGGAATAAGACGCCGGCCCATCAGGCTATGACGGCAGAATTCTTCCGACTCAACGACCGCAAGCTAGAGGCGCTGATTCAGGCGACTACCCACGACATGGAGCGGGCTGAAACTGCGATCCTCCGGATGGCAGACGACCAGTATCGGAAAGCCATTTTTAACGCCCAGGTGTATGCCAATTCAGGAGCCGGTACCTATGAAAAAGCTGTAGATATGGCGACTAAGGACATGTTGTCCCGTGGCCTTACCTGTATCGAATATGCCAACGGTGCGCGCCATACTCTGGCAGATTATGCTGATATGGCGATCAGGACTGCCAGTAAACGAGCGTATCTGCAAGGAGAGGGAGAGAAGCGGCAGGAATGGGGGATCACTACGGTGATTGTCAATAAACGCGGGAATCCTTGCCCGAAATGTCTTCCTTTTGTTGATAAGGTGTTGATTGATGATGTATGGAGTGGTGGAAAGCAGTCAGATGGTCCATACCCTCTGATGAGCACGGCCATTGCCGCAGGGCTGTACCATCCACGATGTAAAGACGGCCATACAACTTACTTCCCTGGCATTTCCACAGCGGATGACACGTGGACCAGGGAGGAACTGGAGGCAGTCGAGCGGGTCAACAAGAAAGAAGCAGAACGGAATTATGCAAAGAGGCAGGTTGAGAAATTTGGGAGGCTGGCCAAGTATTCGCTGGACTCAGAAAACAAGGCAGCCTATCAGATAAAAGTCGGCGAATGGGAGGATAAAGCTGAGCCTGATACAGCGGAAGTAGATATTCTCAGTGCCCATAAACAGTTTGCTGAAAGATTAAGAAATGATGATAATCCGAGCCGGCATAAGGCAATGATGGCTTTGTACACAGAAATGACCGAGATGTCGGAGGACGTAGAGCTGTCGGCGCCATTTGCTTATATCCCGGATGATGATATCATTATGTACAATCCCAGGGCGCCGCATATTAGTGATTATGATCTGGACTATGTATTTGTTCACGAAACATCCCATCGTATGGATGTACTCGAGTACCACAGCTGGGAAAACGAAAGGTTTCATCAGGCCATTGAAGCATGCCAGAAAAAAGTATATGATAATAGGG
Source organism: [Clostridium] symbiosum (assembly GCA_036419695.1). Classification (NCBI taxonomy): domain Bacteria; kingdom Bacillati; phylum Bacillota; class Clostridia; order Lachnospirales; family Lachnospiraceae; genus Otoolea; species [Clostridium] symbiosum. Next base: position 914,869 of record CP143946.1, read on the forward strand.
AGCAGATCATAAAATGGTTTGAGCCGGGTGGAAAATATGAAAATGCCTTTGCAGTTTCTGATATTGTCAGTGCCCTAACGGATGGAGAAATTGCGGGATTAGTAGGACATGGCAAGGAATACTGGTCAATTCCGGGATTTAAGGAGTTGGAGTTATTTGCCAATATCAGTGCAGGAGATGTTCTCGACTTACCAGAAAAAGAAGAGTTTAAGAGTTTGTTTAAGGAATTATTTGATGCGTATGAGGAGATGGTTAAATGAAAATAATGGAACGCTTAAAGGCCGATAAGGAAATACAGGAATTAAAAAAACAGCTCCATGAATTGACTGGACAGTCTCTGGGGTTTAATTATGACTGTTATATGAGTATTGACGAATACAAAGATCATTTGCGAGAATGTGTAAAAGAAGGAAAAATAATTATTCGCCCTAAAGATGAACGGGCAATGCATCGATTTGACTCAATATTGAAATAGTTATACCACCAGTCGATAAAGGCCGGTGGTATTTTTGTATTATTGTTGCGATGTAACAGCAGAAGGAGAGGAAAAAATGAAAAAATTATTCATTTCACAGCCCATGAATGGCAAAAATGATGAGGAAATTTTGAGAGAACGGAAAAAGGCGATTAAAGCGGCGGAAATTTATCTGGATGAGCCAGTAGATGTGATAGATTCGTTTTTCCAGAATGCTCCCGCAGATGCCAGACCGCTTTGGTTCTTGGGTAAATCATTGGAGCTGTTGTCTACAGCAGATGTAGTGTATTTTGCATCAGACTGGGAGAATGCCAGAGGATGTAAGATTGAACACATGTGTGCTGTAGAATATGGAATAGACCTAATCGAGTAGGAGGTGATCCGATTATCTCCCTTTGAGGCGCAGGGTGATGCGTCTTATTTTTATGTGCCAAAACGCGACACGGCCTAAAAAGGTGCGCGGCCGGTGACACCGATGACAATGGATAGCAATACAGAGCGACACTCTTAAAATGGAAAGGAGCAGGAAAGTAATGAGAAAGAAATTTCCAATGAATTTACAGTTATTTGCTCACCCTGGAACCGCAGGAGCAGAACCGCCTGCAGGCGAGCTGGGACAGCAAACACCGCCAGCCGCAGGGCAACAGGCACAGACTGGACAGTCCCCAGCGATTGACTATAGCAAAATTCAGCAGATGCTGGAAGGCACCTTGGCAGCCAAAGAGGACACGGCCTTGAAAGCCTACTTTAAGCAGCAGGGACTCAGCCAGGAAGAGGCAGAACAGGCAATGACAGCGTTCAAGCAGCAGAAGGCGGCCCAGCAGCCAGATGTCGGCGCCTTGCAGACACAGCTGGCACAGGCACAGGCCGCGGCCCAGAAAGCGATGATTGACAATGCAGCCACGATGACGGCCATCAGCTTAGGGCTGGATGCAAAAACAATCCCGTATATCCTTAAGATGGCGGATTTAAGCCAGGTGATGGGACAGGACGGGAAAATTAACGAAGAGACGCTGAAGACTGCCCTGAACAAGGTGCTGGAGGATGTGCCAGCACTGAAGCCTCAGCCGGGGCAGGCCACCGGATTTGTTCAGGTGGGGGCATCTGGTGGGACAGGACAGCAACAGACAACAGATGACGCCCTGAAAAAGGCGTTCGGACTTTAAAGAAAGAGAGGATTTAATACATGGCAGTATATGATTATGCAACGACATTTACGCAGCTCCTGCAGCAGAAGTATGCGAGAGAACTGTGTTCTGATGCGCTGGCACAGAGCAACCAGCAGGTGAAATTTATTAACGCACAGACGATTAAACTTCCCACTATGACAGTATCCGGCTACAAGGACCATACCAGAACACCCGGATTTAACACCGGAACGCTGAGCAACAGTTGGATTCCAAAGAAGCTGGAGCACGATAGAGATATTGAGTTCTGGGTGGACCCGATGGATATCGACGAGACCAATCTCACCCTGTCTGTGGCAAATATCCAGAATGAGTTTGAAACGACACAGGCCATCCCGGAAAAGGATTCCTACCGGTATTCTAAACTTCATGCGGAGCTGACGAAATATTCCGGTCGGATTAATACCGATGTGATTTCCGCTGCAAATTTCCTGGAAGCATTTGACGAAGAGATGGCCCGCATGGATGAGGCAGGCGTTCCGGAGGAGGGAAGAATCATCTATGTAACCCCGACAATGAACAAAATCCTGAAGGAAGCGGAGGGGCTGCAGCGGGTTATGACCGTAACAAGCCCGTCTACGATTAACCGCAAAGTGCACAGCCTGGATGATGTGACAATCAAAATGGTACCGGCGGCGCGCATGAAAACGAAATATGATTTCACGGAAGGGTGTGTGGCGGCCTCTGACGCAAAGCAGATTAACTGGATCCTGATCCATACGTCCTGTGTGGTATGTCGTGACAAATATAGCTACATCAAGCTGTTTACTCCGGGAACTGACAGCCGGACGGCAGATGGTTACCTGTATCAGAACCGGAACTTTGGCGACCTCTTCCTGCTCGAAAAGAAGATCGAGGGCTGCGCCATGAACGTAGAAGTCAGTGCATAAGGAGGTATAGGATGAGAGCGGTAAAAGGAAACAGAGAATATACCATCGACGAGACGCAGAAAAAGGGCTATCAGGACAGTGGTTTTGATATCCTGGACGATGATGGCAATGTGGTTGCCTATGGAAGGGGCAAGACAGTACCGTATGAAGAGCATATGAAGGCGGTAAAAGAAGTTGAACGCCTTCAGGGATTAGCAACCGGACTTCGGACAGAAATTGAGAACCTGAGAGCTGAGATCGAAACGCTCCAGGCCACGAAGGCAGAGCCGGTGAAGGGGAAGAAAGCGGGTGAGTAATATGCCCTATGAACCATATGTAGCCCCAGAATACTACCGAGATATCTACAAGGGCAGCACAGTGCCAGAGGAACGGCTGGAAAGAGCCCTGCAGCAGGCATCCCGTCATATTGATTCCCTGACCTACAACCGGATTGTAGGCCGGGGATTTTCTAATCTGACGGAATTCCAGCAGGGAGTAATCCGTGAGGTAGTCTGCCAGCAGGCGGATTTTGAGACCGAGAATGCTGATGAGATTAACACCATCCTGTCCAGCTATAGCCTGAATGGCGCATCAGTCCAGTTCGGCAGCTCCTGGAACGTTTATATGGACAAAGGGGTGGCTATGAAGCGCGATGTGTACGCCCTGCTGTCCCAGACAGGCCTGTGCTGCCGGTTAGCGAGGTGAGACGATGAAATACCCATGTTTAGTCCCAAAACGGCTCTGCAAGGTTCCGGTGCATGTCCATCTGGAGTCTGAGGAGCTGAACAACTTGGGAGAACCGAAGTATACGGCAGAACTGGATCTGATATGCAACTTTCAGGACCGTGCAAAGACAATCCTGACTGCCGAGAAGAAGCTGGTGCAGATAACCGGAACGGCACTGTTTCCGGGTGACATTGTGCCGGACATACCATCATTGAGTGGCGGCACAGTGACGGTATTCGGTGAGGAAAGACGTATTCAGCAAGGGGCAAAGAACCGGAATCCGGACGGAACCGTAAATTTCTGCGCGCTGGAGGTGGTCTGATGATAAATGCAACATCCAAAGTCAAGATGAATTTTCCGCGTATAAAGCAGCTTACAGGAGCAGCAGTGACGGCGTTGGAGATGACAGCGGAAGCATTACATACAGAGGCGGTACAGGCTCAGGTAATGCCTTTTGATAAAGGTAATTTGCAGAATGAGAGCTCCTTCGTCGATTATAGCGATTCTGGGCAGGGGAAGGCGACTCTGGTATCAAATACTCCATATGCGCGGCGATTATATTATCACCCGGAATACAATTTCCAGACGGAAGAAAATCCTAATGCAAAAGGTCACTGGTATGAGGACTGGGAATCCGGCGGCAGTAAAGCTGAATTTGCTCCAAAAGCATTTAAACAGTTTTATAAGAAAGCGGGTGGTGTGTAATGTTGCCATTGAGAGACGTCAGGCAGTACATATCCGGCTTGGGCTTGGCTGCTGACGACAGGGTTTACATTGGCAAGATGGATGGTAAAAAGCAGAAATCCATAGGCGTGTACAGCCGGCCAACCAGTGGTAATCCCAATATCGCCATCGGCGGCTTGGACTGTACCACCTACGATACCAAACCCATATCGTTGCTTATCCATTGGAATAAAAGCAAGAGTGAGTCGGAGTCAGCGGCCTATGGGCTGTTTGAGAAACTAAGGAGTACAACCAGCCTGAACATAGGTGATACCCACATTAATTTCCTTCGCCTGATGGTCCCGGAACCGCAGGACGTAGGAACGGATGATGACGGTGTGTATGAATATGTAATATGGCTTGACTTTATTTATCAAAGAAAGTGAGGAAAAGAATGAACGGAACTGTATATCCGGTACACAATAATAAGTTTAAGTTTGGTACTGCCGGTCTGAACAGTACAGATGCGGAAATGGTAGTACCAAAAGATTTAACAAATTTTGCCCCAACAATCGACGGAACAACAGAAGACTGGTACGCAATGGACGCTGAAGGATGGTCAAAGACGGCTGTCACAGGAAAGAAACTCAGTTTTTCGTTCCAGGGGAAAAGAAGCGTGGGCGACCCGGGCAACGATTATATTGCTAGCCTGGCTTTAGCTATGGGGCAGGATGCCATGACAAAGTTTGAATGGGAAATGGTATCTGGCGCGAAGATGGCATTTGACTGTGTCGTGAATGTTACAACACCCGGCGGCGGAGACAGCACGGCGTTAGACGCATTGGAGTTTGAGGTAACTTGCTATGGGAAGCCTGTTTTTACTCCGGCAACACTTGATTAACACTTTGAAAGGAGCTGTAAAAGATGTCAAAAATAGTAGATATAACCGATAAATTATCCTTTGACGGGAATCCCAAACTGGTAATTAAGGGAAAAGAGCTGGAAGTAAATGCAGATGCGCCGACCATGCTTAAAGTTATGGGGTTAATGGGAGGTGAAGACCCGGGAACGAAGGAAATATTAGATACATATGAACTGATGTTTTCTGAAAAGTCAAAAAAGGAGATTGAAAAACTGAAGCTTAATTTTACAGACTTAATTACGGTTGTACAAGAAGCCGTAGCACTGATTATTGGTGAGGACGAACAGCCGGGAGAGCAGTGACCCGTACTATGACTTGTTTGGAGACTGGGATTTGATTATATCCAGTTTTCTGTCACAGTACGGGTTGAGGATAAGGACGAAAGAATTTGAGTCCGTCACATGGGATGAGTTTAAATCCCTCCTGGCCGGCCTTGCACCGGAGACGGCGTTGGGGCGTATGGTAGCAATCCGGTCGGAGACGGACAAAGATGTAATAAAACATTTTACCAAAGAGCAGAAGCGCATTTATGACGAATGGCGGGAGCGGAAAGCAGAATGCGCCAAGCAGGAGCCAAAGACTTATGAGCAGCAAATGGATTATCTGGAAAGTATGATGGCGGCAATGTGCGGAGGTGGTAAACATTGAGAAAATAAAGATGCAGGTGTCCTGCCCATATTGTGGGTACCGGATGCCTATTTTTTATGACATGGCGGCAGTCTCGTCCGGAGTATACGCCAAGTGCAAGGGTAAAAGCTGTAAGAGAGAGTTTGAGATAAAGATTAACCAGGACAAGTAGTGCCATTATGAGCCGATGTCTGTTTTTAGATAGAGGCAGGTGATATTGATGGCGGCTGATAGTGTAGGCCAGATTGGTCTTGACCTTGTAGTTAATAAAAACAATTTTGATAAACAAATGAAGGGCATCCAGGGGCTGGCCAAGAAAGCCGGTGCAGCTCTGGCGGCTGCCTTTGCAGTTAAAAAACTGATCGACTTCGGTGCACAGTGTATCGAACTGGGATCCGACCTGCAGGAGGTGCAGAACGTTGTTGATGTAACCTTCCCCCGCATGTCGAAGCAGATTGACGACTTTGCCAAAAATGCAGCGGTACAATTTGGCTTATCGGAAACGATGTCGAAGAAGTTTACCGGAACTTTCGGCGCGATGGCAAAAGCATTTGGCTTCGGGGAAAAGCAGGCTTTTGAAATGGCCACGGCTTTAACCGGCCTGTCTGGTGATGTGGCATCGTTTTACAACATCTCGCAGGACGAAGCCTATACAAAGCTGAAATCGGTATTCACGGGAGAGACTGAGAGCCTGAAGGACTTGGGCATTGTCATGACCCAAAGCGCACTGGATAGCTATGCTCTTGCAAATGGGTTTGGCAAAACAACTGCCAATATGACAGAGGCAGAAAAGGTGGCATTGCGGTATAAGTTTGTGACCGAGCAGCTTTCTCTTGCATCCGGGGATTTTATCCGTACTTCCGATGGATGGGCCAACCAGGTCCGTATCCTGCAGCTCCAGTTTGACAGCCTGAAAGCCACAATCGGCCAGGGACTTATCAATGTACTTACCCCCGTTATTAAAGTGATTAACCTGATTATCAATAAGCTGATGAGCCTGGCCAATGCCTTCAAAGCATTTACAAACCTAATATCCGGAAAGAAGGGATCCGGGGGCGGCACGTCAGTGGCAGCCGCCGGCATGGAGGCCGTGGCAGAGTCAGCAGACAATGCTGGTGCGGCAATGGGCGGGGCCGGAGGCGCCGCAAAGAAGGCGGCAAAGGATATCAAAGGGGCAACAACAGGTATCGATGAGCTTAACATCATTCAGTCGCCCGACGCTGGTTCCGGGGGAGGCGGAGGCGGAGCCGGCGGCGGTGGATATGCCGGAGACGAGTTCGATATGGGAGATCTCGACACGTCTGCTAGTGAGTTGGATTCAAAATATCAAGCGTTGATTGACAAGGCAAAGGAATTGGCCGACCTTTTTAAATATGGTTTTAAAATTGGCTTTGGTGACACATCAGTTCTGGACAGCATCCGGTCCTCCATTGACGGAATCAAAAAAAGTCTGAAGGATATTTTTACGGATCCGGCTGTTTTAAAAGCTGCTGACAATTTTGCTAAGCAGCTATTTTATAACGCAGGAAAAATTGCAGGAAGCGTCGCATCGATTGGTGCCACAATTGCAGATAACCTGCTGGGAGGTATTGATAAATATCTACAGCAAAACAGCCAGAGAATAAAGGATTTCCTGGTGTCTATGTTCGACATCGGAGCGGATACCGCTATGATATCCGGCCGCTTTGCTGCCGCTGTGGCTGATATCTTCACTGTGTTCCGAAGTGATACGGCAAAACAGATCACGGCTGACATTATCCAGATGTTTTCGGATGGTTTCATGGGGGTACTACTGCTGGGGCATTCATTCGGCAGAGACATTTTAGACTTGATTACTGCGCCGATTATCGAAAATAGTGACAAAATCAAAGAATCATTTGACGGTATCCTGCAAGCGGTTCAGACGGTCACTTCCAGTGTTGCAGAAACCTTCAGAAAGTTCATAGACGCAATTCTGAAGCTATACAACGAACACGTAGGACCTTTAATCCAGTCTGTGAAAAAAGGATTGTCGGAAGCTGTTGGTGTGTTTCTAGATGCATTTAATACGCACATCCTACCAGTGATTAAGAATGCGGCAGAACGGTTTAAGGAGTTTAATACCGAAACACTGCAGCCACTTATCGAAAAATTCTTTGAGTTTGCGGGAAAAGTAACAGATTGTATTAAAGAAATTTGGGAAAAGGTACTGCAGCCATTCATATCCTGGTTCCTAAAAAATGTAGATCCTGTCATTGCTACAAACCTGAAAAACGCAACTGATGCTTTTTTCACATTTCTCGATAATGTGGGAGCTATTCTGAGTAATGTGATAGATGCTTTAGGCGGCCTGCTGGATTTTCTTGTGGGTGTGTTTACCGGAGACTGGGAGCGTGCCTGGGATGGTATCAAACAGTTTGTATCTTCCATCTGGGAAGCAATAAAAGCTCTGATAAAGACCGCATTTGACTATGTCTATCAAAGCATAAAGGGAACATTGGACGCTATCAAGGGCTGGTGGGAGTTAATCTGGGATGGCATAAAAATATTTGCAGAGACTCTTTGGACAGGAATAAAGAATACAGCTTCCGATATTTTTACAGCACTTCAGGATAAGCTTTCCGAGATCTGGGACAACGTCCGAGCTACTGTCGAAGAGAAGTGGAACGATATTAAAGAGTGGTTTGAGGATATCTGGAAGAAAATCAAGGACGTTTTCAAGCTTGATGAGATGGTGGAAATCGGCAAAGACGTAATGAACAAACTCTGGGAAGGACTAAAGAAGGTTTGGGAAGATATAACAAAGTGGCTGTCTTATATTGTTGGAGAGATAACGCGCATCTGGGATGACGTATGCGAAACCGTGAAAAATATTTTTAACAAATCGAAGGAGGCAGAAGAGGCGGACGACGATGACGGTGGCAGCAAGCCTAAAAAGAGTGGTGGCAGTCGAGGGGGTTCCACTGGTCCAGCCAGCGAGATTTCCGGTCATGCCAGCGGCGGTTTCCCTGAATCGGGACAGATGTTTGTGGCGCGTGAGAATGGGATACCCGAGATGGTCGGTAGTTGGGGCGGCCGGGCGGCAGTGGCAAACAACATGCAGATTACTGAGGGTATCGCCAGGGCGGTGCAGAGCGGTATGAGAAGCGCGATTGCTCCATTGGTATCTACGCTGAATAATGCTGTCAATCACGCAGCTCCCCCGCTTGCAATGGTCGGCAGTGTATCCCCTGTGTACACACAGGAGGACAGGATACAGGAGATGGTAAACAGGGCTGTAGCAATGGCATCAGGAGCGGGCAGTTTTGGTGAGCAATATCTGCCGGTTATGGTTGACCTGCTGAAAAAGATAATCGAACTAATTGAGAATTTGGATCTGGTGGTCAACATTGACATCCGGGAAATCCGGAAGAAACTGAAGGATCTGGAAAAGCGAACAGGATATGGATTTACGTAAGGAGGCGGTGAGATGGCAGTCATTACAATCAACGGCCGGGAATTTCCGTCTCCCGACATTGGGGGCAATCTGTTGGTTGCGACAAACGTCAGCGACGGAAAGAATGCCAACGGAGAATTTGTCGGTCAGAAGGTAGGCCGTGACCAGTATAAGTTTGAGAATCTGCAGTGGAAGTTTCTGCCGGCGGAAACGTGGGCATCAATGCTGCAGGAGTTTGATAAGTTTGTGGTTACGGCCCGTATCCCTGATATGGTAAATAATCGGTTTATGACAATACGCATGTATCCCGGGAACCGGACAGCGGTGCCAGTGGAATTCGACTCATCCGGATTGCCGATCATGTACCGGGATTGCAAAGTGAACATTATAGACTGTGGGGTGATGGAGTAGTGCAGCCAGCAAGCAAAGAATATAAAAGGAGCATGAAAGAGCGGCTTCGGAATCATTCCTATATACGAGTTACGATTGGAGTAATCAATCAGATGGCGCAGGCTGACTGCAAAGTCCGCTCAACGAAAGAGTTGACCTATTACTCGAATGCGATTATGCCGCTGGACAATTATCCGGTTACTGGGCAGTACGCAACATTGGAAGAAGGCTACACCAGGGCAGACGGCAGCATGTATTTCCTTCCACGGAGTCCAGACGAGGTGGTACTGAATGCGGGAATGGCGGCAAGGGATATCGGCGGGAGTCTTTCATTTGTTTTTACAAAGACGTTTGATATACGGGGCCTTACAATTGATTTTGGAGAGGCATACCCAATAGATTTTCAGGTTGTGACAAATGCCAAGACCATTAATGTAACTGGAAACACGCAGCAGAAAGTAGAGCTGGAAGATATTCTGCCTGATACAACGTCAATAACCATCGTCCCGCTTCGGATGTTGAGCGGACAATGCAGACTACGGATTCATCAGATTACTATGGGGATTGGTATTTATTTTGATAACCGGACAATCCTGTCATCAGAGAAGGTAGAGTATATCAGCCCTGTCTCGGAGGAACTTCCAGCCATCGATTTTACTTTAAAAGTGGATAACCATAAGCAAAATTTTAATATCGACAATGACAGCAGCGTTGTAAACTTTTTGGAGAGCGGCCAGGAGGTAGAGGTCCTGTATGGGTATGAGTTGGATGATGGAATGACAGAGTGGCTGCCTGGCACCAATCTTGTGCTGAAGGAATGGGAGGCTGATGGTGAAGCGATGAACTTTACGGCGATTGACCGGCTGGATGGGCTGGACAGCACTTATTATCGCGGTCAATATCATTCGGAAGGGGTCAGCCTTTATGCTTTGGCGGAGGATGTATTTGCTGATGCGGGGCTTGAAGAGAGAGACTACCAACTTGACACCTATCTGCGCACGGTAAAAGTGAAAAATCCGATTCCTGTAGTCAGTCACAAAGAGGCGCTGCAACTTATTGCAAATGCCGGCCGATGCATCCTATACCAGGACCGTCGCGGGTTAATCTGTATCAAAGCAGCCTTTAACATAGCCCTGTCACCAAAACTGACAGCGAGTTCTGAGAATGCAGAAAACTATTCCAATACAAAGAGTATCGTATCAGCTGCTCAGCAGGTACGGTATGCATCCTATGAGCAAAGCGCCGTTCCTGCAGATGGAGGCGCTTATTTTCTGCCGCGGTCAAGACCTTTCCAGAATACTGGATATGTAAGTAAGGCTATCTCTGATGGCCAGGGACTATTTTCCAGTCATCCGGCAGTGACGATCGACCTGGAAGCGGCCATTAAATACTTCGGCCTGCATCTTTCCTTTGTTGGCAATCCTCCGGAAGAAATGGTGATACATACCTATAAAGACGGAGAACTGCAGGAGAGCCATCTGGTGTCTACCGGAATAACCGCAGAGACAAAAATTGAACATGAATTTCCGGAGGCCGACCGGTACATGCTGGAATTTATAAAAACAAAGCCCTACAACCGTGTATCACTGAGCTATATGGATTTTGGCGAGGTTACAGACTATGCCCTGGAATACCGGACGGACCTGTCAAAAAGCCCGAAAGGGCGGAAAGCCGAACAGATAAAGGCGGTACGGGTGGTAAGTATGGCATATCAGCCAGGGACGGAACTAAAAGAGCTTTTTAAGGACAAGATTGTCGTTTATGGCGGAGCCTGCACCGTTTATTTTAATAATGCATCACATGGGTATTCGGTGTCGTTGGGAACGATTGTATCCTCCAGCGCCTACTATGCGACCGTTGCTATACCGGGCGCAGTGGATGGGACGGAACTGGAATTGGTAGTGTCTGGGTATGAGTATACACAGTCACAGGCATACGCATCCAAACAAATTAACAATAGCGGGATCATAAAAGAGTGGTCGAACCCACTGATAGATGAATCGTTGGTTACTGACATCATTGATTGGCTGGGAGATTATTTCTACTCGAACCGGGAGTATGAATTAAACTACCGCGGGGAGCCTCGGATAGACGGAAACGATGTACTGTTTTTGGAAAGTCCTTATGTAGAGAACCTGAAAATCAGGGTTTACGAGCATCGTCTTAAATTTGCGCAGGCGCTGTCTGGCAGTATTAAAGCAAGGAGGGATATGTATGTGGCAAGAGCCGAAAACCAACTGGTCCGCAACCGACTTTATTAATGTAGGAGACTACAATCGGATAAAGAATAACTTGGCGGAGATCCGTGACTTAGCAGTGACAGTTTACCCGTCTTTTAGCATTATTGTCAATCCGGACAAGAAAGTGTCTGAGTATCCCTATGCAGACGAAATCAATCAGCTGGAAGAGAATCTTGAGACAATCCGAGGCCATACGCTGCCATCTCTGCAGACCGGCAGCAAGAAGACATTTTATGCGAATCAGCCATATATTAAGTTTGATGAGCTGAACCGTCTGGAATCGGCTTGCCTGTTATTATACCAAAATTTAGTCGGACAGACGGAAGGGCGCCCGAGGCTTGAATTTACATTAGGAGGTGGGATATGGCTTTAAAAACGAATTATCAGGACGCAGTATACGCACAGAAAAAATGGAGATTGACAGAGAATAGCGATGGAACGGTGACACCGCAGGACGCAACTACTTATACCAAAAAAGGAGATCAGTTTGGGGCAAAGGATATTAACGCTACCAATACAGCTGTCAATCACCTTAATCATGTCACTGAGGTGACATTAACAGTATCCGGATGGACAGGCAGCGCGGCACCATATGCCCAGACGGTAAATGTGGCAGGAGCCACAACCGACCTGGAGGCGATATTGGTCAGCGCGCTGGCCGACGGGGCGAGTGTTGCCACCCAAAAAGCGTATGCAAAGGCATTTGGTATTATCTCCAGCGGGACTGCATCGCTGGGAAATGGTACAGCCACTTTCAAAGCATATAAAAAGCCGGCAACAGATTGTAAAGTTGGGTTAAAGGGGGTGTAGCACATGGGAAAGATATGGATGCCTGGTGGCGGTGGCGGAGTAGACCTGGACGTAGTAACGGCCGCCGCCGGTGATATCCTGGCCGGGAAGGTTATTGTGGACAAAGAAGGAAATCCACTGACAGGAACGATGGTAGACAGGGGGAACTGGAACGGAACCGTCGGAATGAATGGTGAAACTACAATCCCGGGAGGAAAACACGGGGGAGGCGGGAAGGTAAAAGGGCCGACTGTCACGCAGCGCGGTGCCTGGACAGGACGTATCGGCGCGAATGGAAAAATCACGATTCCGGAAGGCTATCATAACGGTAGTGGGTATGTAGACCAGAGCCTGGCAACCAAAGGATCTGCCACATATACCCCGGGGACATCCAATCAGACGATATCTGCCAATCAATGGCTTACCGGGACGCAGACCATTAAAGGGGATGCCAACCTGGTGTCAAATAATATCGTCAAAGGAAAAAGCATTTTTGGGGTATCTGGTGGACGCAACTACATTGACAAAATCGGTACGAGCTACAATTACGATGGATATGAAATGCCACGATCCTATAACACGGAACAGACGATATCGCTTAATACGCCGGAAACAGCGAACTATCCTTATATCCTCGTTTATTGGGGGTGCGGTGGGGGAGGCTATTTCCCGCTGGCATCAGCAGCCGGCAATACGACCGACCGAATGTATCTTCAGTTCACATCCAGCCTTTACTATAAAATCTATATGCGCCGACCAACCTTATCGTCTTTGCAGATCATATTTGAGAAGGTATATGGATCTGGTTACGGACTATGCAATACGGCCCGTGTCAGGATCTGCGCTGGCTCCAACGTGCCATTTACATAAATTTTAAAAACAGGAGGCAGAACCAAACAAAGAAAGAGAGGTATAAGAATGTGACAGAGTATGGTGTTGTAGTAATTGTGGTTGCCATGATTACAACCGCAATTACGATAGGCGCGCCGGTGATTAAACTGAATACGGCCATTACAAGGCTGATCGTTAAGCTGGATAGTCTGGGGAAAGATTTTGATGAGCTGGAAATCCATAACCATGAGTCCCATAAACGGATTTGGGACCATAACGAAGAGCAGGACAAGCGGCTGGAAGATCATGAAAGCCGACTGAAAATTATTGAAAAGGAGAAATGAGAATGGATATGACACAGATTAGCACGGTAGTAGGGATTACAGTAATTTGCTACATCATCGGAATGGGGTGCAAAGCATATGAAAAAATCCCGGATAAATGGATCCCGGTTATCTCCGGTGTAACTGGTGCGGTGCTGGGAATTGCTGGCATGTACGTGATTGCAAATTTCCCGGCGCAGGACATAATCAATGCGGCAGCAGTAGGTATCGCCTCTGGACTGGCCGCTACGGGAGCAAACCAGATCGTGAAGCAGGCAGGTAAAAATGAGTAATCTTTGAAAGGAGTAAACCATGCAGGGAACAATACAGAAATATGTGCTTGATATGGCAGATGGGAAAAAGAATGCGCCGCTACGGGTGAAGCAGTATGACACCAATAGCCGATGGGCGAGTATTAGTCTGACTGCATTCGGGGAACCGTGGCCGGTTCCGGCCGGTTGCCGTGCCTGCATCGCTGTCAAAAAGACAGATGGCACCAGTGTACTGAATGACTGCACCGTCGAAGACAGCAACACGGTACTCGCACCCATCACTGACCAAACGACCGCCGTGCAGGGCATCCAGCAGGCAGAATTATACTTTCTGGCCGTGGACGGGGATATCAAGTCGCAGACTTTCCCAATTAACGTTTATCCGGCCATTATGGACCAGAGGGTGATTGAGTCATCTGACGAGTTTGGGACGCTTCAGACGGCTATCATCGGCGCCCAGGAGGCCACCCGGACGGCACAGGACGCAGCAGCCGAAGCGATGGTGCAAGCAGGTGAGGCTAGGGACGCAGCAGAGATAGCAATGGACGCCGCCGCCAGCATTGATGTGGCGGTACAGGCTGCGGCGGCCGCGAAGATGTCTGAGACAAACGCAAAGGCCAGTGAGACAGCAGCCGCGCAGAGTAAGGCAGATGTCGAGGCCATGAAAGTGGCATTTGCAGGCTACAACAAAACCGAGAGTGGCCGGAAGTATGCCAACGCTCTGACGACCATGAAAGAGGGTGACGGACAGGTTGTGGTAACGGATGCCTGGGAGGCACCGGTGGTCAATCTGGAGGTCGACGGGGCCAGCGAGCAGGTGGTGACGACGGGGGCGCAATTGTTGGACGCGAGTAAAGCAGCTGCGACCAATGGCGCTACAGTAAAAAATAATGGAAATAAAATTACCCTATCCGGGACAAATGCGTATGCGGCGTTAGAACGTACAATACCAATAGGAGTAGTAGCAAACAAGACACTTACGTTATCTGGTAAAATTATCAGCCAGACGAACCAGTCCGGAAAGGCAGCAATACAGGCAGCCCTGACATTAGCAGATAATACAATACAGTACAATAATGTCACATCGGCAGGAGGGAAAGTAACCTTTAATGTCCCCGTAGATGCTAAAGGGATGAACATACGTCTGATATCCAATAACACAAGTACCGCATTAGATACCCCCAATACAGTAGTATTTGCTGATGTGATGCTTAATATAGGAACCACAGCCCTGCCCTGGGAACCCTACACCGGCGGCAAGCCATCCCCCAGCCCGGAATACCCGCAGGAGATTGAAAGCGTCGCCCATGTAGCCAACAGCGGGGCGCAGTTACTGAACTTGAAATCAAGGGCAGGTTCTCAGACGAAAAATGGCATAACGTTAACAATTAATGATGACGGCAGCGTGAAGGTCAATGGTACTGCTACAGATGACGCTACATTTGCCTTAAGTTCGAATGGCTATATGTCGCTGGATGTGGGGAAAAACTACGCCATAAAAGGGTATGGAATGAATACTGATAATAATTTTTACTGGCAATGCTGGATAAAAGATCCAGTTGGGTGGTTTAAAGATACCGGATCAGGAGCGACATTTTTATACGGCAAGAAATCGGAATTTAATTTTGCTGTAATTGTCGAATCGGGAAAAACAGTTAATGCGACATTCTGGCCGATGCTTAACGCAGGCTCTACGCCGATCCCCTGGGAACCGTACAACGGCCAGCAGCGGGAAATTGACTTCAAGGTGGAGTCCAGCGGGAAGAATCTCTTTGATAAGTCGGCGGCCTATTCCTACAACGTGGGAGCCGTTGATATAGTGCAGTTAGACAGGGGTATCCGAATATCTAATGCAACTGCACGCACCTACGCATGCGCCGCGGTGAAACTTAAGCTTAAACCACATACTACATACACCTTTTCTGGTGACATCACTGCACTTGCTTACAAAAGTATGATTGGTATCAGGAAAAGTATTGATGGAGGTTCCAGCTTTATTCCAGACATGGTTGTTGCGTTTTCCACCGAAGCACCGGCCAGAGGCGTGGGCAGAACGTTTACCACTGATGAAAATGAATACTATGCCTTATGCCTGCTTTGTACCAATGATGTGGCAACTACCGGAACTACGACTTTTGAGAACATCCAACTTGAAGAGGGCAGTAAATCGACCGCCTGGGAACCATACACCGGATATCAGAAAGTCACCATCCCCATCGCCGAACCCATCCGTGGAATCGGTGATGTCAAGGATCGGCTTTGTATGCGCGATGGCGTGTGGGGGATTGAACGACAGTTTGTAAAAATTGGCCTGGACGGTAGTGAAAATTGGGAAAAAGAGACAGCATATGGTAACGAAATATTTAGATTTAAAAGCACGGAATATAAATCTGTAATAAAAACTGAGATTTTAAGTACCAGTCCAATAAAAATAATGTGTGATAGATTAATGGCAGGAAGCAGCGCAGAGACATACAAGCGCACAGAATGTATATCCTCAAATATTGGAGGAAATATATACATCTATCTAGACGCTTTCAGCAGTGGGGATGTCGATACATTTAAAGCTTACCTAGCGGAACATCCAATAACTGCTATTTTTGAACGCGCCACCCCTCTCTGGGAACCCTTCCCGGAAGACATCCAGGCAGACCTCAACGCTCTTGCCACCCACCCCGGCACAACCTATCTGACTGTCACATCCACCGACATCAGCGCGCCCATGCGGCTGGAATATGTCCAGGACACTCGCAAGGTCATAGAGGGATTACAGCTTGACATGGCCGAACAGATGGTGGAGCTGCAGGCGCAGATAGACCAATTAAAGGTAACAAATAATTTATCATAAAAGGAGAAAAACTATGAACAGAACTTACGAAAACTGCAAACTTTTAATCACCGCCGGCCGATATATCTACGAGGATATGTTTAACAAGCTGGATTTGTTTTTGATGATGGGACGCGTCACCGAAGCCGAGTACGTTGAGCTGACCGGCCTGCTGACACCGCCGGAACCAACCCCAGAGCCGGAAGTGACGGACCCGGTAACACCGGTGGAGCCGCCAGCAGAGGAGCCAGAGACACCGAAGGATGAGACAGTATAAATTGCGACGTCGCAACAGTACATAGGGCCTGGGACAACCCGGGCCTTTTATCATACACTGAAATAAGGAGAGTGATAATATGAGAGATATAACCATGTGCCATCCGCGCCTTCAGGAACTGGCATCAGAGCTGGTAAAGGTGTGCGCTGAACAAGGGCTGATTATTAAGATTGGAGAGACACTGCGTACCGTGGCAGAGCAGGACGAACTGTATGCCCAGGGGAGGACGAAGCCGGGGAATATTGTCACAAACGCGAGGGGAAGCAGCTATTCCTCCCAGCATCAGTGGGGTATCGCCTTCGACTTTTTCCGAAACGATGGACAGGGAGCCTACAATGAGAGCAGAAATTTCTTTGGACGAGTGGGCGCCGCGGGAAAGCAGATAGGACTGGGCTGGGGAGGAGATTGGAAAAGCATCGTGGACAAGCCACATTTATATCTGCCTGACTGGGGGAGTACCACGGCACAGCTCCGGCAGCAGTACGGCACGCCAGAGAAGTTTATGGAAAGCTGGCCTAAACCGGACGTCACGGGTTGGGAACGCGACACCCAGGGAAAATACCGCTACCGTAAACCCGACGGCCAATATGCCGCCAATGAGTGGCAGCTTATTAATCATCACTGGTATTTGTTCGATGCAGATGGATACATGCTGACGGGCTGGCAGAAATGGAATGGAAGAGTAGTATCCCGGGACGAACCAGGGGACTGGTATTTCCTGGACAATACAGCCGGAGGACCGCTGGAAGGAGCCTGCTGGCATGAGAGGCCGGGCGGTGCCGGTGCCTGGGAGATTTGGAACAATTAAAGATTTTTTAATAAAAAAGCGTCGACAATTCTTGCGCCGGCGCTTTTTAAATTATTCTTTTATATAATATAATTCATAGATTCTACTACGGCCTACAAGCTTACCTTGTGCTCGCAGGGTTCGGATGATTTTATTGTGGGTCTCTACACTTATCAATCTAGGATGCATGCCTCGGTAAAGCTTTCCTAAAAAGCGATTATATCCGCAATAAAGAGGGTTTGTAATAATTTGCATAACTGCAAAGGGAGTGGGTTCCTTCCCCTTTTTCCCTTTATATCCACGCTCTTTACATAAGTTTGCTACTTCGGAAAGATTTTTTCGTTCCAGATAAGTTCTTGTTGCAAATAAGACATATTCTGCCTCATGTTCGTTAATAGTAAACGAATCCTTATCGTGCCGATCATAGCCTAGTACATAACTACAAGTGCGCTTGCCCTGTTCGGCCCTGTCCTGCATGACTAACATAACGTTTTCAGCAATGATTTCCCGCTCAAATTGCGCTACCAGACCGAGTATGTTGCGAATAAAGCGGCCCATTGGCGTCGAACTGTCGAATGGTTCCGAGTAGCTGGTGAGATAGACACCATGCTCCTCCATTTCTTCGCACATGTCCAACAAATCAGAGAGGCAGCGGGAGAATCTGGACAACTTCCAGACCAGGACCAGATCGAATATATCCTTTTTTGCATCCTGAAGTAGTCGTTGCAGTTCTGGACGGTGCTCGATATCTTTTGCAGAGATACCCCTGTCGGCGTAGAGATCATGCACCTCATAGCCTCTATCTTTACAGTATTTGCGCAGCTTGTTCTCCTGGGCATCGAGAGATAACCCCTCTACTGCCTGATCTAGTGTGCTGACACGTATGTAGATTGCAACGACTTTTTTTGTCTTCTCGTCTTTTTGTACCTTATAACTTTTATATTTTCTTCGCATCTCAATCACTCACAATCTAAATGGCATTGCCACATCATCAATAAACTTGCTCAATCTGTCGGTATGGTACCTCGTATGGATCGCCTTGGGGATAAAGGCTTGCAGCATTTTGAGGACACCCAGTTCAACCCATTTTGAATTGATATCCATATAATCCTCCTCTTGTTTTTCGGGAGGCGGCTATGGTATAATATAGCCGCCTGGTAACAGGTAGCGGTTGCGGTGTACTTTGGTCGGTTACGCAGCCATTATTCGGCGGGGCCCACTACTTTCAATTTTACAACTTCAACAGGGCTGCCGCCGATTAAACGAGGAGTGCAGTTTTTGAGATTGTTTCTACTAGTCAATTCGTATCCTATGCGGTCGCCAGATTTAAAATACAATTTTTTCCCCATGACTGACTCAGATAACTCAAAACCATCTGGTATCTCTACATAGTAAGGAGTAGAATAGATATTGTCCCGATCACTTCGCACCTCATTAAGACTCCATCCCCATCTTCCGGTTCTGACGGCATTCCATTTGTACATGATAACTTTTTTCATTTTCCTTCCTTCTTTCTTTCAAAAATAATTATTTTGTATCGATGTAGTTTATTATGATATCACCACATCCGTTATCGCTAAGTACGTATGTTGTATTTTCATCTTCTGCATCTGCTTCCCATTCGCCCTCGTCATTAATGTATATATTATTGATGGTCAAAACATCATACGAGTTGTCAGCCAGCCAGTTTTCAATCATTATCTCAAATATCTCTTTGCTATATTTCGTATTTCCCTTCTTTCTCCCAGCCTATTTCCGGACCGGGCTTGGTTATTTTTTCAAGCTTTTATCCAATGTTTTTTCTACACATAATCCAATGCCAGTTTTCTTATGCTGTCCCGGCTTCCTTCCCAATATTTTTCGCTGAAATTGAAATGAAGACCGTATCTTCTAAGTATCTCTTTACATCTGAAGGTGTTCCCGCTTACGATCCCATCGCCGAGATTAAAATGTACAGAGCATCCTGCAATCTCTCCATAAAAATAACTGGAAGCAATTTTTTCACTTGTAGCAACGGCTTTCTTCGCTTTAGCCCAAGCTCGTTTAAGACACTCTGAAAAGCTAAGCTTATATTCAGCGACACATTGCTGGAAATCCCTGTACAGTCTCCATGCTTCTTTCATAATGTTTGATAAATTATATTTCTTCATATTCTTTTCCTCCTGAGTGTTTATTTGCTGTTGTCTTAACTTCTGATATCATTATAATATATTCGTACGAATAAAACAATAGGCAATATATCTAAATCGTACGAATGATTTTTGTGAAAATCGTACGAATAAATATTAAGCCTTGTAATATTCGTACAAATAGTATAATCTATAAGAAAAGAGGAGGGATGACATGGAACCGATTAAAAGGAAAATATTATTTAACAGACCCGGAGGGACAGCCAGTAAAAATTCGATCATGGCGAGATTAACGTTGCCTCCAGAATTTGTGAAAGAACTGGGGATTACACCGGATGAAAAAGAGGTAATTATATCTCTGGTTGACAAGAAGATAGTAATAGAAAAAGCTTGATACAGATAAAGCAAAAGAGATTGTTAAAAAGGTAATCAAAGAAGCTGAAAGACAGTAATAAAAAAAGCCTACAGATTAGGCTTTAGGGATTACCAGGGAGGGTGGACTTGCCACCGCTCCCCAGCAAATAGAGTATATCAAAACTGACAATAAATATCAAGAGAAGTATTTGATTGGCATGACCTGCGGGGAGACACGACTCTTCACTGGCCTCGCCACACATATCCTATTACTCCATTGGCCCCGGGCTCTCAACCGGGGCCTCTTTATCTTTCATATCAATTTCTTTAGCAATTAATCGTATCTCTTCACTTATTTCCTCCCAGCTATACTTTGTTCTCTTTTGCGGCAATTTCCCTGTTTTTACAAAATGGATAATGTGGCACTTAAATCCTGTCACAGCAAGGTCAATAACAGACCAGTAATACAAAATATTATTTTTAATTTGATTCCTATACCTTTTCATTTTCCATCCCCCTCCCCTTATGAATTCATTGTACTACTCTGGCGCAGTGGTAAAGCTGGAAATAAGTGGAAATATATTTAGCTTTGCTAATATAAGCAACATTTTACCATAAGCTTCACATACTATAAAGAAAAAGATTGCTTGAATAAGCAAAATGTGAGGTTTGGAATGATAGAAGATACATTTATAAAAAATGATACCGATATACAAATAGGGAGTAATATAAAGAAAATTAGAATAGCAAAAGGCATGAGACCGTCGGAACTGGTAAGAGAAGTAAATCTGCTTGGCGTGTCCATGACAATCTTCAGTTTATCAAAAATAGAAGCGAATACGCAGCATGTAAAAGCCAGTCAGTTAAGGGCAATTAAAGAAATTTTAGGATGTAGCTATGAAGCATTATTGGAATAACAGAGGCGGTCAGGAGTGAACCGGTCAATTTGAATTTGACTAACATTTGACTAACAAAGTTACAAAAAGAGACCTTTTGAGCCATCACGAGAATAAAAGTAAAACCCGAAAAACCTAATAAAATCAAGCACTCCCACACATGGCCTAAAATCACACTATATAATAAGGAAGCCTACGGACCAAGGTGTCGGGAGTTCGAATCTTCTCACGCACGTCTAAAAAACTCTTGTGAGACAAGGGTAACAAAAAAGACATTCCATATGGGATGTCTTTTTTTGTTACTGCTTTCACACCTGGGGCTGTTTTTACCGATAATCCTTAGCTGCCATCGCTCTGTTTAAAGGCTCTACAGCAGGCCAGAGGGCGTCTGAGAGCATGTTTCGGTGAGCTGGAAGACAAAGGGGTATCTTGTTCTGCTGAATATGGTTCCTGACCGGCAGGAGAGGTGTTCAATGCCTTATTTGCTTTCTCCGGTAAAATTTAAATTTATAAGTCATTTCCATACAGCCACTGCTGTTCCGCCCGTGCAAAATCATCAACAGCTCCCATATCCCGTAAATAGTCCATATCATTTTGGAGTTCTTTCAACTGGCGCTGGATTTTACGGCGTCTTGCCTGGATGGCCTTGATGCGCTGCAGGTATTTGGCTGATGGAATTCGTTCCGCATCTTCCGGGATGGTAAGTTCATGTGCGGCTGACTCGATTGACTGGACGTTTTCTCCCTGAAAGTCGTTGTTTTCAATGTGTTTCATTGCGTGTTTGTAGGCGGCCAGCTGTCCGCTGTAGGCCAGCCTGGAATTGATTAATATAGTGTAACTTCCATCTTCATTTTCCACGACCATCTCCTTGCCGCGCTTATGGTGGAAATCAAGTAATACTACATTAACATCCTGTGTCATCGTCGTTTCCACGTTCCTTTCTTTTCAGTGCAAGGGCCATGCTGTGTAAAGCCATTAAATCTTCGGGATCGGCATCTCTTGCAGCGTCAAACAGCATCTTCAGTTCCCTGTTCTCAAAAATTTCCTGTGCCGCTTTTGCTGTCTCCTCGTTCAAATAATAGCCGGCCTTCTGCTCATCATCCGTTCCGTTTAGCAGGTGATCAACCGAAACACCAAGCAAATCCGCGATCTGCCGGATTTTATCCGTGCTTGGTTTATTTTTATTGAACTTATTAATTGAACTTCTGGCAAAGCCTAATTCCTTTTCCAGCCGGTTAATCGAATAACCCTTCTCCTTTGCTATATCTCTTATCTGTTCATAAAGTCCCATATCTATACCTCAATATTTTGCGCAATTAAGACTTGACATACGTAAAATCTTGAGTATAATTAAAGTATAACTTGCGCAAGATTTTGCGAATATCGTTAACATATTGTAGATTCATTTGTATTTATATAATTGATTTTAGATTGTTTAACGTAAAAAGTCAATCAAATAATCAAAATTTTGCGTAGTTTATAGAATGCAGGAGGTGGAAAAGATGTGCAGACATTGTTATGCCGGAGCGGAGGTAATTCGTTTAAGGCGAAGAAACCGCCGGATGGGAAGACAGGTTGAACGGATGAAATCCATGATGGTCTGGACCGCTTACGCCTGGATTATCGCTGCAGGCGTTTTGCTTCGGGCAGTGGGAGGAATGTGACAGGAGGCGGAATTATGGTAAAGAAAGCTTTGGAATTAAAAGGCGGAGATGTAATCCGTTTTGAATATGCCAGTTATGGAAACTGGCTCACCTGTAATGTTATTGCCATGGAAAAGAAAGGAGCTTCCATTTATGTCAAGGGAAGTCGCATGGGAAAAGCATATGATTTCGTTTTTTCTCAAAGGGAAGAAGTACAGGTTCTGGGACGCGGCACCGCCTGAGGATATAAAAGGGGGGAGCCGGCCAGGATTTCTCCCGCCGGCATGAGTATGAAAAAGCTTATGTTACAGGTTGCTGTCCTGTTAGATATTACTATACAGGTTATTTGTGATGAAAGTTTGACCGGGAGATAAAGGATTTCTAAAAAGGATAAAAAATTTCTTATGGAAATTATTGTACATTGACAATTGAATATTTTACCGGCCGGCAACGGAAAAATTTATAAAGCCTGTTTTTGCACAGGCTGTGTGCCGTTTTGAAAGACGGGACAAAATTATGGACGGAGATAAGTTTAAGGGAGGCGAAGCGATTGGACAGAATATGCAAAAGGAACCTGAAACTGAGTGACTACAATATATCTCAGGCCAAGTATAATGAGTTAAAATATTTTTGCATGCAGTATGATGAAAAACGCAGGGAATTACATAACGGCTTTGGGCTCAGAGCAGTTGTCTATGACGGAATGCCGAAAGGTAATTCACCGGGAAACCCGACGGAGCGGATTGCAATCCGAAGAACGATGCTGCAAAGCGATTTGGAACTAATTGAGCAGACGGCTATGGAGGCGGATAAAAGCATCTATAAATGGCTGATGAAAAATATAACGGACGGCATTCCTTATGAATGCCTGGATGTGCCGAAGGCAAGAAAACAGTTTTATGAGTCACGCAGGTATTTTTTTTACCTGCTGGCACAAAAAAGATAAAAGTGGATAACTGAGAGGGGGTACTTCCATGATAATATAGTATCATGCAATAAGCGGACAGGAAATCTGCCTGTTGTATATGTATCCTTCCTTTTTGAAGCGGCTGCCGGAGTGAAATAATCCGGCGGCCGTTTCGGTTTCATGACGGTTCTGTGCGCGGGCGTATTTGAGGAATTTCTTTTCAGGGACAGGTGCGGTGGAAAGGAGTGAGATGCAGGTAAGGGCAGATGTTAAGTTCGGGATTGTAAATTTCAGGCTTGACCAAAGGAGGTGGATCATGCTCAATGACATTTTGAATGCGGTTACCGTGCGGTTGAATGAACTGTTCGGGGAAAACTATACAATTTACACAGATAAAGCAGGACAGGAATTTCAGAAACCCTGTTTTTTTGTACGGATTTCGGAAACATCGGAACGGCCGACGATAGGCCGGCGATATTTCCGCAGGACAGGAATCGCGATTCAGTATTTTCCGATTGAAAAATCCAGCCGCGAAGAAAATCAGGTATTGGATATTTTAATGGAAGGCATGGAGAGTGTTGCTTTGGAAAATGGGCGGCAGTTGTCTGGAACGAATCGGAAAAGCGGAGCAGAAGAAGGAATTTTAACCTTCTATGTCAATTATGATCAATTCATTGTGAAGGAAAAAGAAGAAGCGCCGATGGAGGAGTTGGAGATGAAAGGAGGAATTGTGTGAGAGCAGGTAAGAGTAAGGAGACTGCCGTGGAATCTGAACAGGCGGTATTTACCAAAAAACAGCTTTTAGCATCATCCAGATATAAAGGAAAGGGTGATTTGCTGGAGGCTCTTCTGGAAGACGAAAAAAAGTACAGTTTCCAGGAAGCAGACGAAACAATTGATGATTATATGAAAGGAAAGGTGAATTAAATGTTAGGAGGCGGAAGTTTTGCATCCCAGAACCAGACACTTCCGGGAGCTTATATTAATTTTATAAGCGCGGCCCGGGCTAATGCAGTTTTATCGGAGAGAGGCATCGTGACCGTTCCCATGATTCTTGACTGGGGTCCGGAAAAAACGGTATTTGAAGTAACGAACGGAGAGTTTCAGACGAATGGGCAGAAGTTATTCGGCTATTCCTTTGATGCGCCTCAGATGCTCAATCTGCGGGAACTGTTTGTCAACGCAACGAAAGGGATTTTCTATCGTCTGAACAGCGGCGCTAAAGCGGCCAATGACTTTGCGACAGCCAAATACAGCGGGATAAGAGGAAATGATATAAGGATTGTAATCGCCGTTAATGTGGAGGATGAACAGAAGTACGATGTAACGACTATGCTCGATGGAAGCGAAGTGGATCATCAGACGGTAAGCAAGGCAGCCGATCTTGCGGGAAATGACTATGTTGATTTTAAATCGGATGCCGCTCTTGCAGCGACAGCGGGAACTCCCCTTACAGGAGGAACAAACGGAGAGGTTCCGACGGGCTCCGATCATTCAGCCTATCTGGCGGCGATCGAACCGTACACAGTGCATATTTTATGCTGCCCCGTGACCGATGAGCCCACGAAAAATCTCTATACGGCGTTTACAAAGCGAATGCGCGAGAATGCAGGAGTAAAATTCCAGACGGTTGTATTCCAGAAAAGCGATGCGGACTACGAAGGCGTCATTTCAGTTGAAAACACGGCGAAAGAGCTGGAGCAGGGACTGGTATACTGGACGGCAGGAGCCGAGGCTGCATGCGCGGTAAATAAGACCAATGAAAACAGGGTGTATAACGGAGAATATACGGTTAATACGTCATATACACAGGCCCAGCTTGCGGACGGAATCAAATCCGGAAAATTCATGTTCCATAAAGCAGGGGACCAGGTGCGCGTCCTGATGGATATCAATACGCTGACCTCGGCCACTGCCGAAAAGAATGAGGAATTTGCCAGCAACCAGACAATCAGGGTGCTGGACCAGATAGGAAATGATATTGCATCCATGTTCAATACCAAATATCTGGGAACGATTCCGAATGACGATGCAGGGCGTATCAGCCTTTGGAATGATATCGTGACATATAATCAGAAACTGGCGAAAATCAGAGCGATTGAAGAGATTAATGCAGAGAAGATTACGGTGGAAAAAGGGGACAGCAAACGGGCTGTCGTCGTGACCAATCCGGTCACACCGGTTAACTGCATGAGCCAGTTGTACATGACTGTGGTAATTGATTAAGAAGGGAGTAAATTTTATGCAGACTATGAATGCGTGGGATGCGGTCAGTGCATCCAAGGCGGAGTGTTTTGTGACGATTGAAGGAAACCGTTACAACTTTATGCAGGCCATCAATCTGGAGGCCAAAATCGAGAAGACAAAGACAGAGGTGCCGATTCTCGGCAGGTCAATGAAAGGAAACAAGACGGTAGGACTTAAAGGCACCGGTTCGGCCACCTTCCATTTTAACACCAGTATCTTCCGAAAAATTCTGTATGATTTCCAGAAGAGCGGTAAAGACATCTATTTTGATATTCAGGTCACGAATGAGGATCCGGCTTCCAATGTCGGAAGGCAGACGGTGATTCTGAAAGACTGCAACCTGGACGGAGGAACAATTGCCAAATTTGATGCGGATGCGGAATATCTGGAAGACGAATTTGACTTTACCTTTGAAAGCTGGGAAATGCCGGAGACATTCGGCAGTCTTGAAGGAATGATATAAAGAAAGAGAGGATAAGGAATAATGAGTAATTTAAGTTGTTTTCTGTCACAGAATGCAGTGCCAGTGGAAAATAAAAAGTTTGTGGTTTCAAAGAGGTTTATTGGGGCGGATAAGAAACCGGTGGAATGGGAGATTTGTCCGATTTCGTCCTCCGAGGATGAACTGCTCAGAAAAGAATGCACAAAGCGGGTTCCGGTTCCGGGAAAAAGAGGGCAGTATACACAGGAAACAGACTATAATCTTTATCTCGGAAAACTTGCATCACGATCTACGGTTTTTCCGAATCTGAATGATAAAGAACTGCAGGATTCTTATCATGCTATGGGGGCGGACGCCCTGTTAAAGACGATGCTTACGGCGGGCGAATATGCCGGCTATCTGGAGAAGATCCAGCAGGTAAACGGATTTGATGTGCCGATGGACGACATCGTTGAAGAAGCAAAAAACTGATAGAGGGAGACGATACCGAGGCCAATATCGCCTATTATTGTCTCCATAAACTGCATAAATGGCCTCATGAGTTTCTGGAATTAGAACGATATGAAAAGGCCTTCGTAATAGCAGCCGTTGAACTGAAGCTGGAAAATGATAAAAAGGAAGCAAAGAAGGCGAAAGCTATGAGGAGGAGATAGATTATTGTTTTAATAAGTTGGACAGCCCCCGGGATGATTGGCCTATTTAGACGGAGCAATCATAAGATCTGCCGATGCTTCTGCCAACTTTCGTTTAAATGCATGAAAACGGTTGATACCCATGAGTTCGGTAATAAACAGCAGTGATACAGGAAATATAATTGGAACGTCTCTTCCCGGGGACGTTCCATCTCATAAGTAACATTAAAAATTTAAAGGAAAGGAGGAATAGCAAATTGGCAACAGTTCAAGCATCAATACAACAGTATACGGGGATGTCTGCAACTTTAAATACAATTAACGGGGATATGCGCGCAGTGATTAGTTCGTTCAGGGCAATGCAGATTGCCTCATCCGGCGGTTTGAACATAATGGCTATCCAGGCGGGAAGAGCCGAACTTGTAAGCACAGGAACAGAAGTAAAAAGAATCGGCCAGTCGGTTGATTCGGCTTCAAAAAAGATGGACACCTTTGACGATAAAATCAGCCAGGGGAAGAATGAAACGGTTTTACTTGGGGCAAAGCTCAAGGATATGCTGAAACACTTTGACAGTAAAAAGGCAATTAAGATGGGCGTTGATTTTGTCACCGACGCATTATCCCTGCAGAGCGTCCAGCAGCAGGCGGAAACAAAACTTGGAACAGTAATGCAGCAGCGCATGGGCGCGTCGCCGGAGGATATCCAGTCAATAAAAAACTTGGCCTCCGCACAGCAGCAGCTTGGTGTAATCGGAGATGAAGTGCAGCTTTCCGGTGCACAGCAGTTAGCGACATACCTGGGATCCACGGATGCTCTGGGCACCCTGCTCCCCGCGATGAATAACCTGGCGGTGAGTCAAAACGGAGTCGGCGTCAGCAGCAAGGACATGATCGGTATCGGAAGTAAAATGGGGCAGGCCATGCAGGGACAGACGAGTGTCTTAACTGAAATGAGTCTCGGATTTACGGAGGCCCAGGCTCAGATGTTACAGTGTGGCAATGAGCAGGAGCGTGCCGCCACGCTGGCACAGATTATTACGGATAATATAGGAAACATGAATGCCGTCATGGCAGGAACACCTCAGGGACAGATTCAACAAATGAAAAACGCATGGGGAGAGATAAAAGAAATGGTCGGCGCCCAGGTATTTCCGGCGGTGCAGGGATTTTTTGATGTACTTAAATCTCATCTGCCCCAGGCACAGAGCCTGTTCATGGGGCTTGCCGGAGGGATTAATGTCATTATAGCGGTGATAAGTCTGCTGGCCGATGGACTGGGAGCTGTGGTTGAGTTCTTCCAGAGCGGCTGGAGCATATTCGAACCGATTATATGGGGTATTGTGGCGGCCCTGGGAGTATATCTGCTGGTCACAGAAGGTGTGAAACTGGCACAGATGGCGGGAGCCGCCATTATGACGGCGTATCATGCGGCACAGACATTCCTATCGATTGGATTTGGCGTTTTGACAGGTGGTACTACAGCAGCCGGTGCAGCAGTAGCAACGTTTAATTCCGCTCTGCTTGCCAGTCCGATAACGTGGATTATTATGGGGATTATTGCACTGGTTGCAATATTGTTTGCAGGGGTGGCGGCATTTAATCACTTTACAGGAGCATCCGTCAGTGCGGCGGGAATTATCGCCGCGGTATTTGGAGTGTTGGGAGCTCTTATTTATAATACATTTATTGTGCCTCTTTGGAATAATATTGCAGCATTTATCAATTTTTTCTATAACGTATGGAATGAGCCGATCGCGTCTATAAAACTTTTGTTTTATGATCTGGCTTTAACTGTAATCGGATATGTAGCAAACATGGCACATGCGATAGAAGATGTTATTAATAATATTCCCGGGATTGAAATAGATATTGCCGCTGGACTGGATAATTTTAAGAGCCAGATTGAATCAGCTGCAAAAGACGTAAAAAGCAAATCGGAATGGAAAGAGGTTGTAGAGAGGAAGAATTTCCTTGATTATGGGGAAGTTTCCAATAGTGCATATGATAAGGGAGCGCAGTTTAAGTTACCTGGTATGGGCCTGTTAGACAGCAGTTTCGATTCCACATTTGATCCCGGTGTCCAGCCATCTTTTGGAGGTGACGTCGGGAACCGTTATAATTCGGATATGAGTGATATTTCGAATAATACGGGAAATACCGCCGCCAGCACCGCTGCAATGGCAAATACGGTGGATGTGATGGATGAAGACCTGAAATATATGCGGGATGCCGCCGAACAAGAGATTATCAACCGTTTTACACTGGCAGAGCTAAAGCTGGATATTAATAATAACAATACGCTGACCAAGAAGGCAGACTTTGGTGATCTGGCATTTTATATGGAAACCCTTACCGGTAGTTTTCTGTCATCATACGCGGAAGGAGATCACATTTAATGTATGAAATATATATAGACGATATGAGGCTCCCCATCACACCGCAGAAGATTCAGATGAAGTACGGAAATCAGAATAAGACGGTAGAGCTTATAAATGGAGAAGAATTTAATATAATCCGGCCGCCGGGGCTTTGTGAGGTTTCATTGGACGCGGTCATTCCCCAGTCTGATTATCCGTTTGCTGTCTGGGACGGAGCAGGAGATGCGGAGGAGTTTATTGAACACCTGAGGGAACTTAAGGAAGCCCGGTCGGAATTCGAATTTATCGTCATCCGGGAGGGGCCGGGCAGGCAGAATTTCTTTGACACGAACATGGATGTGACGCTGGAGGACTACAAGATTTCAGATGATGTGAAGGAGGGCGTGGATCTGCTGGTTTCACTGACGCTGAAAGAATATCAACATTACGGAACCAAAATCATGAACTTCACAATCATGCCGGAACAGACGCCGCAGGCCACAGAGACGGAGGAGGACCGGGCAGTACCGGAGACGCCGAAGACTTATACGGTCCAAGGCGGAGACAGTCTCTGGAAAATTGCGAAAAAGACATTGGGTGATGGAAGCCGTTGGTCTGAAATCTATAACCTGAATACGGACAAAATCGGCAATCCGGATTTAATTTATCCAGGTCAGGTCCTGACACTGCCATAGAAGGAGGGGACAGATGGAAACAGCAATCTATATTCAGAACGGCCAAACCGTATATGCTCCTGTGGTGGAAGGTGAGATAACCTGGGAAACTGAGCGGAAAGGACAGCCGGGAAAGCTTTCCTTCACGGTAATTGCGGACGATAAATTAAAGATAGAGGAAGGAAATGCCATACGGATGGATGTGGACGGAAAACCGGTGTTTTTTGGATTTTTATTTGAACGATCGGGAAGCAGGGAGAGAGAGGTC
Organism: [Clostridium] symbiosum; assembly: GCA_036419695.1. Taxonomy (NCBI): domain Bacteria; kingdom Bacillati; phylum Bacillota; class Clostridia; order Lachnospirales; family Lachnospiraceae; genus Otoolea; species [Clostridium] symbiosum. The sequence goes on from CP143946.1 coordinate 945,038, forward strand.
AAAATCACGGCCTATGATCAGCTTAGATATCTGAAAAACTCAGATGACTACAGCTACACAAATCTGACGGCAGGAGAGCTGATAGCACAGATCGCAGGCGACTATTATCTGCAGACCGGAGAGCTGGAGGATACAGGATACAGGATTGAATCCCGAACGGAAAAAAATAAAACGCTTTTTGACATCATTTTAAACGCACTGGATCTGACCATGCTGGGAACAGGAAGGATGTTTATCCTGTATGACGACGTAGGAAAGCTGACTCTGAAAAGTATTGACAATATGAAGCTGAACCTGATGATTTGTGAGAAAACGGCTCAGGATTTTGATTATAAATCCGGTATTGACAGCAGCACCTACAACCAGATCGAACTGTACAGGGAAGATGAAGAAACAAAAGAACGGGAAGTTCATATGGTCCAGGACATAGAGAATATTAAAAAATGGGGGATTCTGCGGAAATATGAATCGTTCGGGGAAAAGGTAAATGGGCGGCAGAAGGCGGAAGTTTCCCTTTCCCTGTATAACCGGCCGTCCAGAAGCCTTTCAATCAGGGATGCGTTTGGAGATATCAGTGTGCGGGCAGGCTGCCTGATTCCTACATTTTTAAGAGTGGGGGATCAGAATCTCCAGAATTATATGTTAGTGGAGTCCGTGAAACATAAATTCAGCCAGGGATTTCATTCGATGGATTTAACACTGAAAGGAGCTGCTTTTAATGGCTGATACGGTATGGATTGATAACATGAGGCAGATTATGATGAAGGCGGTGGATGCCGGAGAACCCTGTGATATCCTTCAGGGCAAGGTGGTTTCCACTGCTCCGCCGGCGGTCCGGCTCAATCAGAAGATCACTTTGTCGGGGCCGCAGCTTCTCATCCCGCAATATTTGACCGATCATGCGGTAGAGATGGACATTCCTGGAGTTGGGAGTGTGGCGGTGACGGTTAAAGGCGCTTTGAAGACGGGAGACGTAGTTTTTATGCTTCAGAAAAGGGGCGGCCAGCAATATCTGATTATGGCACGCCGATGACGGAAAGGAGGAGGTTATGCTACCGGATTCGGGAAGTATATTGAAACAGGATTTTAAAATAGTTGAACAGCCGTCTAAAACATACCGGTTTCAGGTGGATAAGATTACGGGATATGTGGATGGGCTGGAGGCCGTAAGGCAGGCAATTTTCTGCATTTTAAATACAGAGCGTTTTGACTACCTGATTTACAGTTGGAATTACGGAATAGAGCTGAAAGGACTATTTGGCAAACCGATGGGGCTCGTTAAGTCAAAATTAAAAAAAAGAATCAGGGAGGCATTGATGCAGGATGACAGAATCCGGGGCGTGGATGCTTTCTCCTTTGAAACCAGCGGCCGGAAATTGTCGGCCACTTTCCAGGTACATACAAAGTATGGCGATGTTGCGGCAGCAAAGGAGGTGAAAGTTTGATGTTTGAGGACACAACTTATGAAAAAATATTAAAACGCATGCTGGACAGGATACCCGAGTCCTTTGATAAACGCGAAGGATCGCTCCTGTATGATGCGCTGGCGCCGTCCGCAGCGGAGATGCAGATTCTTTACATCAGCCTGGATAATGTGCTGCGGGAAGCGTTTGGAGACACGGCCGACCGGGAATTTCTGGTAAAGCGTGCCGCGGAATACGGCATCATTCCGAACAAAGCCCAGGCGGCCGAGTGGCGGGGCATATTTTCTCCGGATGAAATCGAAGTGGAAACAGGAGAGCGGTTCAGCCGCGGAAAAATGAATTTCCGGGTAATGGAGAAGCTGGGCGATGGGGGATACCGTCTTATATGCGAGAGCGTTGGGGCAGCAGGCAATGACAGCGCCGGCGCCATGATTCCGATAAATTATATTGCGGGACTGGAACGGGCGCAGCTCACGGAACTTCTTATTCCGGGAACGGATGAGGAGGATACGGAGGATTTCAGAAGCAGGTATCTGGCGGCGGTCCGTAAACCGTCCACCAGCGGTAACAGGTATGACTATTATAACTGGGCCATGGAGTGCAGCGGAGTGGGGGCGGCAAAGATTTTTCCCCTCTCAGACGGACCGGGAACCGTGAAGGTCCTGATTGCCAATGAGGGGCGAAAGGGGGCCGCCCCGGCGTTAATAAACTCTGTAAAGGAACATATTGAGGAACTCAGGCCGATCGGCGCCACGGTTACCGTGGCTTCGGCATCGGAAAAAGAAATACATGTGACGGCGGGAGTACGTCTGAAGAACGGCCTGTATCTGGGCTCGGTTCAGGATGCTTTAAGCAGAAGACTGAGCGAATACCTGGGGAGGAATGCATTTGAAATTTCTTATGTGAGCCTGGCAAAGGTAGGCAGTTTGCTGCTGGATGTCGAGGGCGTGGAGGACTTTTCAGATTTAATGCTTAATGGGGAGGCGGGGAACGTATTGCTTCAGAAGGAAGAAATCGCAATAGCCGGAACCATAAGTCTGGAGGTGATGTAGTGGAGGTCAACCGATTTGAGGAGAAACTCAATAAAATTGATGGGAATAATTATGTAATTGAAGAGAAGGCGTTGTTATGCGAAGGCGTCTATAACGGAGAGCTGAAACATGACAACATAAACCCGGCGACGCTGGCCGTCTTCACAGGCCCCCGGCTGACCGGGGACAGAATTCAGACTTATTCGGTATCAACTCCCAGTCTGACGCCCTGGAAGAGAGTCATTAAGGTTTTTGCCGATGTGCCGGAGGTGTATATCAGTTATGAGACTGACGGAGACACGGTGGAAGCAGAAGATATAAACCGGCTGCAGGAAGCCGTGTCAAAAACACAGACTGCGGTTAATTCGGAGACGGAACGGGCGGGCAGGGCCGAGGAAAAGTTGAAAGAGGAGCTTGACGCAGAGACGGAACGGGCTAAGGACTCCGAAGCAGAGACAGCCGGGCGGCTGTTAGAAGAAAGCGGCCGTGCACGGCTGGCGGAGCGGGAACTTAAAGACGGCCTGGATTTGGAAATAAAGCGGGCCGGAGCTGCGGAAGCTGCAATCAGGGATGCCATCTCATCCAAAGAGCCGAACTGGAATGACAAATATACCCGTAACGAGGTAGACAATAAGTTTGCAGCGCTGGAAACTGCGATTGACTGGAAAGAGGCGGTTAATACTTATGCGGATCTGAAAACCGTATATCCTGCGCCGGAAGACGGATGGACGGTCAATGTAAAGGATACCGACTATACATACCGCTGGAGCGGAACTGAATGGATCGCAATATCGGCAAATGCAATTCCAAAGGCAACGCAGGATGTGGACGGGCTGTTGAGCAGGGAAGATAAATCTGCTTACGATGAGGCTTACGGTAAACGGCATGTCCACACGAACCAATCCGCCCTGGACAGCTTGACGGATTCCCTGATGGCCAATTGGACGGATGCCTACGGCAAGCGCCATGAACATGCGAACAAGGCAGTGATCGACAAGGTCACCCAGACACAGATAGACAACTGGAATGCCGCATTTACCCATACCGGAAGTAAAAGCAATCCGCACGGTGTAACGAAGGCGCAGGCAGGTCTTGGAAATGTGCCGAACGTTGCGACAAATGATCAGACGCCGACTTTTACACAGCGAACCGCGCTGGAAAATATCACGAGCGGGGAGAAGTTAACCGCAATGTTAGGAAAAATTTCAACGGCCGTTGCTGAATTAATTTCCCATAAGGCAGATTCTGTCTCCCACGTGACAGCTTCGGAGCGGACCGCATGGAATGATACGGATAAAAAGAAGCATACCCACGGCAACAAGGGAGTGATAGATAAGTTAACTCAGGCCATGCTGGATAAACTGGCGGGAATTGCCCCGGGAGCCGATGTAAACGTACAGGCAGACTGGAATACAACCGATGCGGTTTCGGATGCCTATATTAAGAATAAACCGGTATCCATGCCTGCGTCGGATGTGCCTTCATGGGCGAAAGCGGCGTCAAAGCCGGCATACGGCTGGAACGAAATTACCGGAAAGCCCGGCAGCTACCCTTCTTCTTCACATACTCATACGAAGAGCCAGATCACGGACATGCCGACGAAACTGTCCCAGTTTACGAATGATTCAGGCTTTTTAACATCGGCAGATATCGACACCAGCAAGAACCATACGCATGCTAATAAAACGGTACTGGATAAGGTTACGCAGGCGCTTTTCGATAACTGGAATACCGCGTTTACCCATAGCGGAAACAAAAGCAATCCGCACGGTGTAACGGCGTCGCAGGTAGGGGCGGCCGCTTCATCACATACCCATTCTAAAAATCAAATTACAGACTTTCCATCTTCCATGCCTGCGTCCGATGTTTCGGCCTGGGCGAAAGCGGCGTCAAAGCCCTCTTACGGCTGGACGGAAATTTCGGGAAAGCCCGGTGCATTTACTCCGGCAGCCCACAGCCATACGAGTCTGGAGGCGTCAAATATTACGGGGCAGACGGTAGATGTAAACAGTTATAATTTATCGTCAGGAAGTCCTCAGATACAGTTCTATTCCGAAAAGACGAGCGGCGGAGCATCCAACATTACGAACATCCCTGTTGCCGGACAGCCGTTTTTATTAAAGGCGGAGAGCCTCAGATGGGCATCCGAAACGGATTATGTTTCAAAGCAGACATTTTTTTCGGCCTCCGCAAAAGCTGTTTATGAGCGCTACTGTTCAAACGGAACCTGGTCTGCATGGCTGCCGGTCGGACGCTTTAATGCGGCACCTGTTTCTGGCCGCGTTCTTGTTTCAGACGGGACAGCCGGAGAAATCAAGTCATCCGCGTATACGATTGCCGCCTCGGTGCCGTCCGGGGCCAAGTTTACCGACACCGTATACACACATCCGAACAGCGGAGCGGCAGCCGGAACCTACCGGAGCGTAACCGTAAATGCCCAGGGACACGTGACGGCTGGAACAAATCCCACAACGCTGGCTGGATACGGAATTACAGATGCGGCTCCGAAGAGCCACAATCATGACGGCGCCTACATGCCGATGGGACCGTTTTCCTGGGCACAGATGCATGGCGATTACACCTGGAACCAGCTTAAGGGGGTGTAAATATGTATGGAGTTGAAAAATACGGTAAGTTAACGTATGCCTTGGAAAAATTAGAGCCGGAAATACAGGAGGAATATTTTACAGACTTGTCGCTCTATGTGCCTCCCTTTATTTCCTCAATAAGAGAAATGAAAGAAATATACCAGACGCAGGGCAGGGAAACAGGGCTGCTTCGGTACTATCTGTACGACCTGATGGCTCAGTGCTTTGTTTCTACTTCCTCCTGGGGGATTACGAGGTGGGAGGAACTGCTGGGAATTACGACTAATTTAAAGTTATCTTATGAACAACGGCGTGAAATTGTCCTGGCTAAAATAAGGGGCCAGGGGACGACAACAAAACAGATGCTTAAAAACACCGCAGAGTCATTCAGCGGGGGTGAAGTCGATGTGGTGGAGGACAGTGAGAACCACCGTTTTATTGTCCGTTTTATAGGCATTAAAGGAATACCCAGGAATATGCAGGCGTTTGTCGCCATGCTGGAGGATATTAAGCCTGCACACCTGGAATACAGGTTTGAATACACCTATACAACGTGGAACAGTTTGAAAATTTTCACCTGGAATGATCTGCTGTCGAAAACCTGGGATGAAATCAGGATTATGCGCGAAGTGGAGTATGAGAACGATGATTGGAGGAGCCTGGGGCTTTATACCTGGGATATGATTTACTGGAAAACATGGGAAGAAATTAAATAGGAGGTAATTTATGCAGTATACAACAAATTATAATTTGAAAAAACCGGAAGGTTCCGATCCGGTAAATATTCAGGACTTTAATGATAATGCGGACAGTCTGGATACAGAACTGAAGAAAAGAGTGGCGGTAACGGGCGGCGATATCTCAAATACAAAAATTGCAACAGCAGACAATATCACAACAGAGTTTCCCGTCCCGTCCGCCGGAGATACGCCAAAAGCATTCCTCAGTAAGATGAAAAAGTTTGCGGAGGATTTTAAAAATCTGAAAACAGGACTTTTAACCGTTGGAATGTTGGTAAATAACTGTACTACGAACAATGCAAATCTGCCGTTGAGCGCGGCTCAGGGGAAGGTTTTGATGGATTTGTATACTCAGTTAAATGGCGATTGGCAATTTACTTTGCTGGAGATGACGTGGGTACATTATCCGGTATGCAACTTGGATATAACGTATTATTAACAAATGTTTTCTTCTGCTGGAAAAGTCATATTTTTAAGGCCTTCTGGTTTGAACCAATGGATTTAACATATTAAATAGTGACCGGGGAACCTCCTGAAGTTCCACAATTCTCTTTGGATTGCCATTAGGGCATTTATAAATGGCGACCTGGCCTGACATCATTGGATATTACTATGCCTTCCGGTTTTCCAGCCGAGACTAAAATGTCAACCAATAGTTGGAACACGCTTTTTTAGGTTCAGTGTCATTCTGATAACGGTTTTTGGATATGGCCTTATGGAACATGGTTCGATTTGGGCAAAGTACCGGTTACTGCTGGATTGTGTTGGAAAGATGGTATCTTTACAAGGAAAAATATACAATTTATTTAAAACCGAAATGACAATTTAACGATAAATCTTACGAAAAGTAGGGTGAAATGACCTCTTTTTTGTATTGTAGAAATACCAGGAAGGAGGTTTTTAGGTGTTAGAAGAAATGTTGATGAATGTTGTCCAGGCAATGAGTAATTGTCTGGACGAGGAACAACTGGATAAGCTGCAAAATGTGCTTTATATCCAGTTCCATGATAAAAAAATTGTGGAAGAAAAAAATGAGTTGCAGGCAACCGGAACGGACAGCGATACCGCTAAAATAAGGTTGTTTGTAGCGTCTAAAAAGGTATCTGGACGGCAAAATAATACGCTGGCCCAGTACGTAAGGGAAATAAGCAACTGCCGGAATGCCCTAAATAAGAATATCGAGGACATCACAACGATGGATTTACGTTGGTACTTTGGTATGCTGCGGGAACATAATAATATCAGTATGGTGACGCTGCAGGGAGGATGAGGTATCTTAACAGCTTTTGGACATTTTTACAGAAGGAAAATATGGTGGCCGAGAATCCAATCGCAAGAATAGAGTCATTACGCATTGAAAGTACTATAAAACAAGCCTTTTCGGCAAAAGAGATAGAGGCTTTGAGACTATCCTGTACCCGTAGCCGGGACAGGGCATTAATCGAGTTTTTGTATGCAACAGGCGTCAGGGTTTCTGAATTATGTAGTTTAAAGGTGGGTGATATTGATTTATATAAACAGGAATTTAAAGTCATGGGTAAGGGAAGAAAAGAAAGGCATTTGTATGTATCAGATGTAGCGTGCTTCCACCTCTTCCGATATTTTAAAGACCGCATGCAAAGAGAGGGGCTGACGGCGGAAGAGCTGGCAGAGAGACCATTATTTGCCGCTGTGAAAAAACCTTTTACAGGCATAACGGTAGCTGGTGTGCAGTACCTGGTCAAAACTTTGGGAAAAAGGGCAGGAGTCGGGAATGTGCATCCACATCGGTTCCGTCGGACGTTTGCAACAGACCTTTTAAATCGTGGAATGCGGATTGAGGAGGTCATGGTCCTGATGGGACACACAAAGATAGAGACGACGCTAATCTACTGTAACATCAAGCAGGATAATGTCCGAGAAAGCTACCGGAAATATGCTGCTTAAGTAGGTGATGAAAAACAGTTTTTCGGTCGGCCATAGGGGGCGGCTTATTTGTTGTACTCAAAAACAGGATAGGTGACATAAAAAAATCCGGGGAGTGAAAAAGAGATATGAAAAAGGGTAAAAATGCGTAAGGTTTTGACGGTTAAATTGTCATTTCGGTTTTTAATTGTTGTATATTTTTCCTTGTAAAGATACCATCTTTCCTAAACACAATCCCAGCAGTGCCATTGTACTTTGCCCAAAGTATCGAACCATAACGTTCCTGTGAAAAACCTTCCGTGGTGTAGACCACGTGTCCCTTAGCCATCGATAAAAACCGGAAGGCATAGTAATTTGAAATGATTGTCATTTTCAGGTCGCCATTTAGGTTCTGCCCTGATGGCAAGCCAAAGAGCTCTTGTGACTACTTCAGGAGGTTCCCCGGTCACTGGATCGACAGGATATATGTTAAATCCACTCGCTGTCAAACCAGCAACCGAAAATATGACTTTTCTGGTATTTAAGAAAACATTTGTTAATAATACGTTATATCCAGAGTCTTTAAATGCAGTCGCAAAACTAATGCTACCCACGTCATCTCCAGCAGGTATTTCGACGTAACCGGTTTTCAAATCGCCATTTTATGAGGTTGTTGAAAAGAAGAGGATGATTCCAACTGGCGCAACTTGATAATAGTCAAATATATCAATGATGCATATGAGTTATCTAATCTATTTGCTAAACACAATCCGGCTCCTGCGGGCATTGCATTTTTTATAACCAATTGTCATTCCAGAATGATTGCCTTTGCCATTAACATAAAAAGCAACATCCAGTTGTTTTTCATAAAGGTATTCCGATGGGAAAAAGGCCAATTTTTATAACCAATCACTCAATGTCCCATTAACATAAAAAGCAACATAGTTTTTTCAGTATTGATGGGATAGGCCTTAAAAATCAGCACCAGCAGAATTTAAATCTACGACATCGCCATTTTATGAGGTTGTTGACCAAAGACCGTTATTGAGGATGATTCCAACTGGCGCAACTTGATAATAGTCGAAATATATAAATGATGCATATGAGTTATCTATTCTATTTGCTAAACACAATCCGGCTCCTGCGGGCATTGCCAACCCTATTTTTATAGTTCCATTTGTCATTCCAGAATGGATTGCCTTTGCCATTGTGACTAAATCAACCCCCTCTCCAGTTGGATCGCGATAAAGGTATTCCGATGGGAAAAAGAATTGCCAATCGCCATTTTATTATTATATTTCCGTTAGTTTGTATCTGACATTTACTCCGGAATCATAATATACCGTTACATAATTAGCGATTCTGTCAAAGCCAACCATAATAGCATCATTTTTTCGTATGCCAAGGAAATTATTGTCTCTTGTAATTGTAATACGCTCGCCATTTCCCAGCGCAAATAACACAGTTTTTTTAACATCCATGCCAATATAATTCTATCTTGAGAAAACGAAAAAAGTATCCCCATAAATGAATTTTATATCACAATAGTATTTATCTGGATAACGTTAATATCTTTCTTGTATTTAATAGTAAGCCTTTCCATAACAGAATTAAGAAGACCAACATCCCCACTACTCATTCAGCGAGTAACACCCAACCCTACAACAAAAACAGAAAGCGAGGTATCAGAATGTGACGGACGAAGAAATTGCAGTAAAGCTGGAAGGGCATGATCATGAAATAGGTTCCCTTAAACACAGGATGTCGGATCAGGAAGAACAAAATAAAACGATACAGGAACTGGTTTTATCCGTTAAGGAGTTGGCTCTTAATATGCAGGCGATGCTCAGGGAACAGAGTGACCAGGGGGAACGTCTGGCAAAATTGGAGTCGGAACCGGCAGAGCGGTGGAGCAGCATGAAAAAGACAGTTTTTAACACAATAGTTGGAGCTATGGCCGGGGCAGTTGCTACCGGCCTTATTTATATCATGGCTTTTTATACCAAATAAGTAATATTTTATAAAAAGTCAAATAAGCAAAATCAAAAAAGAAAAATCAAAAAAGAAAAATCAAGTAAGAAAGTGAGACAATCATATGGATTTTGGAATTGCAAGTGTTGCAGGTATCACCGTTATTTGTTATCTGGCCGGGATGGTCTGCAAGGCCACTGAAAAGATCAAGAATGAGGCGATCCCAGTCATCTGCGGAGCAGCCGGGGCTGTCTTGGGACTTGCGGGGATGTATACGATGCCGGTATTTCCGGCGCAAGATCCGATTAATGCCCTGGCAATCGGAATTGTTTCCGGTTTGGCGGCAACTGGTGTCAACCAGGCAGTCAAGCAGATTAAAGACTGCAAACAGTAGGGAGCCGCGTTCCCCCATATTTCTCTCCAGAAGGAAAATATGGGGGAACGATACATAGGGTACTGTAATAAAAATATGACCGGCCAGGAGCAAGCCGGGTCGGTGATAAATGAGAGGGGAAAGTTATGCAGATACATCAATTACTTACACCATATAATTACAACTCAGGCCAGTTAAGCCGTATCAAGTATATCGTGATCCACTATGTCGGCGCCACCGGCGGAGCGGAGGCTAACTGTAAATATTATGCCGGCGGGCGCGTTGGGGCCAGTGCCCATTATTTTGTGGGTTTTCAGGGGGAGATTTGGCAGTCGGTAGAAGATAAGAATATTGCCTGGCACTGCGGTGCAAAAGTGTATAAACATCCGGAATGTCGGAACGGAAACAGCATTGGAATTGAACTTTGCGTGCGAAACAGAGGCAGTCAGGCAGATACCAGCCGGGACTGGTATTTTGAGGATAGCACGGTAGAGTCAGCTACCATGCTTACCCGGGAACTGATGAAGAAATACCGGATTCCGGCGGAATGTGTCCTCCGGCACTACGATGTTACGGGAAAAATCTGCCCAAACCCATTTGTTTATAACCACACGAAACACACATGGGAGGAATTTAAAACAGCTCTGGCAGCCTCTGAACCGGCCATCACAGGCTGGGAAGGCGACACCCAGGGAAAATACCGCTACCGTAAACCCGACGGCCAATATGCCGCCAATGAGTGGCAGTTGATCAATCATCACTGGTATATGTTCGCTGCCGACGGACACATGCTGACAGGATGGCAGAAATGGAACGGAAGAATAGTATCCCGTGAGGAACCGGGTGACTGGTATTACTTTGACGAGACGCCGGGAGGCAGCCTGGAAGGAGCATGCTGGCATGAGCGTCCGGGAGGATATGGGGCCTGGGAGATTTGGGAAGTCAAATAAGAATATAAGAGCCGTCACAAACCGCCGGCCGGGTACTTCATAAAGAAAAATTGCAGAAATAAGCAGATTATTATTGTAGTTTAGCATAATCCTCAGCAAACGATATAGATTGGATATACAGTAAATGTAGCATAAATTTAAATAAGCAGCTAAAGATGAAAGTGCAGAACAATCAGCGACGTATCCTCAAAAGAACCGGTAGGAACCTCGTCTTGTAATTCATAATAAACGGGTAGTAAATATAACCGGAGTGTGATATAATGATCCAATTGTTTATAAACACATCTGTGGAGGAGAAAAATGAAGAAAATAACAGGACTTATGGCAGTAGTCATGCTGGCGGTTATTCTGGCAGCGTGTGGCAGCAGTAAGAAAGATGGGAGAGTGCTTGGCGATATCATTCAGGTTTATGCGGATAACGATATTGAGGTAGATGAGAATGATAAACCTTACTTCCAGATGATTGGAGCCAAAGATGGAGTAATCTTCTACATTGATACTTCCGTTGTAAAGATCTACGAATATGAATCGGAGAAAAGTCTGAGCGAAGCACAGGAGACCTACAAGGATGTAGTAAAAGACTGGCCTGTGAACGGTAAATTTTTATTAGAAACAAGCAGTGAAAAGGCAATTGAAATATTTAACGGAATTGAACAGCCATAAAATATCAGTGCAAAAGCGCCACGCAGCATCTTCAACAGGATGCTGCGTGGCGCTTTTTGCGTTGCCGGAAATATCTTACAGTGTTTATAAAAAGTTTTTCCCCTTGCTATTTTAGAATTTTCCAATTCATTTTCCTGTCTAATAAACAGGAAGTTTGACTTTTGCCCCAATGCCTTATATAATATATAAGCTGTAGTTTTACTACACAATCAGGCAGCCAGTGCCTGAAGGAGGGAATTATGATAATCGAATACTGGAGTAAAGTCAAATCCTTTGTAAAATGGCTGATCCCATTTTGCGTAGCTTTATTTTTGCTGCTTGGCTGCAGTCCTGTCAATACGCAGGATAGCCAGGCGGACAAGCCGGTAAACCAGGAGCAGGTGGAGGAAATACAGTCCTCTGCTCTGCCGGTTGAGGAGAACGGCAGTTATACCAGTAAGGAAGATGTGGCTCTCTATATTCATATTTATGGAAAGCTGCCCGAGAATTTTATTACGAAAAAAGAAGCAGAGGCCGCCGGATGGGTAAGCCGGGAAGGCAACCTGCCGGATGTGACTCCCGGAAAGAGCATCGGGGGAAGCCCTTTTGGCAATTACGAGGGCAGTCTTCCTGAAAAAGACGGCCGGGAGTGGTATGAATGCGATATTAATTATGATGGCGGATTCCGTGGAGCGGAACGCCTCATTTATTCCAACGACGGTCTGATTTATTATACGGCCGACCATTACAAGACATTTGAACAGCTTTATTGACGGCAAATGCCCCGAGACTGCCTACAATTAGAAAAGTACAGGAGGAGACGAAAAATGAGACTTTTACTTCTGGATATGAATGAGATGGAAAATGAAGAAGCTGTCCACAACTACCTGATGGAGCAGCTTGAATTTCCAGAGTATTATGGAAAGAACCTGGATGCTCTGTCCGATATGCTGACGGATGGTCTGGTGGAAAATATATGTGTGGAAATGGTGCGCTGTACGGAACTCAATTCCCCGCTGAAGGAATTTGAGCCGAAACTTGAAAAGGTTTTTGAGAATGCAGCCCAGACTGTTGAAGAGAAGGATGGGAAGTTCTATGCAGTATTTGCAGATTTTGAACCCCTGGATTCCTCATCCATGTGGTGATGAGACGGCGGAAGAATTTATCCGGATCCCGTTAGAAATAATCCGTTCCGCCAGGCGGACAATGGCTCTTCAAATCGCACAGGACGGGCATGTTGTTATGCGGCTGCCCCGAAGAGTGCCGGAAAAAGAAGCGCTGGATTTTGCAATGCGTAATGAGATATGGATTGGGAAAAACTACCGGAAGGTGACGGAACTTAAAAGGGAACGGCCGGTATACGGTGAAGAGGAAATACGTGCCCATATAGAGAAGCTGCGCCCGGTGCTGGAACACCGGGTTTCTTATTATGCGTCCCTCATGGGAGTAGATTATGGAAGAATTACAATCCGAAACCAGAAGACGAGATGGGGAAGCTGCAGCTCGGCCGGTAACCTGAATTTTAACTGGCGGCTTGCACTTCTTCCGGAAGAACTGCTTGATTATGTGGTGGTCCACGAACTCGCCCACCGGCGGGAGATGAACCATTCGGCTGCCTTCTGGAAGATTGTGACACACATTCTCCCTGATTATAAGGAGAGAAGGAAACTCCTGAAAGAGTACAGAATATAGGGCGGAACAGGATAGCCGCGGCACTGCGGTAGTAAAGAGACGAAAGGCAGAGAAGACAGATGGCAGAAGAAATCTGGATGGTACAGACGAAAAAAGCTGATTTTACCGGGATTGCCAAGCAGTTCGGCATTGATCCTGTAACGGCCAGGATTATCAGAAACCGGGGAATTGAAGGGGAAAATAATATTAACCGGTATCTGAACGGAACAATGGATGCATTATACGATCCCAGACTTATGAAGGATATGGATAAGGCCGTCGCTATTCTCAAAGAAAAGATAAACAGTAAAAAAAAGATACGTATTGTGGGAGATTACGATATAGACGGAGTCTGCTCCACCTACATATTATATAATGCATTCCTGCGCCTCGGCGCCCCGGTGGATTATGATATCCCGGACCGCATCAGGGATGGGTATGGAATTAATGAATCAATTATAGAAAAAGCGGCGGAACAGGGAATCGATACGATTCTCACCTGTGACAATGGAATCTCCGCTTTTTCCCAGATTGAATTGGCAAAACAGAAAGGGATGACCGTGATTGTCACGGATCATCATGAAGTGCCCCTGGGGAACGGCGGGGAGGTACTGCCTCCGGCCGATGCGGTGATTGATCCGAAACGGTCGGAATGTAATTATCCGTTTCCTGAGATTTGCGGAGCGGTAGTTGCCTGGAAACTGGTTCAGGTGCTTTACGGGGAATGCGGCGTACCGCAGAAGGAATGGGAAGAGCTGCTTGAATTCGCCGCCATTGCCACGGTCGGTGATGTCATGCGCCTGCAGGATGAAAACAGGATCATTGTAAAGTACGGCCTGAGAAGAATGGAACAGACAAAGAGCATCGGGCTTCGGAAACTGGCCGGGAAAAACAACCTGGATTTATCCCAGATCACCGCGTACCATATTGGTTTTGTAATCGGTCCCTGCCTGAATGCAGGCGGCAGGCTGCAGACGGCAAAACTGGCGCTGTCTCTGCTGCTTTCCCAGGATGAGGAGGAAGCGGACCGCCTGGCGACCGAGTTAAAAGAACTCAATGATATGCGTAAAGATATGACGGAGCAGGGGACGGAAGCGGCAAAAGTCATGGTGGATTCCTGTTATATGCAGGATAAGGTCCTGGTGGTATACCTTCCAGAGTGCCACGAATCGCTTGCTGGAATTATAGCGGGACGTCTGAGAGAACATTACCAGAAACCTTCCATTGTCCTGACACGGGGCGAGGAAGCGGTTAAAGGATCCGGGCGTTCCATAGAAAGCTACCATATGTTCCAGAAACTGTCGGAGGTAAAAGAACTGATGCTGAAATTTGGAGGCCATCCGATGGCAGCAGGACTTTCCCTGGAAGAGCAGAACATAGACGAGTTCAGAAAACGGCTGAATGAAAATTCCGGGCTGTGCGAGGAAGACTTTAAAGCGAAGGTCTGGATCGACGTTCCAATGCCCGTGGACTATATGACAGAGCGCCTGATAAAGGAATTCCGGTGTCTCGAGCCCTTCGGGCAGGGCAACGAAAAGCCGATGTTTGCCCAGAAAAACCTGAGAGTCAGAAACGCCAGAGTAATCGGCAGGAACAGAAATGTGGTAAAACTGACCCTGGAGGAACAAAATGGTTTTGCAATGGAGGCCATTTATTTTGGGGATGGGGTTTCTTTTGAGGAAGAGAGAAACGGGCGCAGGGACATGGACATTGTCTACTACCCGGAAATAAACGAATATAACGGAAATAAGACACTGCAGGCAGTGGTGAGAAGATATAAATTCCACTGACCGCGTTTTAAGGCCAGGGCAGGTCTCAGGCCAGAGTATGTCTTAGACTGAAGCAGGCTTAATAACAGGGAGATAAGGCTATGATTGAGCGTAAAAATGTTATGCCGGTCAATTTCCTGAAAAAAGAAAATTTTACCGGCAGTGATACCGGAATGCGGTACCGCATGGAAAAATCGTCGAAAGAGGAAGAAACAGTCCTGAAAGTTACGTCCTGGCCGGAGCCATACGGCTACGACGCCACGCCGGAGGAGCAGAAAACAAGCGAGTATTTTCCCTTTACCGAGGAGGGAATTGTGAGCGGAGTCGAATGGCTGAACGCCCAGCACGAAAAATACCAATAGACTCCCACAGCGGGGGGATGTTATAATGTCCATCAAACGGACATTATAACATGCGCATATCGGTTTCTGCATTTGCTGCAGAAATCCGGGCGCTAAGTTCCGTCGGAGACACGTATTCACGAAGTGAATATGTATAATGTCCATCAAACGGACATTATAACATGCGCATATCGTTCAAAAATGTTTTAACAGAGTAAGGAAAAGTAGAAAAATGAGTTGGAAAAGAGCATACAGGGAAGGTCTGAAAAGCGGCATTCCCATTGGAATGGGATATCTTCCCGTATCATTTACATTTGGTTTTCTGGCGGTTTCAGGGGGACTGCCCGTATGGGTGGCCGTGATGATTTCCCTGACAAACTTAACGAGTGCGGGACAATTCGCGGGAACTAATCTGATCCTGGCCGGTGCCGGATATTTTGAGGTCGCGCTGACCACATTTGTTATTAACATCAGGTATATGCTGATGTCCCTTTCCCTGTCCCAGAAACTGGAGAGGACGACAGGAACCCTTGACAGACTGATTCTGGCGTTTGGAATTACGGATGAGACGTTTGTTGTCAGCTCCCTGAAGGAAGGGAATTTAAAAGCGCCTTTTATGTTCGGTTTGATGACGATGCCCATACTGGGCTGGAATCTGGGGACACTTTTGGGCGGCTCGATATCCACCCTGCTTCCCCAGGCCCTGCAGAATGCAATGGGAATTGCGCTCTACGCCATGTTTATTGCGCTGATTATTCCGGCGGCCAGAAAGTCCATGGCCGTATTGTGCGTGATTGTGGCCGCGGTTGCAGTGACATGCATCCTGAAATATATTCCCGTGTTTGGATTCATTTCATCGGGGTTCCGGGTGATATTGGCCACGGTGGCGGCTTCTGCTCTGGGAGCCTGGCTGTTCCCGGGAGAGCCGGAAGACTGTGAAGAGAGGGGGAATGACTGATGGAACTCACAAGAGTAGTAATATGTGTTATCCTGATGGCGCTTGTCACCTATATTCCCAGAGTCCTTCCGGTAACGATTTTCAGAAAACAGATTAAATCCAGATTTATACGGTCCTTTCTGGATTATACACCTTATGCGGTCCTGGGAGCTTTGACCTTCCCGGATGTGTTTTTTTCAACCGGACATTTTTATTCTGCGGCGGGAGGGACACTGGTGGCAGTGGTTCTCGGCTACAGGGGAAAGAGCCTGGTGGTAGTCGCCGTGGCCGCTATTATTGCAGTTTATCTGCTGGAACTGGTCGCAACAGGAATGATATTATGACCGCAGGATGAACCTATCCTGGGTATTGCAGTTGAAATGAGGACAGAATGATTACGTTAAGAGGGGCTGAAGTTTCAGCAAAATTGAAAGTACAGGTGGAAGAGCTTCTGGAAAAACTGGGAAGAGTTCCGCAACTGGCCATTGTCAGGGTTGGCGACAGCCCGGATGATATTTCCTATGAGACGGGAGCCGTAAAGAAGATGCACGCCTTTGGACTCAAAGTGGAAAAATTTGTTTTTCCCGGGGAAATCAGTGACAGGGAGTTTAAAAAGGAGTTCAAAAAGATTAATGAAGACGGCGGCATCGATGGAATTCTTGTAATGC
Source organism: [Clostridium] symbiosum (assembly GCA_036419695.1). NCBI lineage: Bacteria > Bacillati > Bacillota > Clostridia > Lachnospirales > Lachnospiraceae > Otoolea > [Clostridium] symbiosum. The sequence goes on from CP143946.1 coordinate 962,027, forward strand.
GTCCCCTTCCGCCTCAGATTATCCAGGAGGATATCGAGAGGATGATCGATCCGATGAAGGACTTGGACGGCATTTCCCCTGTCAATATTGCGAAGGTGTTCAGCGGAGACAGCACCGGTTTTGCGCCATGTACGGCGGAAGCGGTGATGAATGTGCTGAAGCTCTACGGAATCCCTGTGGTGGGAAAAAGAACGGTAGTGGTGGGCAGGAGCATGGTGGTAGGACGCCCGCTTGCCATGCTTTTGCTTCAGGAAAATGCAACGGTAACGGTCTGCCATACGAAAACGCTGGAACTGCAGGATATCTGCCGGAGTGCGGAAATCCTTGTCACCTGTGCCGGAAGTCCGAGGATGATCGATGAAAGCTACGTGCAGGAGGGAGCGGTGGTCATTGACGTTGGAATTAACGTGGATGAGGGCGGGCACCTGTGCGGGGACGTGGATTTTGATGCAATCAGTTCTGTAGCCGCCTGCGCAACTCCCGTGCCCGGAGGCATCGGCAACGTGACGACGGCCGTACTGGCGCGGCGTCTCGTGAGCGCGGCCCTGGCCCAGGAAGAGGCCGGGAGAGCGGGAAATAAATGGTAAGAATATTTTCAGAAATAAGATATGGAAAGTTAAGGTAAAAGAAACACATCCCTTTGCCCTTTCAGTTATAATGGATATAGCTGGAAGGCGGGGATGTGTTTTAATTTACAGGAAATTACGTCCTATGAATCAAAAAACGGTCCGCGAGGATGCACATGCCGCGCAGAGGTGAATACTTGCTGAAGCACTCGTGTGAAAATGTAATATGCCGCTATGCGGCCGCACTCGGCCGAGTTTATGGGATTCACTCACAGCGGCGGTCCCCGGGAGCTTTCAGCAAGAAGAGGAGGAAATATTATGAAGAATTTAAAAGCAGGGCTGGCGGCCGTTCTTATTTCCGCAGGGGCCCTTTCTCTTACGGCTTGTGGAAGCACGACGATGCCGGAGTCAATTAAGGTTCAGAATATCGACAGCAATGTGATAAGCGTAAGCAGCAGGGAGCAGGTGAAAGTGGAGCCTGATATGGCAGAGATTATTTACAGCGTATATTCCCAGGCATCGGACGCCCAGACGTGCCAGACACAGAATAATTCGGATTTGCAGAAGGTGCTTGATTTGTTAAAAGAGCTGGGAGTGGAAGAAAAATCGATTCAGACCTCAAATTACGGAATGAGTCCCATTTATAATTGGGAAGACGGAAAGACCGTCAGCGGATATGAGATGACCACCCAGGTAACGGTTTCCGATATTGCGATTGACCGGGTAGGGCAGCTTCTATCCGATTCCGTGGATGCCGGCGTAAATTCAATTGATGCGGTCAACTATATGTCCAGTAAATATGATGAGGCGTACCAGGAAGCTCTTGCAAAAGCAGTTAATGCCGCAAAGGTTAAGGCGCAGGCGATGGCGGATGCGGGAGGATGCAAGCTGGGCAGGATTGTCAATATCCAGGAATACGGCAACAACCAGATGGCGCGCTATAACGGATATTCCGCCGGAGCAGGTGCGGCGGCCAAAGAGTCAGGCGCGATGGATATGGCCGTTATGCCTGGTGAAGTTGAAGTCGAAGCAAATATTGCGGTAGAATTTTCGATTGAATAAGTATAAAACCTCCACGTCTATGAGATACTAAGCGATATCGAATAGAATGCGGAGGTTTTATTTATGTGGGGAATAATCATAGCCCTGGTTTCCGGCGCTTTGATGAGTGTGCAGGGAGTTTTTAACACAGAGGTGACAAAACAGACAAGTATATGGGTATCCTCGGGCTGGGTTCAGTTCAGCGCCCTTATCGCCTGTATCATTATGTGGTTCTTCACAGGCCGTGGCGAGGTGGGCGGGCTGTTTCAGGTAGAACCGAAATATATGCTTGTCGGAGGCATCATGGGAGCCCTGATTACCTATACGGTGATTAAGAGCGTGGGAACCCTGGGACCGGCAAAATCGGCTCTTCTGATCGTAGTGGCACAGATAATTGTGGCTTACGGCATTGAAGTAATGGGACTTTTCGGCGTGGAGAAGGTTGGATTTGAGTGGAGAAAGGCCATCGGTGCCCTGATTGCCATTGCAGGTATTGTAGTATTTCGATGGTAGCGGAACAAATTCTTTCATTTTTCGCTTGTGTTCGGTAAATTATTTAGTTAGAATAGAAATACGGGCAAATCAGTATCTTCCGGTATGAACGGGAGGTACGTTACATATGAAAAAAGAAGCAGCACGAATGATAAAAACAGCGGTTGCCATTATAGCTATGCTGGCGGCGGTCATATGTTACAATGTGGGATGGAATAACAGCGCCGGGACAACGGCGCTTATGTGCAGCGGTTTTCAGGATAGCGGCGCCACGGCAGAGAATGCTGTGGGAATTGCCGGAAATGCCGTGAAGAATTCCGGGGATACCCTGGAAAACGCTGATAAAACTGGGGCAAGAGACCAGGATGCGGCGCCGAAGGCAGGAAGTGAGCCGGATGATGGCGGGCGGAATCCGATGGAGCAGGAAAAATCCTCCCAACCGGGAACAGAATCAGAAGATGACGGGACGGCAGGTGGAACAACCGGCCGGATTTTTATACATGTGTGCGGTGAAGTGACGGTTCCGGGCGTTTATGGCTTGGAAGAGGGAAGCCGTATTTATCAGGCCATTGAAATGGCCGGCGGTTTTACCGAAGATGCGGCGCAGGATTTTCTCAATATGGCGGAGTCCCTGGAAGACGGCATGAAAATCCAGGTTCCGAACCGCAAAGAAGCCGGGGAGTGGGACAGCCGGAAGGCCGTTACATATCCGGAATATTCGGAGCCAGCCGGGCGGACGCAGGAGAAAGAGGCAGCCGGTGCAGGTGGTTTCCAGGAACGGAGCAATACCGGGACGGCGAAGGTCAACCTGAATACGGCGGCGAAGGAACAGCTGATGACCCTGAAAGGGATCGGTGAGGCAAGGGCGGAGGCGATAATCGCTTACCGTCAGGAGTCCGGCCCATTTACAAGAATCGAAGATATCATGGAGGTTTCCGGGATTAAGGAAGCCGCTTTTCAGAAGATAAAAGAAGACATCACGGTGTGAAGTATAAGTATGAGGTGGAAGTATGGCAAAAGTGTTAGTTGTGGATGACGAAAAACTGATTGTTAAAGGAATCAGATTCAGTTTAGAGCAGGATGGAATGGAAGTGGACTGTGCATATGACGGAGAGGAAGCAATCCGGATGGCAAAGGAGACGGAATACGATATTGTACTTCTGGATGTGATGCTGCCGAAGTTTGACGGGTTTGAAGTCTGCCAGGCAATCCGGGAATTTTCCGAGGTGCCGATTATCATGGTTACGGCCAAAGGTGGAGACATGGATAAGATTCTCGGCCTGGAGTACGGAGCGGATGACTATATAACAAAGCCGTTTAACATTCTGGAAGTAAAGGCCAGGATCAAGGCGATTATGAGGCGTAATGCCAAGAAGTCAAAGAAGGAAGAGCAGAGCAGCGGCAAGGTAATCCAGGCGGCGGATTTAAAACTGGATACGGACAGCAGACGCGTTTTCATCGGAGAGAAGGAAATCAATCTGACGGCCAAAGAATTCGACCTTTTAGAGCTCTTTGTCTGCAATCCCAATAAAGTTTACAGCAGGGAAGAGCTGCTGCGCTTTGTCTGGGGAAATAAGGCTGCCGCCGGGGGCGATGTGCGCACGGTGGATGTACATGTAAGGCGTCTGAGAGAAAAGATTGAACCAAGTCCCAGCGAACCGAAGTATGTTCATACAAAATGGGGAGTGGGATATTATTTCAGAGCTTAGCGGTCCAGAACATAGAGAGCAGGGCAGGCGCGTTTGACGGTCTGTTCTGGTAAAGAGTCTGCCGGAGTGCAGGCTCTTTGACGATCTTGTGATGGGAACTGACAGCATTTCATACCGAATGGAGGAACAGCAGAATGGAAACTTGCAATATCACAATCAGACAGGCAGAGGCAAATGATTTGGACGGAGTGACACAGGTGGAGGCAAGATGCTTTCCACCTGCCGAGGCAGCAGGCCGGGAGGCAATGAAAGAGAGACTGGAGACATTTCCCGGCAGCTTTTTTATCGCCGAGTTTCAGGGAGAGCTGATTGGATTTATCAACGGATGTGTCACGGATGAAAGAACAATAGGTGACGAAATGTTTGAAGATGCCGGCCTGCATAAGGCGGACGGAGCGTATCAGAGTGTCTTTGGCCTGGATGTTATTCCGGAATACAGGAACCGGGGCGTGGCGGCCCTGCTGATGGAACACCTGATAGAGGATGCCAGGAAAAAAGGAAGAAAAGGCCTGATTCTCACCTGTAAAGACAGACTGCTCCATTATTACGAAAAATTTGGTTATGTAAACCTTGGGGTATCACAGTCGGTTCATGGCGGCGCCGTATGGTACGACATGCTTCTGGAATTTTAGAACATTTGGAAAGGCTTAAATCGTGGATGAGAAGGACAGAGTAAGACCGCGTATACAGGGGGCGCGCTGGAGAAAACTGGACAATACGGCAAAACTGTTTGCTGCTGTAGCCGGGGAGGATTTAAGCAATGTATTCCGGCTCTCAGTATCACTGAAAAATGAGATAAAACCGGAACTGCTGGAGCAGGCCCTGAAGCTGACGCTCCCGGAATTTGAGAATTTCCGTGTGAAACTGCGCAAGGGATTTTTCTGGAATTACTTTGAGACAAATAACAGGGAACCTCTGGTGGAGAAGGAGGAGACCTATCCATGCAAATATATCGATCCTCATGCCAGCCACAGGTTTCCGTTCCGGGTGAGCTACTATGGCAGACGCATCAATTTTGAGGTGTTCCACGGATTGACGGACGGCCTCGGGGCCTTGAATTTCCTGAAGAAAATGACGGAACATTACCTCGACCTGTACATTAAAGTGCAGAAAAAAGAGAATTCTCAGGAAGCGGAAAATGCCGGATTGGCAGAAGCAGCCGGAAAAACGGAACTAACGCAGGAAATAACCGGAAAAACAGAACAAACACAGGAAATAACCGGAAAAATAGAACGGATGCAGGAGGACGGTTATCTGAGGCATTACAGCAAGCGTCCCCATAAACGTTATGAGACCGAACAGGCTCTTTCTATCGAGGGGGAATATCTGCCGTTAGACTGCCAGTCGGTTCTGCACGGGAGCATCCCGCTCGACGCGCTGAAGGCCGTATGCAGGAAAGAGGGGGTCAGCATCACGAAATACCTGACGGCTGCGTTAATCTGGTCCCTGATTCAGGTCTATACGGATGGGAAGACTTTGAAGCGTCCGGCCGCATTAAACCTGCCGATCAACCTCCGCAGCTTTTTTGATTCCGAGACAATGGCAAATTTCTTTTCCGTCACCAACATAGCGTGGCCTGCCGGGAAAGCGCCGGAGCGGTTTGAGGATGTGCTGGCCGAAGTCGGAAGGCAGATGGATGAGAAAATTGTGAAAGAACGGCTGGAGGAAACGATCTCCTACAATGTGTCCAATGAGAAAAAATGGTATGTGAGAATTGTCCCTCTCTTTGTTAAAAACATTGCCATGAACGCGGTATTTCTGAAAAGCAGTAAGGCATACACGATGACACTTTCCAATTTGGGCCCGGTATCGCTGAAGCCGGAGTATGAAGACATGGTGGAGAATTTCCATGTACTGATCGGCGTATCCAGGCAGCAGAAGATGAAGTGCGGAGTGATCGCGTTCCGGGACAAGCTCTATCTGTCGTTTAACAGTGCGGTCAGTGACCTCAAAATGCAGGAATATTTTTTCCGCTTCCTGGAAGAGAGAGGCGCGGCGGCGGAGCTTGAAAGCAACGGAGCGGTGGAGCAGAAGTATGACAAAGGGAATTACCCGTCTATCAGTTATGACCGGGGAAAACTGAAAAAACTGACCAATATCCTTTATCTGGTGCTGTTTACCGCAGCGGCCATAACGGGACTGGTCAACGTCCTGACCTACGGCATCACGGAAACATGGTGGTCGCTGATTGCGATAGGGAGTATCGCCTATGTGGCAATGACGCTCCGGTACTCCATAATGAGGAGGGCCAGCCTGGCGGGAATTCTCATCCGGCAGTCCCTTGGAGTACAGGTTCTGCTGGTAATTATCGATTATATGACGGGGTTTAGCCGGTGGTCGTTCAATTATGCGATCCCCAGCCTGATTTTATTCGATGTAATAGCCGTGGTCTTTCTGATTCTGATTAACAGGCTGAACTGGCAAAGCTATTTTATGTACCAGATTGCAATTACAATTTTCAGCTTTATTCCGCTGATTCTGTGGGCGGCAGGATTGATTACAAGTCCGCTGATGTCCATCATTACCGTGATTTTGTCGGTTTCGGTGTTGTTTATCACGATAATCCTGGGGGACAGAAGTGTGAAAAAGGAACTGAAACGAAGGTTTTATTTCTAATTACCCGGTTAATTTGGACGATGGATCGGACTTTTTGGCTCGGGGAGAAGGCAGATACCAGGATGATATTTAAAGGAGAGAAAACAGATGCGCAAGAAAAATGTCAGCATGATAGGAAACCTGACCCGGGATATGATGAATGATGTAATGGAGACGGCGCTTAAAAAGCCGATTCAGACGGGTGAGTTCAGAAAGAATCCGGTAGAACCGGCGTGGAGATGCCCGGCGGAGTATTTATATGAATTAATTGACGCGGATAATTTTGTAATGGAATATTTAAGGCCTCAGAGCGTTGTGACCGGAAGGGTGATTCTCCAGCTCCACGGAGGCGGGTATATCGGACCGATGAAGAATATTTACAGGAGATTTGCCGTGAAGTATTCAAAACTCAGTTACGGCGCCGATGTCCTGACGATTGATTACAGAGTGGCTCCGGAAAATCCGTTTCCCGCTGCTGTGGAGGATGCGGTGTACGCTTACCGTTGGCTTCTGGAGGAAAAGAATTATAAGCCGGATCAGATCGTGGTGGCGGGCGACTCGGCAGGAGGCGGACTGGCTCTGGCTCTCTGCATGTATGCAAAGGATCACGGACTGCCGCTCCCCGGAGGAATTATCACCATGTCTCCCTGGACCGACGTGACACTGAGCGGGGAAACGTATGAGAGCAATTATGAGATTGATCCCCTGTTTGGCAATTCCAAAGAAAATATGCTTTACCAGTGCAGTTATATAGGAGACGCCGATCCGAAGAATCCGTATTTGTCCCCACTGTTTGGCGACTATACGGGATTTCCTCCGATGCTGATGCAGGTTGGAAGCTATGAGGTTCTCCTGAGTGACACACTGTCGGTCTCGGAAAAGGCAAAGAAGGCCGGTGTCCGGGTCCGGACCTCGGTCTATGACGGAATGTTCCATGTATTCCAGATGGGGCTCGATTTAATACCGGAGAGCCGCGAGGCCTGGGAAGAGGTAGGGGAATTTATGAAAATCGTCTACCAGATCCGCATTGCGCCCCAGGGAAAAGTAGTGAAGAAGGTAAAAAGAAGAAGAAAAGATACGGAAGACAGGGCAAGGCTGAATCTGCTGGCATTTCTGAAGCGGGAGATTACTGTTCAAAGCCCTGCAAAAAACCGCAGTTCTATGAACAGTAACACGCTTCGCGATGCACAGAAACGGTAAAAACACCGCTGATTGTAATGAAAAGTCCGCATCGCGCACTTTTCGTTGCTTCGCGCCGTACAACTCGGGATTTTCACGCAAAATGCGCGTGAAAACACCTCGCGGAATAATGGATGTGAATAATACAATGGGAGATTTCATAGCATGAAAATCACACTGATTACGGTAGGAAAAATCAAAGAAAAATATCTGGAGGATGCCATTGCGGAGTACAGTAAAAGGCTGAGCCGATACTGTAAACTGGAGATCGTCCAGGTAGCCGATGAAAAGACGCCCGACCGGGCCAGCGAGGTGATGGAGGAACAGATAAAGGACAAGGAGGGAGAAAAGATCCTCTCCCATGTAAAAGACGGAGCCTATGTCATAGCCCTTGCCATCGACGGCCGCATGGTTTCCTCGGAGGAACTGGCGGAGTTGATAGACGGTCTGGGCGTCAGGGGTGAGAGCCATCTCCAGTTTATAATCGGAGGCTCATTGGGTCTGTCTAAGAAGGTTCTGAGCCGTGTGGATTATAAACTGAGTTTTTCAAAAATGACGTTTCCGCATCAACTAATGAGGGTGATTCTGCTGGAACAGATATACAGAAGCTACAGAATTATCAATGGAGAGCCGTATCACAAATGACAGGACGAAGCATGATTGCTGTGGTAGATTTTGAGGAATACGAAGCGATAAAAGGAATCAGAAGAGGCAAGAGAAAAAAAGTTAGAAATGACAGCAGACACTTTGATTGAAGAAAGTATGGAAGCATTTCTGGAGTTGGCTAAATGATAATTTTAACAATAATAAGGAATCTCAGGTTGACGGTTATAGCCGGCCTGGGATTTTTTTGTGGAAAGGATGGAGCTTCCAAAATTTGACAAATATCTTCCAATGAAGTAATATGGTTCAAACATAAACATAAAGTAAAAGGGAACAGGATGAAAGAAGAAAACGTAATCAATTCCAATATCATAAAACAGGGGAGCATACTGGCTATGGCATCGGTGGTGGTCAGAATCATAGGGCTGCTTTACCGGATCCCCATGGCTAATATCATTGGTGAGAATGCGATGGGAATTTATTCCGCCGCATTTGAGGTTTACAATATTTTGCTGATACTGTCCTCCTACAGTATGCCGACCGCCGTGTCTAAACTGATTTCCATAAAGTTCAGCCGTTCCGAATACAGGAACGGCTGTAAGTGTCTGCTGAATGCGATGATATTTTCCGCGATTTCGGGCGGAATTGCGGCTTTGTTTCTGTTTTTCAATGCTCAGTGGGTAGAAAAAGCTTTTTTCAGCAATTATACCGGGATTGCGGTATCATTAAGAATACTGGCTCCGACGATCTTTTTTGTCTCATTGATGGGAGTGATGAGAGGCTTTTTCCAGGGCACGGGCAACATGGTTCAGACTGCCGTTTCCCAGATCATCGAGCAAATTATCAATGCCCTTGTCAGCATCGGAGCGGCCGTTTATTTTGTAGGTTTATATTCGGATCTGGGCAGACAGGCTGCATGGGGGGCGGCGGGCGGAACCTTAGGCACCTGTATCGGAGCGCTCGGCGGACTCCTGTTTCTGATGCTGGCTATGGGAGTTAACCTTCCGCGGCTTTTTAGGCAAATCCGGTGTGACCATAAGCCGGTGAACAAAACATTCAATATCTATCTCGTTATCATTGCCACGATGATTCCGATCATTTTAAGCCAGACCATCTACCAAATCAGCGGAATTATTGATATCACGCTGTTTAACAGCCTGATGGGGAAAAAGGAGATAGCGGCCGCGGAAATCAGCGCCCTCCAGGGAGGTTACAGCACGTTATATAAATTGCTGATCAGTGTGCCGATTGCCATTTCTACTGCGTTTTCCGCCTCGTTAATACCGGGGATCGCGGCCTCCCATGCAACGAAAGACGGTAAGAGGGTTACAGCCAATATTGATAAGGCGCTTCTGTTTAATATGAATATATCCATTCCCAGCGCAATCGGTCTGATGGCGTTTGGAAGGCCCATATTACAGCTTTTATTCCCGTCCTATGACATTGGCCTGGGCAGCCGGATGCTGTTCTGGGGAGCGTGTGCGGTGATTTTTTATGCATACTCCACAACCACGAGCACCGTTTTACAGGGTGTCAATCGAATGAGAATTCCTGTAATCAATTCTGCGGCGGCCCTGGTGCTCCATGTTTTTGCCGTGTGCATCTGCCTGCGGTATACACCGATGGGAGTATTTGCCTTAGTTTTAGGAAATGTACTGTTTCCGCTTATCGTTATGCTCTTGAATGCGTTATATCTGAAAAAGCATTTAAAATACTGTAATAAGTACAGGAAAGTATTTTTTATTCCGCTGCTGAGCGCGGTCATCATGGGGGCGCTGGGGCGGGTGCTCTATGCCCTGGTTTTCCATTATGTTAAAAGTAATGTGACAGCCATTTTGATATCCGTCCTGTTCAGCATTCTGCTTTACTTTTTTGAAGTGATTAATTTTAAGGGAATTACACGTGAGGAAGCGTTGGAGTTTCCGGGCGGAAAGTTATTAATAAAAATGATTTTATAAAATACCGTATCAGCGGCCTCAACGGCCGCCGGTACGGTATTTTGCCGGTATGTGCATTTTTTGCCAATGAAAAGAGTCTCCGGTATTTGAGATGATTTAGAGACAGCGGTGATAGAATGCCAATTATAAGAAGTTGTTTGGCGATGTTCAGCCGGAAAGGAGAATTTTGATGATAAAATTCAGAGGCAGAAGGACGCTCCTGCAAGCGGCGTCTCTTTTACTTATATCGGCCGCCCTGTTTGGGTGCGGAAGGGACGGAAAAGTAGTGTCCGGTTCGGGGGAGGACACGGGCAGAGAACAGAAAAAACAGGCCATGGGAAGGTATGTGGAGAGTGAAATTCCGCTGCCGGAGGGAATTACATTTGATTCCGTAATCAGCTTCCAGGACGGGCCGGACGGGAAACCGCTGTTGTTTACCCGGAGGGATATAAACGGGGTGGTGGAGTTCACCGGTTATCTGCTCCTGGAGGATATGTCATGGGAAGAAAAGAAATGCGGATGGCTGAACCGGCTCGGACTGTCTTACGAATACGGCAGGGCCTATATTTCATACGGAGAGGATAAAAGGATGTATGCGGTCTATTCGGATGAGGATGATGAAGAAGTGACGGTCAGGCATCGGATCATTGTAACGGAGGACTGGGAAAACGGCTGGGAAATCCAGATGCCCCTGCTGGAGGAGAAAAATGAAATGGGATATGCCTATTATCCGGACAGGATTACGGCACTCGAAAATGGAAATCTTCTTCTGGACTCGGGGCGTGGCAGGCTCCTCCTGTATGATGCATCGGGGCAGCACAAAATTGCAGAGACATTAGGCGACGGCAGCCATTTTACGGTCGGGCGTAACCAGTTTTATGTCATTGACGAGGCATCCCGGAGCCTGATATTATATGATGGAGATAAGGGGACGGAAAAGGCAAAGTATCCTCTTGAACTGAACAGCTTTTATGAGGCAAAGGTGATTGCCGGTGAAACCGGCGACGTAAGCCTGGTTTCAAACGAGGGAATCCAGATTTTGAAAAACGGTTCGGATATTTGGGAGCAGATTGTGGAGGGGGACAGAAATACCATGGGTTCACCTCAATTTTATCCGACCGGATTTGCCCGCGGAAAAGAGGATGATTACTTTGTTTATTATGACTCCATGGATGAAACCAGCAAGCTTGTCCGCTATGTTTATCAGCCGGATATGCCTTCGGAACCGGAGACGGTGCTTACCATTTTCGGCCTTTATGACAATCAGACGATCAGGCAGGCGGTCAGTGTCTATCAGATTGAGAATCCCGATGTGAGGGTGGAATTTGAACCCCTGATGGAAGAGGGAGACGGGGCGGTTCCCGATGACTATGTAAGGACTTTAAATACGGAACTGCTGGCGGGCAAAGGCCCGGATATTCTTATTTTAGACGGATTATCGGAAACCTCCTATATTGAAAAGGGTGTCTTGGAAGACATAACGGACGTGGTTGAATCTCTTGTTTCCTCCGGCGATTTTCTGGCAAATATCGCGGACGGAAGCCGTCTGGACGGGCGCATTTATTCGGTGCCGGTAAAAATCGGGCTCCCCATGACTTTCGGCAGGAAAGAAGCGCTACAGGAGGCAGGACGATTGGATACTCTGGCAAATCTGGTTCAGACACATGAAAACGGACAAATATTCGGGACTGTTGACAGGAACGCATTTCTTTCCCTCTATGCGGACGCGTTTCTGGGTGATGCGGTCGGTGAAGACGGCGTGATAAAGGAACAGGAATTAAGGAATTTCCTCCTTTGTATGAAGGAAATCTTTGATGGAAGCCGTATGTCCGACGGCACAAGGGACAACAGGCCCACGAATATATGGGGGCTGCTGGAGAAGGGGACATTCCTGCATTCCGAAGAGACAGCGGGCTTTTTTGAATCCAGCCAGGGTACGTCCATCCTGGAGCAGGCGATGGGGGAGCTTATGGCGGATATGACGGTGCTGAACAAAACCTATCTGCCGTACGGTACAATCGGAATCAATAATGCCGGTGAAAATAAAGAGAAAGCAATTGAATTTTTGCGGACCGCTCTGTCGGAAAAGGTGCAGCGCTCCGATTTTTATGACGGATTTTCGGTCAATGGAAATGCGCTGGAATTTTTATGTGGAATCGAACGGAATTCGGCCGATGCATATGGCGGCCCGATCGACGGCGTAGACGGAAGAACGTATGAGTTCAAAACCTCCTGGCCCGGCGAGCCCCTGCGCCGGAGGCTGGCGGAATTCTGCAGGAGCGTGGAACACTCTGCGGGAAGAAACGGAAAAATAAAAGAGATTCTGATGACCTATTCGGGAAATTATTTTGACGGAGCAATATCACTTGATCAGGTGGTGGAGGAATTGATGGGTAAAATGACGCTGTACCTTCAGGAATAAGGCACGGGAAGGAGAAAAATGCCGTGAGGATTTTACTGGTTGAAGATGATTTGGAACTGTGCAGATTCATGGGATTCTGGTTTGAAGAAAAAGGATACCTGGCCGACATCTGTCAAAACAGCCAGGATGCATTTTATTATCTGAACAGGCAGATATATAATGTGGTGATTCTGGACCGGATGCTGCCGGGGATGGACGGAATACAGATACTGCAGCTCATGAGAAAACAGGGGATTACCACTCCCGTTATTATGGTGACGGCCCTCGGAACGCTGGAAGACAGGGTGGACGGACTGGACGCGGGAGCGGATGATTATCTTGTTAAACCCTTTGCGCCCGAGGAGCTGTTTGCCAGAATCCGCGCACTGGAACGGCGCCCGGTTAAAATGGAGCTTAACAGGCAGCTTGAGTTCGGAGATCTTGTATTAAATCTCTCCAACCGGGTCTTATCAAAGGGCGAAAAAAAGTTGGAGCTCTCCAAAAAGGAGATGGATCTGCTGGAATTTCTAATCAGAAACAAGGGACAGATTCTGACAAGGGAACTGCTGTTAAACCGCGTATGGGGATTGGACAGCGCGGTGGAAGAAGGAAATCTCGATAATTATATTTATTTTCTCAGGAGAAGGCTTAAGCAGGTGGGGAGCAGTGTAACTATCAGGACGGTCAGGTCGGTTGGATATTCCCTTAAGGAGTAGGGGAAGAAGCGGGAAAGAAAGGAATGCGGCCATGGTAAAGCAGTTAAGAAAAAAACTCATTGTCGCCTATGTACTGGCTACCGGACTTTTGCTGACCGTAATTGTAGCGGGACTGTTATTTTTATCGTTTAGGCAGTATGAAAATAATAATATCAGAGGGTATCAGGCGTCATTTGGAAAGGTGGTGGACGCTGTCAAAGACAGCAGTAAAATTACCCATGCCTGGCTGTCTGAAAGTGAAATAAACGGGAATCTTATCATTTCTATTTACAGTAACGCTGTCCCCCTGTCGTTTAAAGGCGCCTGGACACCGCCTACCGGGAGGGAAAAACTGCTTGAAAAGCTTGAGCTTTTTGCAGAACAGGACGGATTCCCCGGGAATTCACTTAAAATTGGCCAGGGAGAGGTGAAGAGTCCGGTTTATTCTATTTATGGCGAAAAAGGAGAGCATTATTACGGGAGCATTTACCTGAAAAAGCAATCCGGAAGGGAGCAGAAGATCCTTGTCCTGAAGGCATTGACCGATGAAGGACAGTTTTACCGGCGTTCTATTTTGCTGTATTCATCCATCAATCTTACGGGGCTTGTTACCCTGTTTTTAATCTGCCGGACATTTGTGGACCGAAGTTTAAAACCGTTGGAAACAGGTCTGAAAAGGCAGAGCGAGTTTATCGCCGCGGCGTCCCATGAACTGCGTGCGCCGCTGACCGTTATACGGGCGGGAATTCATGCCATTTCCATGGATGAGGGGAAGGCGAAGCAGTTTCTGCCGGGGATTGAAAAGGAAGGGGAGCGTATGACCGTGCTCATCGACGATATGCTTCAACTGGCCCTGGCGGATGCAAGTACCTGGACGATGAAGATGGAGCCTCTGACTGTGGATACATTTCTTATCTCGATCTATGATTCCCTGTCGGAGCTGTGCCGGAAAAAGAGACAGCCGTTTGAACTGAGGCTGCCGGAGGAAGAGCTGCCCGTATTTTCCGGGGACCGGCAGCGCATGGAACAGATTCTGATGATTCTGACGGATAATGCGTCCAGCTATTCGCCGGAGGGCAGCGCGGTATCCGTCACCGCCCGGTCGGACCAGAAGCATGTTTCTATCGAGGTGGAAGACCATGGATGCGGTATTTCGGATGAAGATAAAAAAAGGATATTCGACCGTTTCTTCCGTGCCGATAAGTCCAGGAATGACAAGGCGCATTATGGGCTGGGGCTGAGTATTGCCACGGAGCTTGTCAGGCTTCACCAGGGGAAGCTGACCGTGAAGGATACGGCCGGAGGCGGAAGCACCTTTGTGCTGGAACTTCCGGTCCTGAACCAAGTTACGTATTTCAAAAACGGTGAAAATGGCATATAATTGAAGCAGAGATGATAGCGGACAGGCTTTGAAGAAAAAACGTACTTATGGGCAGGGGGAGGCGGCAAACCGAGGTGAGCGTATGGTCCGGTTTGCCTGCTGTCTTTTAAGCGGAGATCCGGGAGAATTCCCGGAGGAGGCGGGACGCGGTGTCTCGGAGGTAATTAAAAAAGATTCGAATCAGATTCGGAGCCGCTACTGGTTTAAGAGAATAAACGGGTACAACTGTCCGTATGACTGTCTGGCGGCGAACGAATCTCTTCCGGAGGGAATGCTTGGTTTTGTTTTAGGGGTTCCCCATTCCATAGGAGATTACATTACATTTGAAATTCCGTTCAGTGAACTGACCGGTTTGGACGGTGAGCTTTTCGGTGAATAGAGAGTCATTTAAGCTGTTGGCGGGCTGCGGATTGCGGCATTACCGCCAACAGTTTTTATGTAACACGCTGTTACGATTCACAGCCATTATTCCGCGATGTGATATTTTGCCTTACTGAAAGGTATTATAAGTGAAGCGTGTTTGTTACCGGGTACGGAATGAACCGTAATGAGTGTTTAGACACGATAAAAACAAAGGAGAACGTCACGGATATGTTGGAAAAAGACATGATAGAGGCGGCAAACCGGTATCGGGATCGCATTTTTGCAATTGCATATAATTACCTGAAAAACAGCTATGATGCCGATGATATCACACAGAATGTGCTGATGAAGTATTACTGCAGCGAAAAGATTTTTGAATCGGAGGAACACAGGAGAAACTGGTTAATCCGGGTTGCTGTCAATGAGTGCAAGAAACTTTTATTTTCGCCGTGGCGGAGCAGGTGCCAGAACCTGGAAGAGTATGCGGATACGCTGCAATTTGAGGATAAGGAACAGAGCGAACTTTTTACGGCCGTAATGTCTTTGTCCAAAAACTACCGCATTGTTGTGCATCTCTATTATTATGAGGACTACTCAATCAGGGAGATTGCGCAGATTCTTAAAATCAGGGAAACAGCGGTGAGCACGAGGCTTTTGAGGGCAAGAAAGATGCTGAAAGAACAATTACAGGAGGTGTGGGATGAAGAACAGTGACTTATACAAGGAAACGTTTTCAAAGCTGCATGCTTCGAATGCGGGGCAGATGCAGCCGGAAGGGCGGAGGCAGCACAGGAAACTTCGCAAACCAATCCTGGCGTGTATTGCGGCAACGGCGATTATGATGTTTGCGGCAACGGCGGCCTATGCCATAACGGGTGAAGGCCCAATCCGCTTTTTCCGCTCTTTCTTTGACAACGGCGGTGACCCGGTGACGGAAGAAATCAACAATACATACGTACTGGTATCCGATCAGAAGATCACCTATAAAAACATGGAAATTGTGTTTGAGGGCTACAGTTATACCGAGAGGATCCTGCTGGCAAAATTTGGGGTGTCTTCCCTGGATGGAAGTGCAATTGACGGCGACGGCCTGCTCAGGCAGATTACATTTGGGACATTATCGGCCGAATCATCAGAGACAAAACTGAAAGACAGGGAAGACGGTTCCGTGGAGGTTTCCGTCAGAATGAATCTGAGAGAGTCCGGGGAACTGAGTTCATCAGCCAATCTTTTCGTCTGGGACAGAGAAAAGGGGATTTACAGTTCGGAAACGATAGGGAAATTTGTGATTGGAGGGCCGTCGGCCATCCGTGAAATTGCATTGGATGACATAAAAATACCGGAATGCCTGGAAGCAAAAATTTCCGGCATGGGCCTTACCCTGTACATGGACAATTCCATTTCAGAACTGGAGGACTGCCCGGCGGAGGAAATCCTGCTGAAGATGAAAGACGGCCGTGTACTGCGGCTCTATGATAAAGTGAATGGCACGGATGAGAATGACATCGTTTCGGGGATTTCATTTTCATGGTCGGACGGGGAGGGAAGCAGGATGACAATCGAATTTTCATCGGCGCTGGATTCAGGTGAGATGGAGGCGGTTGTTATAAATGGGGAAGAATATAAGTTACTGTTCACTCCGTGCCCAGCAACCCGCTTCGCGATGCACAGAAACGGCAAAAAACTCCGTTTCGCGCCGCTTAACTCGGGATTTTCACGAAAAACACGTGAAAACACCTCGCGGGATACATCCGTGTGAACAGTAACAAATATAAACTGCATGATTGATGTTTCTGTTCACACGGATTGACGATTGAAAACAGGTTTGTTATACTCGAGATCGGCGGCGGGAGCGTGGGTCCGTAGAACAGACGGACTGTTCCTGCCGGATATTGCAGCAGACAGGCTGCCCCTTTTGCAACGGGGCAAAGTACGCCGATCATTGAAGGAAATAATCAGTATGGTAACAGAAACAATAAATGCAGTGCTCTATGACAGAGATATCCGCGAACCGCTTTTTGATTATCTGGAGGAGCGTTTTGGAAAGACCAGGATGTTTGAAGAAAAGATAATGGGGAGATCCAGGGCCGATATTATTATGCTGACGGAGAACCGTCTGATTGGCCTGGAGATTAAGAGTGATGCCGATACATACGAGCGCCTGAAGAGACAGATCCGGGATTACGACAAATTCTGTGACGAAAATTATGTGGTCATCGGCAAATCCCATGAAAAACATGTGGAAGAACACATCCCGGCCTGGTGGGGGATTCTCGTGGTGGAGGCAAGGGGAAGTGAAATTGTCATCAGCGAGAAAAAAGCCGCGTCACCCAATCCGAAAATGAAGAAGGAGCACCAGATTACACTCCTCTGGCGCCCGGAACTCCAGAATCTGCTCGCGGCAAACCATCTGCCCGCCTATAAACGGAAGAGCAAGAAATTCGTCCGGCAGAAGCTGCTTGAGAAGATGCAGTGGGAAGATTTAAAACCGCAGATTTGTGAGGAGCTGTTTGAGCGGGACTATACATTGTGGGATGAGGAATTAGAGGCGTATCGGGAATCGGAATTGGGAAAGTAACAGGATTGACAAGGAACAGGGACTCTGATATACTGGACACAGTTTTGACAGAGGGAGGTATATAATGATTTATTCTATCCGTTTAAGATGAGAAAGGAACTGAGTCCTGATTTTTCGGAGGTTTTTTTCTTGTACCTGATTTGCGGATGAATAAAAAGTTATAGACCATTATTGAGGAGTATCCCGGATACTCTGGATGGAAGTCTACCGGAACTGCGGCAGACGCGCAGACTGTGATGCGCGGCTGTTTGTCCAATTTATTGTGGGACTGTTCCGTGGCATTACGGGTCGGAGCGGCCGCTTTTTATATCTGTAGATTCAGGCAGGAAACCTTTGAGGGATCCTGCTTTTTTGATGCCGCCGTTACAGAGCGGAAAAGCAGGGAAGGATGTCGGTGGGAGAGTGGAACTGACAACAGATATGATTATGGAGATTTAAATATGACGGAAAAAAATAACAGAAATAGTGACGGATATAACAACAGCGGCAACAGCAGCGGTAACAGAAATAGCAGCAACAGCAAATGGAAACAGCGTTTCTTTACAATTACAGCGGGGCAGACGGTTTCGCTGATTGGCAGTTCGGCCGTACAGTTTGCGCTTATCTGGTGGCTGGCCAGTGAGACACAGTCACCGATGATGCTTGGAATTTCAGGGCTGGCGGCTTTTCTGCCGATGACGTTTTTAAGTCCTGTGGCAGGAGTGCTGGCGGACCGTTTTAACCGGAAGGCGGTCTGTATCTGTGCGGACCTGTTTATCGGATTTTCGGCCATGGTATTTGCATGGTTCATGTGGAACTATGATGTGCCCTGTGAATATGCAATTCTGGTTCTCTTTTTAAGAGGAATCGGTGATACCTTTCATCAGCCGTCCATCAGGGCGATTATCCCTCAGCTGGTGCCCTCAGAAAGCCTTGTAAAGGCCAACGGCTGGAGCCAGTTTATGCAGTCCGGCGCCTTTATGCTGGGACCTGTATTGGGAGCGGCGCTCTTTGCAGCGCTGCCGATGCCTCTTGTGCTGCTTACGGATACGCTGGGAGCGGTCATTGCCAGTCTGCTTCTGGGAGCAGTTAAAATACCTCCTGTTGCAAAAGCGGGGGAGGAGAGTGGAAACGGAGAGAAGAAAGACAGGGAAAAGGGAAAATTCTTCAGGGAGCTTAAAGAGGGGGCGGAGGTTTATCTGGAAGATCCGAAGCTTCTGATTCTCATGGCGGCTCAGACATTCAGCATGATTTTTTTCCTTCCGCTGTCTTCCTTTTATCCGCTGATGACCAGCAGCTACTTTAACCTGGGCGCCTGGCATGCCAGTGCGGTGGAACTGTCGTTCGCAGTTGGAATGATGGGTTCCGCCGTACTTCTGGGAAGTGTAATAGAGGTAAAGGATAAAATCAAGACGGCCTATATCGGCCTCGTTGCAATCGGGATCATGTCGGCTCTGTGCGGCCTTACCCCGCCGACCATGTGGGGATGGTGGATGTTCACCTTCTTCTGTGGTCTGCTGGGAGCAAGCGGCAATATACACAGTATTCCTATCGTGGCCTATATGCAGGAGACGATAGCGCCGGAAAAAATGGGCCGGGCCTTTTCACTTATGGGAATGGCCGGTTCCCTGGCAATGCCGATCGGCCTGCTGGTCGCCAGCCCGGCCGCCGAGAAAATAGGCGTGCATATGTGGTTTTTAGTCACAGGAATCGCGATCATCGTGATCACGATCTGTGCGGTGATGGCAAACAGAAAAAAGAGCAGGGAGTAAGTCCCTGAAGAGGTGCAAAAAAGTGCCGGTTCCGCAGTTTTATGCGAAACCGGCACTTTTTTGCATAGAACACTTCATTGAATCACTCTTCCCGTCCGGCCTGCAGTTTATGGAAATACTCCAGGAAAAGCTGCAGCGGCCTGCTCATATAGGTGCGGTCGTTCCAGGCGATAATCGGGATCGTCTCGACCGTTACTCCCGCTATCTCCTTCAGATGGATCCGCCTGCAATCGAACAGCTTGATAATCTCTGCCGGGATAAAGCAGGCGGCCAGCCCTGCGGAGGTGAGCATAATCCGGCTCATGACGCCGCTGCATTCAAATGCCATATTCAGCTCAAAACCGTGCAGGCGGCATTCTTCCTGCAATAAATTTGCATAATCCCAGATATGGCGTTCCCGGTCCACGTTTGTGCCGGAGCAAAATGGGATTCCGCGCAGCCGTTCGATGGGAATTTCCTTCTGATCCGGACAGGGATCCATGGTTTCGTGGATTGCAAGCATTGATTTTTCTTTGTTTAGTGGGATATAGGGCCAGTTTTTGATATCAGACATGGGGAGACGCAGGCAGACAACGTGGACGGTTCCCTGTGCCAGCTGTTCTAACAGTTGACTCGGCACCTGGGGCGTAATTCTAATCATGATATGGGGGTACTGCTTTCGGAAATCGGCCAGATACGGGCTTAGATGCGGGAAATCCGTATAGATTGTCCCGACATTAATCTGTCCGTGTACCCCGGATGCCGCTTCACGCACCGCCTCCACCGTATTAAGCAGATCTTCCTGGATCTTCTTACTCCTTTTGTACAGGACTTCACCGGCAGGCGTCAAATCCACGCCATGGTTGTTGCGGACGACAAGCTGACATCCCAGTTCATCCTCTAAGAGCGTCAACTGCCGGGAAAGGGCGGGCTGGGAGAGAAACAGTTTCCCCGCGGCCTGCGTGATATTTTTATTTTCTGCAATAGCGACAAAGACCTTCATCTGTTGTGTGTTCATAAACTACTCCTTTCCCCAAAAGAGTATTTTTAACATGGTATAAGCTATTGTTATGACCAACGCAAATTTATTGGTCTTTTACATTGTAACAAAGATTTTTTATAATAACAATACAAAAAGGCGCGCGCGGCCAATTTAATTTTTGTGAAAATGCACAAAGAATAACATGCTGAAGAAAGGAAGTAATGGTTCGGAAAGAAGCATTCCGCGAAGCGGTAAAGCGGTAACTGCGGAGGCACTGAACCGTTACGGAAGGAAAAAGAATATGACTTGTGATTATCCACATTTGTTTTCCCCTATCATAATTAATGGAAGACGGGTACGAAACCGTATTGCAAGCGCTCCCATGAGCCACAGGGGGGAGATCCCCAGATATACGCGGCAGGCACAGGAATTTTTCAGCAGCATCGCAAAGGGCGGAGCCGGTATTGTTGCAATGGGTGAAGCCGGTGTAGATTCCAGGGTGGATATTTGCCATCCCTATGATTCCCACTTAGACCACCCGGTGATCCTTCCCTCTCTGGCGGGCGCCATTGATGCGATCCACCTGTGGGGCGCCCTGGCTTCCGTGGAGCTGGTTCATTCGGGGAACCGTGCGCACCCCGGCTACATACCTTCTGATTCTAAAATCATCGGACCATGTGAGATGACCAATCTTTATGGTGCGCCCGTCCTGGCAATGGATGAGGCAATGATGGACGAGACGGCCGATAAATACGCATATGCCGCCTATATGGCCCAGTATGCGGGAATTGACATTATAAATATCCATCTGGGACACGGATGGCTGCTTTCCCAATTTTTATCCAACCTGGACAACCACCGTACGGACAAATATGGAGGAAGTCTTGAAAACAGAGCCCGTTTCCCGCTTATGGTCATTGACCGTATCCGGCAGAAATGCGGCAGCAGGATGATACTGGAAGTCCGCGTCAGCGGAGAGGAGGCCGTGGAGGGCGGCCTTACCAAAGAGGATACCGTAGAGCTGGCAAAGATGCTGGATGATAAAGTCGATATCATCCATATTTCTGCAGGGACCTTCCACCTCACCGACACGGCCTGCCGGATGTTCCCGACGGTCTTTACGCCCAGAGGCTGCAACACCCATGTCTCCGAAGCCGTGAAAAAGGTTTGTAAACATGCGGTGGTTGCGGTGGTAGGAGGCCTGAACGACCCGGATATCATGGAAGACATCCTGGCAAAGGGGAAGGCAGACATCGTTGTCGCCGCCCGGGCATTCCTGGCGGATCCGGATTTCCCGAAAAAGGCACGCACCGGCCATGCCGATACGATCGTGCACTGCATGCGCTGCTCTTCCTGCAACAGTGTTGGTTTTATTCCCCATGTCCCCTTCTCCTCCGGCACTCTGCGCTGTTCCGTCAATCCAACCCTGGGCCGGGAGTTCGAGACGAGCCATCACCAGACTCCCCCGGATACGGTGAAAAAAGTCATGGTGGCGGGTGGAGGCCCCGGCGGCATGGAAGCGGCCCTGACGGCGGCGCGCAGGGGACATCGGGTCACCCTGTTTGAAAAGTCGGACCGCCTGGGCGCGAACTTGTACTATGCGGACGGCATTCCATTTAAGAGCGATCTGGTCGCATACCGCAAGAGTATTGTCGCCAACGTAGAGCAGGCGGAAAACCTGGAAGTCAGGCTGAATACACCGGTTACGGCAGAGCTTATCAAAGAGGAAAAACCGGACGTCCTGATTGCCGCCTGCGGCGCAGTTCCCGTGATTCCTCCGATCCAGGGCGTGAACCTGCCCATCGTCCATTCCGTCACCGACCTGTTTAAGAAAGAGCTGAAGCCGGGAAAGAAGGTAGTCATTATTGGCGGAGGCCAGGCTGGATGCGAGGAGGCCCTTGCTCTTGCCGCAAAGGGACACGAGGTTACGATCGTCGAAGTGCAGCCAGAACTTGCCCGTGAAGCGCACTTTGTATATTGGAAGCACCTGCTCCGTGTAATTGCCGGAGAGCCCCATATCACAGCTATGCGCAGCACACAGGTAAAAGAGATCCTGGATGACGGCGTATTGGCGGCGGGGCCGGATGGGGAAGAAAAAATGCTGCCTGCCGATACCGTCCTGATCGCGACAGGCATGGCCGAGGACAACGATATGCTAGGTGAGTGGGATAAACTTGTTCCCGATCTGCGGATTATCGGCGACTGCGAGCACACTGCCCGTATTATGGAGGCTGTGAGAAGCGGCTATTGTGCGGGATATTCGATTGATTAACGCTTAGAACCTTAGAACGTATCGGAAACAATTTTCCCGATACGTTCCGGGAACTGTGGAAGATATTATCACAACAGGAAGATATTATCACAACAGAGGGGGTAAAATATGACTATTATTATTGCTGTTTTAGTAGTTTACATGGCTGGTATGCTGTACATCGGCTTCAGGGGTAAAAAATCCCAGTCTATGAATGATTACCTTACCGCCGGCGGAAAAAACGGATTATTTCTCATGGCATGTGCCTATTTGGGCTCAACCGTAGGAAACGGGGTTTTCGTGGGCGGCGCCCAAAATGGATTTAATTACGGTATCGGAGGCCTGTGGTTTGGCATTGGTTCCGTGCTGTCACTGGTGCTTTTCGGCCTGGTTATGTCAAAGGCGCTTCACCGCAGGGGTGTTATTACAATTCCCCAGTTAATCATGAACCGTTACAACAGTAAAGCGGCGGCAGTTATTATTGCGCTGCTTGCAATCTCGTGCAGCCTTGGAATCATGGCTTCCCAGTTCCTGGCCGGAGCGGCTCTTTTCAGCTCTCTGGGACTGAACCCCAAGCTCGGTATTATTTTACTTGGCGTAGTTGTTATTCTCTATTGTGGATTCTCCGGAATGTGGGGCGTCGTTATGACCGACTCCATTCAGGCGATCGTAATGCTGTTCGGAGCATGTTTCTGTATTATTACCATTGCCATGAAAGGAGGATTCGACACGATTTCAGCAGCGCTTCCCCCGAGCAATTTTGAGGCCGTCCCTTTTGATACGGAAACTTTCTTAATGATGCTGGCGCCCAGCGCTTTAATCGGTTTAATTTCCGGCCCGTCTTTTCAGCGAAATGCATCGTGTAAAGATGAGAAAACTGCGTTCTGGGCACCGATTATCGGAGCCGCTGCCTCGCTGCCCTTTGTCGTTATTCCCGTCATTATCGGTATGTACGGAAAAGCCCTTTTCCCGGAGGCGGAGAGCGCTTCCATCTTATTTATGGTTGTTCTCGATGCATGTCCTCCTATCCTGGCAGGCCTTATGCTTGCGGCGATTCTGGCAGCGGTTATGTCGACCGTGGATATTATTATCCTGAATATCTCGGCGAACCTGGTTCATGATATTTATGCGGGTATTATCAATCCGAAGGCCGATGAGGAGAAGCTCAGTAAGATTACGGTGGCGGTTACCTTTGCCGTTGGAATCTGCGGCCTCATTATCTCCCTGCAGTTTTCAAATATTATTTCCCTGCTTTCGGCCGCCTATTCGCTCCAGAATGCAGGTTCCCTTGTCATGGTACTGGGCGCTCTGTACTGGAAGAAGGGGACAAAGGAGGGGGCGGTTGCAGGCGCGCTGGCCGGCGTTGCCGTGGTATTACTGTCCAAGTTCGGCGTGCCGATTCCCTACGTTTCCCTGACGCCGTTTATTCCGTCGCTGATTATCTATGTTGCTGTCAGTCTTTTTACTCAGAAAAAAGAGCCTGTAAATCGGTAAGGACGGCAGACTAAAAGAAGCCCTTCGAATTTTATGTTAAAAATCCGAAGGGCTTCTTTTTCTGTCTCGTGCAGATTTATGTTTTAATCCGATTTTTCTGCTTTTTGGCGCCACCAGACATAGGACATAATACAGGGAACCGCCATGCTGCCAAGCAGGAGAGCCATGATAATGTATTTGCCGCCGTGATCGGTCATGGACCAGCCGAAAATCAGAGACAGCGCCCCGGCCGCAAACATGGTTTTGCCTCCCAGCCGGTGGGTTTTTCTCCAGATTTCATCGTCGGATAAGGTCCAGGGCGTTTTGAGGCCCATGTAGAAATTACTCTTTGTCTTTGGCAGGACGTTGCCCAGGAACATGAAGAGGATTCCAACAACGATCGTAACAATTCTGCCTACCGAAATATGGCCGGGAAAGAATGATTCGCTCAGTGTGATTCCCAGCATCACAAGCAGAAAGAACTGCATAAAAATACAGAAGGAATCGTAATAAGGCGCAAATTTTATATAGTTCCTTTTGCGGGGATCAATTTTTGGCATATTGTCAAATAAAAAGGCCAGGAACGGGAGCAGGCCGCAGCATAGCCAGATTGTTGTTTTCGGACTGTAGGTTACGGTACCGTCAAATCCCCAGTTTGTGGGAATCTTATCGGGAAGCCACGGATACAGGGCGGCCGTTATGAGAATGCCCAACGCGGCAAGGGCGTAATTTAATATTCTGAGTTTCTTATTTTTCATCGGATGTCTCCCCTTTCAATGTTAATATCCAGTTCATAATATCGTCCATGACGGTCGTATTGAGGGAATAGTAAATATATTTCCCGTTTTTTTCGTCGTCAATCAGGCCCGCCGATTTGAGGACAGACAGGTGGTGGGAAATCGTTGCGCCTGTCATCTGGAAATGATCCACAATATCGCCTGCCGCCATGGCTCCGTCCTTCAGCAGGTTCAGGATTTCACGCCTGGTGGGATCGGACAATGCTTTAAAGGTGTCTCCAAAGGCCATAATTACCTCCCTTCCGTTGAGTCTGCCTAAGACGGTTGTCCGGGGCAGTTAGGAGTGTTTCATTTAGACGTTTAGAGAAACATCTAAATGTATTTCTGACTAAAGAATAGCACGCCTGGATGGGATAGTCAATACATTTCCGGAATTTTGTGTTTCCTGTATTTGGGAATTTGTTGAGGCGTCCGCATTCTTCAACCGGCTTTTTTACCTGAAAGTATTTGTGTCCGGCCCTGCGCGGGAGTATACTGAAATGAGAAGAATAAGAGATGGGGGATTTTACGATGGGAGATGCGGTTCAGGGAAAATCAGATAATATTCTTGGAATACTTCCGGTTGGACGTTTGCTTGGGAAATTTGCGGTTCCCAGCATTATCGCCATGCTGGTGGGAGCTTTATATAATATTGTAGATCAGTTTTTTATCGGAAGAAGTGTGGGAGAGTTGGGAAATGCGGCGACGAATGTGGCTTTTCCGCTCAGCACGTCCTGTATTGCGATTGCGCTTTTATGCGGAGTCGGAGGGGCATCCGCCTTTAATCTTACGATGGGGAGGGGGGGACAGCGGGAAGGCGCCTCACTTTATAGGCAATGCAGCCGTATTGATGGTGGGCTGCGGCGCTCTGTATTGTGGTACAGATCTTTTTGACACCTCTGCTGCGCTTTTTCGGTTCTCCGGAAAATATCCTGGACTATGCCAGGACGTATACCGGAATCACCTCTTTTGGATTTCCCTTCCTGATTCTGACAAGCGGTGGAGGCCATCTGGTCAGGGCGGACGGCAGTCCGAGGAAATCCATGATTTACAACCTGTCAGGGGCGATTATCAATACGATTCTCGATCCGATTTTCATTTTCGGATTTGGTATGGGAATGGCCGGGGCGGCGTTGGCTACCATTGTCGGCCAGATCTTTTCGGGATGTCTGGTAATCCGTTATCTCTGCCGATTTAAAACGGTGCGTTTGGAGCGGCGCCATCTGATTCTTAGAAAAGAATATGCGGGACTGCTCGCCTCGCTGGGGGCGGCCTCATTTTTTAACCAGCTTGCGATGATGATTGTTCAGATCGTGCTGAACAAATCGCTGACCTATTATGGGGCGTTATCCTCCTATGGAGAATCGGTTCCCCTGGCCTGCGCGGAGATCATCACAAAGGTGAACCAGGTATTTTTCTCCGTTGTAATCGGACTGTCCCAGGGAATGCAGCCGATTGCCAGCTTTAATTACGGAGCAAAGAATTACGCCAGAGTGCGGGAAGTGTATCTGCTGGCCATACGCCGCGGGGCCGTTGTATCCGTGCTGTCTTTTGCCTGTTTCCAGTTAATTCCCCGGCAGATTATTGCCCTTTTCGGGCGCGGTTCGGAGCAGTATTTTCTGTTCGCGGCCAAGTATTTCAGGATTTATCTCTTTTTTACGTTTTTAAACTGCGTGCAGCCGATTTCCTCCAATTTGTTTACATCCATCGGGAAACCGAAAAAGGGAATTTTCCTTTCCCTGACAAGGCAGCTTTTATTTCTGCTTCCGCTGATTCTTATTTTCCCTGTTTTTTTCGGGATTGACGGGATCATGTATGCGGGGCCCATTGCCGATCTCGTTGCGGCTGTGGTTGCTATTTTGATGGCAAGGTCGGAGCTGCGCAGGATGCGGAGGGAGGAGAGTTACCTGGAAGAACGGGAGAGGAAGATAGTGGATCCGGAAGGAGCGGAACAGGGGAAAACGGTATTGCAGGCGGCCGGTATTGACGGGCTGAAGCAGGATGGGGGGAGTGATTTTCTCCATAAAACCCTGAAAAGATAAAAAGAATCAAGAAAATTGATTAAATTCGTACCTTGTAAGCCGAAATGAAGTGTGTTAACATTTATAAAGCAACAGAAATTGGCAGTGAAAATTGAATAGAATAAAGCGAAGAAGAGGAAGAGTAATTGTTTTTACGGAAAATGCAGAGAGCTGCCGGGTGGTGCGAGGCGGTCGGGGAAAGACAGTGAACTGGCCTCGGAGCAGCCGGCTGAAGGTCCATAGGGATTGGGTAGGTGCGGACGGAATTCCCGCCGTAGAAAGGGGAATGGCATGAAGTGCCGGTGAGGGCATGGCGACTGCGCCGTGAAATAGAGTGGTACCGCGTATATGATTACATTGCGTCTCTATAGAAATGTTTCGGGTAAACATTTTTATGGGGACTTTTTTTGAGGGCAATGAAAAGTCCGCGAAGCGTGCTTTTCGTTGTTCGGAAAAGTTCCCCGGAAGTTCTCAGGAAATAGCGATAACCGTATAAGGGAGGAAATGAAAATGAGTGTAAATGTAGCGGAAAAGTATGGTAAATCTTATTTTATGCCCCCGGTCGTTACTTACGACTGGGTGAAAAAGGATTATATTGATAAAGCGCCGATCTGGTGCAGCGTGGATTTGCGCGATGGAAACCAGGCCCTTGTGGAGCCGATGGGACTGAGTGAAAAGCTGGAGTTTTTCAAAATGCTCGTCGAGGTTGGGTTCAAGGAGATTGAGGTCGGTTTTCCGGCCGCTTCCGATACGGAATACCAGTTTATCAGGGCTCTTATCGAGCGGAACATGATTCCTGACGATGTGACGATCCAGGTGCTGACCCAGGCGAGAGAACATATTATCAAAAAGACATTTGAGGCGGTAAAGGGCGCTCCCCACGCCATCGTGCATCTTTACAATTCCACCTCCGTTGCACAGAGGGAACAGGTATTTAAGAAAGGACGCGACGAGGTTAAGAAAATAGCAGTGGACGGCGCCGTGCTTTTAAAGAGCCTGGCCGATGAGACGGAAGGCAACTTTACATTTGAATACAGCCCGGAGAGTTTCCCGGGAACAGAGGTCGATTATGCGGTGGAGGTCTGCAACGCAGTTCTGGACGTGTGGAAACCGTCACCTGAGAGAAAGGTGATTATCAATATTCCCACCACGGTCCAGATTGCCATGCCTCACGTGTTTGCCTCACAGGTGGAATACATCCATAAAAGTTTAAAATACAGGGACAGCGTGGTTCTCAGTGTGCATCCGCACAATGACAGAGGCTGCGGAATCAGCGATGCGGAGATGGGAGTGCTGGCCGGTGCGGACCGTATAGAAGGAACGCTCTTTGGAAACGGTGAGAGGACGGGAAACGTGGATCTCGTCACGGTTGCAATGAACATGTTCTGCCACGGCGTGGAGCCGAAGCTGGATTTCAGCAATATCGCAAAAGTCAGGGAGACTTATGAGACCCTGACCGGCATGAAGGTTTATGAGAGGACGCCGTATGCGGGCGATCTCGTATTTACCGCATTTTCCGGTTCCCATCAGGACGCTATTTCCAAGGGCATGGCCTGGAGAGAAGAAGGAAAGAGCGGGGAGAGATGGGATGTTCCGTATCTTCCCATCGATCCGGCCGATGTCGGACGTGAGTATGAGTCTGACGTCATCCGTATCAACAGCCAGTCCGGCAAGGGCGGAGTAGCCTTTATCCTGAAACAGAACTTTGGCATCGATGTGCCGGATAAGATGCGTGAGGAGGTAGGCTACCTCGTGAAGGGAGTTTCGGACAGAAAGCATCAGGAACTGGCTCCTGCGGAGATTTACCAGATTTTCGAGGATCACTATATCGCACCGAGAAATATTTTCAATATCACCGACTATGATTTCAGACAGACCGAGGAAGGTATCGCCGCACAGGTGACAATCGAGCAGAATAAGGAAAGACGCGTGATTGAGGCCACAGGAAACGGCCGGTTGGATGCCGTCAGCAATGCAATCAAACTTTATTTCGGTTTGAGCTATGAACTGAGTATTTACGAAGAGCATGCCATTTCCAGGGGGTCTTCCTCCAAGGCGGCTTCCTACGTGGGCATTATGAACCAGGGCAATATGTTCTGGGGCGTGGGCATTGATGAGGATATTATTATAAGTTCCATTGAGGCGCTTGTCTCAGCCGCCAATAAACTGGCCGCCAGCCAGAATGTGAAAGAGGGCCGGGAAGAGAGAATCGTTGATATTATGAAATATGTACAGAGCCATTACTGCGACGTGACTCTGGAGAATCTGGCGGAAAGCTTTAATTTGTCAAAACCGTATCTGTCCAGATATATCAGACAGAAATCGGGAATGACATTCCAGGAAGCCGTCAAAAAGGCGAGACTTAAAAAGGCGAGAAAAATGCTGAAAGAGTCGAACCAGTCGGTGGAATCCATTGCGGAGACCGTCGGGTATGAGACGGTGGAACATTTTAACCGGTTGTTTAAGAAAACATATGATATGACCCCTGGCCAGTACAGGGCGCAGAGCCGCAGTGTATAACCTTCTGCCGACGGCAGAATAACACGATGAGTGTTACAGTTCTCTGCACCGCCACTTGCCGGCAGGGGAGTCAACTATAACAATATTAGACAGGGGAGCCCTCCTCGTCTATACTCCCCCATGCAGGACACCAAAATCTTGATGTTCTGTGTGGGGGAGTTTTTGTTGAATAATTTTGCAATCGGTGTTATCGTAAAAATAGAAGAACAAACAGGGTGTGCAAATCACAAAAGGAGGGTGCCGTATGGCGGTAGCAGGAGCATTTATTGTACCTCATCCTCCCCTTATCCTGCCGGATATAGGGAGAGGGGAAGAGCGGAGAATTCAGAAAACCATTGATTCCTACCGGAAGATTGCGAAGGAGGCCGCCGCCATGCATCCGGATACGGTGGTCGTTCTTTCACCGCACAGCGTCATGTACCGGGACTATTTCCATATTTCCCCGGGCTCGCGGGCAAAGGGGGATTTCGGCCTCTATGGGTACCCGGATTTACAAATTGGAGGTATTTATGACACGGAGTTTGTCGCGGAGCTTTGCGGCCTCGCCGAGGAGGAGAATATTGCGGCGGGGACGGAAGGGGAGAGAGGACGGGAGCTTGACCACGCCACAATGATACCGCTCTATTTCCTGAACAGGGAGATGAAGGATTTTAAGGTGGTCAGGATCGGTCTTTCGGGTCTTCCGTTTGAGGAACATTTCAGGCTGGGACGCTGTATTGCGGAGGCGGCCGGGAGGCTGGAACGCCGGATTGTGGTAATCGCCAGCGGCGATCTTTCCCACTGCCTGCTGGACAGCGGCCCTTACGAATACACAAAAGAGGGTCCGGAGTACGACCGGAGAGTAACGGAGATCATGGCGGGAGGAGAGCTGCACCGGATGCTGGAATTTACGGAAGAGTTCTGCGGGAAAGCGGGAGAATGCGGCCATCGAGCCTTTTGCATCATGGCCGGATGCCTCGAAGGAAAGACACTTCGCCCACGTCTCCTGTCGTATGAGGGGCCGTTTGGAGTGGGCTATGCGGTGGCCGCATTCCAGGACGCCTATGTGGCGCTGGCCAGGGAATCCCTGACCTGTTTTCTGGAGAATGGCCGGGAAATGCAGGAACCGGAACTGGCATCCTTTAAAGTGCCGGAGGAGATGCTTAAGACCCGGGCCGGAGTATTTGTTTCCCTGAAAA
This sequence comes from [Clostridium] symbiosum, assembly GCA_036419695.1. NCBI lineage: Bacteria > Bacillati > Bacillota > Clostridia > Lachnospirales > Lachnospiraceae > Otoolea > [Clostridium] symbiosum. The sequence continues at coordinate 992,498 of CP143946.1, forward strand.
AGGACGGGGAACTGCGGGGATGCATCGGGACAATCCAGGGAGTACAAAAGAATGTGGCGCTTGAAATCATCGATAATGCGGTCAGCGCCGGAATCTATGATCCCAGATTTCCGGAGGTAAAAAGAGAGGAACTTCCTGAAATTATCTGCACCGTGGATGTGCTGGGGGAGGCCGAACCCGTTCATGCACTGAAAGAACTGGATGTAAAGCGGTACGGCGTCATCGTGAGCTGCGGGCGGAGAAGGGGGCTTCTCCTTCCCAACCTGGAAGGGGTCGATACGGTGGAGCAGCAGATTTTTATCGCCCTTAAAAAGGCCGGAATCGACGGGAAAGAAGACTATAAAATGGAACGGTTTGAGGTGGTGAGACATGTTTGAAAACAGCCTGTAATGTATGTGCAAACCACTGTACGCTGGAGGAAGGCCGGACAGGCCTGTGCAGGGTGAGATATAACCGGGGCGGACAGATTAAAAGCAATGCCTATGGAAAAGTGACTTCGGTTTCCCTGGATCCGATTGAAAAGAAACCGCTCCACTATTTTTATCCGGGGAGCCGCATCTTGTCACTTGGAAGCTACGGCTGCAATTTTTCCTGTCCTTTCTGCCAGAACTATGAGATTTCCATGGCAGGTGAGGAGGAGATCCTGAGCGGAGCGCTGCCCATCCGTTATCTGGGCCCGGAGGAGGCGGTGAAAATGGCGCTGGAAAGCCGTGATTTCGGAAATATCGGGCTTGCCCATACGTATAACGAGCCTCTGATCAATTATGAGTATGTAAGGGACTGCTCAATCCTTGCCCGGGATATGGGGCTTAAAAATGCCGTCATCACAAACGGTTCGGCTTCCGTAGAAGTGCTGGATGAAATCCTTCCGTGGATTGATGCCTTCAACGTGGATTTGAAGGGATTTACCCCGGAATTTTACCGGATGGTCCACGGCAGCCTGGAGGATGTGAAGCGGTTCATCGTCACCGCGGCCGGGAAAAGCCATGTGGAGGTGACTACGCTTGTAATTCCGGGACTCAATGATTCGGAGGAAGAGATAGAGGAACTGGCCCGGTGGCTTGCATCGATCCGGCCGGATATCCCGCTTCATCTGAACCGTTTTTTCCCCAGATACAGGATGATGGACCGGGAGGCGACAAAGATTGAGACACTGCTCCGGCTGGCGGATACAGCCAGGGGCTATCTGAGGTTTGTGAAGGTGGGAAACTGCTGAATGGCAGAAATGGGATTGATCAGGAGCGAGTACAGAAACAAATGACAGCGGTAAAGCCGGAGGAAGTGGTTCCTCCGGCTTTGTAAATGAGACTCCCGCTTTTTCATACTCCTACTTATAAAGCTTATCATAATAATGGCAGTACAGCGCCGCCACAGGATTATGCGCCAGAACACGGTCTTTTGCAATCAGAGTTGTGACCGGAGCTTCGGAGTGCTTATTGAACAGGGCATCATGGCCGACGCATAAGCCGATGACAATATTCAAATCAGTGCCTGCCCGGTTCAGATAGCGGGCCTGCAGAACGGGATTGCACATAGGCTCAAACTGGTTCGGATGAATCTTATCTTCCTCGGCAAGGCCCATCTCCTTCTTATCGCGGCTGCCCACCTTACAGATTACGCTCACATAATCAATTCCGTTTTTCTTCAGTATCCTGGCAAATGTTTTAGCCTCATTAATCAGCCCGGAGCAGGTAGCAATCCCCACGCGTTTTGCACCAATGGCCTTGATAAAGAGGACGGTCTCCTCCACCCGGGTCTTCTGGCAGTAGTAATTCCCCTCGATTTTAGCGGAAGCTCTTGCCATCCTTCCGTCGATCGTGTCGGATGCATAAAGAGAAGCAATCTCGTCCAGTTCGTCCCTGTCAGCCTGTTCGGTCAGGCAAAACGGAGGGTAACTGCCGTCTTCAGTCCCGCAGCCTAAAAGACCGCAGTCCGTGCAGGTGTGGAGCCTGGGAACCTGGTATGTATCCGCAGCCTGGGGAGCGCTCTGAGCCGGTGTCTGCGGCATGTTCTTTTTTTCTGTGTTATCCATATGTGACAGCCTCCTTTGATTTAAAGATGTCTTTTCATTCAGTATATATGGCAGGGATAGGGGTGTCAAATAATTAAATTCCTTGTCCTGTCACGTGAAAGTATTTATAATAGCAATATCAGACAAAATCCGGCAAAACCAGTCAATCCCCCAGGAAGGAACGGAGACTTACCCGTAAAGAGGAGAAAAACCGCAATGAAGAAGATAGCAGTGGTAACCAATCAAAGAAATATAGCACAGTTCTACGCGGACGAACTGAAGAACCTGTTTCAGGAGCACCTGGAAACGGAGGTTTATTCGGTGGAAGACGGTCCCGGTATCCTGATGGGAATTACGGCCGACCTGATTCTGGTTTCCACACATGGAGTCTACGATCTGGTCAAACGGTACGTGCACAACTGCGATGACATCTTTATTGCCGATATCACACTTAAAAAGCAGTCGCTGAACCAGATGAAGATGCTGCCGTCCGGAACCAAGGCGATGCTTGTAAATATTACACTGGAGATGGCGGTGGAGACGATCGGCCTGATTTATAATTCCGGGATTTCCCATGTGGAAATAGTGCCGTTTTATCCCGGAATGAAGGAGCCTCCCGCCTGCAGCCTCGCCATAACGCCGGGAGAACGGGATCTGGTTCCGCCCTGGGTTACCGATGTGATCGATCTGCAGGACCGGGTTCTGTCCACCAGGACAATTGTAAACGTTGCGACCAGGCTCAACCTGGAGTATCTGCTCCAGACTGCGGTCTTTGAGAATTACTTTCAGACACTGGCAAAGGCGGACTACGGCACGGAGCAGCTTCTGGATGAGGTCAGTTCGATGGAAAAGAAGCTGAATCTTGTGATGAAAATATTTGACGGCAGTATTATTACCCTGAACCGCAGCAGGAAGATCAATTTTATCAACAAGTCGGCCGAAAAGATTCTGAACCGCAGGCAGGAACAGATTCTGGGCTGCACACTGGAGGAGACGATTGCTCCGCTGGCGAAACTGGTGCCGAAGATTGGGGACGAGGCGTTTAAGGGGTTCCCGGAGGAAGCGGAATCGCTGAAGGATCGGATTATCACCTTTGAAGAGCAGCTTCTGTCTATCTCGGTCTATCCGCTTTCCGATCCGGAGGGAATTTCGGGCCATCTGATTCTGATTAAAAGATTCACGGATATTGAGAAAGAGCAGTATACCATCCGCCGCCAGATTGTTTCCCGCGGCTATGCGGCGAAATACACATTTGATGATATTGTTGGAAAGAGCGCCGGTATCACGATGCTGAAGGAGACGGCCAGAAAGATGGCCTATTCTGATTCCGCCGTTCTCATCTACGGCCAGAGCGGTACGGGAAAGGAGCTGTTTGCCCAGTCCATCCATAACAGTTCCAACAGGAAGGACAATCCGTTTATTGCGATTAACTGTGCTTCCATTCCGGAGAACCTGCTGGAAAGCGAGTTGTTCGGCTACAATGAAGGCGCCTTCACAGGAGCAAAAAAAGGAGGAAAGGTCGGTTACTTTGAGCTGGCCGACAAGGGAACCCTGTTTTTAGATGAAATCAGTGAGATGAATTTTGCCTTACAGACCAGGCTGCTCCGCGTGCTTCAGGAAAAAGAGATCATCAGAATCGGAGGGGACCGGGTTATTAATATCGACGTGCGCATTATCTCGGCCAGTAATAAAAACCTGAAGGAACTGGTGCGGAAAAATCAGTTCCGGCAGGATCTTTATTACCGCCTCAATGTGCTGTCACTGCAGCTCCCGCCTCTCTGTCAGCGAAGGGAAGATATCCCCATCCTGCTGGAACAGTTCCAGGAAAAATTCAAGACAAACTTTGAATTTACAAAGGAGGCAATGGATGTGATCTGCCGCGGCCGCTGGGAGGGCAATGTGCGTGAACTCAGCAATTTTGCGGAGCGACTGATGTATTTCGGAAAGCAGAAGATGGATGTCAAAGATGTGCTTCAGCTGATGGACGACGATGAAATTCAGGAAGAACCCTGCCTGAGGGATGAGGAAGAGACATTGATGAGACAGTTCCGGCGTCAGTTCGGCAGCCAGGAACGACGTTATGCCATGGTGCTCGGCGTTTTGCAGGAGGGGGAAGAACAGGGAGAAAAACTGGGACGCAAAAGTATCAGTGACCGGATGGCGCTGAAGGGACTGCGCTGTACGGAGCAGGAGGTGAGGACCATATTAAAGAATCTGTCCAATTATATGATGGTGCAGATATTCCCGGGAAGAGGCGGGACGGCCATCACCGATTTTGGGGCCAGGGCGCTGAGATATATGGAATGGGAGATTCTAGGAGAGAAAAAACGGGATGGTATGTTCCGTACTGATAGATTTACATGAATATCTGGTTAAATAAACAACCAGTACAACCTGAAAATGACGGCAAAAAAGCCCACCTTTTCTGTGCAATCGTATAAAATAACTTAAAAAAGCTGATTTTTGTTGGATTTGCGTGCTGAATTTTGTTTCTTTAAGATTTGGCACGCAAATTGCTGTTTTATAGGGTAAAGAGAAGGGAGGGAATACGATGGTCATCACCGATACGGAAATGGAGCGGCTAAACGACTGCCTGCAAAAGATTGGGAAAATTGAAATAGGAATTTTCCCCACGCCGCTGCACCGATTGTACAATCTTGAGGAGACGCTTAAGTTTGGCAAAATTTTTATTAAACGAGATGATATGACCGGATTGGGACCCGGCGGCAATAAGGTCCGCAGCCTTGAATTTATTATGAAGCAGGTGCTGGACGGACATCACGATCTTGTAATCGTTTCGGGGCCGATGCAGTCCAACCTGTGTACGCTTGCGGCCAATGCCTGTGCAAGGCTGAGAGTCGAATGCGTCATCGTCCACAATGGTGAAAAACCAGAAAAATTCTGCGGAAATGAACTGCTTAACCACTTGAGCCAGGTCAGGACGTATTACGCAGGAGCAATCAGCCGCCCCCGGAGAGACGAGTACGTATCAAACCTGTGCGAGGCATACCGTGCCCAGGGGAGAAACCCGTATGTCATTGAAAACGGAGCCACAACCGGTTTTGGGGCGCTGGGATATGTGAATGCGGCGGTGGAGCTGATGCGTCAGAATGAGGAACAGAAACTGGGAATCCGTGATTTGTTTGTACCCGGAGGCAACGGAGGAGTGGCGGCCGGACTGATCTTCGGAAACGCGCAGTTGGGATGTCCGTTCCGCATCAATGTAGTCAGTGTAGATGACGACAGAATCCTGCTGTCGGAAGGAATAGATTCGGCGCTCTCCCAGGTGGAAAAAATAACGGGATTGCCCTTTGACCGGGGTGCGGAGGAAGGTTTCATTATCCTTGATGATTACAGGGGCGGCGGCTGGGGAAGCAATACGCCCGAGAGCTCCGGAATGGTGTTACAATTCCCGGCGGAGGAGGGCCTGTATCTTGAAAATGTCTATAACAGCAAGGTGATGGCAGGCATGGTTGACCGGATTCGAAAAGGGAAGACGGAGGGCAATGTATGCTTCCTGCATACGGGAGGGTTTGGCTCGCTGTTTGCCCAGTTTGAAGAATAAACAGAATGTGAGGAGTAACGAAAAACACACAGGAGAAAGAGAGGGAGATTATGAAGAAAAATTTTGTTAAGAAAAGCCTGATGAAAAAAAGCTTTGTATTGATTACGGCAGCCGCTTTAATTTTGACGGGCTGCGGTTCCGGGAAAACGGGCACCGCTCCTGAAAAAAGCGCACCGGCAGAATCGGGAGGAAATGCAGGAGCTGCTGATTCCGGCGCAAAAGGCTCCGAACTGAAAGACACGCTGTCCGTGGCCATCAGGGACGAACCGGCCAGCCTGGATCCGCACCTGAACACCCAGCTTGTTTCCGAGGCGGTGCGCCGTGAAATATACGATTTCCTGGTGGTAAAGGATGAGGACGGAAATCTGGTTCCCTCCGTAGCCACAAGCTGGGAAAACGTGGACGACACCACGATCCGCTTTACGCTTCGTGACGATGTAATCTTTCATAACGGAGAGAAAATGACGGCTGAGGACGTGCGTTACACACTGGTGCGCGCCAGCGAAAAATCGGGAAGCGCTCCACTGTTTCAGTCCATTGATACGGAAAATACAAAGGTCATTGATGATGTGACCTTAGAACTGAAGCTGAAAGAGCCGATGGCTCCCATTTTTAACTTCTTGTCCGCGCCGGAAGGCGGAATTCTCTGCAAGAAAGCTGTCGAGGAGATGGGCGACGATGAGTTCGGCCGCAATCCTGTAGGTTCCGGCCCTCTGAAAATGAAAAACTGGACCACGGGAACCAGTATCGAACTGGAACGCAACGAAGATTACTGGGGAGAGAAGCCAACGTATCAGACACTTCTCATCAAATTTATCGCAGAACCGGCCAACCGGACGATTGAGCTGGAAACGGGCGGAGTTGACCTGATCTATGATGTTTCCACAAACGATATTGACAGAATCAAAGAGAACCAGGAACTGCGCCTTGTCAGCGGAACCGGCCTGAAACACACCTACATCAGTATCAGCATGGAAGATCCGGTGATGAAAGACATCCGTGTGCGCCAGGCTCTGGCCTGCGCACTGGATATGGACTCGATTGTAGACGCCGTATTTACAGGCACTGCAAAAACTTCGGATTCCGTTATGTCACCCAATATTTTTGGTTATGTATCGATGGGAATCAACCCCTATGACCCGGAACAGGCAAAAGAGCTTCTGAAAGAAGCCGGTTACGAAAACGGCCTGGACATTACGGTAAAAGGATATGATAATACACAGTTTGTGGATATTCTGGAAATTGCCCAGAATATGTGGAAGGCAGTGGGCGTGAATGCCAAAGTGGATATCATGGAATATGCATCCTTTGCAGAGCAGGAAGCAGCCGGTGAAGTACAGCTTGGAATCTCCGCATTTACAGCCAGCTCCGGCGACCCGGATCAGGCATTGGGACTCTGGAAGAGCGGCTACGGCGGCGTTTTACAGGGAAATGACGATAAGATCGACGCATATCTGGATGAAGGCCGCACGATTTACGATGAGACCGAACGCGCCGCATTATACAAAGAAGCACAGAAATATATGTGGGATACACATTATATGATCCCGATCGCATTCTCCGATGTTGTCTATGCGACTACCGCAAAAGTGGAAAATCTGGAATGCAGCCCGGGAAATACGCCGAATCTGGCCAAGGTTATTGTATATGAATAATGAAATGACATAGTGATATGCTGCCATGCAGAAAACGGAAAACGCGGCTGTATGGCAACTGCAAAGTGAGGTGAAATACGTTGTATCGTTATATAGTCAGGCGTTTACTTATGATGCTGCCGGTTTTGCTTGGCATCTCTTTTGTCATTTTTACAATGATGTATTTCACACCGGGCGATCCGGCGAGAATGCTGCTGGGAGAGCGCGCGGAGGAAGCCGTTGTGGAGGAGCTGCGGGAGGAAATGGGATTGAATGAACCGTTTCTCGTCCGATATGGAAAGTACATTAAAGGAATCGTCACGGAGGGAGATCTGGGGATTTCCTATTCCACCAAGCGCCCGGTTCTGGAAGAAATTCTCGACCGTTTCCCGACAACGCTTTTGCTGGCGACGCTGAGTATCACTCTTGCGCTGATTATCGGAATTGTGGCAGGCGTGATCGCGGCGACCAAACAGTATTCCATATTCGACAATCTGGCTACGGGGCTGTCGCTGCTGGGCGTATCGATGCCGACATTCTGGCAGGGATTAATGTTGATTATCGTATTTGCCGTCTGGCTCCGGGTCCTGCCTGCATCCGGTTTTTCCGGTCCGCGCTACTGGGTTCTGCCTGTGCTGGCCATCGGACCCAGTACCGCATCCACAATTATGAGGATGACGCGTTCCAGTATGCTGGAAGTCCTGCGCCAGGATTATATCCGTACGGCCAGGGCCAAAGGACAGACGGAGCGGGTTGTAATCGTAAAACATGCGCTTAAGAATGCATTGATTCCCATTATCACCGTAGCCGGACTGTCCTTCGGCGGCCTGCTTGGCGGGGCCGTTATGGCGGAGACGATTTTTTCGATTCCGGGACTGGGGAAAATGATGGTGGATGCGATCAATGCCCGGAACTATCCGGTGGTGCAGGGCGGAGTCCTGTTCGTAGCCATTGTGGTCAGCCTGGTCAATCTTGTCGTCGATCTTTTATACGCTTTTATTGATCCGAGGATAAAATCACAGTATAAGGCGCAGAAACGGAGAAAAGAAAGCACACAGACCGTGAGCCGCGAAGCGGTGCAGACAGTGAATCGGGAAACAGATAAAAAATAGGGGGTGGCTTTGTGTTGGCAGCAGATGTAAAAAAGAACGGAACCGGGGCAGGGAAGCGGCAGAGCCAGCTGAAAGGAATCTGGCGCAGGATGAAAAGGAATAAGGCGGCCATGCTGGGCCTGATTGTCATTATTCTTCTGATTATCTGTGCCGTTCTGGCGCCCCTTATCGCACCGTACGGATATGATGATCAGCTACTGAGCCGGAGATTTATATTTCCGTGCCGGGAGTTTCCATTCGGAACCGATAACCTGGGCCGTGATATACTGAGCCGTGTGATTTACGGAAGCCGTATTTCGCTGGCGGTAGGTCTTGTATCCGTGAGCATTTCCGTTGTATTCGGAACAATCCTCGGATCCATTGCGGGATATTACGGCAATGTGCTGGACAATGTGATCATGCGGGCCATTGATATTGTCCTTTCGATTCCCAGCATCTTACTGGCGATCTCCATCGCGGCCATGCTCGGGCAGGGACTGTTTAATCTGATGATAGCCATCGGAGTCAGTGAAATACCGCGGTACGCCAGAGTGGTGCGCGCACAGATACTGTCGGTCAAGGATCAGGAATTTGTGGAGGCGGCCCGGGCGGTTGGAGCCAGTGATTTCCACATTATTTTATTCCATATTCTGCCCAACTGCCTGGCGCCGATGATCGTACAGGCAACCATTGGAGTGGCAACGGCCATTCTGGATGCGGCGGGCTTAAGCTTTATCGGCCTTGGAATTCAGCCGCCGATACCGGACTGGGGCGGCATGCTTTCGGCAGGGCGTCAGTACATCCGGGATTACTGGTATATTGTTACATTCCCGGGTCTGATGATTATGATGACGATTTATTCGCTGAATCTCTTTGGTGACGGCCTGCGGGATGCGCTGGATCCACGTTTAAAGAATTAGGAGGGCGGCATCATGGCAGAAGATTTATTGAAGGTCAGTGATTTGACCATATATTACGAAACGGATGAGAACGTTGTAAAGGCGGTCAATCGTGTTTCGTTCAGTCTGAAAAAGGGTGAGACGCTGGGACTGGTAGGTGAGACCGGAGCCGGAAAGACGACGACGGCCCTGGGAATTATGGGGCTGATTCCGGATCCTCCCGGAAGAATTGTAAGCGGGGAAATTGAGTTTGAGGGAGAAAATCTTCTGAAGAAGTCATCCAGGGAAATGAGGAAAATCAGAGGCCATAAGATCTCGATGATTTTCCAGGACCCGATGACGGCGCTGAACCCGGTGCTTACGGTCGGAGACCAGATTACCGAGGTGATCCGCCTGCACGAAAAGATTTCACCGGAGCAGGCCCAGAAAAAGGCAATGGATATGCTGGAACTGGTAGGAATCAGAGCTGACCGTTTTGCCGAATATCCGCATCAGTTTTCGGGCGGCATGAAACAGAGGGTGGTGATAGCCATTGCGCTGGCCTGCAATCCGGAGCTTTTAGTGGCCGATGAGCCGACGACGGCTCTGGATGTGACGATCCAGGCGCAGGTGCTGGAACTGATGACCAGGTTAAAACAGCAGTTTGACACGTCCATGATTCTGATCACCCACGATCTGGGCGTTGTAGCGGAAGTGTGCGACAGAGTGGCGATTATGTATGCGGGAGAAATCGTCGAGTGCGGGACTCTCCGGCAGATTTACCGAAATACTAAACATCCCTATACCAGGGGGCTTTTTAACTCGCTTCCCAATCTGAAAGACAAGGTGAAGCGGCTGAAACCAATCAAGGGCCTGATGCCGGATCCGTCGAATCTTCCGGCCGGATGCAGTTTTGCAGACCGCTGCGATATGAAGACGGATGCATGTGAGCAGTCCGATCCCGGAATATGTGAAGTAGAGCCGGGCCATTTTGTAAAATGCAGGCTGTACCTGGAGGGAAAGGAGGCCGGCTTTTGATGGATGTGCTGCTGGAAGTAAGAGAACTTAAAAAGTATTTTAAAACACCGAAGGGGATGCTGCACGCAGTGGACGGAATCAGCTTCCGCCTGGAACGGGGGCAGACGTTGGGCGTCGTTGGGGAGAGCGGATGCGGTAAATCCACGCTTGGAAGAACCATCCTTCATCTGCTGGATAATACCGGCGGACAGATTTTCTTCAATGGAAATGATATCACCAATATTACAAAGAAACAGTTTAAAGATCTGCGCCGGAATATGCAGATTGTGTTCCAGGATCCCTTTTCATCCCTCAATCCCAGGATGACGGTCAGCCGGATTATCTCCGAACCGCTGACCATCTACAAGACGTTTCCGACAAAAGAGGAGACGGACAGGAAGGTGGAGGAGCTGATGGACATCGTCGGCCTTTCCAGACGGCTTGCGGATTCCTATCCCCATGAGCTGGATGGAGGGCGCCGCCAGAGAATCGGAATTGCCAGGGCGCTGGCCCTCAACCCGGAATTCATTGTCTGTGATGAACCCGTTTCCTCGCTGGATGTTTCGATTCAGGCACAGATCCTGAACCTGATGCAGGATTTGCAGGAGGAACGGAAACTGACATACCTCTTTATCACCCACGATTTGTCGGTAGTGAAACATATTTCAAACCACATTCTGGTGATGTATCTGGGAAATATGGTGGAGTATGCCGACACGGATGAACTCTTCGAGCGGCAGATGCACCCGTATACAAAGGCGCTTCTGGCGGCGGTTCCCATCCCCGATGTGGATGCGAAGAACGAGCGTGTGCTGCTGAAGGGGGAGATTTCCTCGCCCATTGATCCGCGTCCCGGGTGCCGGTTTGCGCCCAGATGCGAGTTTACGGATGAAAGATGCTTTTGCGAGACGCCAAAGATGCAGGAGCCGGTTCCAGGCCATTATGTGCTCTGCCACAGGCCGCTTGTGTAGAAACTGTGTTATGGAACCATATAATATTTGTTTACAGAACGACCGCTGTACCGGTAAAAGCAATTGACCGGGCAGCGGCTTTTTTGTTGGGTGGCATACTGTCCGGGGAGCCAATTTGTGAGTGAAGCACAAGTGCAGTGTAATAGTGTGATTCGCAGTGGAAAATGCGGTACCGGCTTCTTGACAGATTTCGGTAAAAATGATAAAATAAATATTATCATTTTTACTAATTTAAAATAAATTTTAATATTTATTTTGTATTTTCGAATAACAATATTATATCAATCAAGCAGAAACTATGTCAATCAAGCAGAAACTATGTCAATTAAGCAGAAACTATATCAATCAAACAGCAATGAAAGGAGTTAAATACCATGTTTGGAATCGAAGAAATCCAGGCGGCGAGGGAGCGTCTTGCTCCCTATATTTACCAAACGCCGGTGATTCATCTGCAGAATCTGGATGAAACACTGGGATGCCAGGTATATATCAAGCCGGAGTGCATGCAGCGCACGAACTCATTCAAAATCAGGGGCGCCCTGAATAAGATGCTGGCGCTGCCGAAGGAGGAGCTTAAAAACGGAGTGGTAGCCGCATCCTCGGGAAACCACGGTAAGGGGGTGGCGTTTGCGGCAAAACTTCTTGGAGTGAAGGCAACCATCGTCATACCGGACAATGCGCCGCAGGTGAAGGTTGACGGAATCAGGAATCTGGGGGCCGAGGTGGTCCAGTGCAAACTGAGCGAACGCCATGTCATCGCCGGACAGCTCAGCGAAAAGTACGGTTATACGATCATCCATCCCTATGATGATTACCAGATTATTGCAGGCCAGGGAACCCTGGGACTTGAGATTGCCGAGCAGCTTCCCGACACCGGTTACGTGGTGGTGCCAATCGGAGGCGGAGGCCTGATTGGGGGCGTGAGCACCGCGGTTAAGTCAACGATTCCGGGAGCCAAAGTAATCGGCGCAGAGCCTGCCGTCCTCCGCAGATATGCGAAAAGCGTGGAAGCGGGAGAGCGGGTAAACCTGGAAGAGCAGAAATCGGTTGCCGATGCGCTGCTGACCCAGAAACCGGGTGAGAGGAATTATCCGATTGTCACTGCCAATGTAGAGGGGTTTGTGGGAGTAAAAGACGAGTTCATGTTAAAGGCGATGAAGCTTCTCCTCATGGAAGGGAAAATTCTGGCCGAGCCGTCCTCCTGTATTGGAATTGGCGCGGCACTCCAGGGAGAACTAAAAAAATGGGATGTGAAAGAGTCGGACAAGGTCTGCTTTGTTGTTTCCGGCGGCAATGTCGGCCTGGATCAGATAGAGAAGCTTGAATCAATCTGCTGAGTACTTATAAGAAGGAGGAAAATCAAAATGAAACAGGTATTTAATGAAAACAGCCCATCGGGACACTACACACCGGGAATGATCAGTAACGGAACACTTTACATATCGGGTCAGACATCCGCCGATCCGGCGACGGGACTTCCGGCGGAAGGCGGTATCGAGGCAGAGACAAGGATGGCGCTCGAAAAGATGGAGAGCGTGCTGAATGCGGCCGGATGTACAAAAGAAGACGTGGTAATGTGCCGTATTTATGTCAGTTCCATGGATTACTGGGGTGACGTAAACAAGGTTTACGGTGAATTTTTCGGAGCGCACAAACCGGCCAGAATTGTGCTTCCGGTTGGAAGACTGAACAAAGGCTGCCTTCTGGAACTGGAGGCTACCGCAGAAGTGAAGACGGAGTAGAGCGGTGCAGCTTGAAGAAATTGCCGGGACGGTAAAACTGTCCAAAAAAGAACAGCTTGTTTTTGATTATCTTCTGGCCCACAGGAATGAGGCGGCTGTCATGACATCCATGGAGCTGGCCGCTGCGTCGGGGGTGGGGGACACCTCGGTAATCCGTCTGGCTAAAACACTGGGATTTGAGAATTTCAGGAGTTTCCGCCGTTTCCTTCAGGAGGACGCCCTGACGGTAAAACAGGCCATCAGCCGTTCCAGACTTCCGTATGAGAAGATTAAGAACGCCGACCGTCTCACGCCGGAGGAGATTCCCGACGCGGTCAGGAGGCAGCACGCCAGCCGGGCCGCCTGCGATCAGGTGGAGAACGGGAATGAAAAGTATTTGAAAATCGCCGGTATGCTTTTAAAAGCGGAGAAGAAATATATTGCCGGATTCAGAAATACGGCCGGTCTTGCCGATTACTTTACAACGGTCCTGTCCCATATTCTGAAAGATGTCAGAAACGTCAACCGGAGGGACGGATTTGAAGATGAGGCAATGGATATGGGGGAGAAAGACGTCCTGATCCTGTTCAGCCTCCCGCGCTATTCGGGCCATGCCCTGACGGTAGCGGAGATGGCGCACAGAGCGGGCTGTCCGGTGATCGTATTTACGGACAGCGTGACGTCCCCGGTGGCGGAGAATGCCGAAGTTACGGTCGTAAACCAGGTGGATTCGTTCAGCTTCGCCAACTCCATATCCTCACTGGCGCTTTCGATGGAAATCATCGTGACGCTGACGGGGAAGATGAGTGGGGAAGAAGGCCGGAAGCGGCTGGAAAAACTGGATGAATATATGACAAAGACGGGATTGTATTAAAAATCCGCAGTGGAAAAAAACATAACAAAAAGGACTGCATGCAATGGCAGTCCTTTTTGTTATTATTTCGCCTTCTCAATATTTGTAACTACACAGTCACTGTCATGGTCGGCCGGATCTCCGCCTTCATAGGAGACAGTAATTCTATCACCTTCCTTGAAACCGGCCAGGGTACTTTCATCATCGATGTTGAATGCATAGGCTTCTTTGTCTTCATCGGAAATGATAAGGAACATAAAACCTTTATTTTCTTCCAGCGTACCGGTCATCTGTCCGCTTTCTTTGGAATCGGATGAGGTGGTCGTATCATCCGTTTCATTTTCCTCAACCGCTTCCGTTTCTTCATTAGCCGTAGATGCGGCTGCCGTTTCGGCAGACGTGGTTACCGGCGGCTTAGAAATTTCGTTTTTTTTACCCCCACATGCGGTTGCGGTTGCCATAACGGCAACGGCCAGTAGGGATAAAATAATTAATTTACTTTTCTTCATAGATAATTTCCTCCTCTTGTGTTATTCAGAGATTAGACGGGCGGGGAGGGGAAAAAGTTTCAGGGAAAAAAATTAATTGAGATGTGAAGACGCCTCTGGAAGACGGCGGACGGGGGAGTGGGAGGGTGGTTATGAGTCTTCAGTCCCGGTTGTAGGGTGTGGTGAGGGGGAATCCAGGAGAAAAAATTCCTACGGGGACTCGCTCCCGCTTGTGGACTGCGCAGCGGATGCTAGCTTCGTGAGAAACCTCAGCAAGCACCGGCGGATTCCAAGGTCCCCTTCGGAAAGTTTTCTCCTTCCTTCCCCGGGCAGGTGGTTGGCGGGACTGAAGACTCAGGGAAGGTGATTGCCCCGTCCGCCGGCTTCAGGGGCTGATTGTCTCTTTCGCCAAGTGCGGCGGTGGTATTGTTGTGGCTCCGATTATCAGACAGATTCCTCATGATGGTTTCTTTGTTGAGTATGACGACGAACGCTCCGGTTCTTTTGAGCCATAACGATATTAAGAGAAGATACTTGGAGGCGAAAGCTGTTGTAGGTGACAACATTGCCTTGTCTCCGCATTCGCGAACTTTTCACTGCCACTCAATAAAAAAGTGCCCTGACGGCAAACCACAGCAGGAATGACTGTGATTTACCGACGGGGTACCTTTTTTTAATGCTCTTTTAATTCTACAGGTTCTTATATACTTCTTCTAAAACTGCAATATCGCCGCTTTTCACAGCAGGCAGGAGCTGTTTTATCTGCTCATAGGGCAAATCCCACCATCTGAGTTCTTCCAATTTCAATATCGTATCCTGGCCATAGCGCTTCCTGATTGGCTTTGCAGGCAGCCCTCCTACAATGGTATACGGCTCGACATCCTTTGTGACAACGGCCCTGGTTCCGATAATCGCTCCGTTGCCGATACGGACGCCGGACATGATCACGGCCTCGTATCCAATCCAGACGTCATTGCCGATTATAATATCACCTTTATTATCCCAGGATGTCCGGACCTCTGAAATAGGGGTATCCCATTCTTCATAGAACAGAGGAAACGGATAGGTTGAAAGGGAAGCCATCGTATGATTGGCGCTCGTAAAAATGAATTTGGCTCCGCAGGCAATGGAACAAAATTTTCCGATTATCAGGCGATCCTGATTAATGGGATAGTGATAGAGTACGTTATTCTTTTCAAAATCAACCGGGTCATTTACAAAATCATTGTACATCGTATATGCGCCGACCGATATGCCAGGTTTATTGACAACAGCGTCTAAATAAACGGTCTGCCTGTCACCTGAGCGTGGATATATTTTCTTTGCCGGAATAGACATCATTCATCCTCCTGAATCTGATTATTGTGTTTACGGGTGCTATTCCGGCAGCTGCAATGCATCGTTTCACCTGTGTATCACCGACCTTTTCCATATGATTCAGTTCATATTATTCTGGTAATATTATACCATATTCACTTCGTGAATACGGTGTCTCCGACGGAATTCAGCGCCCGATTTTCTGCCCTGATATGTTCTTCTAACATCGCACACAGCTTTGGAATCTGGGATTCAAATTCTACGGCGTACCAGCGGGCATTCTCAGCGGTGCTGGTGGCTTCAATACACGTAACGACAAAATCAGCCGCCAGGGAGAGGGCGCTTCCAAGGCTCAGGCCGCGCATCAGTCCCCCGAGAACCGTGGAGGAATATAAATCACCGGTGCCGTGATAGCTCTGCGGGCAGTGACGGGTGAAATAGGAGAAGGAGCTGCCGCCCTGATCAAGGTATACGACTCCCAGTTTCCCCTCCTCGAAGCTGACTCCGGTCAGGACCGCGGTTTTGCAGCCCAGAGCCAGCAGTTTCTCCAGGAGTTCCCGGATATAAGCTTCGTCGTAAGAGGTTTTATAAGGCATGCCGGTAAGCAGGCAGGCCTCTGTTATGTTCGGCATAATTACGTCCGCTTTGGCGCAGACCTTTGCCATTTCCGCCGGAAAGCCGCTGTCAAAGGCCGGATAGAGCAGACCATTGTCGGCCATGGCCGGATCGACCAGTACGAGGTTTCCGGGAGTGGTAAAACGGTCAAAAAAGTCACATACCTGGGCACTCTGTTCGGCTGAGGCAAGATAGCCCGTGTAGATGGCGTCGAAAGTAATTTCTTCCCGTTCCCATGCATCTGCGATAGGAGCGATCTGATCCGATAAATCCTTGCATGTAAATGTATGGAACATTGTATGGGTGGATAAAACCGCAGTTGGCAGTATTCCGCATTCCACACCCATGGCCGATATAACCGGCAGGGCCACCGTGATGGAACAGCGTCCGACACAGGATATATCCTGAAGAGTAACGATTCTTTTCATTGGCTGACCTCCTGATTTTATTCTTTTTTCTTTGATGCTCTTAAACGCACTATAACAAAAACTGGACTGATTTAGAATAACCAGAATTGTGAAAAATAATCGGGTCAGTTTTTGGCTTGTCATATTTTCCCCGCCTGCACATATATTGAGGTAAAAGGAGGCGGACAGGATGGAGAGCAAAGACAGGCTGTTTCAGATTTTTTCAAAAAAACTCAGGGGAGTGCTGGGAACGCTTAATGTGGAGCCGGAGGGTATAGAGGAAATCCGCATGCGGATCGGCGCTCCGCTTTTTATCATTTACAGGAACAACGAATATACGGTAGATGAGGCGGGGAGACTTGGCGGACTTTCAGGGAGCGGGGAAAAAGAGGATAGTAAAGGCTGCTTTTACGTGTCTAAGGAAGATGTGGAGGAAACACTCCAATGTGCGGTCCGTTATTCCCTGTATGCGTATGAGGAGGAGCTGAAACAGGGATTTATCACGGTGTCCGGAGGCCACAGAATCGGGGTGGCGGGCCGGGTGATCCTGGAAAAGGGCAGCGTGAAAACCATACAGCCCGTCACGTTCCTGAATATCCGTTTTTCCCATCAGGTTAAGGGGTGTGCGGATCATGTACTTTCGTATCTTTATGACCGGACGAACGGAGACTTTTTACATACCCTGCTTATCTCTCCTCCCAGGTGTGGGAAAACGACGCTGCTGCGCGATATCGTCCGCCAGATTTCCAATGGGAAAAACGGCAAGACAGTGGGAGTGGTCGACGAGAGGTCGGAGATTGGGGCCTGTTTTCAGGGCATTCCCCAGAATGATGTGGGACAGCGCACGGATATCCTGGACTGTTGTCCGAAGGCGGCGGGGATGATGATGTTAATCCGGTCCATGGCTCCCGACGTGGTGGCGGTGGACGAGATTGGAGGAGAGCAGGACCTGGAGGCCATGCGTTATGTGATGAACTGCGGCTGCCGGATTCTTGCCACAATCCATGGAACATCGATGGAGGATATCAGGAAAAAACCGGGACTCAGCCGGTTTATTGAGGAGTCGGTCTTTGACCGGTATGTAATTCTGGGGAACCGAAACGGACCGGGAACAATCCGGGAAATCTGCGATGGAAACGGGAGGAATCTTTTATGTGGATGAAAACGGCGGGACTGATACTGGTGATAGCCTCCTGTACGGGAATCGGAGCCGAGGCGGTGCACAGGCTGAGGGAGCGGCTAAGGCTTTTAGAGACGCTGCGGCGGATGGCATCCCACATGAAGGGGGAAATCCTGTATGCCAATGTCCCGCTGGCCGAGGCATTGTTCAGAACGGGAAAACGCAATCCCGGACCGGCAGGAAAGATGTTTATCGAGGTGGCCGAAACACTGGAACAGGAGTCGGGCGAGAGCTTTGAGACGGTCTGGAAAGAGAAGGCCGGGAGGTTTGCCGCCGAAAGTGCTTTAAATAAGAAGGAACAGGAACAGCTCCAGCGGTTTGGCGAGAGTCTGGGATATCTGGACCGCGACATGCAGGAAAAGGCAATTCTATTCTATCTGGAGGATTTGGAGCATTCCATAGAGAAGTTACGGAAGGAAGAACCGGAAAAGAGCCGGCTGTTCTTTGGAATGGGAATACTGTCGGGACTGTTTCTTGTCGTAATACTAATTTGATGGAATAAAAAATGGAAAGCTGAGAGTGCGGGAACGGCACGAGTTAATAGATGCAGGAGGATTTTTCATATGGGGGTAAGTTTGATTTTCAGGATTGCGGCAGTGGGAATTCTGGTGTCAGTCATCTGCCAGATACTCAAACACAGCGGCAGGGAAGAACAGGCCTTTCTCACCAGCCTGGCGGGACTGGTGCTGGTGTTGTTCTGGATGATACCGTACATATACCAGCTTTTTGAGACGATGAAAGAGCTGTTTGCATTGTAACAGAGGGGCAGGAAGGAGGCGGGTTCATGTCTATCATTACGGCGTCCGTGCTGGGACTTGCCGCCGTGCTTCTGGCGGTGCAGTTTAAAAGTAAGGGCGGAGAGTATGGAACGTATCTGATTATGGCGGCCGGATTAATCCTGTTTTTCTATGGGACAGGCAAGATGAAAATTATCATCGACACGGCTCACCAGATTCAGGGCTATATCAATATTAACAGCGTATATCTGACCACACTTCTTAAAATGGCGGGAATTACATATATTGCCGAATTTGCCTCCGGTATCTGTAAAGACGCCGGGTACGGCGCCATCGGGACGCAGATAGAGATATTTGCAAAACTGTCCATTCTGGCCGTCAGTATGCCGGTGCTGCTGGCGCTTCTGGAGACACTTCAGGGTTTTTTGGCCTGAGGCGGCGGAATGAAAAGGGAAGGCTGGTGGATGTGCTTCATATGAGAGACGGGATAAGAATGCGGTCATTAAAACGTATCATGAAACAGTTGAAAATTCAGTTAAAAGAAGTGGTGAGAACGGGAAAATGCGGCGCCGTTCTGTTCCTGCTTGCGGCTGCAATGGTATTTCCGGGATTCTGCTTCCGGGCCGAGGCGGCGGAAACGCCGGGGCAGAAAGGCGGCGGAGGCTATGAGGCGGACGGCGGCTATGGAACGAATGGAGGCTATGAAGCAGGCGGCGGTTACGAGGCGGAGACCGGAAATCTTCTGGATGATTTTGATCTGGCTAAAATAGAAAACTTTATGAGTGAGGAGAGCGGAAACGGGACGTTTTCTTTCACATTTAAAGAATTGATTTTGGAGCTGATGAAGGGGAATTTTTCCGGAGTTTTTCACGAGTGTCTGCTTTCGTTGCGGGACAGCCTTTTTGGGGAGATAGCAAAAAACGGGAAGTGGATGGGACAGGTCCTGATCCTGGGACTGACCGGGGCGATATTTGCCAATTTTTCAAGTATCTTTTCCAACAGCCAGATTGCGGAGACGGGATTTTATGTAACCTATCTTCTGATGTTTACATTCTTAGCATCGAGTTTCCTGACCGGGATTGCCATCACGAAGGAGATTCTGTCCCATATCATTGAATTTATGCGGGCCCTGGTCCCAACCTATTTTCTCGCGGTCTCCTTCTCGGGAGGGAGCCTGACCTCGGCAGCGGGCTATGGATGGATGCTCTTTTCCATCAGCGCTGTGGAATGGCTTGTTTTAAGGCTCCTGCTTCCAGTCCTGCGGATTTATATTCTTTTTGTTCTGGCGGGGCATATGGTGAAAGAGGACATCTTCTCCAGAATGACCGAACTGCTGGACAGTTCCATCCGCTGGGGACTCAAAACCATGACGGGAGTGATACTGGGGTTTCATTTACTGCAGAATCTGGTTACCCCTTATGCCGATTCACTCAAAAATACGTCGCTTCAGCGTTTTGTCAGCGTCATACCGGGGCTGGGGCAGGGGGCGGCGGCAGTCTCCCAGATGATGATGGGAGCCGGGGTGCTGATTAAAAACAGCATCGGAGCCGGGGCGGTTATCATTCTCATCTTGATATCCGTCATCCCGTTATTAAAGCTTGTGATTCTCTGCCTGTTTTATCAGGGAGCTGCAGCGCTTTTGCAGCCGGTCTGCGATAAGAGGATGGTGGCGTGCATCAGCGAGGTGGGAAACGGCTGCCGCCTTCTGCTTTCCATGGCGGCGACGGCGCTCCTGCTTTTCAGTGTCTCGCTGGCAATTGTGTGTACGGCTGCCAATGCCACCTATTTTGCAGGTTAAGGAGGGAGAGAATGGACGGAATTTATGCCTGGGTCAGGAATATTGTATATTATCTGATATTCATGACCATCATTACAAATCTTCTTCCGGCAGGAAAGTATGAAAAGTATCTCAGGCTCTTTGCGGGCTGTATCCTGATTCTTCTGGTGATGAAGCCGCTGACCGGGAGCCTCAGGCTGGAGGAAAAAATCAATGCGATTTTCCGCTCAGTTTCCTTTGAAAATGAGGCCGGGGAACTGAAGGGTGAATTGGATGGGATGGAGCAGAAGAGGCTTGACCGCCTGATTGGAAGTTATGAAGCATCGGCTGAGGAGGAGTTAATCCGTATGGCCGGGGAAGAAGGGATTGAGGCGGTTGCCGCTTCTGTGGTAATAGAGGGAGACAGTAGAAATCCTGATTTTGGAAAGGTGAAAAAGATTGCCCTGAGATTAAAAAAGACGGAAGAGACGGCGGACGCTCAAGAAAATGCGGATGGAGGGCGGACGAAGACGGCCAAAGAGGACAGAATTACCCTGGAAAAAGTTGAGAAAGTATCGGTCAGGCTGGACGGCTCCGGACAGGACAGGAATGAAGAATCCTTGCGGGACAGCCGGAGCGGAGACCAGGAACAGGGGAAAAGCGATGTCGAGGCTGCGGGTAAAGTGATTGCTACAGCGCAGGAAAATGAAATGATCAGGCAGTTCAGGCGGACGATAGCCGGGTATTATCAGATGGAGGAAGAAAATGTGGAAATCGGGCTGGAAGATTAACAAAGACTGGGTGAAGGGAAAAGAAAAATGGATGCTTCTGCTGGTGTGCGGACTGATTCTGCTGATTCTGTCATTTCCGGTGGGGCCGAAAAAAGAAAAGGGGGAGGAGGCAGGTTCCCCGGCTGTTCAGGGGCAGCTGATACCGGAAAGGGGGGAGGAGGACTCCAATACACGGACCGCGGCCGGGAAAATATCGGGTACGGTGGACGACGATGAACGGAAATATGAAAAAGAGATGGAACAGCGGGTTAAAGACATCCTGAAAAACGTGGACGGAGTGGGGGAGGTAGATGTAATGCTCACCCTCAAATCCTCAAAAGAAAAGGTCCTCCATGTGGACCGTGACAAAAGCCGTTCTGCGACGGAAGAAAAGGACAGCGCCGGAGGAACGAGAAAATCACAGACCGAGGAGATTAAAGAGACGGCTCTGACCGCAGGAGCGACGGGTTCCCAGGAGCCGGTGGTAGAGAAAGAGCTGCAGCCGCAGATAGAAGGAATCATCATCAGCGCCCAGGGAGGCGGAAGCCCTCAGGTGAAAGCGGAAATTTCCGAGGCAATGGAAGCTTTATTCGGCCTGCCTGCGCATAAAATAAAGGTGTTAAAACGGGTGGGACATTTGCAGAATCAGTGAGACAGGATGAAAGATACTCAAAATGTAGACAAAATACTACAGACAGGCATAAAACGGCATCGCCGTCATAAAATAAAAGTATTAAAGCGGGTGGAATAAAGGAGCATAATATTATGAAGATGAAAAGAATCTTTAGGAGAAACCAGATAATCATTACCACACTTGCCATTATGATCGCAGCAGCAGGATACCTGAACTACTCCGGTAAAAAGGAAGTGGCGGGCGGAGAAGTCTACGAGGCCGGAGTTACAGAGATTTCTGATGAGGATATATTGGCAGAGAACCAGGCTGTTTCAGGCGGAGCCGCCGGCCAGACTGCGGAAAATGTCTCATCGGGTAATGCAACGGGCGAAGACGGCCAGTACCAGGAGATAGCAAGCCTCGATGATCCGGACGAGGGAGGAAGCGCTCTGACGGGTTCCGATCAGGCAGATGGAAGTTCTTCGATTGATAACCCGGGCGAAGCAGTTCTGACCGGCGGAACAAGCGTAACAGACTACATAGCCAATGTACAGCTAAACAGAGAGCAGGTCCGTGCCAAGAGCAAAGAGACATTGATGAGCATCATCAACAATGAGAGTGTAGACGCTGCTTCCAAAGAAGCGGCAACCCAGAGCCTGATGGCCCTGTCGGCTATCGCAGAAAAAGAAAACGCCGCGGAAACCCTTCTGATGGCAAAAGGTTTTGCCGATCCGGTAGTCAGCATCACAGACGGTAAAGTAGACGTTGTTGTAAATGCAAGCAGCATCACGGATCCACAGCGTGCCCAGATTGAGGACATCGTTAAGAGAAAAACAGAAACGGGCGCTGAGAATATCGTTATTACGCTGATGAATCTTCAGGAATAAATCATCTGCCGCCGGAGATCGAAGACGTTAAGAATACCGCTATTACCGTGCTCCGGCCACAGGCCGGGGCATTTGGCATGTCAACGAAGCCGCCACTCTGTAGAATTCATGACATCCGCCATCCCGCAGAGGCGTCCCCGCACCTCAGCTGAAAATCGGACTGTTGCATAATTTGTACCATTAAGGGGAAAACTCCTTTGCAAACCACAGCCTTTTTGTTATAATGGGAATATCACGAGGATACAGGAGGTAACAAAGGTGTCGAAAGAGATTGCAGATAGAAATACACATATATTGTACGAAAAAGACAAAATTGGTGAAGTGCAGATTGCGGACGAGGTTGTTGCAATCATCGCCGGACTGGCAGCGACAGAGGTAGAGGGCGTGGATTCCATGGCCGGTAATATCACGAATGAGCTGGTAGGAAAGCTCGGCATGAAGAACCTGAGCAAGGGGGTCAAGGTTACGGTGACGGAGGAACATGTAAGTGTCGATCTGTCCCTTAATATGAAATATGGCTACAGCATCCCCGATGTCAGTGAAAAAGTGCAGGACAAAGTAAAGACTGCAATAGAGAATATGACAGGCCTTATGGTCCTGGAAGTGAATATTAAAATTGCAGGCGTTAATATGGACGAGAATAAGTAGGCGGTATCTGTTTACACGGCAGTAAAGACTCTGTAAAGAATGCCGGATTCTCAGATTATTCTTCTTTTTATTCTTGACGGCTGTGGAAACATGTGGTAAGATGAAGCCGTTAAAAGGGAGTAGTTGCAACATGTAATCAACATACCCTGGGCCGGGTTTACAGGTCCATGGTTACATGCCTGTATGAAATGTAGAGGAACAAGACTTTTAGCATATGAAAATATGCTGAAAGTCTTTTTTTATACCATAGGAAAGTGTTCCTATGATATAAAAAAGCCCTCCGCGATTTAAAACATTTTCCGGCGGATGCGCTTACATAAGAAAAATTCATAAAAGGTATGTTTTACGGATTCTGTGTGAAGAATCTAAGTGGTTGGAAGGAACTCCGCGGGTTCCCGAAAATCGCAGGCCTGACCGAGGGGTGAACGTGCAGACAACTGCTCAACAGTTAAGGAAAAGAATGCTGAGAAAGCAAATTTAAGGAGGAAAGTTCATGGATTTTTTACTGGAAGGTATTATGGCGATAACGCCCCAACAGCTTGTAATGTATGTTGTAGGAATTCTGCTTATCTGGTTGGCCGTGAAAAAAGAGTATGAGCCGGCGCTGCTTTTGCCGATGGGCTTTGGCGCTATATTAGTAAACTTACCGTTATCCGGTGTCATCGACCAGATTATGCCTGGTATTGGAGAGACACACGGTGTTATACAGTGGCTGTTCCAGACGACGATCGAGGCGTCTGAGGCGCTTCCGATTCTCTTATTCATTGGTATCGGAGCCATGATTGATTTTGGCCCGCTTTTGTCACAGCCAATTATGTTTTTATTCGGCGCGGCGGC
Source organism: [Clostridium] symbiosum (assembly GCA_036419695.1). Lineage (NCBI taxonomy): Bacteria > Bacillati > Bacillota > Clostridia > Lachnospirales > Lachnospiraceae > Otoolea > [Clostridium] symbiosum. The sequence continues at coordinate 1,016,494 of CP143946.1, forward strand.
ACAGTTTGGTATTTTCTTTGCTATCTGTGTAGCAACACTGATGGGATTTGATTTAAAAGACGCTGCTTCCATCGGTATCATCGGTGCTGCAGACGGCCCGACCTCGATTCTTGTATCACAGGTTATGCGTTCCGACTATGTCGGCGCCATCGCGGTTGCGGCGTATTCCTACATGGCTCTTGTGCCGATTATCCAGCCGTTTGCCATCAGGCTCGTAACGACGAAAAAAGAACGTCAGATTCATATGACATACAGCCCGAAAGCAGTTTCCAAATCGACGAAAATTGCTTTCCCGATTATCGTAACAATTATTGTAGGCCTTATTTCACCGGCATCCGTAGCCCTGGTCGGCTTCCTGATGTTTGGTAACTTAATCAGGGAATGCGGTGTTTTACAGTCACTTTCCGACACTGCGCAGAATGAGCTCGCCAACCTTATCACGCTGCTTTTAGGTATTACAATCTCCTTCAGTATGAGGGCGGATGCCTTTGTCCGTACGGACACACTGTTAATTATGGGTATCGGACTCATTGCATTCGTTTTCGATTCCATCGGCGGCGTGCTTTTTGCTAAATTTATCAACCTTTTCCTGAAAACCAAGATCAACCCGATGATCGGCGCGGCCGGAATTTCCGCGTTCCCGATGTCGGCCAGAGTGGTTCAGAAAATGGCCTCAGAGGAAGAGAAGGGCAATATTATCCTGATGCACGCCGTTGGCGCCAACGTATCCGGACAGATTGCTTCTGTTATCGCGGGCGGACTTGTCATCAAGCTCGTCAGCCAGTATCTGTAATCAGCCAAAGCATGAAGCATGCAGAAATGAGGAGGTTCATTTATGTGGAATAATTTATTAATTTCTCTTGAAATCATGGGAAAAGGAATGGGCGGAATTTTCGTTGTTGTCCTGATCATCACCCTGGTAGTTTTACTTTTGGGCAAATTGAAATAAAAATACCCCGGCGCTTTTTGCGCAGGCTATATAAGTAATGAAAGAAGGAGCGCTTTTCGCCTCGGCCGGTATCATGCGGCTGGATCGAAAAGCGCTCCTTCTTTTATTGAGTGGCAATGAAAAGTTCGCGAAGCGCGCTTTTCGTTGTTGCGTATTTACTTTTTTACATCGTAAGGTTTTACTTCCACTTCTTTTTTATCAAAATCAATAAAAATCTGGTAGGCGTACTGATCTTCGCTGGTATCCCAAACTTCCACGTACTTCGGAGAAACCTCGATCAGAATTTCCGTGTCCTCATGGCTGTAGGCATTGTAACTGTTCCAGAGGAACTCTTTATAGCCCTTCTCAAAACGTCTTCCCGGTTCATCTACGACAAGCCCCTTGTTTTCGGCGATTCCCTCCACCTGGATTCCGCTCCAGCACAGAGCTACCCGGGGATTCTCAAAAAGCTGTTTTGTTTTTCTGAAATTTTTGTCTGTTTTAAAATAAATTTTGTCGTCGTAAAAAAGGCAGCTTACATTTCTTACCATCACATAATCGTTGACACTGGAGGCCAGAGCCATAATCTTCCAGTCGCCGAGCTGATGGAACATGATTTCAACCGCTTCCTCAAAGCTTAAATGTTTTTCTTTGCTGAATTTCATAGTGTTTTCCCTTTCATTTTCATTATTGTATATTCTCAGACACATGGAAGAAATCAGTGTCCCTGTACAAACTGCTTAATCTGGCGGCTCATTTTTTTATAGACGAGGAAGGTGAGCAGCGACAGTGAACCGTTTTTAATCAGGTTAAACGGAATGATGCCAAGAAGCGCCAGACTCCATTTACTGGAAAGCAGAGGATTCACCGCCATGCACATGGAAAGAATTTTATCCAGTGTCAATCCTGAAAATGATGCATAAAACGGGATGATTAAGTACAAGTTAGTAAATACGGATACAATTGCGCATATCACAGTTCCTGCGGCCATGCCGATGAGCGCTGATTTTTTCGATTTATTTCTGTCGTAAATTAAAACTGCCGGCAGAACGTAGGCGCAGCTCAGGATGATATTCTGGATTTCGCCCGTCCAGGCGGACGAGGTTCCCTGAGTCAGGGCCTTTAAAAGCATTTTAACTACAATAATTGCAATGGCCGCAACGGGGCCCATTGTAAAACCTCCGATCATCTCTACGAGCCCGGTGAAATCAAAGCTCATGAACGGGGGCATAAACGGAAGCGGGAAACGGAACATCATCAGTACCGCGCTTAAGCCTCCCATCAGGCCGCAGAGCGTCAGTTCCCTCGTGTTGAGGCCGGTGCGGGCATGAGCGGCCGGCTTTTCCGGAGTCCGGTTCCTTCCGGAACTTGTGTTTGTGCTTCTTCCTGTGTTCAGATTCATGTTGCCAGTGTTTGTGTTACCTTCCATTACTTTCTGTCCTCCTTGAAATTTTTCTGATAAATAAAAAATGCCTGAAAACAACAGTCTTCAGGTAGGCTACAGAAAACGTCTTTTCTCATCCGGACTGTTACCGTCGGTTCTGGAATTACACCAGATCAACCGCAGGAAGGTGCCTGCGGGTCATGGACTTTACCATCGGTAGGGAATTACACCCTGCCACAAAGACTTAAATATTAAGTTGTGTCAATGAGTTTATGTTTAAACGTCACCGTAAAAAACCTCGCGGAATGTATCCATATAAACAATAACAAGTATAGTCCTCTACTATAAAAATGTAAAGAGCTTATTTTGAAAAAATATGAAAGACTGGACGAAAAATAGCAGACTGATTTTCGGTCATCGTCACATACTAACAGCGTGAATGAGAAACAGATGATTTAAAAGCCGAAAAGGCGGTAACAATTGTGTAAGGAGGAAGGAAAGGTGACCAGGAAAGAAAAGCTTAGAAAGTCTCTTATTGTCCTGTTTTGGGCCGGTCTTGTGGCAGTAGCCGGCCTGTCGTATTTTTATATGCAGTGGTCCATACCGGACCGTCTGAATGTGGTGGTGGACCAGGAAGAGAATTTCCATTTTTCCCTTCCCGTAAAAGTGTCTTTAAAGAGTGAAAGTGAAGAGGTGGTCTTAAACAACGGCTCCAACATCCCCTCAGATGAAATACATCTGCAGTTGGATCAGCCATTTTCCCTTTATTCGGAAAATGAAGGAACATACCATCTGAACATGAAGCTGTTTGGTCTGTTCAGCCTGAAGGACATCGAGGTGGATGTCTCCGATACAAAATATGCCGTTCCCTGCGGACTTCCCATCGGAATTTATATGAAATCCGACGGCCTGATGGTTATAGGTACAGGTGAAGTGACAACAAAAAATGGAGAAATTATTGACCCGGCCGACGGAGTTTTAAAATCCGGCGACTACATTGAGGCCATCAACGGCGTCCCTGCCGTAAACAAGAAAGACATGATACAGGCCGTTAACAGTTCAGGAGGCGGCACTCTGACCCTGGAAGTGAGAAGGGACGGAGAAGAGATACCTGTGGAGATGACGCCCATAGAAACGGCGGATGGTGACTACAAACTGGGTCTGTGGATCCGAGACGATACCCAGGGAATCGGAACCATGACCTATATGAGCGCCAATGGTGAATTCGGAGCCTTAGGCCACGGTATCAGCGACAGCGATACCGGAATGCTGGTCCAGACCTCCGGCGGCGAACTTTACGACACGGAAATCATGGGAATCGAAAAAGGCACCTTCGGCAAACCCGGCGTCATGTCCGGCGTAATCTACTATGGCAACCAGTCGCGGCTGGGTTCCATTGAGGCCAACACAAACGAGGGAATTTTCGGAACGGTAAATGAGAAATTCAGAAACCGGGTAAAAAGCGAGGCCATCCCGATCGGATACCGGCAGGATGTAAAAAAGGGAAAAGCGTATGTGAGAAGCAACGTGTCGGGAGAATTAAAAGATTATGAGATAGAAATACAAAAAGTCGATTATTCCACGGCAAGGAAGAGTAAAGACATGATAATCAAAGTCACCGATCCGGAACTATTAGAGCTGACAGGAGGCATAGTACAGGGAATGTCAGGATCACCGATTATACAAGATGGGAAATTGATAGGGGCGGTGACTCATGTGTTTATACAGGATTCGACCAGAGGGTATGGGATATTTATTGAAAACATGCTCGAACATTGAGTCCGGGCAGCAGACGGAAAGAGAGGATGGAGATGGGAGCTAGCTCCCAGATCCATCCTCTCTTGAAGTATGCTATGCGGCGAAAGCCGCCAACCGATGGTGCGCGGCAGCGTGCCAGCGGTTGCCGCCCGGACGGAGTAGTGGGACGGAAGAGGATGGAGATGGGAGCTAGTTCCCATCTCCATCCTCTCTTGAAGTATGCTATGCGGCGAAAGCCGCCAACCGATGGAGCGCGCAGCGTGCCAGCGGTTGCCGCCCGGACGGAGTAGTGGGACGGAAGAGGCCGAAAGTGGGAGCTAGTTCCCAGATCCATGCTCTCTTGTAGTATGCTATGCGGTGAAAGCCGCCAACCGATGGAGCGCGGCAGCGGAAAAAATACACCCTTTTCAGGATGGAAATGGACGCACAGGCAGAATGATTCTATTCCGGGAGTGTTTGAAAAATGGAATAATTCCATTTTTAATTTGTGATGAGAATAAAGATCAATATACACATCTTCTAAATGCCGCGCAGAAAACAGGAAGTTTTGCGGCATTGGCAGGTTACTTTAAGGAGGAGGCGTGTAAGTATTACGATATACTTCAGGAATTTTTGAAAGTATATGAAAGTTAAAGAGTAAAAAGTCGGCTGTACTCGCTCCGGAAAAATCAAAATACATGAGTGACGCAAAACTGATTACAACCAGATAAAACCAGTTATACACCATACAAAATCAAAAAAAGAATTACATCCCTACGGAGCAAGATATCGAAGCCTATGTCTTTGGAAGATGGGCAGACAAGACCAGAGAGTATAAAGCTGTTTACGGCTGTCTGAGCCGTGAGATAAAAGATTTGGAGCAGACGGAAGAAATATTAGAGGAAATTACCAAGGGGGTTGCCGTTAATGATTGGGGAATCCCGAAAATTATGAATTGTCTGTATTTTTGGGATGTCGCATTTGCCAGTCAGCAGAGCGGTGTGTGTTTGACGAAAGCGCTCAGTGACTGGCTTTATACGATTCGGCGCTGGAGTGAGTATGGGTATAGCAGAAAGGAAAGGCAGCTTCCGAACGACCAGGAGCAATTCATTGCATCTTCAGTAATGAATGATAATAAGCTGCCAACAGAGAAAAAAATATATCCCAACGATCCCTGACCCTGTGGGAGTGGAAAAAAGTACAAAAAGTGCTGTGGAAAGCAGAAATAACTTATATATTCTAAGCAGGTCATAAATATACACTATATGCAGAGGCATTAGTAAACAGGTACGAATTCCGTACTGTTTTGAAAAACTAACGGAATTCGTACCTGTATTTTTTAGCGTATCACCACTCGGCATCCATATGGGTGTAATAAGAACATTTTATACCAGCCAGCCCTGCAAATTATACCAGTCCTCCCTATAAATTCCGCCGTCCAAACACCCAGATTCCGGCCCCCATAACCACAACCGGAATCAAAATAATAATCAGAAAACTCCCCGTCGGAATCAACTCCACAGCCGCATTCCCATTCATCAGCGGAAACAATCGGTCCACCCACAGGAACTCGGAATTGGAGACGATCAAAGCAGTTAAAGCAGTAGAGACAGCGATTGCAATCCCGCTTTCCCTTATCTGCATGGCAAGAAAAAAGAACAGGCTGACGAGACAAAGATCATAGAACACACCGGCAACAGTATACATTAACATGGAAGCAATCCTACTACCGACATGTCGGCCAATTTCCCCTCCCACCCCATGAAACAACAAAAATCCGGTATCCACCGCCAGAGCATTCACCGCTAAAATAAGGAGACAACCAACTGAAAATGCGGTAAACTTACTAAACCACACACCGCCCCGGCTTTTTCCGCTGGTAACCGTATGAAAAATCGTCCGGCTGCCGTATTCAGCCCCGACAGAAAGCCCGGCAAACAAAGCGCATGTCATTAGCCCGATGATTTCAATCAGCAAAGTCATGGTGCCGATCTGAGTCCCGCCATGCAGAAAAGCATTCATAAATTCGATAACAACAGCAAAAGCTATACAAATTTTTAATGTCTTTCTGTGTACGATTTTATAAAATTCTGCTTGAATAAGATTACCCAAAGAAACCACCTCCCGTCATATCGGTAAAATACGTTTCGATATCCTTTGCTTTTCCATCCAGTTCCCGTGCTGTAATCTGTTCCACTAAACGCCCCGCATGAATAAACCCATAGCAGGTGGCCAGCTTATGCAGTTCACCGAGAATATGGCTGGAAATCATAATCGTCACATTCCGCTCCCTGTTAAGCTTCTCCAGCAGTTCCCTCAGGGCGACAATTCCAGCGGGATCGAGTCCATTTACCGGTTCGTCGAGAATCAGAAGCTCCGGCTGTCCCAGGAGCGCCAGCGCTAAGGCAAGGCGCTGTTTCATACCCAAAGAGTAATTTTTCACCTTTTTGCGGTTATTCAGAAGATTCACAAGGGCGAGCGCGTCGTCTACGCAATTTTTGTCCTCAATTCCCTTTTCAAGACGACGAACCTCCAGATTCTGTTCGGCCGTCATGTCGGTGTAAACTGCCGGAGTTTCAATCATATATCCGATGTTCGCCTGCACGCGGCTGATTTCTTCCGGGCTGCTTGCTCCCAATAATTGAATCGTACCTTCCGTAGGGCGGATCAGACCGGCAAGAAGCTTGATCAAAGTTGTTTTACCGGCCCCATTTTCTCCGATCAGCCCGAAAATATCCCCCTTATGTATTGCTAAACTTACTTCCTGCAGTGCAGCCCCATCTTTATATACCTTTGTTAGATGATCCGTCCGGCATATAATTGGGGCCGATTCTGATTTGCTTTTCTTGGGCATAATGATAATTCTCCTTTACTGATGATTTTTTGATGCTTTTGTTTACCGGCATAAAAATGCGGCCGGCGCCGTTAAAAACCGTCTGCTATGAATACCGCTCTTCCGGAGATCCATCCGGAAGCCAATTCCTTTATCACATACTCACCCGCCTTCTGTCAAAAATATAACCCCTGTTTTCTATTATCTGTAAAAGGATAAAAACGCCCCGCCAAAGCGTTTACTTCTGTAGGAGTATGATACAATTTAATGAATGAACATTATTCATTGTGAGTTTATAAAATTGTCCCCGCGCTGCGGCTGGGGAGCAATTTCTTCTATATTAAAGAAGAAAGCAGAAATATAAATGTAACGCCGTACAGCAAGATGTCAGCATTCAAAATGATGGAAACACAGGATATAGTGACAGGCTCTCTGCCGCCGCTTGGATGTACGGTAGCAGGGACCGGCCGGAGAAAGTAAATTTCATGTTTCTGTTTCCTGCTCATGGGAGTTAAATTTCCTCTCTATATAGAAGTATACATCAACTTTCTTCTTTTGTAAATGAATAATGTTCATTCATCTACTATTATTATAACCATGTTTTTATGACAGGTCCGGAACCTTACTGATAAGTCAGGTTCATCACAATTCCCTGCGGGTAATCTCCATATTTCTCACCGAAAATATTAATCCCTCCGATATGTTTCGCATCATCCTTAATCTGTATTTTCAGAGAAATATACGGTTTATCATTAATCGCTATGTCATCGAGCCCGACGCCAGGATAAATGAGCTGCCCGTCGATATAGCTCCCAAATTCTTTTACTGAGAAGGTTTTGAGCATTCCATACTGGGTGCTGCCGTTCGGCCAGGCGGGAGGGGTCAGTTTTCCCCTGCGTGCGCCGTAGTCGCCGGGAGAGCGGTAAGTACCGACTTCCACATCATTGATATAGATCGTGATGTCGGAAGGCCAGTTCTCAAGATAACCGGGTGCCTCGGAGCAGATTTCCAGCCGGAACGACACCTCGTTGAGCTTCAGAAGAGGATTATGGATATTGGGAAACCTGTATTCGATAAACCCTTTATTGAACCAGATGAGCTGCGCCTTATTCCTGAGCGGGGAATAGAAGGAACGTATCGTATCGTAAGCGTCAATTGGGCCGTTTTCATCCGCGAGGCCGCAGGTGGGCTGTACATCGCATGCATAATAATTCCCGATCGGCATATCCATGGACAGACTCTTATTGACGGAATCGATGGAGGCGTCGAAGGTCTCCAGGTGAAACGACTGCAAGCTGCAGGTACACACCCTCATGGAACCGTGGACGCCCGGCTGGCTTTCCGTTACGATTAGCTGGGCCTCCTCCAGGGTTTTGACATGAAGCGCCGCGGAGGATAGGGGGATATTCATGATTTCGGCGATTTCCTGCAATGACCTGGCATTGTTCCTCAGCATATCCAGGATTTTGAGACGGACGGGGGAGGAAAGAGCTTTCCCGATTTTAGTAATGGATTCATGATGTGCCGGGTTGCCCAGGTGTAGGCAGATGTTTCTTTCGCCAATAATTCTGACAGTACGCTTTTCTCTTGCCGACATGACAGACTCCTTTCTTGCATTTTTTATATTTATCGTCTTTTAATTATAACTCTTTATTACATAAAAAGTAAAGCAAAAAAGCAAATCATACAATTAAAAGATGAAAAATATGTAAAAAAATAACAAAAAAATAAAAGGTTTATCAAAAATATATTGTAAAAATAGACCAAATGATATAAAATAAATTATGTAATAAAAACACGTTCTAATCAAGGGAGGAAATTATTATGAGAAAAATGATCGCAATGGTTATGGCAGCAACGATGGCATTGTCACTGACTGCCTGCGGAAGTTCCAGCAAACCGGCGGAAACCGCGGCCCCGGCAACCGAGGCGGCAGCCCCTGCTGAAGGAAAGACGGAAGCAGCGGCCCCGGAGGAAAAAACAGAGGCTCCGGAGGGAGCAAAAGTACTGGAAGGCAAGAAAGTAGGATTTGCCCAGACAGACAGTATGTCTGCATGGAGAACGACGGAGACGGACAGCATCAAGGAATATGTGGAAAACGCCGGAGGCGAATTTATCGTTAAGGACGCCGGAGGAGATATCGCGACTCAGGAATCCGATATCCGCGATCTGGTAGCGGCAGGCGTTGACTACCTGGTAGTTGCCCCGCTTGAGAACAACGGACTTCAGGGCGCGCTCCAGGAAGCAATGGAAAGCAACATCCCCGTTATCCTGGTAGACCGTGCCATCGACGGAGATGCAGGAACCCATTACACAACGGCAATCATGTCCGATTTCATCTGGGAAGGCGAGCAGTGTGCAAAAGCCCTGACCGAAGCATTACCGGACGGCGGCAATGTAGTAATCATCAACGGTGGTTATGATTCCTCCACATCCACAGACAGACAGGACGGATTTGTGAAGGGCCTTGACAGCTCCAAGTTTAAAGTAGTGGCAGAGCAGGATGGAGAATGGCTGATGGATAAGGCTCAGGCCGTTATGGAAAACATTATCCAGGCCCAGGGCGGCGAGAATATTGACGCCGTATTCTGTGTAACAGACGATATGGTCCAGGGCGCTATGAACGCAATTGAGGCGGCAGGCCTGAAACCGGGAGAAGACATCCTGACATTGGGAATCGACGGAACAAGAGCTGCATTTGAGGCAGTGGAAGACGGAAGACAGCTTGCTTCCTGTACCTGTTCCCCATACTTCGGAGAAATCGTCGTAGATACAATTTCCAAGATTATCGGCGGAGAAGAAGTACCGGCCCACATTACAAACGAGGATACCCTTTATACAAAGGATAATGTGAAAGTAGAGTTAGGATTCTAGGAACTGTTAAAAACGTGTTCCGCGGGATGTAAGCTGCGAAAATACTGATTGTTTTCAAACGATATATCCGGGCACACAAAAAAGACTGCCGCAGAAATTGTTTATTTTTGCGGCAGCCTTTTTGAAAGGAGAAGTTTATGGCAGAAGTTTTGCTGGAAATAAAGGGTCTGGAAAAGACGTTTCCGGGAGTCCGGGCGCTGAAAGGCGTCAATTTAACGGTGAATAAAGGTGAAATCCATGCTCTGATGGGAGAAAACGGCGCCGGCAAATCGACACTGATTAAGGTGTTGACCGGAATCTACCAGAAGAATGGCGGAACGATACGTTTTGACGGCCAGGAGATTAATGCAAGGACTCCGATTGAGGCGAACGGGAAGGGAATATCCACTATCTACCAGGAACTGAACCTGGTTTTATTTCAGACGGTATATGAAAATCTGTTTCTGGGACGTGAACCCAGGACAAAATTCGGGAGCATTGACAGAAAGTCGATGATTGCCGAGTCAAAGAGGATTTTGGAGGAATTAGGAATTGAGATTGATGTGACAAGGCCGTTAAAAAACTATTCGACGGCAATCCAGCAGATGGTGGCCATTGCCAGGGCGGTCAGCATCAATGCAAAACTTGTTATTATGGATGAACCGACCTCCTCGCTGGACCCCCATGAGGTGCAGGTGTTGTTTGGAATTATCAGACAACTGAAGGCAAGGGGAATCAGCGTGATTTTTATCAGCCACAAGCTGGATGAGATATTTGAAATCTGTGACCGTCTGACCGTATTTAAGGACGGAGAATATGTCGGTGAATATAATGTCGGTGATTTGGATCAGTTTAAGCTGATATCACTGATGGTGGGAAGGGATACGGTAGAGCTTGAAAGGAATAAGCAGGGCTATGCTTTTGCCAAAGCTCCGGTAATAGCGGGAATGAAACAGATCCGTCAGGGGATGAGGCTGAACGGAATTGATATAGAAATTAAACAGGGAGAAGTGGTAGGTCTTGCCGGACTTCTCGGTTCGGGCAGAAGCGAGCTGGCCCAGGTGCTCTTCGGGAGCAGCATGCCGGACGAGGGGGAGATTTTCTGGTGGGGAGAGCCCGCCGCCATCCATTCACCGTCCGATGCCATCAAAAAGGGAATGGGCTTCTGTACGGAAGACAGAAAGACGGAAGGAATCATCCCCCATCTGTCGGTAAAAGAAAATATCACGATTGCCCTGCTTCCGAAGCTGAATTCATTCGGCTTTGTAAAAACTAAGGAGCAGGATGCGATTGTAGGGACATACATTGAACGCCTGAAGATTAAGACACCGTCTCCGGAACAGGCAATCTGCAACCTGAGCGGCGGGAACCAGCAGAAGGTGCTTCTGGCCAGATGGATGTGCATGAACCCGAAACTGATGATCCTGGATGAGCCCACCAGAGGAATCGACGTGGGCGCCAAGGCCGAGATTGAGCAGCTGATCCAGGAATTTTCAAAAAGCGGAATCTCCGTTCTGATGATCTCATCGGAGATCGCGGAGCTGGAGCGGAACTGTGACAGAATCATCGTCATGCGCGAGGGAAAAGTCATAGATGAACTGGTCGGAGACAGTATCAGCCAGGACAGAGTGATGGAAACCATCGCAAGAGGCAGCGAAAGTGAGGGAAAAGCGCATGAATAAGACAAAACAGGATTACTTCCAGCTTGTAAAAAAATACAGTGCAATTACGCTGCTCCTTTTCTTTATCCTGCTGAATTCACTGTTTACCCCGAACTTTTTCAGGATAGGCAATCTGAACAACGTAATTACACAGCTCTGTCCCACAATTCTCTGTGGAATGGGAATGACGCTCGTCATCTCTACGGGGGGAATCGATATTTCCGTCGGTTCCGTCATGGCTCTGGCGGGAGTCCTGACAGCCAGGCTGATGCCGGATACGGGCCTGATTCCCGCGGTATTGGCCGCGGTCGCCGTTTCGGTCCTGGTGGGCTGTTTTACCGGCATCATGGTCGGAAAACTGAAGCTGCAGGCCATGGTCATCACACTGGGCCTGATGCTGGGCCTGAGGGGAGTTGCACAGGTTCTGTGCGGCGGAAGAGATATCTATTTTAATAAACTGGGCGCCGTGGGAAAACAGCTTTCCTTGTGGGGAACTTATAAGCTGGGCGGCGTGATTCCGGTGCAGATTGTGCCGATTGTCATCTCGGTGGCGGCCGTCTTTATTATGATTGAAAAAACCGTGCTGGGCAGGCAGATCCAGGCGGTTGGAGACAATATGAAATCCAGTTCCCTGGCGGGAATCAACACGGCCAGGACGCTGATGATCGTATACGGCCTCAGCACGTTCTTTGCGGCCTTTGCCGGGATTTTCCAGGCAGCCAAGGTATCTGTGGCTGCAGGCAGTTCTCTGGGGCAGCTGGCGGAGTTAGACGCGATTGCGGCCGTTGTAATCGGAGGCACGCCGATGACAGGCGGAAAAGCCCATGTTCTCGGAACCGTTGTGGGAGCCTTAATCATGCAGATGATCACGCTCACCTGCGTAATGAACGATATACCGGATCAGTACGCCCAGGTATTCAAGGCGGCGATTATCGTGTTTGCCGTATTTATCCAGAGAGAACAGGCGAAGTAGGAGGTTAAGAAGTATGAAATTAATAAAAAAAATATATAATTCGTTTTATTCAAAAAGTACTATCTTAGCATTTCTGCTTTTAGTGATTGCGACAAGTATTATTTTCAAAGATAAAAACTTTTTGACGACGGCCAATGTGTTTAATATTCTTTTAAAGGCAGCGAAAAACGGCGGTTTTCTGGCGCTGGGGATGACATTTGTCATTTTGTGCGCCGAGATCGATCTCTCCGTCGGAGCCGTGTTTGCCCTCAGCGGAGTGGTGATGGGAATTACCGCCCAGGTCAACCCCGTTTTCGGAATTTTCTGCGGTCTGATGGTTGGTGTGGCTTCCGGGCTTTTAATCGGCCTGATGGTTACCAAAATGAGGATTTCGTCCTGGATTGCTTCCCTGGCGATGCTGTTCGCCCTCCGCGGAGTAATCCTGATTGTAGCCAAAAAGTCGGTTGCGATCACGGGAGGCGTGCTCACATTTGCCAATACAAAGATTCTAAAAGGGGTGATACCGGGGATGAACAGTGGTATCTCAATCCTGATTCCGATGCTTTTTGTCATCACGTTCATCTGCATGTATGTTTCCAGGCATACGAAGTTCGGCATGGGAATGTATGCGGTGGGAGGAAACTGCGAGGCGGCGCGGATGATGGGAATCGATGTGGACCGGATTAAAATCAAGGCATTCGTCTGCTCCGGTTTTATCGCGGCGCTCTCCGGCGTACTATTGGCGTCCAGCAGCGGCAGCGCGACTCTGAGTGCAGGCAATGTGTATGAGACATATGCGATCGCCATGTGTGCAATCGGCGGCGTAAAGCTGTCCGGCGGGGAAGGGAAATTTTCCGGCGCATTTTTCGGAATTTTGATTTATTTTATTATCAACACAATCTTTACATATCTTCCGACCAGTATTTCCGTTCACTGGCAGTCAATTATCATGGGTATGCTGGTGCTGATTTCCGTCGGAGTCCAGTCTGAAGTGTTTCAGACGATCAAAATCAAAAGGAAACAGGTGGGTGAATCATGATTCAACTAGTCAGCAGGTGGGGAAAAGAGCTTGATACAGAACATATTTTACCGGAATACCCCCGTCCGAATCTTGTGAGGGACAGTTATCTCAATCTGAACGGAGAATGGGAATATTGCATCAGTGAGTCGGAGACGGCGGATTCTTACGACGGCACGATCCTCGTGCCGTTTTCGCCGGAGACCTCGCTGTCCGGTGTGGGAAAAATTCTGATGCCCCACCAGTATCTGCATTACAGAAAAAAATTTACCGTTCCGTCCGGTTTCAGGAAGAGCAGAGTCCTGCTCCATTTCGGAGCCGTCGATCAGGAGTGTATCCTGTATGTCAACGGTACGGAGATAGGGGGACATAAGGGCGGCTATCTGCCGTTTTCCTTCGACATAACGGAGAGCCTCCGCGATGGAGAGAACGAGATTACGCTCCGTGTCACCGACAGGACGGAACTTTCGCCCCATGCGAGGGGAAAACAGAAACTTGAGAAGAAAGGCAAATACGGGTCGCTCTTTTACACTCCCCAGAGCGGGATCTGGAAAACCGTCTGGATGGAGAGCGTGGCTAAAGAGTATATCACGGAGGTAAAGATCACCCCCATGTTTGATGAAAGCGCCGTGAAGATTACGGTATACTCCAACAGGGATGATGAGGGCGGTGAGGAAGGAGACGGATGGAGCGCGGAGAAAGAGGCGTGTAAGAAGGTAAAACTGGAAATTTACGACGGCAAAACTCCGGTAGGGGAGGCCGTAGCGGACACAGGCCGGGAGATAGTGATAAAGCTTGACGGTTTCAGGGCCTGGAGTCCCGACGATCCCCACCTCTACGATCTGAAAATCACACTGGGGGAGGATGAGGTGTCCTCTTACTTTGGAATGCGTAAAATATCGTCCGGCAGGGACAAAAAAGGCATCTTAAGATTCTTTTTAAACAATAAACCATACTTTTTCAACGGCATTCTGGATCAGGGTTACTGGCCGGAGAGCCTTCTTACCGCGCCCAGCGACGACGCGCTGAAATACGACATTGTCAAGCTGAAGGAGATGGGATACAACACCATCCGCAAGCATGTCAAGATTGAGCCGGAGCGTTTTTACTATCACTGTGACAGGCTTGGTATGATTGTCTGGCAGGATATGCCGAACGGCGGAGGCGAATATAACATGGTTTTCGTGACCCATCTGCCGAATGCATCCGACCGGTTTGCCAGAGGCGTGAGCGATCACCACTACGGTATATTCAGGCGGAAAGACAGGGAAGGGCGTGAGCAGTACTATACCGATCTGGATGGAATGGTGCGCACTCTGTACAATTATCCCAGCATTGCGGTGTGGGTTCCCTTCAACGAGGGCTGGGGGCAGTTTGATGCCCCGAAGGCGACGGAGAGAATCCGGAGAACCGATAACACCAGGCTGATCAACGAGGCCTGCGGCTGGTTTGACCAGAAGGGCGGGGATATGTACAGCATCCACAATTATGTCCATAAATTGAAAGTAAAGCCGCAGGAGGACCGTACGGTCGCACTGACCGAATATGGGGGATACGCCTATCCGGTGGAAGGCCATCTGCCGTGTGAAAAGGAATTCGGCTACCAGCATTACCATTCCTCTGAGGAGCTTACGGAGAACTATAAGCGGCTGTGGGAGGAGGAAATATACCCGAACCTGGAGCGCGGCCTGTGCAGCGCCATCTATACGCAGACCAGCGATATTGAGGAGGAGATCAATGGTGTCATGACATATGACCGTGAGGTTGACAAACTGCAGATAGAGAAAGTCCAGAAGCTGAATAAAAAGCTTTATGAGATGTTTGACAGGGTTACGGAGGGTGAAGCGGCAGCGTGGTAAACTGCCGCTTTTCCTCTCCGCAAAACCCCGCTAACGTCCCGAAAAAAATTCCGACAACATTTTGCACAAAAGGCAAGTATCCGTTATAATAAGAATTGCCGTAAAAGGGAAATGTGACAGGAGTCTCCCGAATTTTACCGGGGGAACACCTATTCTGTATCGGCTTTTTTGTGACATTTCGTGTCGAATTATGCGGTGAGATCGAGTTGAAAGAAAAACGGGGTCGAGTCTATAATCATCATTACCATTTAAATTTTAGGAGGAGAGTATATCATGGCAGAACTTAATATTGCGATTGCGGATGACAACAGGCAGACTTTGGAGATGCTTGGCGAAATACTGGAGAGTGAAAAAGATTATCATGTCGTTGGAAAGGCAGATAATGGCAATGAGGCGTACAATATGATACTGAGAACAAAGCCGGATGTTGTCTTACTGGACATAGTTATGCCGGGTATGGACGGAATCTCGGTTATGGAGAAGGTAAAAAATAACGAAGAATTCAAAGAAAATACATCTTTCATCATGGTAACGGCGGCCAGCAGTGAGAATCTGACAGCAGATGCCTTTAAACTCGGCGCCAGCTATTACATCATGAAACCCTTTACCAGGGACAGCGTCCTCGACAAACTGAGAAGACTGTCGGGTTACAAAAATAAAACAACCATGCTTGCGGGAAGCAGAAAAGTGAAACCTTATGTAAATAAATCGGATTATATGGAGCAGAATCTGGAAAATGATGTAACTCAGATGCTTCATGAGATTGGCATCCCGGCACATATCAAAGGTTACCAGTATCTGCGGGATGCTATTATTATGTCCGTCAGTGATAAAGAGATGCTTGCATCGGTGACAAAAATCCTGTATCCGACCATTGCAAAGAAACACCAGACAACGCCCAGCCGTGTGGAGCGCGCAATCCGCCACGCGATTGAAGTGGCATGGAGCAGAGGAAAGATGGATACAATCAATGAACTGTTCGGATACACGGTGAGCACGGGAAAGGGCAAGCCAACCAACTCGGAATTCATAGCCCTGATTGTGGATAAGATCCGCCTGGACTACCGCAGAATGAATTAACCGGACTGGAAATTTTTTCAAAATACGGCGCCCGGATACGGGCGTATTAACCCGGTTTTACCGGCTGGAAGCAATTGTATGTAACAATTTACAAGTATTTTAGAATAATAATAAAAGACTTAAAAAATTCTGATACTACTTTCTAAATTCATAATTATATTGTATAATGATTATAATCATCGTGTGAGGTATGACGTGAAACGTTTTCAATATAATGTAGCCGGGGAGGTAGTATTATGAAGAACATTCTCTTTATAGCATCAGAAGCAGTTCCGTTTATAAAGACGGGAGGATTGGCGGACGTTGTAGGTTCACTTCCAAAATGTTTTGATAAAGAATATTTTGATGTGAGGGTTATGATACCGAAGTATCTTTGCATCAAGGAGAGCCTTCGCAGCGAGATGAAGTATGTCAGCCATTTCTATATGGACTACCTGGGACAGAACCGGTATGTGGGCATACTGCAGTATGAGTATGAGGGAATTACCTTTTATTTTATTGACAATGAAAGCTACTTCTGGGGCAGTAAACCTTATGGGGACTGGTATTTTGACCTGGAGAAGTTCTCCTTTTTCTGCAAGGCGGCATTGTCGTCTCTGCCTGTGATCGGGTTCAAGCCCGATGTCATTCACTGTCATGACTGGCAGACCGGTCTTATTCCGGTACACTTGAAAGATAAATTCCGCGGCGGCGAATTCTTCCGCGATATTAAATCGGTTATGACAATTCACAATCTGAAGTTCCAGGGCGTATGGGATGTAAAGACAGTCCAGCGTTTTTCCGAACTTCCTGATTACTACTTCACACCTGATAAACTGGAAGCATACAAAGACGGCAATATGTTAAAGGGCGGCCTTGTCTTTGCCGACGCCGTCACAACCGTCAGCAATACGTATGCGGAAGAGATAAAAACCCCGTTTTACGGCGAGGGACTGGACGGCCTGATGAGGGCCAGAAGCAACAGCCTGCGGGGCATTTTAAACGGTATTGATTATGATGAATTCAATCCTGAGACGGATAAGCTGATTGCGCAGAATTACAACGCGAGGACATTCCGTAAGGAGAAGGCGAAGAATAAGAAGGACCTTCAGGCTCAGCTCGGCCTAGCGCAGGATGAGAAGAAATTCATGATTGGTATTGTTTCGCGTCTCACGGATCAGAAGGGATTTGATTTGATCCAGTGCGTAATGGACGACATCTGTGCGGAGGACGTCCAGCTCGTAATCCTGGGCACCGGTGATGAAAAGTATGAGAATATGTTCCGTCACTATGACTGGAAGTATAACGACAGGGTTTCCGCTAACATTTACTATTCCGAGGAACTGTCGCACAAGGTATATGCAGCCTGTGACGCTTTCCTGATGCCGTCCCTGTTTGAACCCTGCGGACTGAGCCAGCTTATGGCCCTGCGTTACGGAACCGTACCGATTGTCCGGGAAACCGGCGGTTTAAAAGATACGGTCTGGCCGTATAATGAGTATGAGGGCACCGGCACCGGTTTTTCGTTCGCCAATTACAACGCACATGAGATGCTGGACTGCATTTATTACGCCAAATACGTTTTCTACAACAAAAAGCGTGAATGGAACAAGATTGTAGACCGGGGCATGGCGGCGGATTTCTCCTGGCATGCATCGGCTATGAAGTATCAGGAACTTTATGACTGGCTGATTGGATAGTAAGGAGTGCGATTAGGGCATGGAACAGATAAGATTAAGCCGGCAGGAAAAGGAAGCGGTCAGAAGATGGTCGGAAGACGGCAACTGGGCCGTGCGGGGGGAGTATAAAAAGGACAGCGGTTATATGGACTGCGTCGCCGATATTCTGGAAACCCCTGTGTTCCAGTCCATGGATAATTACTTCCAGCACGGGAATACTACCTGTAAAGAGCATTGCATCCGCGTTTCCTACATGAGCTATAAGATGTGCAGGAAATATGGGTGGGATTACCGCCAGGCGGCAAGAGCGGCTCTCCTCCATGATTTGTTTCTCTACGATTGGCATACCCACGCAAAGGAGACAGGAGAATATTTCCACGGATTTACCCATCCGAAGACGGCGATGAAGAATGCCGAGAAGTATTTTCAGGTGACAGAGAAGGAGAAGAATATGATTCTCCGCCATATGTGGCCGCTGACACCGGTTCCTCCGAAATATAAGGAAGGATATACCATCATTTATGCCGACAAATACTGCGGTCTTGCAGAGGTCGGCGCAAGGATGAAAGACTGGTTCCTATATAATCTGCGTCCGGCCTGGGCCAGACGCTGACGATAGTCCTCAGGCAATGCGCGCAGGTCACCATCATGAGTATAAAGAGCCCGGCTCGCCGGGCTTTTATGCCGTGGTAGGGCTGGTGTCGATAAAAGAAAAGTACAGGAGATAAACATGACATTTTTTCAGCAAGTAACCGGAAACCAGACGTTAATGAGCGGCGTGGCAGGCTGGGTAATCGCCCAGGTACTGAAAACACTGCTTGATATTGCGCTGAACCGTTCCTTTAACCCCGAGCGGCTGGTGGGCTCGGGCGGTATGCCCAGCTCCCATTCGTCCACGATGTGTGCGCTGACAACGGCAGCGGGGATGAGATACGGCGGAGGCAGTTTTGAATTTGCAGTCTGTTTTATCGTATCCATGGTTGTAATGTACGACGCAATCGGCGTACGGCAGGAAACAGGGAAACAGGCGAAGGTACTTAACAGTCTGCTGTTCGACGATTTTCTCAAACTGGACGGCGTGGTACTGCAGGAGAAATTAAAAGAATATGTGGGACATACTCCAATCCAGGTTGCGGCGGGAGCAATCCTGGGGGTAATTATTGCCCTGGTGATGGATCCGATGTTTATTTAAATTTTATAAAGGTCAGGGGGAAAAGCTCACGGTGTGGGCTTTTTGCCATTATGGGGGGAGAATCAAGTTATAAAATTGTTACAATTTTCTTGCTTTCTGAATTATTTCATATTATACTGGAAAAAATTATTAGGAAGTTTCCGGCAGGGGACAGAGAAGAGAGACTGAAAGGACGGGAATTTGCAAATGAAGATAACGGCAGACATTTATTTTTGGATTAATTGTTTTTTTACATTCAGCCTGATAGGCTATATCCTCGAATGCATTGTTCTGACTGTGGAAAACAGAAAACCAGTTTATAACCGCGGCTTTGGCCATGGACCGTTCTGTATTATTTACGGTTTTGGGGCTATCGGAGCCGCCATACTCCTCAGACCGGTTTCCGACAACATGGTAAAGCTCTATTTTGCAAGTATGCTGATGGCAACGACGATGGAGCTTATCACCGCTAGAATCATGATACGGCTTTTTGGAGCTTTCTGGTGGGATTACAGTAAGAAGAAATGTAATTATAAGGGGATTATCTGTCTGGAGAGCAGTCTGGGCTGGGGACTTCTGGGAATTATCTTTTTCAGGATCCTCAATGTTCAGGTACAGAATACGGTGAGAAGGATCCCAAACCACGTTGGGAAATATGTGGCTCTGGCATTGATTTTCTTCTATGTGTTCGACTTTTTCTACAGCTTCAGGACTGAGTTGAGGGAAAAAGACTGTGAAGAAGATACGGAGATGATCGGCAGGATGAAGGTCAATCCATAGCAGGCTTAGGCTGGAGGAGCGGTTAAAACGCCGTCACGGCGGCATGAATATGGATTGACGGATCAGTAAGCGGGCGGCAGAACGGAATACGGACTGCCGCCTGCTTTTCGTTGCAGCCGCCCTTGTGCATACAGGGGAGTTTGTGGTATAAATAAAAGGGTGGCGGTGTACCGTCCGCTATTATGCGAAACACGATAATGATAGATACTGTTCAAAGGTAATAAACCGCGAGGTGTTTTCGCGCATATTCCGCGTGAAAATCCCGGGTTGCAGGAGTGGACAGTAACAAATTATAAAACAGAGACAGGATGTAAAAATGGAGAATATAAAAGTGATACTGGCCTCTGCCTCTCCGAGGAGAGAAGAGCTGCTCAGGCAGATTGGAATCGTCCCGGAAGTGATGCCCAGCCGGGTTGAGGAGAAGGTGACGAAAAAGGAACCGGATCAGGTGGTGATGGAACTTTCCAGGCAGAAGGCCGAAGAAGTAGCGGCGAGGCTTGAAAAGACGCAGAAAGAGAAGTTTACTGAGGACCGTGCAAAGAAGGCTGAGAAGACGGAGGCGGAAGAGGGGACATCCCTCACACAGATAGTGGTCGGTTCAGACACGGTAGTCTATGC
This sequence comes from [Clostridium] symbiosum, assembly GCA_036419695.1. NCBI lineage: Bacteria > Bacillati > Bacillota > Clostridia > Lachnospirales > Lachnospiraceae > Otoolea > [Clostridium] symbiosum. The sequence continues at coordinate 1,037,026 of CP143946.1, forward strand.
AGACGGCAGAATCCTCGGCAAACCGGCGGATTATGAAGATGCGGCGAATATGCTCAGAACTCTTCAGGGAGGAACTCACCACGTTTACACCGGTGTGACTCTGATTGCAGGTGAACGGAAGAAGACCTTTGCTGTGGAAACCGTGGTCGATGTATATCCGATGTCGGAGCAGGAAATAGAAGCTTATCTGGCCTGCGGGGAATCCATGGATAAGGCGGGAGCTTATGGAATCCAGGGCAGATTCGCCGCGCATATCAGAGGAATCCAGGGGTCTTATACAAATGTAATGGGACTTCCGGCCGGAAGAGTCTATCAGGAAATGAAACGCCTATTGGAGGAACAGGATGATTAAATTAATCGTATCGGATATTGACGGCACCCTTGTAAAAGACGGAGAGAATCAAATCAATCCGGAGATTTTTGATGTGATTATGGAACTGAAAAAGAAAAAGAAGATCCATTTTGCAGCCGCCAGCGGACGTCAGGCTGCCAGTATTGAGTGTACCTTTGCCCCTATCAAAAAGGAGATTTTTTATGTGGCGGAGAACGGTTCTTACCTGGGCTGCTATGGAAGAAATCTTTTTCTCTATCCAATCGACCGGGAAACCGCGGATCAGCTGGCGGTGGATATCAGAAAGGATCCGGATCTGGAGGTCATGGTAAGCGGGGCCAAGGGGACCTATCTGGAGACGAAAGACAGAGAGTTCATAGACTGGATGGCAAACGGATACCATTTTAATATTATCGAGGTGGATGACGTCACCAAGGTGGACGATGAAATTATCAAGGTGGCCGCGTACCGGAGGGATGGAATCCAGCACGCCGCCGAACCGTATTTCAGCAAATACGGCAGCAGGCTTAAGATGACGATATCAGGAGAAATGTGGATGGACTGCATGGCCCTGGGCGTCAACAAGGGCGAGGCTGTTAAGACGCTGCAGGAAAGCCTCGGGATTGCCCCGGAGGAGACGATGGTTTTTGGTGATCAGCTCAATGATATAGAGATGCTGAACCGGGCCTATTACAGCTTTGCCGTGGGAAATGCGAGGGAAGAAGTCAAAAAAACGGCCAGATTCCAGGCGGATCGCAATGTGAATGACGGTGTTATGAAAATACTGAAGCTTCTTTTGTAGAAAAAGGAAACCAATCATCACGACAGGAGTGAAATTTGAATAGAATGACATGTCACAATAAGAAAAAAAAGAGCCGGATCTGGATGAAGCTGTCGGCAGCGGCGCTGGCGCTCAGTCTGATTGTTCTGACCGGATGCGGTAAGGGAGCTTCGCTGCCTGCCGGTAAAAAAAGCGAAAAAGGGTATTCCCTCCCCGAGATCATGGTAATCGCGATGACGGAGAAAAACCGGTACGAGGAAATCTGCACGGACCAGATTTGGAATGTCACGATATCCGATGAGCAGGAAGATTTTGCATCCTATTTGACGGGCCAGATTAAAAACTTTATGGAAGAGCTGAAAATCATGAATCTGCTGGCCGAGGACAAAAAGATGACCCTGTCGCCGGAGGAACGCTCCCAGATGACTGCTGCGGCCTCGGAATACTATGGGAATCTGACATCGGAGGACATCTCGCATATGGGAGTCACCGAGGAGGACGTGAGGACGGTATTTGAGGATTACTGTATGGCTGAAAAACTGGTGGAGGCATTGACGGAAGGGATTGCCCTGGAAGTCAGCGACAGCGAGGCAAAAGTGATTACACTGATGCAGGCCGAAACCTCCGACAGACAGGCAGCAGAGAATCTGGTCGTTGCTGCGTCACAGGAAAATGCAAATTTTGAAAAATCTGCCGAGGATGCCGGACTATCCGTCACCACAAGGCAGTTGGGCAGAAAAGAGGAGGCCCAGGGATTTGAGGATGCGGCCTTTGAACTGACGAGCGGGCAGGTGAGCCAGGTGATCGAGTCGGACGGCTCATACTATGTGCTGAAATGCGTCAGCGACTATGACGAAGAAGCTACGGCGGCCAGGAAGAAAGTCATTTTTGAGGAGCGCAAACGCAAGGCATTCCGGGAAATCTATGACAGGTTCAAGGAGGAGGTCAATCTGACTTACTCGGGCGATCCATGGAATAAACTGGATCTCGGTTCGGGCAGCTATGCAGCGGGTGCGGATTTCTTTGAAATCTACAGGAAGCATTCGGGACAATAACAGGCGAAAGGCTGGACATGGAGATGGAAGAACGGCAACGCGGACAAAGCAGAAGAAATCCCAGGAGCCGGAGAAGGCGCGGGGGGAATTCTGTAGGATGGCTTATTCTGCTTTTGATCACAGCGGCAGCAGTCATGGCAGTTGTTTTAATTCACCGCCACACGGTGAAGAAGGATCAGGAACTGGCGGCAGCGAGGGAATCCTCGGCGGCGGTCGGGACGGAAGTATTTCCGGGCGATGAGAAAAACGGGACCGGAGATGGAAGCGGAGGTTCTGCAGCCGGGGCGGAAGAAAAGCCGCCGACGGTTGAGGAGATCATGGCGAGGATGACGCTGGAGGAGAAGGCCCTGCAGCTCTTTATGGTGACGCCTGAGGCGCTCACGGAAGTGGATGAGGTATATGCGGCGGGCGCAAAGACCGAAGAATCCATTAACAGGTATCCGGTCGGGGGAATTGTTTATTTTAAGCAGAATCTGCGTTCTCCGGAGCAGGTAAAAGATATGCTCACCAGGACGCAGAAATATTTCAGGAACCGCATTGGAGTGGAGGCGTTTCTGGCCGTGGACGAAGAGGGCGGGCAGGTTGCCAGAATCAGCGGCAGGGAAGAGTTTGGGATTGCCTCATTTCCCGATATGCGTGAAATAGGAGCCTCAGGGGATCCGAATAAGGCATATGAAGTGGGCGATAAGATAGGAACTTACCTTGCAGATTTGGGTTTTAATATGGACTTTGCCCCGGTGGCGGATGTTCTGACCAATCCTGAAAACACAGTAGTGGCGCGCCGCTCCTTTGGAACGGACGGAGCCGTAACGGCGGCCTTTTCAAACGAGGTGGTAAAAGGTCTCCAGGCCCACGGTATAAGCGCCGTGCTGAAACATTTTCCAGGACATGGCGGTACGGCGGCGGACAGCCACGAAGGATATGCGTCGACGGAGAGGACGCTTGAAGAACTGACGGCAGAAGATTTTGTCCCGTTTAAAGAGGGAGCAGATGCCGGAGCGCATTTTATCATGTCAGGACACATCGCCGCACCGGCCGTGACCGGTGATAATACTCCGGCTTCCCTGTCTTCGATGATGCTCACGGAGATCCTGAGAGGGACACTGGGATATAATGAGATTATTATTACGGACGCCTTGAATATGGGTGCGGTCATATCCTCTTACAGCCCCGCAGAAGCCGCCGTGAAAGCGCTGCAGGCAGGAAACGATATGCTGCTGATGCCGGAGAATTTTAAAGAGGCATATCAGGGCGTGCTGGATGCGGTTCACGATGGCAGACTCTCGGAGGAGAGAATTGATCAGTCGGTGGAGAGGATTTTAAGGGTGAAATTGAATTGAGAAGCGGGGACGCCTCTGTCAAATGGCGCATGGTGGATGGTTGGACGAGTCTTCAGTCCCGATTTTACAATTTGATGAGGGGGAAGCCGGGCAAGTTGTCGGCGGGACTGGAGACCGGGAAGGGCTCCGTCCCGTCCGTCGCCGTCCTCCCGTTTAACTTAAAAATCTTCTTGTAAGCTCTGCCAGCGCCCACTGATCTTTTACCCCCATCAGCTCACGCGACGAATGCATTGCAAGGAGCGGTGCGCCCGCATCGACCGTGGGCATGGTCAACAGGCAGGAAGAAATGCTTCCCAGCGTGGAACCGCCGCGGATATCGGAACGGTTGGAAAATTTACGGTATGGTATGCTGTTCCTTCGGCAGATATCCTCAATGACGCTGACATAGGAGGCATCTGTGGCATAGGCCTGGGAAACGGCAAGTTTGAGTGCGACGCCCTCATTCAGACAGATGCGGTCCTTGGGATCGTATTTTTCGGCCTGGTTGGGATGCAGGGCATGGGCTACGTCGAGGGAGAGCAGGAAACCTCCAAAGAGAGCATTGAGAAAATCACTGCGGCCATAGCCCAGGCTGAGATAGACTTTTTCCATAATCCGTTCCAGAAGAGGGGAGGCGGCTCCCTGTTTGGTGCTGCTGCCGATCTCCTCGTTATCATAGAGAACGGCGGCATTAATTCCGTTTTCCCGGCGGCTGTCCATGATTCCGCTCAGGCAGGCATGGACCGAGGTCAGATTGTCGAGGCGCGGGGAGGAGAGCATCTCATCATTGATTCCAAGCAAACAGGGCTCGTCGCAGTTATAGATATAAAATTCATAATCCAAAATATCCTCCTTATTACGGCCCGTTTCCTTCGCCAGGAGATCAAGGAAAAAGGAGTCTTTATTCAGCGTTTCATCCAGCACGGCCAATATCGGCTGCATGTCTTTCTGAGGATTTAATTCCACTCCCTTATTTACTTCACGGTTAAAATGGATCGCAAGATTTGGTACGGTCAGAAGCGGGCGGGCAAAGTCCACCAGCAGAACTTCGGGATGAAAAGGATCCATGCCGCGCACGCAGACTTTTCCGGCCAGAGACAGGGGACGGTCCAGCCAGGTGTTCAGGATGGGTCCTCCATAGACCGATACATTCAGCTTTGCATAAGGCCCGCAGGTCAGCTCAGGAGACGGTTTGACCATCAGACAGGGCCAGTCGGTGTGGGAAGCAACAACCCGCAGACCAGGAACCCCGCCGCCGGAGACGGCATCTTTGCCAACGGAAAAAGCGGCCAGGGAGGTGTCAAAAATGTTAACATAATAAGACTTACCTGCCTGAACAGACCAGGGGGAGTCCAGCTTCAATTCCTCAAATCCCTGCGCTTCCAAAATCCCTGTGGAATACCGGATCGTGTGGAACGGAGAAACTCCTGCCCTGAGATGGCCGATCAGTTCGGCGGTGTCTTTTTGATATGAAATTGAGTTCATGATATAAATCCTCCTTTTGGATAATAGTGATGAAAAATCCGGTTTGTCCGGTTTTATTGAGTGGCAATGAAAAGTTCGCGAAGCGTGCTTTTCGTTGTTTGATTCTTCTTACGAATGACAGGCCCCGTGTGCAGAGCATGAGGCCATTCTCATAATGATTCAAGTATAATGAATGTGAAGGCAATATGCAAGAAGGAAGGAGTTTAATTGAGATGCGAGGACGCCTCTGTAAGACGGCGGACGGGGGAGTGGGAGGGTGTGGATGAGTCTTCAGTCCCGGTTGGTAGGGGGTGGTGAGGGGGAATCCAGGAGAAAAGATTCCTACGGGGACCCGCTTCCGCTTGCGGAGCGCACAGCGGATGCTAGGCTCGAAAGAACCTCGCCAAGCACCGGCGGGCTCCAATGTCCCCTTCGGAATCTTTTCTCCTTCCTTCCCCGGGCAGGTTGTCGACGGGACTGAAGACTCAGGGAAGGTGACTGTCCCGTCCGCCGGCTTCAGGGGCTGATTGTCTCTTTCGTCAAGTGCGGAGGGAGGTCTTGTTGCGGCCACTATGTAGTCGTGAATCTTTTACCTTATGAAGGTATTTTTGGCTGAATTCAGAGAAAAATCTAAAGCTAAATTCAAGGTTAGATTTTATGATTAATCTAAAAATTCAATAGTTATTCAAGGATAGGTAAGGCACCAAAGCTCAGATTCATCAATTGAATACCATACAGGAGTCATTCTCCCGTAATTCGAGGAAATGTAGTGGCAGCGACAATACCTCCCCCCTTTGAAGGAATACGAACAATTCAGCGGCCGCAGGCCGGGGTACGGGATGGCGAAAAACCTTCGCGTCTTCAGTCCCGGCCATAATCTTCCCGTGGGGAATCCGGGAGAAAAAGATTCCGCAGGGAACCTGGGAGTCCATCAGCACTTAGGCGGCGTTTCTCAGACGCCTTAGTACTGTTATGTACTCCAAAGAGCGCAAGCGTTTCCCGGAAGAACTTTTTCTGCCCGGATTCCCCACCCGCGACAACCTACAGCCCGGGACTGAAGACTCACACCCTCCCTCTCACCATCCCGCCCCCCGACCGTCCCGGCGGCGTTCTCCTTCCTCAATTAAATCCCCTTATTCGGAGTTGCACGAACTTCCCCAGTGAGGTAAAATGGGAGAAGACGGAGGGAGATTATGGTTGCATTACAGATTGCCGATATGAAGGCATTTACAAAAAAATTATTTATTGGGGAGACTTTCGACCGTTTTCTGGTGCGTGAGGCCACGATTGTTACATTTAACAGCTTTTCGATCGACGGAAAAGTCAGACATGGATTTTATTCCGACGAGGAGCTGGAAGAGGGAAAGATTGAGGCATATTCGTCCTGGAAGGCGCTTCGGCCATTTTGTTTTTCGCTGATTAAGGGAAGCAAGCTGCCGGAGAGTTTTGCGATAGTGTTTAAACTGCCTCCCGAAAATGTGGAGCGTTTTCTGAAGGACAGGGGTTCCTCCTGGCTTCCGGAGCAGGTGGGCGGGCTTTTTATCAACGTCAGGTATGAGGAAAAGGTATTATCCTGCATTACCGGACTGTCCATGAACCAGTTTACAATGGACCGGACCCTGGAACGGGAGTGGGATGATTCCATAAAGGCATTTTTGAAAAAAGAAGAGATTGCTTTTGAGGAAGGATAGAACAGTAAACATTAAGAAGCACAGAGAAGTAAAGATTCGCGGATAAAAACAGAAATTATTCAAAAAAGCCCCGATATCCCAGTTCGCAATACACCGGGATATCGGGGCTTTTGATTATTTTACTTTATAATCCGTTTGCTGGTGGCCTGGTTAATGGCTTAAAATATATTTGCTGAAGAGAACCGGAATCTGTTTGTTCTGATCCCAGATTGACTGGTATTCGGAGAAGGCGACCGGACAGGTGGAACGTCCCACCTCAATCGTGATGCCTGCCACTGGATTTCCTTTTCTCTGGAGCCAGTCTTTAAATCCGCCTACGCCTTTGCTGCCAAGTACCTGGTACCCGGTTACACCGGCGGCGGTGAGGGCCATGTCGTTGGACTCCGCCATCTTCTGGTTATTGTCGGTATCCCAGTAGAGGACTCTTCCCATCGCGTGATAGTTGATAACGGCGGAAAATGCCTGCTGCTGGACCAGGTTGGCCAGAGCCTGTGATTCCGGCTCGGACAGAGGGGAGGCTCCCTTGTAGTCGGTAAATGAGTTGTGAGCCAGGGTTGGGTTCAGGGATTCCCAGCCTGCATCGAAGTTATGGTTCAAATCGACTCCGCGGGCGTTACTCTTCCAGCGGATCAGATACTCGTCATAACTAAGTGAGGTACGGGCATCCGCCACGTCCATGGTGTAGCAGTTCTGAATGTTCTGGCGCAGCTCTTCGGAGCGGATGGCTCCTTCGCCGAACTGGCTGATGGCGACCCCGTCGGGGTTTGCCATCGGGACAAAATGGATGGAAACATTATTCAGGATGGAAGAAAGCGGCTGGTTGTTATATGTTCCTGAATCGTAGAAAGCAAGCATATATTCCAGCTGCTGCATCATCAGGGGAACTACAATATATTCCCTTGCATGGATTGCTCCCTGAAAAAGGATCTTTTTCGGCGCGCCCGGGTTTCCGATGACAACGTCGTAAATATTTCTCCCGTCGAGAGACTGGCCGATGACATTGACCGCCATGTGGTTTCCATAGCGTGCGGCCAATGCGGCGATATCCTGTTCCATCTGCTCATAAGAGTATTTATCGACCGGTTTTACTACCGGATCGGAGAGATTCTGGTTATAAAAGCTGTTATCCACGGGGACAGAGGCGCCGGGGCCGTTTCCGGGGCCAGGGGAAGGGGTCGACAGGGATGCATCATCAGCCGGACCGGCAAAAGCAGTACCTGCGAATATGCTGGAAAATGCCAGCGACAGGGAAATATATCCGACAGCAGCGCTTTTTTTCAGGAAGCGCCGTAAGTTTGTTCTACGGTTCATTTAGAGTATCCTCCTTATTTTGTGTGGCTCAATGCGACTGTTCAGTACCCTCATTATTGCCGGTTTACGGTTTATATAAAACGATCCCTGAACAATTACGACTCACTCATTATAAAAGTTCTGGTATAGATTGTCAACGAACTGGAAAAAACTGAAAGAAAAACGCAAGGTTTGGGTTACTGTTCACAGGCAGTATTCCGCGAAGCGTGTTATTGTTCGCAGCACATCTGCTTTTAGCTGGGGTGTGAACAGTAACAGGTTTGGTAATCAAATTATTAGCACTCAATGCAAATGAGTGCTAATTTTCTATTGACATCTGGAAGAAGTGGTATTAGAATAATAAATGCACGGCAGGAGGAATGGGAATGCCGCCGCACAACAAAGTATCTTAAGAAAATAAATATAAAAAATAAGGCAGTAAAGGAGTGTTTATTATGGCAGCTAGAACAGGCAGCTTATCAATCAACAGCGAGAATATCTTCCCTATTATAAAAAAATGGCTTTATTCCGACCACGACATTTTCTACAGGGAATTGATTTCCAACGGCTGTGATGCAATCACAAAGCTCAAAAAACTGGAGCTTATGGGTGAATTCGTTAAACCGGAAGATCTGGAATACAAAATTCAGGTGACGGTAGACTCTAATGCAAAGACGATCACGGTGGAAGATAACGGTATCGGTATGACCGCTGAGGAAGTGGAAGAGTACATCAATCAGATCGCGTTTTCGGGCGCACAGGACTTCCTGGAGAAGTATAAGGACAAGGCCAATGAGGATCAGATTATCGGTCACTTCGGACTTGGCTTCTATTCTGCGTTCATGGTAGCGGACCGCGTTGTAATCGACACTCTGTCCTATCGGGATGGGGCAAAGCCGGTTCACTGGGAATCCGAAGGCGGAACGGAATTTACGATGGATGAAGGCGACAAGGAAACCATCGGTACGAGGATTGTCCTCTACTTAAATGACGACAGCGCTGAATTCAGTAATGAGTACAGGGCGCGTGAAGTAATCCAGAAATACTGTGCTTTCATGCCGGTGGAGATTTTCCTGGACAACAGCGCGGCAGAGCCTCAGTATGAGACGATTGAAAAGGACGAGCTGACGGAGAAGGATACGGTTGTAGAGACCGTAATCGAGGAGGCGAAGACAGAGGAGAAGGAGAACGAGGACGGCACAAAAGAGACGGTTGAAGTATCACCGAGAACCGAAAAATACAAGATCCTCAAACGTCCGGTCGCCCTCAACGACATCCACCCGCTCTGGAACAAGCATCCGAATGAGTGCACCGAGGAGGAGTATAAAGAATTTTACCGCAAGGTATTTATGGACTTTAAGGAGCCGTTGTTCTGGATTCACCTGAACATGGACTACCCGTTCAACCTGAAAGGAATTCTCTATTTCCCGAAGATCAACATGGAGTATGAGAGCCTTGAGGGAACAATCAAGCTTTATAACAACCAGGTATTTATTGCCGACAACATTAAGGAAGTCATTCCGGAATTCCTGATGCTCTTAAAGGGCGTGATCGACTGTCCGGATCTGCCTCTTAACGTATCCAGAAGCGCTCTTCAGAACGACGGTTTTGTTAAGAAGATTTCCGATTACATCACAAAGAAAGTGGCGGACAAACTTTCAGGAATGTGCAAGACAGACCGGGAAAATTACGAAAAATACTGGGATGACATTTCTCCATTTATCAAATTCGGCTGCCTGAAAGACGACAAATTTGCCGAGAAGATGGATGACTATATCATTTTCAAAAACCTGGAAGGCAAATATCTGACGCTGAAGGACTGCGAGGAGAGAGCTAAAGAAGAAAACCATGAGAATAAGCTCTTCTATGTAACGGACGAAAAGGAGCAGGGCCAGTACATCAACATGTTTAAGGAGTCCGGCCAGGACGCCCTCATTCTGCCTCACAACATCGACAATCCGTTCATCGGACGTCTGGAGCAGAAACATGAAAACCTGAAATTCCTCCGTATCGACGCGGATGTCAATGAGACGATGAAGGAAGAAGTAGCCGAGGAGGACAAGGAAGCGCTCGGCAAATCGGAGGAGACTCTGACGGAACTTTTCCGCAAAACACTGGGAGACGACAAGCTCCAGGTTAAGGTGGAGAAACTTAAAAACGAGTCCATTTCCTCGATGATTACCGTTTCTGAGGAATCACGCCGTATGCAGGAAATGATGAAGATGTACAACATGTACGGAATGGATCCTTCCATGTTCGGCGGAAGCGGACAGGTTTTAATCCTGAATGCAAACAATAATCTGGTTCAGTATGTGCTGGAGAACGGTGAGGGCGAGAACACAGGAAAGATTTGTGAACAGCTCTATGATTTGGCGCTGCTCAGCCACGGCTCCCTGACACCGGAGAGAATGACAAAATTTATTGCAAGAAGCAACGAGATTATGGGAATGCTTGCTAAATAAGATTCCCGGACGTTCAGAATAGTGAGAAGACACAGGGCGCCCTGTGCGTAGAAAAAACTGTTACCGAAAGCAGATTTCTATGCAGGGCGCCCTGCGTCTTTTTAATGGGTAATATAACAAAAAATTGTTGTTGAGAACGACAAAATACATTGTTGGATTTTGTGGATTGGATGTCATACAATAAGGACAGACGATGAAAGAAAAGACTGGCCATGGCGGCTTTGATCGTAACCACACAAATGAAATGAGGGGGAAAACATGGAACCATCCACACTAACGATTATTATTCTGATACTTGCAGTTATTTCTTTTCTTCTTGAGAAAATACCAGTCAATATGACAGTAATGCTGACGCTGTGTGCTCTGGTGCTGACGGGACTGGTTACGCCGAAGGAAGCGGTCAGCGGATTTGCCAGCACGACAATCCTGATGCTGATAGGCGTTGTAATTGTAGGAAGCGCACTGTTTGAGACAGGGGTATGTGATAAGATTGCCTCGGTAGTGACGAAATATGCAAAGACGGAGCGGCAGATGATCATGGCAATCATGATTCTGTCCACCATCATGTCGGCGGGGCTCAGCAATTCAGGAACAGTCGCCGTATTTATTCCGATTATCATCGGTATCACCGCTACAACGAGCTTTTCACGCTCCAAACTGCTGATGTCCGCATTTCTCGGCGCTATGGCGGGAGGCAGGCTGACGCTGGTAGGAGATGCGGCGGTCAATGTACTGATCGGCGATCAGATTAAAGAATTGGGACAGCCATTCGGCTTCTTTGAAATTTCTAAAATCGGCGTTCCGCTTACCATAATCATGCTGATTTATATGTACTTGATCGGCTATAAATTTTTACCGGATATTAAGGTGTACAATGATGAGAGCCAGATTTTCTCCGAACGGGCGCCGAAGGATGCACCGCAGTGGAAGCAGGTGGCTTCCGTGGCAGTTCTCCTCTGTGTTTTCGTGGGGATGATTTTTGAGGACAGGACAGGAATTCCTTCTTACATGGTGGCAATTATGGGAGCGGTTGCCGATGTGCTTCTGGGAATATTTACGGAAAAACAGGCATATCAGCTCGTTAGCATCAAGACGGTAATTCTGCTCGGAGGAATGACGCCGCTGGCTACGGCTCTCAAAAACACGGGAGCGGCCCAGATTATGGCGGATACCCTGATAAGAATCATTGGCGGTTCTACCAACGTGTATTACATAACAATTGTCATTTTCGTCCTGACATGCGTGATGACGCAGTTTATGTCCAACGTAGTGACGATTACGCTGCTGATGCCGATCATCATTGCGATTGCGGAAACAATCGGGGTATTCCCTTCCGCACTGCTGATGGTGCTCTGCATCGCATCCACAATGTCGATTTTAAGCCCGATTGCCTGCCCTCCGGCCAACCTGATTTACGCTTACGGGGGATATAAGTTCTCAGACTATCTGAAGAGCAACATTGGTATGACGGTTGTATTCCTGATTGCCTGTATCATACTGATACCGTTTATCTGGCCTTTATATGTTTAACGGAGGAAAAAATGGATTTACTCATCAATAATGCAGTGGCCGTGGACCCGGATACTGGCATAGAACGAAACATTGCAGCGGGAATTGACAAGGGGCTTATTCAGTTTATTGCGGAACCTCTGACGGGGAGGAAAGCGGAGACTTTAGCCAATGTAATACTGGATGCGGAGGGGGCTTATCTTCAGCCCGGCTGGATTGATTTCCATACACATCTGTTTACAAAGGGAAGCGGCTTCGGTATAAATGGAGATCTGCTGCTGGCATCGGGAGCCGTGATGGCCGTGGATATGGGTACGGCCGGGTGCGCCGGGTATGAGGCGTTTCATCAGCTGGACATTATGCCGAGGACGATCAAAATCAGGAGTTTTCTGAACCTTTCACCGTTAGGCCAGCCTGGCACAGGCATTATGGAACCGCTTGCCCGCACCGCCGTGAAAGAGGAGCAGATGGCTGCGCTGATTGGAAAATACAGGGATGAGATACGGGGAATCAAGGTCAGAGTCAGCCGCCCGATTGTAGGGAATGAGGGCATTGCCCCTCTGGAACACGCACTGGAACTGGGGGAGCGGTTTGGTCTTCCGGTCTGCGTCCACACAACAGATCCTCCCGTGAGGGCGGAAGAGATTGTAAAACGGCTCCGGCCCGGTGATATTTACAGCCATATGTACCATAACAAGGGCATGACAATCCTCAAGGAGGATGGAACCGTACAGCGCGCGTTCCACGACGCCAGGGAGAGAGGCGTCTTCCTGGAAGTGGGGAACGGCAGAATGAATTTTAATTTTGAGGTGGCGGAAAAGGCACTGAAAGAAGGAATTTATCCGGACATTATCAGTAGTGATGCGACCGCAGCCACCTTCGGCAATGCGTCCGATATGAAGGATCTGGCCTTTGTCATGTCGAAATTCCTGAATATGGGAATGCCGCTTCACCGCGTATTCGACTCGGTAACCCGGATTCCGGCCCGCTGTCTCGGGATGGAGAGAGAGGCCGGTGTGCTGGAGGAAGGAAGAAAAGCCGATCTGACCCTGGTGAGACTTGTCAGGAGTAAGGTGGAATTTTCAGATTCCGAAGGCAACATCAGAACCGGAGACAGAATCCTTGCGCCGGAAATGACAATGATTGACGGAAAAATTGTATATCTTCAGGGGCGTCCTGCGATCAGAAAAGGGCGCCGCTGAGCGTCGGCGGACGTAAATGCGATTGTAAAAAGCTGTGTAATTACGGGGAAATCCCGTATTACACAGCTTTTTTTGGAAGGAAACCGCGGGGATGGTGAGAGGGGAATCTTTTTCTCCCGGATTCCCCACCTGCGACAACCTGCAAACCGGGACTGAAGACTCATAACCTCCCTCTCACCATCCCGAATCCCAACCATCCCGGCGGCGTTCTCATTCCTCAACTAACTCCTTATCGCATTGACTCCGCGCCCGGAAATCGCTATACTGTAAGTATTCACAAAAGTAAGCTTAGCGGCAATAGAGGAGACGTTTTATATGGACGACGGTAATTACAACTGGAGTAGGGTCCAGGAATACAGAAGCGAGGTCAGGCATATCTGTTCCGTGCTGGGATGGTCGCTGGTGGCGCTTGTTCTGCTGACTCAGCTTGCGGGAATTCTTTTTGGGCTGATTGGTTATCTGCTGTCCCACTACAAGGTGATGGGCGTTGGAGCGGAATTATATAAGGTGCTGAATTCGGGCTGGTTCTCGATTGCCGGGAGCAATCTGCTCGCCTATGCGCTGGTGCTGCCGGTGACATTTGCCGTCATGGAGCATGTACCCGAGGTCATACCCGAGAAGAAGAGGATGCGGCCCAGTAAATTTATCATGTTTTTCGTCATGACGATGGGGGCCGGATACATTTTAAATATTGTGGGAAGTGTGCTGAACCTGATTGTAGCTGTCTTAACCGGCAGGAATACCTATAATATGAATCCTGTCAACAACCTGTTTGACAGCCTGAATATTGTGGTGATTCTGTATGTTTCCGTGCTCGGGCCGATTATCGAGGAATATATATTCAGATGGAAGCTGATAAACCGTTTGAGGCCGCTGGGAGAAAAGGCAGCGATTCTTTTTTCGGCCCTGATGTTTGGGCTGATGCATGGGAACCTGTCCCAGATCCTTTATGCAACCGCCATCGGCGTGGTGCTGGGATACGTGGCGGTAAAAACGGGAAGAATGAAGTATAACTGCATCCTGCATATTATGATCAACAGTTACTCCACGCTGCTCGTGCTGCTGATGTCAAAAGAACAGTTTTCAATTGCCTATCTGTTCATCGTCCTGGCGGTTCCGGTGATTACGCTGGGGGTAATTGTTGCATCCATCGTCATTTTCTGCGTCAATGTGAAGAGGACGAGGCTGCTTCCGGGGAGATGGCCGGAAGGGATTGAATACAGGGATTTTTCTTCGGCCATGTACTTAAATTCGGGTACGGCTGTATTTATTGTGCTGAACCTGCTGCTGGCCGCTTTCTACCTGTTTGTGGCCTAGAGCATGTTACCGGGCACAGAGTGGACAGAATTATAAATGTGCAGGTGTACCGGCGCCTTGAAGTACTTGACTTTCATTCATGTGGTTACTATAATAAATAGTAATGAATACTATGTGATGCGAATCGCATGACAGGAGGACGACTATGACATATAAAATTATTGGGGACAGCTGCCTGGACCTGACGGAGGAACTGAAGAAGGACGCCCATTTTCAGATGGTGCCTCTCACGCTGCAGGTGGATGATGTCCAGGTGATAGATGATGAGACCTTTGACCAGAAGTCGTTTCTGGGACTGGTGAAGAGCGGGAAGGAGTGTCCGAAGACAGCATGTCCGTCCCCCGAGAAATTTAAAGAGGCATTTGAGTGTGAGGCGGACAATGTGTTCGTCATTACGCTGTCGAGCCATCTGAGCGGCACGTACAATGCGGCCGTCCTGGCAAAGGAATTATATGAGGAAGAACACGGGAAGGACAAGAACATTGCCGTGATTGATTCCCTGTCGGCATCCTCGGGAGAACTGAACGTGGCTCTTACCATAAGGGATCTCTGTGAACAGGATCTTCCCTTTGAGGAGGTGGTAAAGCAGGCCGGGAGCTACCGCGATTCCATGGAAACATTTTTCGTATTGGAGTCACTTGATTTTTTGAGGAAGAACGGACGCCTGACGGGCCTTCAGGCCTTTTTTGCGACAACCCTGAACATCAAGCCGATTATGGCCGGTGACAAGGGCGTTATTGTGAAGCTGGAACAGGCGAGAGGCATGAATAAGGCTCTGTCCCGTATGGCCGACATTGCGATTGCGCGCGGCGGAGATACGAAGGAGAAGAGGCTGATTATTGCCCACTGCAACAACAGGGAAAGGGCGGAGCAGGTCAAAGAACTGCTTTGCCAAAAAGCCTCCTTCAGGGAGACGGTTATAACGGATACCGCGGGTGTGGCTACCGTATATGCCGGGGACGGCGGAGTGATCGTGACGCTTTAACTGAGGACTGAAAGGTCCGCCATATTGAGGAAACAATGAGAAGAAGAAAGAAATTCAGGAAAATATTCATACTGCCGCCGGTGCTTCTGGCGGCAATATTTATATGGCTGGTTGCGTCGCAGAGGGCCAACAGCCGGACTGCGCCCGATATTCTGTCGGGAGGGTCTGTGGAGAATTACAGGGCGTCCGGTAACGGCGGAGATCCGGACGGGAATCTGGGCCTGAGTACGGAAAAACGGGAGGGGGAGACGGAAGAGCTCCTCTTGAAGATTGAAACTGAGCAAAAGGGAGAGCTTGCATCCGGTACTGGCAACGAATTCGGCCATCTTCCGGGAGAGGAGGACGGCAGAGTGTCACTGCTGTTCGGCGGTGACATCTATCTGTCCGATCATGTCCTGAACGCCTATGACAAGGCCGGCGGCGTGGCCGGAATTCTGGATGAAGGGCTGCGAAATGAGATTGCGTCCGCCGATCTATTTATGGCCAATGAAGAATTTCCGTTCAGTGACAGGGGAAGCGCTGCGGAGGATAAACAGTTTACCTTCCGCCTGCCGCCGTCGCGCCTTCACATCATGCAGGAAATCGGTCCCGACATCGTGACGTTGGCCAACAACCATATTCTCGATTACGGCACGGACGCCCTGCTTGATACCTGCGCCCTGTTAGACGGGGCGGGCATCAGGAGGGTAGGAGCGGGAGCCAATCTGGACGATGCAAAAAAGCTGGAAGTGATGGAGGTTAAGGGAAAAAGAATAGGATTCCTGGCGGCCTCCAGGGTAATTCCCGTCTCGTCCTGGACGGTCGGGAAATCCCATCCGGGAGTGCTGACTACCTATGATCCTGCGATTCTCCTGACGGAGATACGGGCCGCGGAGGAACAGTGCGACTATCTTGTCGTTTATATACACTGGGGAATCGAACGAAATACGGAACCGGAAGAATACCAGAGAACCCTGGCAAGGCAGTACATCGACGCAGGCGCCGATCTGGTGGTGGGAAGCCATCCCCACGTGCTCCAGGGGATCGAGTATTATAAAGGAAAGCCCATCCTGTACAGCCTCGGGAACTTTGTGTTTGGAAGCTCGATACCGCAGACCATGCTGGTGCGCGTGGATGTGGATGAGGAGAACGGAGCCGTCCTGTCGGTTATTCCCGCCACATCCTCGGCCGGTTATACAAGGCAGATGGATGCGGGGAAGAAACCGGGATTTTATGAGGGCCTGAAAGCGCTCTCCTTTGATATTACGGTTGACGGGGAGGGCACCATTCACCCTGGTACGCCCCAGTCTCCTTAAATGCCCTGGTGAGGGAGTTTAAGAACAGCCGCTTGTTGCCGCTCCATTCGGGGGCAATCAGCAGCTTTTTCGGGCCGTCGCCGCTGAGCCGGTGGATGACGATGTCCGGCGGCAGCAGGCGGATGCATTTCAGAATCAGTTCAATATATTCGTCCATGGACATGACAGGGAACAGGGCCGCCTCATAGAGGGCGGCCAGTTCTGTTTCTTTGAGTATATGGAGCAGCTGCAGCTTGATTCCGTCGATGCGGGGGGAGAAACTGCCGAGATAGCGGATTGTTTCAAGCATCATTTCTTC
Source organism: [Clostridium] symbiosum (assembly GCA_036419695.1). NCBI lineage: Bacteria > Bacillati > Bacillota > Clostridia > Lachnospirales > Lachnospiraceae > Otoolea > [Clostridium] symbiosum. The sequence goes on from CP143946.1 coordinate 1,054,025, forward strand.
CGTCTCCCCGGGCAGGCCGAGGATGACATGGACGATTACCGTGAGTCCGGCCTCTTTCAGTCTTTTGACGGCCGTCTCAAAGCAGGAAAGCTCATATCCGCGCCGGATCAGAACGGCCGTCGGTTCGTGGATGGTCTGCAGTCCCAGCTCCACCCACACCGGTTTTTCTCGGTTTATATCCGCAAGCAGGGCGATTGTTTCCGGCGGGAGACAGTCGGGGCGGGTGCCGATGGACAGGGCGGCTGTGCCGGGATGGGAGACTGCCTCCCTAAACAGCGTTTCCAGATACCCGATGGGGGCATAGGTGTTTGTATAGGACTGGAAATAGGCAATGTAACGTCCGTCCTTTATCTTTGACCGGACCAGAGATTTTGCAGCTTCGATCTGTTCGGTAACCGAGCCGCGGCGAGGTTCGGCGAAATCACCGGAACCTCCCCGGCTGCAGAAGATACAGCCGCCCGTTCCGGCTGTGCCGTCCCGGTTCGGACAGGTCATGCCGCCGTCCAGTGCCAGCTTATAAACCTTTTCGCCAAAGGTCTGTTTCAGATAATAATTCAGGGAATAGTAGGGTTTGTCGCCCCAGACAGGTGAAGCCGATGGTACCATGATGCCGTTCCGCCTTTCAGGTTTTTTTATAAATGATATTAGGTGGGTTATTTTACAAAGTGCCTCTAATAGTATACAGGATATATGTCCTTTCTGGCAAGAACCGGGACCAGAAGGGAAAACCAGCGCAGACGCGTCTGAATTGTTACAAATATTTTATAGAAAAATCAGAGAATATCGTATTGAGACATGACAAATGGGATGGTATACTGTAATCAAAGATAACTATGAAGGTACTGAATAGTTATAATCAAAGAAAACATGGGGAAAAGGAGAAAAATCATGACAGTACAGGATACCCTTCAGAAGCTTGACACGCAGGAAGCAAAGAAAATCATGACAGAGCTTTACGGCGGGGCAGGCGCCGCTGAGAATACGGAACGTTACCGTCAGGTGGTCAATGGCTTTAAGATGACATATGGGGACAATGATATTCTGCTGTTCAGCGCTCCCGGACGGACCGAAATCAGCGGAAACCACACGGATCACAACCATGGCAAAGTGCTTGCCGGCAGTATTAACCTGGACTGCGTGGGCGCCGCCGCGAAGAACGGAACGGACACGGTCCGTATACTGAGCGAGACATTTAACCAGAAATTTATCATCAGTCTGAAGGATTTAAAACCCAGCCCGCAGATGGCGGGGACCATCGATTTAACGAAGGGGATTCTTCAGGGCTTTAAGGAAAAAGGATATGAGATAGGAGGTTTTGACGCCTACATAACGAGCAACGTCATAAGCGCGGCCGGAGTCAGCTCTTCCGCGGCATATGAGATGCTGATCTGTTCCATGCTCAATACCTTCTTCAATGATGGAAAGATGGATGTGGTTGCATATTCCCACATTGGAAAATATTCGGAGAACAACTTCTGGAACAAGGCATCCGGCCTTTTAGACCAGATGGCCTGTGCGGTGGGCGGACTGATCACGATTGATTTCAAGAATCCGGAGAAACCGGTTGTGGAGAAAATTGATTTTGACTTCGGAGCCCAGGACCACAGCCTGGTGATTGTCAATACGGGCAAGGGCCATGCGGATCTGAGCGCGGATTATTCCTCCGTGCCTTTGGAGATGAGAAAGGTAGCGGCCTATTTTGGAAAAGAAGCCTGTGCCGATATCACGGAAGAGGAAGTGATATCGAATATGGCCGAGCTGCGTGCCTGCGCCGGAGACCGTTCCGTGATGAGAGCGCTCCATTTCTTTGAGGAGAATAAGAGGGTCGAGGCGGAAGTGAAGGCATTAAAGGAAGGTGATTTTGGAACATTTCTTGAGAATATCACCGCATCCGGCAATTCTTCCTGGAAATGGCTGCAGAATGTATATACGACGGCCGATGTGCAGGAACAGGGAATCAGTATTGCCCTGGCCCTTACGGAGCTGTTTATCGGTAAAAAGAAAAAGGGAGCCTGCCGTATTCACGGAGGCGGATTTGCCGGAGTGATCATGGTGATGCTGCCAAATGAACTGATTGAGGAATATGTGGCATATATTGAGGGCGCCATCGGAGAGGGCAATGCGTACCGGATGAGCATCCGGCCGTACGGCGCGATCTGTGTCAACGAAAAGATGTGAGAATAGGCAAAAGCAGGGAGGGAGATTTATGGGAAATAAAAATCTGATTATCACCATTGAGAGAGAATACGGAAGCGGCGGACGTATCGTGGGAAAGAAGCTGGCCGAGGAGCTGGGGATCCATTTTTACGATGACGATATCCTGAAGCTTGCATCTGAGAAGAGCGCCGTGGGAGAACAGTTCTTCCGTCTGGCGGATGAGAAGGCGGGCAACAACCTGCTCTACAGGCTGGGAGGAGGCAGAAAGCTGGATATTTCATCAAAGCCGTCACCCAACGCGAAGCTGACTTCGCCGGAGAACCTTTTTAAATTCCAGTCTGAAGTAATCCGTGAACTGGCGGAGAGCGAGCCGTGCATCTTTGTAGGCCGTGCCGCCGGTTATGTGCTCGATCAGGATGAGGACGTGGAGCGGCTGATCCGGATTTTCGTCTATGCCGACAAGGTGAAAAAGGTGCAGAGGGTTATGGAAGTAGACTGCATCGACGAGGAGAGGGCAAAGAGAAGAATTAAAAAGATCGAGAAGGAAAGAAAAGAGTATTATAAGTATTTTACAGGCAGTGAGTGGCACAGCATCAAGAACTACGACCTTCCGATCAATACGACGAAACTGACGCTCGATGAAACCGCAGAACTGATCAAGGCATATATTAAACTGAAAGGTTTTATGGACTGATTCCCGTAAGTGGAGAGCACGGCCGGCCCACGCATATCTGCGAAAATAAAACGTAAAGAATGTCCCATTTAGCGAAAAGCGAGACCGTTTCTCTTGACAGCGGAGGAAACCCCTGCTAGACTGATTGCATAAGAAACGGCACGGCAGCACGGCCGTTCCAGATAACTCCGTACAGGAGAGATTCCTTGATATGAGGGAGTAGTCAGACACAGGAAATGAACAGCCTGTGCGGCAAGTCAACATGCATGGCGTTTACGCCTGGTTTGCCTCAGATGACGAGACTCATATGCAGTATTTATTTACTGCATATGAGTCTTTTTTTCATTTTACAGGAAGTGCTCATATTCAGAGGGAAAAGACGGCATAATATCCATAATGGGGATTTTATGCCTGTACGTACGGATTTCCGGGCGTGTGTAGTGCAGATAGAAAGGTAGGAGCCTATGTCAACAATGAAATATTACATGGAACATGCCGAAGCGGCGGTGAAGAAAACGGAAAGTACCCTTCAGGGCCTTGCAGACGGAGATGCAAAAGAGCGGCTGGAACGCAACGGCCCGAATAAGCTCAAGGAGCCGGAGAAGGAGCCTCTTCTCACCCGCTTTGCAAAACAGTTAAAGGATCCGATGATTATTGTCCTTCTGGCGGCGGCGCTGGTATCGGGAATCACGGCTTTTTATGCGGGAGAATCCTTTGCAGACGTGATTATTATTCTGGCCGTTGTCGTTATTAACGCCGTCCTGGGCGTTTACCAGGAGAGCAAGGCGGAGAAAGCCATTGAGGCGCTGCAGAAAATGTCGGCCGCCGTCTCCAGGGTTTACAGGGACGGTAAAATACAGAGTATTAAGAGTGAAGAACTGGTGGTGGGGGATGTAATCCTGTTGGAGGCCGGAGATGCGGTTCCGGCCGATGGGCGGATTCTGGAATGCGCCTCCATGAAGGTGGAGGAAGCTGCGCTGACCGGTGAGTCCGTGCCGGTGGAAAAGCAGAGTGAAGTTCCTGGAACGGCCGACGGCGTAAGGAGCGGGAAAACGAAGGATATCCCTCTGGGAGACCGGAAAAATATGGTCTACATGGGGGGAACGGTTGTTTACGGCAGGGGCACAGCCCTTGTAACGGCAACGGGGATGGAGACGGAGATGGGAAAAATTGCCGATGCCCTTGCAAAAGCCAAAGAGAGCCAGACTCCGCTTCAGAAGAAACTGACGCAGCTCAGTAAGACACTCAGCATTCTGGTTTTGGGAATCTGCGTTTTCATCTTCATTTTCAGCGTGGTAAGAGCAGGTGATTTTCATGCCGAGGTTCTGATTGATACATTCATGGTGGCGGTGAGCCTTGCCGTGGCGGCGATCCCCGAAGGTCTCGCCACCGTAGTCACGATTGTGCTGGCCATCGGCGTCACCAATATGTCGAAGAAAAAGGCCATTATCAGAAAACTGACAGCGGTAGAGACACTTGGCTGTGCCCAGGTGGTCTGCTCGGATAAAACGGGCACCCTGACCCAGAATAAAATGACGGTGACCGAATTTTCGGGAAATGACAGGGAACTCCTGGCGGAAACCATGGCCCTCTGCAACGATGCGGAGGCCGGGGAAGGAGAGGAGGCCGTCGGTGAACCGACGGAGGCCGCTCTCGTCAATTACGCTTCATCCCTGGGAATTTCCAAAAATGAGCTGAAAAAACGCCTTCCGAGAGTGGCGGAGGCTCCCTTTGATTCCATGCGAAAGATGATGTCCACCGTCCATCAAAAAGCGGAGGGCGGTTTTATCCAGTACACCAAGGGAGCGCCGGATGAGATTTTAAAATGCTGTACCTCCATATGGGAAAACGGTTCCATCCGCCCAATGACGGAAAAAGACAGAAAGTGGATTGAGTCGGAGAACAAGAGGATGGCCGACAGGGCGCTCAGGGTACTGGCCGGAGCGCTGAAGGAAACGGCGGAAAAGCCGGAGGATACATCACCCGCATCCCTGGAGCGTGATCTGGTATTTGTCGGGCTTACGGGAATGATTGACCCGGTGAGGCCGGAGGTAAAGGCGGCGATTCAGGAATGCCGTCAGGCGGGAATCCGACCCGTTATGATTACAGGCGACCACCGCGATACGGCGGCGGCCATCGCAATGGAGCTGGGAATTATAGATTCTGCGGATCAGGCAGTGACCGGAGCTGAACTGGATGATATGGATGAGGAGGAATTCCGGAACCGGATCGGGAATTACTCCGTTTATGCCAGGGTTCAGCCAGAGCATAAGGTGCGCATTGTGCAGGGCTGGCAGGCAAAAGGCATGGTGACCGCGATGACCGGAGACGGCGTCAACGACGCCCCGTCGATAAAAAATGCCGATATCGGCGTGGGAATGGGAATTACGGGAACCGATGTGACGAAAAATGTGGCCGATATGGTTCTGGCCGACGATAACTTTGCCACCATTGTTTCGGCGGTGAGCGAGGGGAGGAGAATTTACGACAACATCCGTAAGGCAATCCAGTTCCTGCTGGCTTCCAATTTAAGTGAGGTACTGAGTGTTTTTGTGGCCACCCTGCTCGGTTTCATTATCCTGAAACCGGTGCATCTGCTGTGGATTAATCTGATCACGGACTGTTTCCCGGCTCTGGCCCTGGGAATGGAAGAAGCGGAAGAGGATATCATGAGGAGAAAGCCGAGGGATGCAAAGGACGGCGTTTTCTCGGGAGGCCTGGGAACCGACGTAATCTATCAGGGAATTCTGGTTTCTATTCTGACGCTTGCAGCTTACTTTATCGGTCACCGGATAGAGGCGGGAGTATGGGAGATTGCACCCAGCGCCGATGGAATCACAATGGCTTTCCTGACTATGTCCATGACGGAAATTTTCCATTCTTTTAATATGCGTTCACAGAGAAAATCCGTATTCACTCTGAAGGGGCACAACAAAGCGCTGTGGGGAGCCATGTTATTTTCACTAGTTCTTACGACCGTTGTTATTTATGTGCCGTTCCTGGCGGACGCCTTTGGATTCGAGCACATTTCCCTGATGGAATACATCACCGCGCTGCTGCTGGCCTTCCTGATTATACCGGCGGTGGAGATGGTAAAGTGGATTCAGAGACGCAGATAATGTGAGACGGACTGAGGCCAGGTACTGGATTCATGGTATTCTCAGGGAATCACGAAAGAGAAGGCTGAAACGCCCCGGAACTCCTGTTGAAGTTCCGGGGCGTTTCACTGTAGATTGGCAATATGAAATTTACGGAGCAGCTTTTGGCTGTCCATAGACGGAGGCCTGACGGCAAGTTTACAGGCCTGCGCCGTTTTATTGTTTTAGATTGGCCATTCAAGCTAATTCGATCCGTTCATGAGAGAAGGTCAGGGTTACAATACGGTTTCCCTGGCATCCGGCACATTAATCTTTGTATCCAGAAGCATTCCGGCAAGGATGATGACAAAACCGGCCAGTACAATGGGGGAGGGATACTCTTTCAGGAACAGAGCGACCCAGACCGGTCCGAGGATCATCTCCCACAGGGCGATTACGGATGCCTTCTGCGCGGAAATCATCTGGATTCCCAGGTTGTAGAAGGCATAACCGGCTCCAATCTGGATGATTCCGAGAATCAGGAGGACAATCCAGTCGGTCAATGCCAGTGTTCCTATGTAACCGGCCGTGGAGGGAAAGGCCACAAAAACAAAGATGCCGGTGAAAAGATTGGCAATGGCGGTCAGCCCAATCGGATTGGTTCCGGCAGACTTCTTGGCGCCGACACTCATACAGGCGAAGAAGATGCCTTCCAACAGGGCAATTGTGTTGCCGGAGCTGCTGCTCTTGTCCGTGCCGGAGCACATGAAAAAGACAACGCCGGCGAAAATAACGCATACGGGCCAGAATGCCTTCTTATTAAATTTCCTCGTTATCACAAAGTTTGCAAGGAACAGCCAGATGGTTGCCGTATACTGCATACCGACAGCAATGGCCGCCGATGTTTTGGACAGTGCAATGATAATGCTGATGCAGAGCGCGCAGTAGGAGCTGATGTAAACGGCCATCCAGGGGGTCCAGTTTAACCGTTTCCATCTGATGAAGGGCATCAGGGTAATTCCTGCAATAATGGAACGAAGGCCGCAAATCAGCAGGGAATCTGCCGTAAGGAATTTCACAAGCGGAGCATTCAGGCTCCAGAAAACAGCACCTAGAAAAACCAGGAGGGTGCCGGAATTACGGATTTTAGACATTGTCATACCTCCATCGGTAGGGGGAAAATAATTGTATCGGTGGGTAAACGCTTCATGCGGCGCGAAATGGCGTTCTTTGCCATTTCTGTGCATCGCGAAGCGGGTTACTGTTCACAGCGCATTGCGGTGTGAACAATAACACTAACATAAAGACACATATCCATAAATTGAATATGATGATTGATTATAAAGTAGAAACGTGATATACTGTAGTTGGGTTGGAACCTTGATTAAAATATAATCATGATTACAAAACTCATTATATGCTCCGCATTTTATTTTGTCAAGACTTAATAACTTAATTTCCAGACGGAATTTTCAGCGGCAGCAATTGTAACTACTCGGATGCCGCTTCACGCTTAACGGTGGAACGGCCGGCCTGACAGGAAGGGAGCTGATTGTCTATGACAGAGATTGAGAATGCCAATGATGAAATGAACTTAACATTAAAGAGAAAACGGATGATGATTTATTTCATTGAGGCTACGGAGAAACTGATTCGTGCAGAAGGGGTAGAGAAACTCTCTATAAGAAAGATAGCGACGGAGGCAGGTTATAACAGCGCCACTATCTATAATTACTTCAACGATCTGGAACATCTGGCACTCTTCGGCTCCGTATGTTACCTGCGCGAATACATCGTCACACTCGGGAAGGCCCTGAAACCGGACATGAGTTCCATCGACAGATACAGGACAATTTACCAATGTTTTAACCGGGTTGCTTTCCGTTACCCCGAGATATTCCATAATATGTTTTTTGGAAGATACAGCAATAAGCTGGCCTCCGTAATCCAGGTCTATTATCAGGAATTGTTTCCGTCTGAACTGGAGGGGCTGAGTAACCGGATGAAAAAGATGCTGATGGAAGGAAGTATGCGCGAGCGCGATGAGATAACGATGGAGAGTATGGTCCAGGAGGGATATATACGGGAAGAAAAGGCCGATATCACACTGGATTTAATCATTGCCCTCCATCAGAATTTTATATATGAAGCCAGCCTGCAGGGAGAGAGCCTGAATATCGAAGAGCATGAGGAGAAGTTCCGGAAGATATTTGAGTATGTTCTGGATATGGGCGGCAAGGAATAAATGGATCCTTACTCTATAGAAGTAATGGCAGATGCATAAAGAAGATTAAACGAATAAAAGAATGATGAACACCCCGGAAAGGAGAAAACCTTTCCGGGGTGTTCCGTTATTGGTGGCAATGAAAAGTTCGCGAAGCGCATATTTCGTTGTTTTTATGACAGTATTTCCCTTCTCATAACGCAAATTAGGAAGGAAAACAGTTGAAAAGACTTAAAAAATCAAATCAAAATTCAGAATAAAGAGAAAAACAGTGAAGTATTTTGAATCGTTTTGGAAAAGTATAACAAAAAATAAACAAAAAGTAACAAAATATAAAAATAGTCTATTTAAATATAAAATTTTTGTTAAGAAAATGGTATTGACAGATAGCAGATATGCATTTATAATCATGATTATAAAGTAAATATTGATTATAAAACGCGATTAAAGGTTGGGTTTAACAGCTGTCCAGGAGACGGTATCCTGAATTTCGGGAACTGCAAATTCACTGGATAGTTACGGGGATTGCAAGTAAGTTAAGGAAGGAGTTTCTATGGGATGCAGTAAAGAAGAGTTGCTTAATGAGCGGGTTTTTTATCATTTTCACCAGATTTGTCAGATTCCCCATCCGAGCGGCGGGGAGAAAGCACTCAGTGACTTTATTCTGAACTGGGCATTAGAGCTGGGACTCGATGCAAAGCAGGATTCGGTCAATAACGTTTTCATAAGAAAACCGGCAACGCCGGGATACGAGAGTGCCCCTGCCGTTATGTTACAGGCACACATCGACATGGTATGTGAGAAGAATGATAAGAGCGCCCACGATTTTACAAAAGACCCTATCTCCTGGGTGATTGACGGGGATATCATCTCAACGGGCGGACAGACGACGCTGGGAGCGGATGACGGCATCGGGGTTTCCTTTGCAATGGCGGTTCTGGAGGAGCGGGAACTTGAGCATCCGGCGCTGGAAGTTCTATTTACCGTTGCGGAAGAGTCGGATTTTACCGGAGCCGAGAATTTCGATATGTCCTGGATGAAGGCGGAGTATCTGATTAACCTGGATCATGCCTGCGACAGGGAAATCTTAAGCGGAAGCTGCGGAGGCATGGACGCGGAAGTCAGCCTGCCGGTTCAGCCGGAGGAGCTTAAGGAAGACTGGAAGACCTACAATGTTATGATATCCGGCCTGAAGGGCGGACATTCGGGGGAGGATATCCACAGAGGCCATGGGAATGCCAATTCACTTCTCGGCAGATTCCTGGCGGAGGCGCAGAAACGCTTTACATATGGAATTTCCGCAATTAAGGGCGGAACGTACCGTCTGGCCATTCCAAGGGAGGCCAAAGCGGATCTCAGCCTGGCGGTATCCGATTATCCGAAACTGGAAGAACTTGCACAGGAACTGGAAAATATATTCCGAGGAGAGCTTCAGGAGACCTCAGAGTCACTTAAGATTACGGTCAGCGAGGCGCCTGCGGCCAAAACCCAGGTTGCTCCGGATCAGATCGTCACCCTGCTTTTACTGGCTCCGGATGGCATCTGCCAGATGAACGAAGTACTGACCGGACTGGTGGATACATCGGATAACCTTGGTGAACTTCACATGGACGATAAGAAGTTCAGGATGGTATTTGAGATACGTTCGGCCCAGGACAGCCTGAAGTACTATATTTACAAGAAGATAGAGCGCCTGGCAGCTCTTGTGGGAGCCGAATGCAAGACGGAAGTTGAATATGCAAGCTGGCATTTCAGGGCACAGTCACCGCTTCGTGAGACAGCGGTAGAGGTTTACCGGAAACTTTACGGTTCCGAACCATCGATTCTGACCGTACATGCAGGACTTGAGGTTGGATGCTTCTTTGAGGCAAGGCCGACCCTCGATGCCATTGCGCTGGGACCGGACTGCTGGAATTTCCATTCACCGTCCGAGATGGTGAGTATCTCTTCCACCAGAAAGACGTACCAGTTTTTATGCAGTATTTTAAAAGATTTAAAATAAAAGCAATTGTCCGGCAGCTTCACGGATGCCGGCAAAGCAGTAAAAAGGGGAAACAAAAAGCTTTATACTTCGTATGAGAAAGGAGAGCAGTATGGAAGAAAACAAATTAAACACCACGGAGGTGTCTGCGGAAAAGAAGGAGACGAAACTCAAAGCGATTAACCCGATGTTCTTTCTGGTAATCATCATTTTACTTTGCGCTCTGGCATCCTATATTGTTCCGGCAGGTACATATGAGCGTGTATTCGACGCGGTGAGTGAGAGAGAAATTGTTGATCCAAACAGCTTCCACTATATTGATCAGAACCCGGTCAGCCTCTTCAGCCTTCTGATGTCTGTGACACTGGGAATGCAGAACGCGGCTTACGTTATCTTCTTCCTTTTAATCATCGGCGGTACATTTGCCGTTCTGGACGCAACCGGGGCAATCAATGCAGGTATGGCCAACGTGGTTAAAAAGACGAGGGGCAAGGAACTTCTGATGATCCCGATCTGTATGATCGTATTTGGATGCGGTTCCTGTTTCGCAGGTAACTTTGAGGAATTCCTGGCCTTTGTTCCACTGGTACTGGCATGCTGCCTTACCATGGGATTTGACTCTCTGACGGCGGTCGGCATTATCTTCTGTGCGGCTGCGGCAGGTTACGGCGGTGCCATGACCAACGCATTTACAGTCGGTGTAGCCCAGAGTATCGCAGGACTTCCGATGTTTTCAGGTATCGAATTAAGAGGTGCACTTTTTGCAGCGCTTCTGGGAGTCAGCATTGTCTATGTTATGTGGCATGCGGCAAAAGTAAAGAAAAATCCACAGTCCAGCTCCGTATATGAGTTCGACAGGGCTCATGCCCACGAGCATGTGATTGACATGGATAACATTCCGAAGATGACGACACGCCATAAACTGGTTCTTATCATTTTCGTGGCAGGTATTGTCTTCACCGTACACGGTGTTATTGTAAAAGGCTATTATATTGATGAACTGGCAGCCATTTTCCTTGCCATCGGCGTTTTAGGCGGTCTTGTAGGCGGATTGAAACCGGGCGAAATCTGTGACGGTTTTGAAAAGGGATTTGGAAACATGCTGTTCCCATGTATCATGATTGGCCTTGCCAATGCAGCGATTATCATCCTTCAGGATGCATCCATCATGGATACAATTATCCATGCCCTGGCCAGTGTCCTCGATTCACTCCCGGCATCTCTGATGGCCTGCGGTATGTTCGTAGTACAGGATATTTTCAACGTAATCGTTCCTTCCGGTTCCGGCCAGGCGGCAATTACCATGCCCCTTATGGCTCCTCTGGCAGATATGCTGGGCGTTACGCGCCAGACGGCAGTTCTCGCATTCCAGCTTGGCGATTCCTTTACAAACGTTCTGGCGCCGACAGGCGGAGAGATTCTGGCAGCCCTTGCAATGTGTAAGGTTCCTTACAGCAAGTGGGTTAAATACCTGCTTCCGGTATTCTTCATGTGGTGGATCGTTGCATTCATCTTCCTGATTTATGCAACCCATATCGGATACGGACCATTCTAATTATTCTATTTTTTAAATAAGCCATATCAAATCAAAATAAAACCCCAGCGGGCCGGACAATAATTGCCATTATGTCCGGCCCGCGCCCCTTTAAAAATCCTCCCGTGGTTTTCGCCACAGGAGGATTTTTCATAGGAAAGTGCTCCTATGAAATAAAAAGCACTCCGTGCAGGCGCTCGCTAAGTCAGCTTTTTTCCAGCCGGACGGCGGCCAGATCGGCGAAGACGTCCTGAGTGATGGAGATAAAGTCTTTCATATACTGGGGAAGAAAACGTTCCCTGTGGTAGGCGAGCACCAGGCGGTGCCTCACGGGTTCACCGTTCAGGGCCAGGGGAAAGGTGTTGGCTCCCGGCGCTTTCTCGTTCAGGAGAGGAAGACGCATCTGCGTACAGAAAAAGACGCCATAGTCGCGGGGAAAGAGGGAGATCAGAAGTTCCGTGGTACTGGATTCCAGAAAAACCCTGGGTGCAAAACCGGCATCCAGGAAACACTGATCGATCATCTTGCGAAGACGCATCGGAGGTTTTGGCAGCAGGAAAGGGAACTCCCTAAATGCGCTCAGCTTCGCGCCTGCTGTGGATTCACGCTTGACGTTTCCGTATTCCTCACCGAGATATTTTTCCATCAGGGAGTCGGAGGCGACGAGAAACAGGTTGTCGTCCAGAAGGGGAAGAATCTCAAGCCGCATATCCTCTGTATACTTGATACCGATATAGAGATCCAGTTCGCCTTCAAACACCATCTGTTCCATGACTTCCGAGGAGGCGTCCACCAGCTGGATTGATACGTGGGGCCACAGTTCGTGGAAACGCGGCAGGATGGACGGCAGGCAGATCTCCCCGCGGTAGGATGGAATCCCGAGCTTTAAGTGCCCTGCTCCCAATTGGGAAATATCGCTCAGACGGTTTTTCAGATCATTTTCCTCGGCCAGTATCCGGCCTGCCGCCTGAAGGAGCTGCTCACCCGCGTAGGTCAGGGCCAGCTTCGGCTTACGGTAAAAAAGTTCCACCCCGTAATACTGTTCCAGCCGCTGGATGTGCTGGCTCAGGTTCTGCTGCGAGATATAGAGCTTCTGGGCTGTATTCGTCATATGAAGTTCCCGGGCCAGTTCCGTAAAATAGTAGAGGCTTATCAGGTTCATTGTTCCCTCTCCTTTTCTTCAAATCCGTTTATTTCTTTCAGTATAACACAGAACAAAAAATTTAAAAGGATAACAACAATAATTTGTTAAAAACATAAAAAAACCTTGTTTGAAATTGTGCACTCTGCTGTGCTATGATCCATCTATACAGAAAAGAACCAATTCCACCGGCAGTAACGCGGAGGATGAGGAGCGGAAAACGACACGGTTCAGACAGCAGAGTTTATGCGGAAAATTTCGGATAACACAAAATTTCAGATAACACAAAGAAAGGTATGGTGCAGAAAATGGCAGTTGGTAAACGAATTTATTTGAAAAGACAGATGCCGGATCACGATGTAATGATGCAGTTTAAAGAGATTCCGGCTTCCAATGTGGCGGACGTGATGGGGAGAAGCTGTGCGATGAATCCCAGAATCCGTCTTGTGAGCAGCCCAAGGTCCCAGATGATGGTAGGCCCGGCGCTGACGGTCAAAGCGAGAAGCGGAGATAATCTGGCGCTCCATGCCGCCATCGATATGACGCAGGAAGGCGACGTGCTGGTGGTATCCAATGAGGGAGACAATACCAGGGCGCTGATGGGAGAGATTATGATGGCCCTGCTTTACCATACGAAAAAAGCAGCCGGAATTATTCTGGACGGTCCGATCCGTGATATCGATGAGATTGGCCAGTGGGATTTCCCAGTATATGCGACGGGAACGACTCCGGGAGGCCCCTACAAGGAGGGACCTGGCGAGGTCAATGTACCGATTGCCTGCGGTGAAATCAGCGTCAATCCGGGAGACATCATCCTGGCTGATCCGGATGGGATCATCGTCATTCCAAGAAAAGACGCTCCTCAGATTTTAGAGGATGCTAAAAAATTCCAGGCAGCGGATGAGATAAAACTGGCTGCGGCGAAAAACGGGACATCGAAACGCGACTGGGTGAAGAAATCCCTGGAAGAAAAGGAATTTGAGATAATCGACGGGATTTATGAGCCGTAAAGTACATATGGTTTCAATAACAATGGAGTATCATTAATAATTTGAATCAACTTATGCCGCCAAAAGGTCGGCGGAATGGAGAATACAAAGATGAAAATTGGATTTATAGGCTTTGGCGAAGCCGCTTATAATATCTCCCTGGGACTTAAAGGGGAAGGCGTGACAGGAATTATTGCATTTGACAAGATGGCAAAAGATCCGGTGATGGGCAAGATGGTGACGGGCCGTGCCGCCGAGGCCGATGTGACACTTTATGATACGGCAAAAGAGGTTGCCGCCGAGGCCGATGTGATATTCGGCGCGGTTCCGTCCTCTTTTGCAATGGATGTCTGCGAAGAGATTGAGGGCGTGCTCGGCGAAGGGAAAATCTATGCCGATGTCAGCGCGTCCACTCCTTCCGTAAAAGAAAAGATTTGGGACGCCGTCAAGGATACGGGGGTGAAATTTGTAGATGCCGCCATGCTCGGTTCCCTTCCCAAGGACAAACACCAGGTTCCCATCACAGCCAGCGGAAACGGCGCCGAACTGTTTAAAGAGCTCATGAGCCCTCTGGGAATGAAAATTACGACCGCAGGGGAGAAAGCGGGAGCCGCGTCGGCGATCAAGCTGGTAAGAAGTATTTATATGAAGGGAATCGCTTCCCTGATGATCGAAATGCTCCAGGCGGCCGACGCCTACGATGTATCGGATGAGGTGATTTCTTCAATCTCCAAATCCATGGACAATATTCCGTTCACGTCCCACCTGGACAGGCTGGTCACTGGAACGGCAATCCACTGCCACCGCCGTGCGGCAGAACTGAAAGGTTCCGTTGCCATGCTGGAGGAGTGCGGATTCAGCCCAGCGATGACCGAGGCGGCCAAGAAGAGGATGGAAGATATGGAAGTGTACGACTTTGCGGCGCGCTATGTGGAGAAAAAGCCGGACGGATGGAAAGAGATTATCCAGGTGATGAAAGAAGGAAAATAAGACAGATGATTCGGTGATTTCCCCTCACAAATTACCGGATCGGGGCATTTTGCCGTGAGTTCCTGAAAAAGGGAGTCCGTTTATTGGACTCTCTTTTTTGCTGCCAAAGCTGATTTCATCGGTCTTTCCGGCTGGAAAAAGGATTTTATAGCCATCCAATAATTACTATTTTTTATAGCATAGGAAATTCCTATGATGTGAAAAATTGTCCGGGCAGGATGCGCCCTCACGCGCCGAGCGCTCCACAGTTTATTAGAAGCAGTATGACTATAAGAATCTGTGTATTTTTGAAATCTGACAATCTTAATGAAATCTTTATCCCAAATATAATACGCTTACACTCTTTTTAGACGCACGGTGCTACAATATAAGTCCAAAAAAGAAAATGGTGTAATTTAGCCCGGTGTAGTTCAAGGACATGTGGAAGGGTATGGGATTGGAACGTCTGTTTTGTACAACGGCAGAAACGCTGCTCGCATTTACATTTGATGCCTGCCGTGGGACGGAGAAGAAAGCAGTTACCGTGGGGGCGCGCAATGATACAGAGACTGTTATTCTCGGAAATATTTATAAAGAGCTGATTGAGTCAAATACCGATATTGAGGTGAAGACGTCTTTTGGGCTGGACGGGATATCCGGCTGTTTTGATGCGCTTAAGGAAGGCCGTATTGATATGTTTGGGGGAGATATGGAGGCTGTGTTTTCCTCTTTTTTGGCAGAATTTGCAGATCAGGAGAATAAGGGGACGGAGAGTGGCTATAAGTCGGCAGTTTCACGTATGATGTCGGAGCATCATATCGATCTATCAAAACCGCTGGGATACAAATTTAATCAAACCGGAGCGGCATGTAATTTTGTGCGCCGGGAGGTACTGGAACGTTATCCGGAACTGAAAGAAATACTGGGAAAGCTGGAGGGCAAAATCAGTGATAGGGCAATGGCGGAGATGATACATCAGGTCGATGTGATGGGAATAGGGGCGCAGGAGGCGGCCTGGCGATTTCTGAAGGACAATAAATTCCTGGGTGGAAAATAAAACCTGCATCACCGCGTTTTACAATCCGCCCGTTCCGTGATAAACTGTCAAAAGAAGAAAAACAGTTTATTACGGAACGGACAGGGGGAGTAAGGCAGATGAAGAAAAAGGTAATCATTGCCTGCACCAGAAGGCGGGTATCTGAATACATCAAGGAGCAATTAGAGGAACTGTTAGGCGAATATGCGGATATCGGCATGATGCTGATTAATCAGGAAAGCGCCTGCCGCATCCGCTGTGATCTTGTCATTGCAATCAGTGAGGAGATGGCCAAACAGGTGGCTCCGATGCTGATGAGCGATACAGAGATTATCGTACTCCACCTGACGATCCAGAGAAGTATGTATGACAGACTGAAAGCGGCTTCCGGAGAGAAGAAGGCGATTGTAATAAACAACACACAGGAACTGGCTCTCGAAACGGTGGCGCTTTTGTATGCTCTGGATATGAAAAACATTGAACTGTTTCCTTATTATCCTGGATGTACGGAAAACTATTCCGACATAAAGCTGGCGATTACACCGAACGAATTCCCGATTATTCCCAGACATATAGAGCGGGTGATTGATATTGGCGAACGGTGCCTGGATCCATTAACTCTGATAGAAGTTTTCAGCCGGCTCGATTGTCTAAACCCGGTGGCTATCGAAAAAATATTTACGTATGGCCGAAAGGTCATTTCGATTAACCGTGGAATTACGGAACTGACCAGGTACGGCCACGATTTTGGATTCAGCGAGCAGCAGTTTGTGGAGGGATTCAGTGAGGCTGTTCTGATTCTGGATGATGAGAAGAAGGTAAGCCTTCTGAATTCCGCAGCGCAGGAACTCTTCAACGAGCCGTATATCTATCTGATCCATCGTGATATCTGCGATTTGATACCGGAAACGGGAATACCAAAGGGACGGGTGAAAGCGCATTTGTCCAATGCGCCGGTCATGATTAATGGTAAAAAATACCTGATGACCTGGAACTTTTTTTCAGATAAGATGGAGGGGAGCAGTGCTCTGATTTTGAAAAGTTTTGAGGAGATGAGGAATCTCTATGCGCGCTATGGCAGTGAAAGAGTCAGAAAAGCGGAGTTAAAATATAATTTCGATGATATCATCGGTTCCAGCGAAGCAATGAGAAGAATGAAGGAAAAGGCGAGAAAGTTTGCTGAAACAGATTTCCCGATCTTGATCCAGGGAGAGAGCGGCACCGGAAAAGAACTGCTCGCCCAGGCTATTCATCAGGCATCGGGAAGGAAAGAGGAACCGTTCATTGCCTTTAATTGTGCTTCTCTCACAGACTCTCTTTTGGAAAGTGAATTATTCGGTTACCATGAGGGCGCGTTCACCGGAGCAAGCAGAAAAGGAAAGCCAGGTATATTTGAAATGGCCAGCGGCGGCACACTTTTTATGGATGAGATCGGAGATGTCTCCCTGAATCTTCAGGCAAAGATTCTCAGGGTTCTTCAGGAACAGGAAGTGGTCCGTGTGGGTGGCAGCCAGGTAATCCCCGTAGACGTGCGGATTATATCGGCCACCAATCAGGATCTTTTATCTTTTGTGAAAGAAAAACGGTTTCGGCTGGATTTGTATTACCGTCTGAATACACTGATTTTACAGACGGTTCCTCTCAGGAACCGAGCAAATGATATTTATGACATGCTCCCATGGTTTTTCAGAAAGAACCATATCAGGAAAAACATACATGAAGATGCTATGAAATTTATGCTTAATTATTCCTGGCCGGGTAATGTCAGGGAATTTCAAAACTGCATTTCCTATCTTTCGATAGTCGAACATGATACAATCCGAGTCGAGGATTTTCCGGAATATATGCTGAGTGAAAAACCGGCGGTCCGGCTTCAGGCTCATTCTGAGATGTCAGTAGAAAGTGAGATACTGACTGAATTATATGGGCTCAGGCTTAAGGGAGAAAAGACAGGGCGAAAAAAACTGGCGGATAATCTGCAGATGAAAGGGATTCCGCTCACCGAGGCGGAAATCCGGGTTTATCTGGAACGGCTGCAAGAGAAGGAGTATGTATCGATTCATAAAGGGCGTGGTGGTACTCAGATTACTCAAAAAGGGATTCATTCCATTATGAAGGGCAGCGGAAAAATATAAATTGGCTTAATTAAAATGGTTTAATTGGTTATATGTCCAATTAAACCATTTTTTTAATAAAGAAGGGCGAAAAAACATCCTGAAATTCCAGCTTGCTCATTCGGATAAGATAATAATTTGACAGTACTGTCTGGAAAATACTTCAAATAAGGGAAGCAATATCAGGCTCGGTATAAAGGAAAAAAGAAAAATTAAGATTAGACATTGCAGAGGCGGCCCGTACAGAGATAAAAATTGGCACAGTATTTGCTTTATATAGAAGTGTAAGCAAAAGGATGCCGATTATGACAGGCTGGTAAAGGGGGGCCAGATCCGGGATGGCAAGGTTCAGGATGTTTTACGGGAGAGGTTGTATAAAAAATACAAATTTAAGGAGGAAGTATGGAGAAACGTAATAAACAAAATCAAAACGCAGTTCAGGACAAAGACATTGGATTTTTATCATTTACGCCGTTGGTTGTTTTTCTTGTAGTGTATATGGGAAGCGGAATTCTTTTTACAATTATGGGAACACCGGATCCGTTTAAGCAGGTTCCAAGAAACTTTGCCTTACTTTTAGGTGTCGTAATCGCCCTGCTGATGGGTAAGAGGAAACTAGGGGATAAGGTAAACCGGTTTGCTGAAGCGGCCGCGAGCCCGGGGATCATGGTCATGACTCTGGTGCTCCTGATGTCCGGGGCATTTTCCTCCACAGCCAAGGCCATGGGTGCCGTGGATGCAACGGCAAGCCTGGGCCTGGCGCTGATTCCCCATCAGTTTCTTGTTGCGGGCCTGTTTTTGATTTCAGCGGTGATATCGACAGCTATGGGAACCTGCATGGGCACCGTAGCAGCTATCGGGCCAATCGCCGTCGGTCTGGCAGAGAGTGCGGGCATTGATATGGCATTTACCCTTTCGGCTGTACTTGGCGGTTCCATGTTTGGTGATAATCTGTCGTTCATTTCCGACACTACCATCGTTGCGACAAGAGGGGCCGGATGTGCGATGAAAGACAAATTCCGGATGAACTTTAAAATTGCTCTTCCGGCGGCAATTGCTACGATGGTGCTTTATGCCGTAATGACAAAGAGTACCGGAAATGTGGATGCATCCTACACATATGAACTGAGTAAAGTCATTCCGTATCTGGCGGTTCTTGTACTTGCAATGGCAGGACTTGATATAATCGTCGTGCTAATGTGCGGGACAATCCTGGCAGGCGTCATTGGAATCATGTCGGGGAGCCTGACCTTAATCACGTTTACACAGGCGATTGCTGCCGGGTCATTCGGAATGTTGGAAACGGCCATGATAGGCATTCTTGTAAAAGGCATTATGGGACTTGTGGAAGATCGGGGAGGAATCAGATGTCTTACCAATCTTGCCAATGCTAAAATTAAAAGCCGTAAGACGGCGCAGTACCTGATGGGATTGATTATTAGCGTCATTGATTTCTTTATCGGAAACAATACGGTCTGTATCCTGATTTGTACCCCGGTCCTGAAACCGATTGCCAGAAAATATAATATCTGTAATAAGCGCTTTGCATCAATTTTAGATGTATTTGCCTGTGTTATACCGGGAATTTCACCAATAGGAACAGCAGTACTTCTGGCAATGAGTTATGGAGGTATTTCTTCTCCTCTGGCAGTGATTAAGACCAATTTTTACTGTATGCTGCTGGCGGTATCCATGCTTGTCACGATCAGTATGAATTTATACAAAATGCCGGAGGAAGAGAGCGGAGATGTCGATTTCTATCCGGAACTTGATGAAGCAGCAGCCTGAAAGTTTGATTCGTGGAACGGTCCCCCGGCGGACTGCAATGACAGGTGCACAGGAGAAAAAGAAGAATGAAAGAATTTACAGAAAAACATCACGCATGGCTGGTGGGCAGGTTTTATGAACGGCTGATGCAGGAGTGTCCCGACAGGGGAGAAGCCATATTTGTTATGAGTACACAACGCTATGCGGAACAGCGTGGTTCGCGAATGGCCCAAAGGGCGGTGAGAGACGGAAAAGGATTGAATTTTACCACATACCGCGAGTATGGGGAATGGAAAAATACCGAGACGGTCAAACGGGAAGGCTGCGCGAATGCGGGAGAGACGACGGCCTGGTCTCCGGATCATATTGAGAAGGTTTATATGTGCCCCTGGGCCGCGCAGTTTAAAGAAATGGGACTAAAGAAATGCGGAACGCTTTACTGCAGGCACGTAGATCAATCGATTGTCAGGGGATTTAATCCATTACTTACATACGAGGTCCCTCAGAGTATGCATGAAAGCGGCTATTGTCTGCAGATATCAAGAGGAGCGGATTTTAGGGAAGGCCAGGTGTTTAACAAACGTACGGAATACCAGAAAACATTTGATTATCATTGCGGACATTGCTATAAGACGTTCCGGGAAATTGTAACAGCTATCCTTGGAGAGCAGGGAGAGCGGATCTCACGAAGCGTATTGGAGGAATTTGGTAGAACATATGGGGAGGAGATGGCGGCCGTTCTTCTTTCATATCAGGATCAGGATTTTAACCTTATCTGAGGAATAATTATGAGCATGGCAAAATGAAAATCTTGCCAAATTAAAGGGGAGAAGAATTATGAATGTAAAGACAAAAATAAATACGGATGTGCTTGTGATCGGAGGAGGAGGGGCGGCCTGTACTGCGGCCGTCGCCGCCGCCGGCAAAGGAGCGGACGTTACACTTGTATCAAAAGGGAAGATCGGAAACAGCGGAAATACGATTATGATAGGAGGTTCCTATGGAATGGATGGAGCCAGCGCTTACCACAAATTTAAAATTGCCGAGGCAGATCCGGGTTTCACGAAAGAAGATTTGTTCCGTTCCATCTGTAATGACGGCTTTAATCTGAGCGACCAGAATATGGTTGAGCAGTTTGTAGAAGAAAGTCCGGAAATTGTGTACAAAGTAAAACAGTGGGGAGAGGAGGCAGGCCAGAGGTTTAAATTTTACCGTCCCGGAAACTGGGATGTTACGGGAAGAGGAATGGGAACTTCCCTGTTAAAGGGTCTCGAAAAGACCGGCTCGGTTCACATGTATGAGGACGTGGCAATCATCGAACTGCTGAAAAATAAGGAACGTGTAACAGGCGCCGTCGGCCTGGATCTCTACCGCGGCTGTCTGATTCAGTTTGAAGCAAAAGAAGTAGTCTTAGGAACGGGGGGATATCAGCCCTATTCTTTGAAAAATACAAACTCCGATATGACCGGGGACGGTCATGCCATGGCCTACAGAGCGGGAGCGGCTCTGGCGGATATGGAGTTTATGCTGTTTCTCATCACCGCGGTAGAACCCAATGAGATGCGGGGGTCGATCCTGCCGGTCATCTGTACCTTCCGTGATGCCTTTGATTACGATCCGGTGGATCGGGACGGCAGAAAGATCGAAATACCGGAACAGCTCCGGGAAATGGAAAAAACAAGTGAAATGTGCAAGCTGGTACATATTTACTACTATGGCAAGGCCATCAGGGAGGGGCGCGGAACCGACAATGGAGGAATTTATTTTGATTTCCACCGGTTTACGGATGAGGAGATCGATAAGATGTTTGAAGCGCTGATGGATCATTTTGACGGTTTTTATCCCAGAGGAAAATATCATGGAAATGATATTCTTGAATATAAGAGGATTATTAAAGAGAAACGAAGAATCGAGGTGGGATTATCCAGCGAATATAGTGTGGGAGGTATTCTGGTGGATGAAAATATGAGAACCGGTGTACCTGGACTGCTGGCAGCAGGGGAATGTGCCGGCGGGGTGTTTGGAGCCAACCGTGTGGCAGACGCTGTGACTGAAATGCTGGTTCAGGGATATAAGGCCGGTGAAGTGGCCGGAGAGGCTGCTTTGACTGAGGAAAAGACGGAGAGTTCAGAAGAATCGGTCAAAGCCGTATTGGAAGGACTGGACAGAAAATTATCGGGAACCGGAGAGATAAGAATCAACAGTGTAATACGGGAAATGGAGAGCACTTCGGATACGGCCCTGGGACTTTGGCGTGATGAAGAACATCTTAAGGAAGGAATAGAGACATTTGAAAAATTAGAACAGACCCTGGAAGAGGTATATCTGCCAAGTAAGACTTTACTGTATAACCGTGAACTGTTAAGACTTCTGCAGACGGAGAATACACTGCTCTGTACCAGAGTGGCGGCAAAAATGGCCCGTATGAGAAAAGAGAGCAGGGGCCTCCATCTGAGAACGGACTATGAGTATATTGACAATGAAAAATGGCAGGTAAGAATCATGAGCCGTCTGGAAGAGGGACAGGATATTCTTACCACGAGAAAGCCGGTTGTAACAAGAATACCGCTCCGCCCGGCAGAAAAAGTGGACTATGAAACCTTCATTTTGGAGGAAGAACTTGGAATGGCAAACATGGAGGAAAAGTAGATGAATATAAAAGTATACCGTTTTAATCCGGAAACAGATGCGAGCGCTTATTATGACGAATTCCATGTGGAGGTGCGGCCGGAGGAAAGAATGACAGTTATGGGACTTCTGGAATATATCGGCAACGAGTTTGACGGAACTTTAAGTTTTTACATGCACAGCGTCTGCGGCCAGGGAATCTGCGGCCGCTGTGCGGTCAAAGTAAATGGAAAAGTATGCCTGGCCTGTAATACGGTGCTTACCGGCGAGGATGTTGTAATAGAGCCGGCCGGTACGAAGGTAGTGAAAGACTTAGTGGTGCAGAGATGAGAAGAGATGATTTGCGGTACAGTGCATATCTGAGAATTATGGAACACGAACTGGTTCCTGCGATGGGCTGCACAGAGCCCATTGCCGTCGCATACTGCGCGGCAAAGGCGAGAGAGATTCTTGGAGGGATGCCTGAAAAAGTCCTGATTGAGGTAAGCGGGAATATTATAAAGAATGTAAAAAGTGCGGTAATACCTGGAACCGGCGGACAGAAAGGGATTGAGGCGGCCGTCGCCGCCGGAATTATAGTTGGAGAAGCGGATAGAAAACTGGAGGTTCTTTCTTTGGCGACGGATTCAGGCACAAGGGAAATTAAAAAATTTTTGGAAAAGGATGTAATCGACGTGCATCCCTCTTACACAGAACATATTCTGGATATTGCCGTGACGGTTTGGCGGAAAAACCACAGTGCAAAGGTCCGTATTGTGGATGAACATACAAATATTATTTCTGCAGAAAAAGACGGTGAGACCATAGCAGGTGGGACGCTCAGGGAGACAAGCCACCTCTTGGCAGAATCGGCGGGACAGGGGGATTATTCTCTTCTTACGGTGAATGGTATTTATGATTTTGCCTGTTCCGTAGCGGCGGATGACGTCAGGGAAGTACTGAGACGTCAGATTAGCTGCAATCAGGCCATTGCGGAGGAAGGGATGTCCGGCCGTTACGGAGCGGCTATCGGAAAACTGCTGATTGAAACGTGCGGAAAAGAAGTCAGAACAAGGGCCAGAGCCAGGGCGGCGGCCGCTTCTGATGCAAGGATGAACGGCTGTGAGCTTCCCGTTGTTATTAATTCCGGAAGCGGTAATCAGGGAATTACGGTAAGTATTCCGGTTATTGAATATGCCGCAGAACTGGGCGCGGAGGAAGAAGAATGTCTCAGAGCGCTTGTGGTTTCAAATCTCATCACGCTGCATTTAAAATCAGGCATCGGACGGCTGTCCGCCTATTGCGGAGCCGTGAGTGCGGGAGTAGGAGCCGGAGCCGGGATTGCCTTTCTTCTGACAAAAGAACTGGCAGCTATAGAACATACGGTGATAAATGCACTCGCCATAACAAGCGGCATTGTTTGTGACGGGGCAAAATCAAGCTGTGCGGCGAAGATTGCCACGGCTGTCGATGCAGGAATTTTCGGATTTGAAATGTATCAAAATGGACGGCAGTTTTATGAAGGCGAGGGGCTTGTAGGAGCCGGAGCCGAAAACACAATACACAATATTGGAATTCTGGGCCGCGAAGGGATGCATGAAACGGATAAAAAAATAATCGAGATCATGACCGGGTTTTAATCTCGCTGCTGTAAATGGCGGTATAGATGCACCTTATATGAGGCCGGTAGGGGAGGAAGAAAGGAGCGTGAACAATGATAGGGCGGTTATTGGAGCAATATTATGGAGAAATTGTGAGGCTGCGTCATGAGCTTCACCGTTTTCCTGAACTGGGGCATCAGGAAGAGAAAACCACGGAAACAATCCGCAGGTATCTTCAGCAGGCCGGAGTAGAGATACTGGAGTATTCCTTAAGAACAGGAGTTGTTGCCAGAGTCCTGGGTAGGGTTCCCGGAGAAACACTGGCAATCAGAGAAGATATTGACGCATTACCGATTGAAGAGAATACGAAAAGCACATTTGCCTCAGAACGCAGCGGTATCTCCCATGCCTGTGGACATGATGTCCACACGGCAGCGCTGCTTTTGACGGCCAGGGTGTTAAATGAAGTAAAGGACAGATTATGCGGGACACTCCTTCTCATTTTTCAGCCGGCGGAAGAGACGTGTGACGGAGCGGCGGAAATGCTTGCCGCCGGGGTACTGAAAAAACATCCTGCCGACCAGTTGATCGGACTTCACTGCAGCCCATCCGTTCCGCTTGGAAAGACGGGGGTTATCTCAGGCATTAATAATGCCGGCTGTGATGTGGTAAGGATAGAAATAAAGGGGAAAGGGGGACATGGGGCCCATCCGGAGGATTGCATTGACCCAATCATAGCGGCGGGAGTTCTTTTGACACAGATGCAGACACTAATCAGCCGTGAAATCAGCCCATGTGAGTCCGCCGTTCTAACATTCGGACAGATAGCCGCGGGGACGGCGCCCAACATCATTCCGGAATGCGCGGAGTTATATGGAACGCTGCGTACGCTCAATCCGGAGATTCGGGCCAGGTTAAAGGCGGCTGTTCCCCGCATGGCGGACGGCTGCTGTAAAAGCATGCGGGCAAGCTGTCTCGTAGAGTTTGAAAGAGGAATGCCTCCTCTGATTAATGATCCGGAGCTGTCGGATCGCTTTGCCGCTGCTTCTGAGAAAATACTGGGAAAAAATTCGGTTGTACGGCTTTCGGTTCCATCCATGGGCTCAGATGATTTTTCCTGCCTTTTGGAGCAGTGCAAAAACAGGGGCGGTCAGTTCCTGATCGGAACGCGCGATCAGCAGAAACCGGAGACAGGGATAGGGCTTCATAGCGGAGCCAATGTTTTTCCCGATGAGGCGATAGGATATGGGGCTGCCGTGCTTTGCCAATATGCTATGGATACGTTAAAAAGGCAGGAATAAAAATTGGGGTTAAAAAGAGGGCTGAAACAAAAAGAATGGCTCATTGCAGGAGGAAAATGTAATGGAAGAAAAGATGGGAAAACAAATCGGTAATCTCCAGGATTGTTGGAGCATTCTATATATCAAGCTTGCCAAAGCTTTGGCAGATGCGGATCCCGTGGAGGGGGAAGCGGCCGTACGTGAAGCCGTTCGCCGCTTTGGAAGAGACAGAGGGGAAAAACTCAGGCTACGTCATGAGAGCTGCGGATTGAAAATCAACCTGGAAAATTTGTTCACCTATTACGATCTTCCCGGCGATCCCAGGTTCAAAAGAAGAAAAATCCGGTTAAATCCACAGGAGAGACTGTCCGACACCCTGGTTTGTCCCATTGCCCAGCTTTGGAAAGATACCGGGGAACGGGAACTTGGCCGCGTTTACTGTGAAGAATTTCACCATGCGATGTTTGGAAGTTATGCGAAAAAGGCTCAGATCGATTTGGCGAAAACGTTGACACAGGAGGGAGATGACTACTGCTGTTTTGCGGTATATTTAAGACCGGCTAATATGAATCGGGAGGAGAGGAAAGAGGCGTTTGCCGAATTTGATCCGGACTACCGGTTTCCGGCTGATTTCAGCTACGATGAGGGAACGCATCGGAGCGGTTTTAATATGCTGTGCATCAAACTCGGATATTATCTGGTGCAGCAGGCAATCGAAGTTCTGGGGGAAGCAGGAAGAGAAGCGGCAGCCAAAGGCCTGAATGATACGGCAGAAGCTTACGCCGGATTTATGAAAGCCGGAAGTCGTGATGTGGGACAGGAACTGAGTGAAACATTCCTGAAAGAAAACTGTCCTTTGTCTGCTGCTATGAGTGATGATGAGTTGTGGAAAGAATATAATAGCAAAGACGTGACGGAACTGTTTGAAAAAGAGTTTTACAACCGATTTTCCGTCTTACTGAATATGGAAATACAAAATGGATAATCGCGTTTTACAATCCGCCCGTTCCGTGATAAACTGTCAAAAGAAGAAAAACAGTTTATTACGGAACGGACAGGGAGAGTAAAGCAGATGAAGAAACTGGCGGTCGGCATTCTGGCTCATGTGGATGCGGGAAAAACTACATTATCGGAAGCAATGCTGTACACGGGCGGAGCCGTCCGAAAGCTGGGAAGAGTGGATAAAGGCGACGCTTTTCTGGATACCTATGAGCTGGAAAAGAAGAGGGGAATCACCATATTTTCCAAACAGGCCATGCTGCGGTGGGGAGAGATGCAGGTTACACTTTTAGACACCCCGGGGCATGTGGATTTTTCGGCCGAGATGGAGCGAACCCTACAGGTGCTGGACTACGCGATTCTGGTAATCAGCGGCACGGCGGGGGTGCAGGGGCACACGCAGACGCTCTGGCGGCTCCTTGCAAGATATGGGATTCCCACTTTTCTTTTTGTCAACAAGATGGACCTTGCGGACGGAAGGAAAGAGGATATTTCCCTGGAACTGAACAAGAAGCTGGACGGGAACATTGCGGATTTCAGTGAACAGGGAACGGAGAGCTTTTATGAAAATCTGGCCACATGCAGCGAGACGGCGCTTGAGCAGTATCTGGAGAGCGGGCAGATAGCTCCGGCGGATGTGGCAGAAATGATCCGGGCGCGGGAAGTATTTCCGTGCTTTTTCGGATCGGCGCTCAAGCTGGATGGAATAGAAGAATTTCTAAAAGGCATGGAAGATTACATGCTTATGCCGGAATATTCCTCACAGTTTGGCGCCAAGGTATTTAAAATTGCCAGGGATAACCAGGGAAACAGGCTGACCTATATGAAGATTACGGGAGGCCGTCTGCAGGTAAAAGATTTAATAGATGAGGAAAAAGTCAATCAGATCCGCGTCTATTCGGGTGATAAATTTGAGGCGGTAAAAGAGGCGGATGCCGGAACGGTCTGTGCGGTGACGGGACCTGCAAAAACTTCGCCCGGAAGAGGAATCGGGATAGAAGCGGCTTCAGCCATGCCGATTCTGGAACCTGTCCTCACATACAGGATACAGCTTCCGGAGGAGGTGGACGCCGCCGTCATGCTCCCGAAACTTTTACAGCTCGAAGAGGAGGAGCCGGAGCTTCATATCACCTGGCAGGAAGAACAGAAAGAGATCCATGCCCAGATTATGGGGGAAATCCAGATGGAGATCTTAAAGAGCCTGATTGCCGAACGGTTTGGAGTACGGATTGAGTTTGGCGGACGAAGCATTGTATACAAGGAAACGATTCAGAATACGGTGGAGGGAGTGGGACATTTTGAACCGCTCCGCCACTACGCCGAGGTCCATTTGTTAATGGAACCGGATGAACCGGGAAGCGGCCTGTCCTTTGCGGCGGCCTGCAGTGAGGATGTGCTGGACCGGAACTGGCAGAGACTGGTGTTGACCCACCTGGAGGAAAAAGAGCATAAGGGAGTGCTGACCGGTTCTCCGATAACGGATATGAGGATTACGCTGATGTCGGGGCGCGCCCATCTGAAACACACGGAGGGCGGGGATTTCAGGCAGGCGGTTTACCGGGCCGTGCGCCACGGACTGATGCAGGCCGATTCGGTACTTCTGGAGCCGGTTTACGATTTCCGGCTGGAGGTGCCTGAAAAATTGCTGGGCCGGGCGATGACGGATGTGGAACGGATGCATGGAACATTTGAACCTCCGGCGCTGGAGGGAGAGTATGCGGTCCTCACCGGAAATGCCCCGGTGGCCTGTATGGACGGATACCAGCAGGAGGTGACGGCCTATACTGGCGGCCGGGGACACCTGAGCTGTGCGCTTAAGGGATACGCTCCCTGTCACAATGAAGAGGAAGTGATTGAGGCCATCGGCTACGACGCGGACGGCGACACGGACAACCCGTCCGGTTCCGTATTCTGCGCCCACGGAGCCGGATTCGTTGTAAACTGGGATGAAGTGGCGGATTATATGCATCTGGAAAGCTGCCTACCCCCCGAAATTGTGGAGAACAATGGGGAACAGCCGCAGTCCGGTGGAAAAAGAGCGGGAAAGAGGGAAAAAGCCGGTACGGAGACGGAAGAAATGTGGATAGGAACAGATGAGATCGATGCGATCCTTGCCCGCACTTATAATGCCAATAAACGCGATAAATCCGGTGCATCCAGGCGACGCTGGGGTGGCCGCGGCAGTTCTTCGTCCGGGTATTCCGGCTATGCGTCTGGAAACCGGACGCAGTACGGTACGGCCTACGGCAGGGACATGGCGTCCGTGAGTACAGTATCCGGCGGGACCCCGGCGCCCGGGGCATCAGCACCAGCAGGAACCTCGGCAGCCGGGACTTCCGCAATACGGTCCCATGGAAAAGCGGAGACCAGGGAAGAGTACCTGCTGGTGGACGGATATAATATCATATTTGCGTGGGAGGAATTGCGGGAGCTGGCCGACCGGAATATGGACAGCGCCAGGGGAAAACTTCTGGACATCCTGTGCAATTACCAGGGCGCCAAAAAGTGCCAGGTGATCGCCGTCTTCGATGCATACCGTGTGCAGGGGCATGCCACGGAATTCCTGGATTACCACAACATCCATGTCGTTTATACGAAAGAGGCCGAGACGGCGGATCAGTATATCGAGAAATTTGCCCATGAAAATGCCAGAAAATATCATGTGACGGTGGCTACCTCGGACCGCCTGGAACAGATTATCATACGCGGCCAGGGATGCCGTCTGATGTCGGCCAGGGAATTTGAGGAGGAGATAGGCCGGATGAATGAGCAGATTCGCCAGGATTTTGAGGAGAAGAAGACGGGAGAAAAGCAGTATATGACCGACTTTATTTCCGAGGAAGTGATGAAGAAGATGAAAGAAGGGATAACGGAAAACGACTGAGTTTTCTATCATAATCAGCTAACGCAGAATCTGTTTCCGCCATTTTACACAGACGCCCCGGTATAAGACAAAAACTGTCTTATGCCGGGGCCGTTTTACGCGCCGTAACTGCGTTTTTATTATAACAGTTCTAAATCTATCCTTTATAATTCCAGATGTGAGCCGGGATATCTTTTAAAACCAGGCCTTTGTCCAGTCCACTTTTTTGTGAATCTCTTCGCCGGTGTCTTCAATGACCCGCTCGATCTCTTTCAAATCTGCGTCAAATTCAATCAGTTCGTCCAAAGATAAATGATACAGGATTGCCAGGCTCTT
Organism: [Clostridium] symbiosum; assembly: GCA_036419695.1. Taxonomy (NCBI): domain Bacteria; kingdom Bacillati; phylum Bacillota; class Clostridia; order Lachnospirales; family Lachnospiraceae; genus Otoolea; species [Clostridium] symbiosum. The sequence continues at coordinate 1,083,373 of CP143946.1, forward strand.
GGACTGCCGGATGTCGGGCAGCGTCTCGTCCGTTTCCCATTTGGAAATGGTCTGCCTGCTGACTCCCAATTTTTCCGCCACTTCCTCCTGGGACAGTCCGGACCGTTTCCTTGTGTTAAATAAACTGCTTCCTAAGTTCATTAAATTTACCTCCAAATCAAGTATGATATAAGTATAGGGACAGAGGAAAAGAAAGTCTATCAATTATATCTTGAACTTCCGCACTTATTCTTAACATGGTTTGAAGGCGCCGATACCCCGGTAAGTGACAAATCTACAACTGTGGATTAGGACAACTCACAATATACTTTTTCCGGTCATAGGATACTAAGAGGCAAAGACTGAAAATGACTCCAAAACGTTTTGCGTCTGAGCGGAGCGAAAGGAATTGATAGAAAGATGGCAGGTTACAGTGATTTAAGTATAAACACGAAAGCCTATCTGGATTGCTATTACAGTATCCTGAATGAAATGATGGAGCAGATGACGTCTGCTCCTCAGGCTGGCAGCATATCGGGAAATTTTATTGTACAGATGATGCCGCATCACCGGGCAGCGATTAAAATGTCTGAAAATCTTCTGCGTTACACAACCTATATTTCACTTCAAAATATGGCGCTGAATATCATAGCCGAACAGAAAAAAAGCATAGAGAATATGAAAAAGGTATATCCCTGCTGCTGTACGTTAGTTAATAAGCCGGCAGAGCTTCAAAGTTACCGGAGAGATAATGAACGCATTCTGCAGAATATGTTCCGGGAAATGAAATCGGCGGTGGTGGATAATAATATCAACGTGTGCTTTATAAGGGAAATGATACCGCACCACAAAGGAGCGGTCCTGATGTGTGAAAACATGCTGCGATATCCCGGCTGTCCGGAATTAGTGCCGATACTTGAGGCAATCACCGTATCGCAGAAAAAAGGTATTATTCAGATGCAGCAGATGCTCAAAGAAATACGGTTTTGACGTTTTGCGCACAGGTCACAGGCGCCAATCGAAAAGAATTATGCCGGATAGCAATATCCGGCTAATTTTATGCCTTAAAACGGGCAGAAAGGGGAATACTGATCAAAAAGAGATTTTTACCGAAAGCGGCTGTACAGGCCGGACCGTTTGGAGGCAGTGATGGATTACAGAAAACAAAGTTCAGATAAATATAAAAACCAGGAAACTAAAAATGAAAAACCGGACAACAGGGCTTTTGGCGGCGCGGCCCCGGAGCCTGCGTCACAGGGAGCAGCCAAAAGCCGCGCCTCTGAACCGTCACAGACGAATACCCGGCCTGAAAAGAGGGGGAAAAAGCGGTCCCATTCACAATCGGAAACCGGTTCAGGAACCCGCTCAGAAACCCGCCGTAAAAGGGCCTCTGCAGATAAAGATACATCCCACGCAAAGCGGAAAAAAAGAAGGAAAAGAATCTGGACAGCCATTCTCGTCATATTCCTGCTTTGCCTGATTACGGTATCCGCGGCCGGAGGATATTTCCTGAAGCGCATTATCGACAAGGCGCCCGACATAACGGCGCTGAGCCTCCGTCCGGAGGGATTTGCCACCATGCTCTACGACAGCGCGGGAAATGAGGTGGAAAAACTGGTGATGGAGGGGACGAACCGGGAGGAGGCTGCCTATGAGGAATTTCCCGCTCACCTCGTCAATGCGTTTATCGCCATTGAGGATGAGCGGTTCTGGAAGAACAGCGGAGTCGACATCCGGGCGATTATGAGGGCGGTAAAAGGAGTGCTTACCGGCAATTCATCCGCCGGAGGAGGCAGCACCATCACCCAGCAGCTCATTAAAAACGCGGTGTTCCAGGGGGGCATGGAATCAACCTTTGAGGAACGCCTGGAACGGAAAATACAGGAACAGTATCTGGCCGTCAAGCTGAATAAGATGGTGGACAAGAAGACCATCATGACAAACTACCTGAATACCATCAACCTGGGCTCCAACACCCTGGGCGTCAAGGTGGCGGCCAGAAGATATTTTGATAAGGACGTGTCGGAACTGACCCTTTCGGAGTGCGCTGTTTTAGCGGGAATTACGAAGAACCCGTCCAAACTGAATCCTCTTACCGGCGCGGAGGAGAATGAGAAACGCCGGAAGATTATTCTCGGTAAGATGGAGGAGCAGGGACTGATCAGCCAGGAGGAAAAAGAAGAGGCGCTGGCGGACGATGTGTACGCGCGGATTCAGAATGTGGATGTAACGGCCAGGGCATCGGCTACGCCGTACAGCTATTTTACCGATGAAGTGATCGATCAGGTGACGGAGGCTTTGATGGACAGGCTCGGATATTCGGAGGCCATTGCCCGCAAGATGCTCTATGGAGGAGGCCTTTCGATTTATACGACCCAGGATCCTTCGATTCAGGCAATCGTGGACGAGGAAATTAATAACCCGGAAAATTACAAAACAGCATTTCTGTCGGCCGATTACCGTCTTTCCGTCCGTCATGCGGACGGCAGCGCGGATAATTATTCGGATCAGGATATCAGGACATACCATAAAAATGAACTGAAGGACAACTATACCGGACTGTACAACACCGCGGAGGAGGTGCAGGCCGATGTGGACCGGTTTAAAGCATCGGTTGTGAAAGAAGGAGACGAGATAACGGGGGAACGTCTGCAGGCGGTCATCCAGCCGCAGGTCTCTTTCGTATTAATGGATCAGCGCACCGGTGAAGTGAAAGCGATAAACGGCGGACGCGGGGAGAAAACGGCCAGCAGGACATTGAACCGCGCGTCGGATACGCTCCGCCAGCCAGGCTCCACGTTTAAAGTGATTTCCTCGTTTGCACCGGCCCTCGACAGCATGGGAGCAACGCTTGCAACCACCTATTATGACGCGCCCTATTCCGTCGGAAAGAAACAATTCCGGAACTGGTACAGCCGGTTTTTGGGATATTCCAACATCAGGGAAGGAATCGTCTATTCCATGAATATCGTCGCCGTCCGCTGCATGATGGAGACGATTTCCCCGGAACTGGGAGTAAAATATGCGGAGAAATTCGGAATCACGTCCATGTCCGATAAAGACTACAACGCATCCACTGCCCTGGGCGGAATCACGGCCGGCGTGTCGAATCTGGAGCTGACGGGAGCCTATGCAGCTATCGCGGCGGGAGGCGTGTATACAAAACCCGTTTTCTTTACGAAAATTGTGGATCACGACGGAAAAGTCCTGATTGAAAATGAACCGGAGAAACATGAGGTCCTGAAACCGCAGACCGCTTTCCTGCTGACGGACGCTTTGCGGGAGGCCATGTCGGGCGGGCCGAAATTTGCAACCTCCCCGGTAAATCCCACCGGTGGGAGAGCCAGGCTGTCCAGGATGACATGTGCCGGGAAAAGCGGAACCACGACCGCCAGCAAGGATCTGTGGTTTACCGGTTTTACACCCTGGTACACAGCGGGAATCTGGAGCGGAAATGATGGAAACCAGGCCGTGAGCGGAGGGACCTCCTACCATAAGGATATATGGAAAAAGATCATGGACCGCGTCCATGAGGGACTGCAGGATCCGGGTTTTACGGTACCGGAGGGCATCGTGAAGGTGCAGATCTGCCGCAAATCCGGTAAACTGGCGATTCCCGGGGTCTGCACAAACGATCCGAGGGGAAATGCCGTGTATACCGAGTATTTTGCAGAGGGGACGCAGCCGACCATGCTTTGCGACCGGCATGTGATTTCAGAAGTCTGTACCGAATCCGGGCAGTCTGCCACCGAATTCTGTCCTGAGATTGCAACCGGCGTATTTCTTGTTGTTCCCCTCGGCGAGGGAACGACGGATGATACCCAGTACACATTGCCGCCGAGATGCACGCTGCACGGTGACATGAGTTCGATCATTCTGCCCCCCGGAACCGGTGAGGACGACGGTCAGAGCGAGTCGGGAGGTGCATCGGAATCCACGGCGGGCCGGGAGAGCAGGCCGTCCTGGGACGTATGGCCGACGCAGGCGACACGTCCTACAAAGGAGAGCAAACCCTCCTGGGATGTGTGGCCGACCCAGGGCAGCAAACCGCCCTGGGATGTATGGCCAACCCAGGCGACACGCCCGACTCAGGGTAGCACGTCGTCCTGGGAGAGCAGGCCGACGCAGGAAAGTACGCCGTCCTGGCAAAAACCGACACAGAAACCGACGCAGGAAAGTACGCCGTCCTGGCAGAAGCCGACACAAAAGCCGACGCAGGAGAGCACGCCATCCTGGCAGAAGCCGACCCAGAGGCCAACACAAGAGAGCACCCAGAGCAGAAATTATCCCTGGAACGGAGGCGGAAACAGGTGAATTTTTTGCCTCTGTAAATCCCTTAAAACCCCGTAAATAATTGAAACTTAGGCTCTTCTGTGCTACACTGACATTGGTGCCTATATGGACAAAGTAAAAAAGTTGTATATAGGTTTCTTTTGTTGTGGTAAAATGTAGATAAAACATTCCGGCGCAAGCCGTAATAATATTTTTTCAGAATGGCGGGGAAAGAAAAGGAGACAGGAAGATGCTCTCAAAAAAAGTAATTCTGGTTGTGGAAGATAATGAAATAAACCGTATGATGCTAAGTGAAATGCTGTCCTCGGAATACAGAGTCCTGGAGGCGGAGAACGGACAGGCCGCGCTCTCTGTGCTGGAGGCGCACAGGGACGATGTTTCACTGATCCTGCTTGATATTACAATGCCGATTATGGATGGATATACGTTCCTTTCTATTGCAAAAGCAGATCCGGTTCTTGCATCGATTCCTGTAATTGTTACGACCCAGAGTGACAGCGAGGCCGACGAGGTTGCGGCTCTGTCCCACGGGGCGACCGATTTTGTGGCAAAACCGTACAAGCCCCAGATCATCCGGCACAGGGTGGCAAGCATCATCCACCTCCGGGAAACGGCGGCGATGATTAACCAGTTTAAGTATGACCGGCTGACCGGCCTTTACAGCAAGGAGTTCTTTTACCAGCGCGTAAGGGAAATCCTTAATCAGAATCCGGGGCAGAAGTACGATATCCTGTGCTCGGACATTGAAAATTTTAAACTGATTAACGACGTTTTCGGCGTAACTGCGGGTGACCAGCTGCTGTGCGGAGTTGCTGAATTGTACCGTCGGCTCACGGGCGAGGGAGGGACATGCGGCCGCCTGAGCGCGGATCAGTTTGCCTGCCTGCTGGAACACAGGGATAAATATGAGGATGATATGTTTATCAGGGCCAATGAAGTGATTAACGCCCTCCCCAATGCGAAAAACGTTGTGATGAAATGGGGGATTTTTTCCATTGAAAACCGCAGCATTACGATAGAGCAGATGTCTGACCGCGCCCTCCTTGCGGCGCGCAGCATCAAGGGACAGTACAGAAAGTATTTTGCCGCCTATGACGACAAGCTGCGTGATGAACTGCTGCGGCAGCAGGCCATTATCGACAGTATGGAATCGGCCCTGAAAGAGGAGCAGTTCCTGATTTACCTGCAGCCCAAATACAGGATCCGGGATGAGAGGCTGGCCGGCGCAGAGGCGTTGATACGCTGGAAACATCCCGAGTGGGGATTTCAGTCTCCGGCAGAATTTATCCCGCTTTTTGAGAAAAATGGATTCATTACAAAACTCGATCAGTTTGTCTGGGATAAGACGTGTTCTTATCTGAAGGAGTGGGACAGCAAAGGTTACCCGAAGATACCGGTTTCGGTCAATGTCTCACGCGCCGATATCTATAATGCGGATATTGCGGATACACTGATTAAAATCGTACATAAATATGATTTGCCGCCCTCACGCCTCCATCTGGAAATCACGGAGAGCGCCTACACGGAAAATCCGGGACAGATTATTGAAACGGTCAGACGCCTGAGAAAATTGGGATTTATCATTGAGATGGATGATTTCGGCAGCGGATATTCCTCACTTAACATGCTGAACCAGATGCCGATCGATATCCTGAAGCTGGATATGAAATTCATTCAGAGCGAGACGGCAAAACCGATCAGCCAGGGAGTGCTTCAGTTCATCATGGAGCTGGCGCGCTGGATGCACCTGGGCGTTGTGGCCGAGGGAGTCGAAACCAAGGAACAGCTGGACCGCCTGCTTGAAACGGGATGTGACTATGTGCAGGGATATTACTTTGCAAAGCCGATGCCGGGCAGGGAGTTTGAAGAACTGCTCAGGGGACAGGAAACCGTGGAAATTGAGGAAAAATGGGAAACAGACCCCGTCGAAATCCAGAGCAGGGAGACTGGGGCGGGGCACAGGAAGCAGCAGCTCCTGGTTGCAGATGAGGACGCGGAGTACAGGAGACAGGTAGCTGAAAACTTTTCAGAATACTATGACGTCCTGGAGGCTGTGGATGATGTTTCCGCACGGGAAATTATCCACGGCCGTACCTACGGTCCGGATGCGGTTCTTCTGAGCGCTTCCCTGGCCGGAGCGGGCGGAATTTCCGTGCTTCAGTCCGTCAAAAGGGATAAATCGGTGTGGAACATTCCGGTTATTGTCACCGGTCCGCCGGATATGCAGACGGAAAAACAGGCGATGGCAATAGGAGCCGACGATTATGCAGCCAAACCACACGCGCCCGAAAGTCTCAGAAAGAGAATTAACCATGCCATAAGGCTGGCGACGTTTCCGAAGCGTGAACAGGATTTAAAGGAGGAGGCATACCGCGACCCCATGACCAATGTCCTGAACCGCCGTGGATGGGAGGCGGCCACCGCTTCTCTTCAGAAGGAGGATGCCCCATTTGCATTTTATCTCTTTGATCTCGATAATTTGAAGGAGGTCAACGACACCCTCGGTCATATGGAAGGGGATCGCCTGATCCAGGAATTCGGGGAGCTTCTCCGCGCCCATACCAGAAAAACAGATATTCTGGCCAGATATGGGGGGGATGAATTTGTCGCAATCATGAAACAGATGAAATCCGATGATGCCGCAATGAAAAAGGGAAGGGAAATCTGCCGGGCGCTTGCCGAAAAACGTTTTGCAGAGAAAATTACGGTGACCGCCTCCGTGGGAATTGTGATATGGAACGTGGAGGAACCGCTCGACGATGTGATAAAACGAGTGGATTTGGCATTGTACCGTGCAAAAGCAAACTGTAAAGGTGGATGTTACCTTTGGAAGGAATAAAACAAATGAAGTACTATACTACAGCGAAAGATACTGCCCAGGCATTCTGCCGGGCCTGGTTCGAACAGCGCGACGGGGAGGCGGCAATCGGTTTCCTCTCTGATGACATTGACTTTGTAGGCACCGGCGCGGATGAATTTGCCTGCGGAAAAGCGGAGATGACCGCCTATCTAAACCAGGATATCAGTGAGATTACGGAACCATTCTCCTGTGAGATGAGAGTAATCCATGAACAGAGCATTACGGTGGAAGTGACTCATCTCTCCATGGAGATGACGCTGAAAAACAGGCAGTATCTCTGGCATCTGCGTACGTTCTTTACGCTTGCTTTGGAAGGCGGGAGCTGGAAGATTAAATGTTTCCATGTGGCGGAACCCGGCAGCAGCCAGAAGGGGAGGGAGCATTATCCCCAGACGCTTGTGATGGAACACATCAGCAGACAGAGACAGGAGCTTTTAAACGATTCCGTGGCCGGCGGTATGATGGGAGGATATGTCGAAGACGGATTTCCCTTCTATTTTATCAACCGGCAGATGCTGGATTATCTGGGATATGAGAATAAAACGGAATTTGTCCATGATATAGAGGGGATGATTTCCAACTGTATGCATCCGGACGATCGGAAACCGGTGAATGAGACCGTGAATGCACAGCTTTTGGAGGGCGATGAATATATCGTTGAATACAGGATGCGCAAGAAAGACGGCACATACATATGGGTCCATGATACGGGCAGAAAACTTATGGCGGAAGATGGTCGTGCCGCCATTGTTTCGGTCTGCATCGATATCACGGAAGAGAAAAAGATGCGGGATGAACTGCTCCATCTCTATAATAATATTCCGGGAGCCGTTTTCCGGTGCCATTATGACGAAGAACTGTCAGTAATCGACGCCAATGACGGCCTGTTTGAATTCCTTGGCTACACCAGGGACGAATTTACCGCGTTGGGTAATAAAATGTCGGCTGTTATCCACCCGGAAGACATGCCGGTCATGCTCCAGAAGATCAGTGCTCAACTGCAGTATGGCGACACGGTCCGCATTGAGGGCCGCGTTATCTGCGGGGACGGCGAAGTCAAGTGGTTTTCACTTAAAGCACAGCTTTTTCAGGAAAAGGACGAAGGGCAGCTTTTCAGCGTACTTCTTGATATTACGGACGAGAGGAGCCTGCAGGAGAAAAATGATGAACTGTATGAGCAGGAACTGGCCTATTTCGTGGAATTATCCTCCGAGGAGGGGAGCGCCCAGGGACGTCTCAACGTCACGCGCAACCAGGTGGAGAGTTACATCTGTACGCCCCAGATGGCGGTTACCAGTATAGGGCACTCTTACGACGAGCTGGTGGAACATTTGTCGGAGGCTGCGGCCGATCCGGCTTATGGAGCGTCAATCCGCAGCACACTTTCCCGTGAGAAGGTGCTTGCGGATTATGCGCTTGGGAAGACGGATTATCATTTTGAATTCCTGAGGAAACGCGGGGAGGAAGGCGTTTTCTGGAGCAGTACAAGCTTTCGTTTATACAGGGAGCCGGAGAACGACGACGTGATTGCATTTTTCTATACCACGGATAATACGGCCCACAAGATTCAGGAGGAGCTGCTGAAGAAGATTACCAGACTCGATTATGAACTCCTCACGGAGGTTAATATCCGGCGCGATACCCATCGGCTGATCTTATTTGATGAGAACAGCCAGAGGGCGGGAGCCGCCGAAGGAGAGTTCCAGGCCGAGGTCAGACGGATCGCAGACCGTTTTATGGATGAGGAAGCAAAGCAGGAATACCGGTCAAAACTGGACTTTGAATATATGGAAAAGAGACTGTCACAGGAGCCGGTGTACTCTTTTGTCATTGAGATGATGGATGAGGAGGGGAATAAGAGAGTAAAACGTTTCCAGGTCTTCTACATTGAGAAGGAACTCGGCAGAGTCTGCGTGGCGCGCAGCGACGTGACCGATGTGGTTCAGAAAGAACAGCGTCAGAAGGAAGAGCTGGCCGCCGCACTGGTGGCTGCGGAGCAGGCCAATGCCGCCAAGTCGGACTTCCTGTCACGGATGAGCCATGAAATCAGGACGCCGATGAATGCCATCATCGGCATGAGCACCATTGCCGCCCAGGCTGTCGGTGATGATGAGCAGATTGCAGACTGTATCTCAAAGATAGGAATTTCATCACGGTTTCTTCTGTCGTTAATCAACGATATTCTGGATATGAGCCGGATTGAGAGCGGCAAGATGCTCTTAAAGAATGAAAAGATTCCAACAGAAGAGTTTATCGTGGGACTCAATTCCATCTGCTACGCCCAGGCGTCTGCAAAGGGCGTGGAATATGAGTGTATCGTGGATCCCGTTCTGGATGACTATTATGTCGGTGATGCGATGAAGCTGCAGCAGGTGCTTTTGAATATCCTGAGCAATGCCATCAAATTCACCGGTGAGGGCGGGAAGGTCACATTTTCCGCATCACAGCGCCAGAGAACGAAAAATACCGCTGCGCTGCGTTTTATCGTAAATGATACGGGCGTGGGCATGAGTGAGGAATTTATTCCGCGCATTTTCGAACCTTTCTCGCAGGAATCCATTGGGACTACGGCGCTTTACGGCGGCACAGGACTGGGACTTGCGATTTCAAAAAGCATAGTGGACCTGATGGACGGCAAAATCACGGTGCGTTCCATCAAAGGAATCGGTACGGAATTTACAGTGGATGTAAAGCTAGGGATTACCGAGGAAGAAAAGCTGCTCCACGGGCAGAAAAAGCAGAATTATAATTTCTCCCACCTGAAAACGCTGGTTGTGGATGATGACGTGGTGGTTTGCGAGAGCGCGGTCGTCACCCTTCGTGAGATGGGAATCACCGCAGAATGGGTGGACAGCGGCCGAAAGGCGGTTGAGCGGGTACAGGGACTCTGGGATGCGGGCAGATACTTTGACATGATTCTGATAGACTGGAAAATGCCGGGAATGGACGGCATTGAGACCGCCAGGCATATCAGGGCTATTGTAGGGCCGGAGGTTACGATCATTATCATGACCGCCTATGACTGGATTTCCATAGAGCATGAGGCAAAGCTGGCCGGGGTGAACCTTCTGATGAGCAAACCGATGTTTAAATCAGCCCTGGTATCGGCTTTTTCCAAAGCGCTGGGGGAGAAGGAAGAGAGAAAGCCGCAGATGGATGCGGCCGCCTATGATTTTTCCGGAAGGCGTCTGCTGCTGGCGGAGGATAATGCCATTAACACGGAGGTTGCCGTGATGCTTCTTGAGAGCAAGGGATTTACCGTAGACACGGCCGAAAATGGTCTCAGGGCGCTGGAATTATTCAGTAAATCGTCGACCGGATATTATGACGCCATCCTGATGGATATCAGAATGCCGCTGATGGACGGGCTGACGGCCACTACAAGTATCAGACATTTAAGCAATACGGACGCCGCAACGGTTCCGATTGTTGCAATGACAGCCAACGCATTTGACGATGACATAGAAAAAAGCAAGGCGGCAGGAATGGATGCCCACCTTGCAAAGCCGATTGATTCGGACCGGTTATATCAGACACTATACCATCTTATTTACAGAGAGGAAGGTTAAAATCGATGCGGAGTTTTCGGGAAATAGTTGAGTCCTATGGTGTGGATTATGACAATACAATGGCACGGTTTTTGGGAAATGAGACATTTTATCTGAAGATACTGGGAAGACTGCCTCAGGACAATAACCTGGCCGCCCTGGAAGACGCTTTGGACAAAGGAGATCTGGACAGAGCCTTTGAGGCGGCGCATACGATTAAGGGGTTGGCTGGTAATCTTGGCTTACAGTCCATCTATGAGGCGGTTTCCGCCATGGTGGAACCTTTGCGGGCCGGGGAACTCAGGGAAGATTACAAAACGCTTTATCATGTGATCCGGGAGGAGTACCGGAAAGCGGAGAGAATGCGGCGGGATCTGGAAGAATGTGAAGGCTTTTAAGATTTTGGAGGAGTTTGAACCGTATTACGGGAATTTGTTTCAGGAACTGTTTGACTTTATTGAGAAAATGGCTGAGAATATATGTATGGAGTTGTTTCCATTGACTGCGGCGGAGGATTGAGGAGCAAGTGGAGGAGTCTGTATGAAGCATATATACGGCCTTAAGATGAAAAAATATATTATGGTTTTACTCGTGATGCTGTTTATGATGGCAGTGTCGTTTCCATGCGCGGCCGACGAAGAGGCGGAAGATAAGGTTCTTCGCGTAGCATTTCCCATAACGGAAGGTTATACCATGCTGACGGCGGATGGAGAAAGGTATGGGCTGGTGGTCGATGTCCTCAATGAGGTTGCCAAGTATACCGGATGGAAATATGAATACATTGATGTTGAGAATGAAGAAATACTGAGACGTTTTAAGGCCGGGGAATACGATCTGATGGGCGGTCAGTATTATATGGACGGGCTCGAGGAAGATTATGGATATCCTGAATATAACTGTGGTTATACAAAACTGATCCTGCTGGCCAGAAAAGATGATGACCGTATCAAGGGATTCGACCTGAACTCTCTTAATGGAAAAACAATTGGGGTTTTTGAACGGGCTGCGGAGAATATAAGACGGCTCAAGATTTATCTGGAACTTAATAACATAGACTGCACGATCAAATATTACAATCATGATCAGCTGAAGGAGCATGGGGGCCTGAATTATTATCTGGAGAACGGCGAGGTGGATTTGCTGCTGGGCAACAGTGCGGACTCCGGTGATAAATTTTATGTTGCCGCCACATTCGATTCACAGCCTCATTATATTGTGACGCAGCCGGACAACCAGGAGATTCTCGACGGCCTTAATATGGCGCTTGAGAAGATTTACGAGGCGGATCCCAACTTTGCAAAAAAATTATACGAAACCAATTTTCCTGCCGCTGCCAATATGAATGCGGTACTTAATGCAAAGGAGAAAGAATATATAGAACAGAGAGGGACTGTGACGGTAGCTGTCCCGAGTGACTGGCATCCGCTTTTCTGCCTGGATAATGGTGACGGCCACAACGGCTATGTGCCCGATATTCTTCAGAAGATTTCTGAGTATTCCGGTCTGGAGTTCTCCTATATATACTGTGACAGTTATGCGCAGACGCTCGGGAAGATACAGAACGGTGAGGCCGATCTGCTCGCTTTTTACCTTGGTTCGGACGAGGATGCCGTAGAACAGGATCTGGCGCTGACAACGCCTTACGTAGAACTGAATTCTATCCTGGTGAGGAATAAGGAATCAAGCTATCCCGCGCAGGGGCTGGTCGGAGCCGTACTGGAAGGGGAAGACATGCCGGATAATATCACGGTGGATAAGGAAATCTATTATTCCGATATTGCAGAGGCGCTTTCGGATGTCAACCGCGGCAAAGTAGACTTTTTTTACGGGGTATCCGCGCATCTTGAAAGTATTATACAAAAGAACAATTTTACCAATCTGATGCAGGTAAATCTGATCAATGATCACCGGGAAACCAGTTTTGCAATGAAAAGTCCAGTACAGCCGGAACTTTTTTCAATAATCAATAAAGCGATCAACAATATCAGCAGCGAAGATTCTGCCGCCATCGGCAGCCGTAATATGGTCTCCATCGGGGAATCCCATATGACGCTTACCAGTATTGTCTATGCCAATCCGTCCCTGGCGGTGGGCGTTGTGGCTACGGGACTTATCCTGCTTCTGATTGTTGTCATTCTTATAGGAAAGTCACGTCTTCATGCCGCCGCCATGCAGAGTGAACTCGAAAAGGCGGAGGCAGGCAACCGTGCGAAAAGTGAATTCCTTTCCCGCATGAGCCATGAAATCAGAACCCCGATGAATGCGATTGTCGGACTGACCGATTTAACCGCAATGATGGAAGGGGTGCCCGAAAAGGTAGCGGAGAACCTGGAAAAGATTAAAACATCGTCTAAGTATCTGCTGGGCCTGATCAATGACATTCTGGATATGAGCCGTATTGAAAACGGTAAGATGACTCTGGCGGCCGAAGATTTTTCCCTGCACGACATGCTGAGTGACGTTGAAAATATGCTGCAGCAGGATGCCGCAAACCGGTCGCTGAAATTCAGCCTGGAAGAGAGTATTGGACATGATGTGATAGTGGGGGATGAACTGCGCCTGAGGCAGGTGATACTCAACCTGCTTTCCAATGCATTCAAATTCACCCGGGCTGGTGGCAGCGTTCTTCTCAGGGTTTCGGAGGAATCCTCCACGGAGACTGTGGCCTCCTATAATATCCTGGTCCGTGATACGGGCATCGGAATTGCTCAGGAAGAACAGCGGCGAATCTTTGAAAGCTTTGAACAGCTGGGCTCTAATTATTCGAAGAGCCAGGGAACCGGACTTGGATTGGCCATAAGCAGAAATATTGTCCATCTGATGGGCGGTGAGCTCTTTCTTAAAAGTGAACCGGGAAAAGGCAGTGAGTTCTATTTTACCGTGACCCTTCCCAGGGGACGGATGGAGAAAAAGCCTGTTTCGGAGGCGGCGCCCAGGGAACAAGGGTTTGACGGGGCGGAGATCCTCCTTGCCGAGGACAATGATCTCAATGCGGAAATCGCCATGGAACTGCTCCGCATGCAGGGAGCCGTTGTCACCCGGGCGGAGAATGGACGGGAGGCGTTAGAACTGTTTAAACAAAGCGCCCAGGGGGAGATTAAGGCGATTCTTATGGATATCCAGATGCCGGAGATGAATGGATTGGAGGCCACGGCCGCCATCCGCGGGCTGTCACGTCCGGATGCCGCAACAGTCCCGATTATCGCAATGACCGCGAACGCCTTCCAGGAGGACAAGGAGTCGGCAATGGCAGCAGGAATGAACGGTTTCGTGCCAAAGCCAATTGATGTGGCTGCGCTTTATGAGGAGCTGTATCACAATATGGCTGCTGTGAATGATGCCGTAAAGTAAGATGACGGAAATGGAGAAGCGTAAATTAGAATTTATAGATAATCAGATGTTATAGAAAAAAAACTGGATGCCGTTTGCAGAAGTGAAATGAGTGCTCTGCAGACGGCATTTAGTTTTTTGCGATACTATTTCATTTTCTTCTCCAGTAACGTAATCCCCTGATACAGCACTGCCGATACAATACAGAGAATTACAATGCTCATCACAACGAGATCCATCTTAAAGACCTGGGAACCATAGATAATCAGATATCCGAGCCCTTTGTTGGCGGCGAGGAATTCGCCGATAATAACGCCCACCAGGCAGAGCCCCACATTGACCTTCATATTGCTGATAATCAGCGGAACCGATCCCGGCAGCAGGACCTTTGTAAGGACATCCTTGCGCTTTCCGCCCAGGGAGTAAATCAGTTTAATCTGATCCGGATCCGTGTGGCTGAAGCCGTTATGAAGCGTCATAATGGCTCCGAATACGGCAACTGACACGGCGGCAACGATGATTGTCTTGATGTTATTGCCCAGCCATACGATGAGGATCGGGGCCAGGGCCGACTTAGGCAGACTGTTGAGCATGACGAGATACGGCTCCAGAATGTCGGAGAGGCTTTTGCTGGACCACAAAAGGATTGCACCAAGCAGTCCTATGGCGACGACGAGAAAGAAACTGATCAGCGTTTCCATAATCGTGACACCGGTGTGTAAAAAAATACTGCCGTCCTTCACCATGCTGATAAAGCAGAGTACGATTCGGGACGGAGAACTGAAGATGAAGTCGTTGATAATACCCAGTCTGGCACAGACTTCCCAGAGTACCAATAAAATAAAAAGAAGCAGAATGCGGCAGACTGAGACAAATCTGCGGCGGCGTTTCTGCCTTGCGATAAATTCCTGCTGGGCCAGGGTTTCATGTAATTCCATGAGACACCTCCTGTTAGGGAAAAGAATTGTTAATTTTGGAGAACCTTCCAGACCTCGTTGAAATAACCTGAGAATTCCGGATCGTTTCTCCGTTCAAGAGGACTTAAATCCGGAGTGGAAAACGGGGTTGGCAGAATTCCTTTAATCCTTCCGGGCCGCTTTGAGAGAATGACAATGCGGTCGGCAACACTGACGGCCTCCGACAGATCATGGGTGATCAGGATGGCTGTCTTACCTCTTCCCCTGATAATCGTGCTGATATCATCGCAGACGGAGAGGCGTGTCTGATAATCCAGTGCAGAAAAAGGCTCATCGAGGAGAAGAATATCGGGTTCCAGGGCCAGGGTCCGTATGAGGGCGGCACGCTGCCGCATTCCACCCGACAGTTCGGATGGACGGGCATTTTCAAAGCTGCCGAGTCCATAGGAAGTCATCAGCTCCTGAAGGTTGTTTTTGTGGCGTTCGTCCATCTTGTGCTGAATTTCCAATCCAAGGGAGGCATTGGAGAGAATCGTGCGCCATTCAAACAGGTGATCCTTCTGGAGCATATAGCCGATCCTCACCTTGCTCTCGGAGAGAGGGATTCCGTCTATGAGAATTTTACCCTCGTCCGGTTTGAGAAGCCCGCTGAAAAGGGACAGGAGAGTGGACTTGCCGCAGCCGGACGGTCCGACAATGGCAATAAACTCTCCGGTGCTTACGGTAAACGATATATTAGAAAGAGCCTGAGTTTCCCCATCCATCGAATGGTAGGAATAACAAAGGCCTGAAACTTCCAGTTTTGGAATCATGTAACACCTCTTAAATATACTGGCTTTAGTTTAAGATATGTGGATTTTACAGGGACGTGAGGCCATGAAGGGGGAATCATGATGATTTTTGGTTGCCGTTGAACCTCGTGTGTAGTAAAATAATTACCAGAAATACAGGCCGGTTCTTACACGGCTCTGTAAAGATACGGCCGGAGCCGGGAAAAGAGGCGTTACGTGGCAGTGACGGAGAAGAAATCAGGCAGCACGCCGGAGAAAACAGACAGGAAACAGGATTTTACGCAGGGCAACATTGTGAGGCAGATTGTGGCGTTCACGCTGCCGTTAATCGCATCCAGCCTCCTGCAGGCCCTTTATAATATGGTAGATATGGTGATTGCAGGCCGTTTTGCAGGTCCTTCCGCCATTTCAGCCATCAACAATTCCAGCCAGATTCTGGTGATCATTACGAAGATTGCCATCGGAATCACCACCGGCGGAAGTGTGCTGATTGGGCAGTTTTATGGAGGTAAAGACAGTAAGAGCAGGGAGGAGGCGACCGGGACGCTTGTATCCCTCTCGGCCATACTGGGCGTTGCCTTCTCTCTGATTCTGTATGCCATGTCCGGGGAAATATTAAGGCTCCTCCAGGCTCCCGCTTACGATGAGGCGCTGGTCTATCTGAGAATCTGTGCCGCGGGAATGTTTTTCGTCTACATATACAATGCATTTTCCTCTCTGCTGCGCGCCGTGGGCGACAGCAGGACACCGATGCGGATTGTCATTGCAACGACGGTACTGAATGCCGTATTGGATGTGATTTTTGTCGGAACCTTTAAAATGGGAGTGGCGGGCGCGGCACTTGCCACGGTAATAGCCCAGATACTCAGCGCCGTGCTCAGCCTGGCGGCTATTGTGAGGGAAAAAGAGCTGATCCGCTTTACACTTGATTTCCTGAAAATCAGAATGGGGATGCTGAAGGAGACGCTGAAGGTCGGAATTCCCAGCGCCGTGCAAATGACGATAGCCGGGTTCTCCTGGCTGGTGGTGACCTTTTTGATTAACCGCTACGGCACCGATATTTCGGCCGGAAACGGAGTGGCGATTAAGATTAAAGATATGTGCCAGCTTCTGCTCAGCGCCATGTCTACGGGAGCCGTCTCCGTAATCGCGCAGAATCTGGGCGCCCGCCTCTACGACAGGGCGAAGGAGGTCATGTATACGGCCATGAAGATGGCTCTGGTGGTGAGTCTCGCGACAATCGTTCTGGTGGAAATCGGAGGCCCCTGGCTGGCCGGAATTTTCACCGATGATCAGGCGGTAATCGCCAATGCAGTGCTAAATATGCGGATTGAGATTTTCGGCCAGGTATTCTATGCTATCTTCCTGATTTACCATGCGATGATGATCGGCGCGGGCCATTCCACATTCGCGATGATGTCCAGCTTTACGAACTGCATTATCTTCCGGGTGATTCTGGCTGTTTCCTTCGAAAAGCTCTGGGGCCTTGAAGGAATTTACATCGCCTGCGCCATTGCGCCGTTTTCCTCGGTGCCGTTCGGATATTTATATATTAAGTCGGGAATCTGGAAGAGGAGCCTCATTAAGCAGCGTGGGAATAATGTGAGTGACCAGCATCTGAATGAATGACACCTGAAACAGAGGCTCCGGCAGTAATAAACAGCTTCATGAACAGACAGTAAGGCAGTTATATCATCTCGGACATGGTATGACTGCCTTTTTTGGGGCCGGACCGGAAAATGCAATATCTTTTATCAGTCTCCGCAGAATGATCCGACAAATCGCTCAGGACTATCAAAAGAGCGTGCACCGTCAGATACTGACGCTGGAAAACCGCAGGGAAGAGGTGTATACTCTTAAATAAGTAGAAACAACAGTAAAAATGCAGAAAGAAAATGACCCTTCTTTGTTTTTCACCGCATTGCCATATTTGCAAAAATTTCATAGAATTTTCATTCCATAAATAAGGGAATAGTGATAAGATAAAAAATATGAAAAAACGGCAAGGAGGTACCGATGCGTAAATACATGATAGCAATGGTCCAGATGGACACGCAGAATGATAAAGGAGAAAACCTGAGGAAGGCGGAGGCCTGGATTGATGAGGCGGCATCCATGGGTGCAAAGCTGATCTGCTTCCCGGAGGTCATGAACCTGATTGGCCGTAATGTGGGAGAGGGCGGAGGCAAAGAACAGATTCCCGGATATACCACGGAAGTCCTTTGCAGAAAAGCAAAAGAACATGGAATTTACATTCACGGAGGCAGCATAACAGAGGAGCTCCCCGGCGAAAAGCGTTCCGCCAACACCAGCGTCCTGATTTCTCCGGAGGGTGAAATCCTTGCAAGATACAGCAAACTCCATATGTTTGACATTACCCTGGCGGACGGTACGCCGTTTAATGAATCGGACAAGGTTCAGCCCGGGGAGGAGATTGTAACCGTTGAAACGGAACTGGGGATATTCGGCATGTCGATCTGCTATGATGTCCGTTTCCCTGAACTTTACCGCCTGATGGCGCTTAAGGGGGCACAGGTGATTTTTGTTCCTGCCAGCTTTACCATGCCGACCGGAAAGGATCACTGGGAGCCGCTTCTTCGGGCAAGAGCCATAGAAAACGGCTGTTATATTGTAGCGCCGGGGCAGATTGGAAAGAAACCGGCCTATGTGGCCTATGGAAACAGCCTTGTGGCCGATCCATGGGGAACCGTGGTGGCCAGGGCGAAGGATGCGCCGGGCATCACCTATGCGGAGATCGATTTGGACTATCTGGATCAAATCAGAAAACAGATTCCTTCTTTGGAAAACAGGAGAACCGATTTATACAGCGTGAAAAATACAAAAGAGAGTTTATAGGAAAGGGGAAAAAGATGGAAGCATTACAGGCAATCAAAGAGAGAAAAAGTTACAGAAGCACCTTTAAACAGGAACCGATTCCGAGGGAGGATTTAAAGGAACTGGTGGAAGCCGGATTTCTTGCGCCGTCGGGCTGTAATATGCAGACAACCAAATTTATCGCCGTGGATGATCCGGAGCTGGTAAAAAAGCTGGCCGACATTTACGGTCATGAGTGGGCGGCCACGGCGCCCGCAGCGATTCTTTTACTGACAAAGCATACGGTTGCCCCGAGCGGCGAATCGTACCATATCCAGGACTTTGCTGCCGCCGCGGAAAACATTTTGATCGCCGCCGCAGCCAAAGGATATGCAACGACGTGGATAGAGGGCCAGCTTCACCACAATGGTGAGGACAGGAAGATGGCAGAACTGCTGGGAGTCCCCGGGGATCTGAATGTGGCCGTTTATATGCCAATCGGCATCCCGGCGTCCACGGTGCCTGCGGCAAAAAAGAAGACGTTTGAAGAGAGAGTATGGTTTAACCGATATGGTGAGAATTAGTTGAAAAAGGTGAATGCCGGCGCAACTCCAACGATTGTTATCGTTCACTTCCCGCTTTAAAAGAAAGCCTTGCACTTTATCGAGAAAGGTGTTATACTTAGCAAGATAACATAATAAACTGACTAGAGAGAGTGGACAGAAGTCCACTCTTTCACTTTGTTCAAAGTCCGGTTCGGGATGCTGCGGCGGAATGATGGGCAGCAGAGAAAAAGTCGGTTACCTGCTAAAAAGGTGGTGTAAATATGACAAAAAGAGAGCAATATGAAAAAAAAGTAGAATCGTGGCTGCTTCCCCTTCTGGAGGAACACCATTTTGAACTTGTGGATGTGGAATACGTCAGGGAAGTCGGAGTATGGTATCTTCGCGCTTATATTGATAAAGAGGGCGGAATTACCGTTGACGACTGTGAGATTGTCAGCAGAAAGCTGGGAGAATGGCTTGATAAGGAAGACTTCATCGACGACAGCTATATTCTGGAAGTCAGCTCCCCCGGTCTTGGAAGACCGCTTAAGAAGGAAAAGGACTTTGTCAGGAATACAGGAAAAAGTGTGGAGATAAAGCTTTACAAACCGCTTAACAAACAAAAAGAATACACAGGGGTTCTCAAAGCCCATGATGCAGATACGGTTACAGTTACATTAGAAGACGGCAATGATCTGGTGTTCGCAAAGACGGATATTGCTTTAATACGTCTGGCCTTTGATTTTTAGACGGTAGGAGGATAAAAGAAAATGAATAAAGAGTTGATTGAAGCGTTAAACGTGCTGGAGAAGGAAAATAATATCAGCAAAGATATTCTTCTGGAGGCAATTGAAAATTCTTTACTTACAGCCTGTAAAAACCATTTTGGTAAAGCAGACAATGTAAAGGTCACCATCAACAGGGAAACCGGTGATTTTTCCGTTTATGCCGAGAAGGAAGTTGTTGAGGACGTGGAAGATCCGATGCTGCAGATCAGCCTTGCGGAAGCAAAGATGATGAACGGCAGATACGATCTTGGCGATATTGTCCATGTACAGATTAACTCCAAAGAATTCGGAAGGATCGCAACACAGAATGCGAAGAATGTGATTCTTCAGAAAATCCGTGAAGAAGAAAGAAAAGCGCTTTTCAATGACTGGTACTGCAAAGAGAAAGATGTTGTTACAGGAATTGTGCAGCGTTATGTAAACCGTAATATCTGTATTGACCTTGGAAAGATCGATGCTATTTTAAATGAGAGCGAACAGGTGAAGGGCGAGGTATTTAAACCGACGGAGCGCGTTAAGCTGTATGTACTGGAGGTAAAGGATACGAACAAGGGACCGAGAATCACGGTTTCCAGAACCCATCCCGATCTTGTTAAACGCCTTTTCGAGTCGGAAGTGGCGGAGGTAAGAGATGGCACGGTTGAGATTAAGGCGATCGCCAGAGAGGCGGGTTCCAGAACCAAGATCGCGGTATACTCCAATAACGAGGATGTGGATCCGGTCGGAGCCTGTGTCGGTCTTAACGGAGCAAGGGTTAACGCGATTGTAAGCGAACTTCGCGGAGAGAAAATAGATATTATCAACTGGGATGAGAATCCTGCCTACCTGATTGAGAATGCCCTCAGCCCGGCCAAGGTTATTTTCGTTGCCGCAGACGAAGATGCAAGGGAGGCGCAGGTGATTGTTCCTGATTACCAGCTTTCACTGGCAATCGGTAAAGAGGGACAGAACGCAAGACTTGCCGCAAGACTGACCGGTTATAAGATCGATATCAAGAGCGAGACCCAGGCAAGGGAATCCGGACTTTTAGACGATCTGGAACTGGGATATGAGCAGGGCTTTGAGGGATATGCGGACGAAAACTTTGAAGGTTTCGGTGACGAAGCTTATACAGAGGAGATAACTGCAGACGAAAGCATTGAGACGGAAGCGGATACGGAGCAGGCCGTCCAGACGGCGGAGGATGCCGTCCGGGAGGAAGAATAAACTACCTGGAACAGTAAAATGTGACGCGCAGCGGGAAAAGAAAAAGAAGATTGGGAAGTGAGAATCGTTGAGTACAAAGAAGATACCGCAGAGACAGTGCATCGGGTGCGGAGAGATGAAGAACAAGAAAGAGATGCTCCGGGTGCTGAAAACAACCGACGAACAGATCATAATTGATGCCACAGGCAGGAAAAACGGCCGGGGCGCCTACATCTGTCCATCGATGGACTGCTATAAAAAAGCGGTGAAGAATAAAGGACTGGAGCGTTCTCTGAAGATGGCCATTCCAAAGGAAGTATATGAAGCATTGGAAAAGGAGATGGACAGCATTGGAGAACAATAAAAAGATATTTAACCTTCTGGGCCTGGCCACCAAGGCGGGGAAAACCGCCAGCGGCGAGTATATGGCTGAGAAGGCGGTAAAAAGCGGAAAGGCTCATCTGGTTATCGTATCGGAAGAGGCATCCGACAATACCAGGAAGATGTTCCTGAATATGTGTACTTACTACAAAGTCCCGATTTACTTTTTCGGAAAAAAAGAAGAGCTGGGGCATGCAATGGGAAAAGAGATGCGCGCATCTCTGGCCGTACTGGATGCAGGTTTTTCCAAGGCACTCGTGAAACAGATTGAGCTGAACGGAGGTAGTGAGTATGAGAGTTAACGAATTGTCGAAAGAACTGGGTAAAACCAATAAAGAAATTTTAGAAATATTACAGAAGAATCAATTTGATGTCAAAAGCCACGCATCCAGCATTTCGGATGAACAGGCAGCTTTAGTAAAAAGAACGCTGTCGTCAGGGCATGCATCACATAAGGCGGCAACGCCGGTGACGGGGACTTCAAAACCAGGTACAGGAAAGGCGGAAACGAAGCGAGTGGAAGAAATTAAGAAAGAGCCAGTAAAGGCAGAAATAAAAGAAGCAGAGACAAATGCGGCTAACAGGGCGGAAGGAACGGCTGAACCGCCGAAGAAGAGAATCGCGGCAGTATACCGTCCGCAGAACAGCACCCAGATGAGAAATAATAACCGTCCGGCGGGACGTCCCGCACCACAGCAGAAAGACAGACCGGTTCAGGCCCAGAGTGTTGCCGAGACCGTAAAACCGGCAGCGCCGCAGAGCCAGCCGGCAGCAGCTCCAAGCCCGGCGGCAGCTCCAAGTCTGGCAGCAAGTCCGAGTCCGGCGGCAGCTCAGGCTCCACAGACCCAGGCACCTGCACCGCAGGGCAGCCAGGGAGGCTATCAGGGAAACCGAGACGGCCAGAGGACCGGAGGCTACCAGGGCAACCGAGACGGCCAGAGAACCGGAGGCTATCAGGGCAACCGTGACGGCCAGAGGACCGGAGGCTACCAGGGAAACCGAGACGGCCAGAGGACCGGAGGCTATCAGGGCAACCGCGACGGTCAGGGCGGAGGCTATCAGGGCAACCGAGACGGCCAGAGAACCGGAGGCTATCAGGGCAACCGTGACGGCCAGGGTTACCAGGGCAACCGCGGAGGTTACCAGGGCAATCGTGACGGCCAGGGTGGAGGCTATCAGGGAAACCGAGACGGCCAGAGAACCGGAGGCTACCAGGGAAACCGTGACGGTCAGGGTTATCAGGGCAACCGCAGCGGCTACCAGGGCAATCGTGATGGTCAGGGAACCGGGGGCTACCAGGGCAACCGCGACGGTCAGAGAACCGGAGGTTATCAGGGAAACCGAGACGGCCAGAGAACCGGAGGTTATCAGGGCCAGGGTGGAGGCTACCAGGGCAACCGCAGTGGTTACCAGGGCCAGGGCGGAGGCTACCAGGGCAACCGAGACGGCCAGAGAACCGGAGGCTACCAGGGTAACCGCGACGGTCAGGGTGGAGGCTACCAGGGAAACCGTGACGGCCAGAGAACCGGAGGCTACCAGGGTCAGGGCGGAGGCTACCAGGGCAACCGCGGAGGTTACCAGGGCCAGGGCGGAGGCTATCAGGGCAACCGCGGAGGTCAGGGCGGAGGCTACCAGGGCAACCGTGACGGCCAGAGAACCGGAGGCTATCAGGACCAGGGCGGAGGCTATCAGGGCAACCGCGGAGGTCAGGGCGGAGGCTACCAGGGCAACCGTGACGGTCAGAGAACCGGCGCTCCGAAGCCATCATTTGACGGACCTGTAGTACAGAAACCACAGAATAATAAGCAGAATAAGAACGCTTATAAGAGTGATAAATACGATAAGAAGAACCACGATGACGGGACACACACAAAACAGGGCAAGGGCGGAAAGAATACCAAGGCTCCTGTACTGCCGCCGCTGCCACGCAAGGAAGAGCCGAAGGTGGAGGTGGTTAAGACCATCATCATTCCTGAGGTAATCACGATCAAAGAGCTGGCTGAGAAGATGAAGCTGCAGCCATCCGCAATTGTAAAGAAACTGTTCCTTCAGGGAAAAGTTGTAACAATCAACCAGGAAGTGGATTACAACCAGGCAGAAGAAATCGCCATGGAATTTGACGTACTCTGCGAGATGGAAGAGAAGATCGATGTCATCGAAGAACTGCTGAAAGAGGAAGAGGAGAACGAGGAGGATATGGCTGAAAGACCGCCGGTAGTCTGTGTAATGGGTCACGTTGACCATGGTAAAACCTCCCTTCTGGATGCGATCCGCCAGACCAATGTAACGGCCAAAGAGGCAGGCGGCATCACGCAGCACATTGGCGCTTATATGGTGGAGATTAACGGACAGCAGATTACGTTCTTAGATACGCCCGGCCATGAGGCATTCACGGCTATGCGTATGAGAGGCGCCAAGTCCACCGATATCGCAATTCTCGTAGTTGCGGCAGATGACGGCGTTATGCCTCAGACGATTGAGGCAATCAACCATGCCAAGGCGGCCGGCGTTGAGATTATCGTTGCGGTAAATAAGATCGATAAACCAAGCGCCAATATTGAAAAAGTAAAACAGGAATTAATTGAATACGAACTCGTTTCAGAGGACTGGGGCGGCAGCACGATTTTCGTTCCCGTATCAGCCCATACAAAGGAAGGTATCCCGGAACTTCTTGAGATGATCCTGCTTACCGCCGAAGTGAAAGAATTAAAGGCAAATCCGAATCGTACGGCCAGAGGACTTGTAATTGAGGCAGAGCTCGATAAGGGCAAGGGTCCTGTAGCCACTGTTCTTGTCCAGAAGGGTACACTCCATGTAGGAGATCCGATTGCGGCAGGCGCCTGCTATGGTAAAGTGCGTGCAATGATGGATGATAAGGGACGCCGTGTTAAAGAGGCGACTCCGTCCACACCGGTTGAGATCCTGGGACTGAACGATGTTCCGAAGGCCGGAGAAGTATTTGTTGCAACCCCAAGCGAGAAAGAAGCAAGAAGCTTTGCGGAAACATTTATTTCCGAGGGTAAGAATAAATTAATTGAAGATACTAAGGCTAAATTATCATTAGACGATCTGTTCTCACAGATCAAAGCCGGAAACGTCAAAGAACTTCCTATCATCGTAAAAGCGGATGTACAGGGTTCGGTAGAGGCGGTAAAACAGAGCCTTGTCAAACTGTCCAACGAAGAGGTAATGGTAAAAGTGATCCACGGCGGTGTCGGCACGATCAACGAGTCCGATGTCAGCCTGGCGGCGGCATCCAACGCTATCATTATCGGTTTCAACGTGCGTCCCGACGCTACGGCGAAATCCATCGCAGAGCGCGAGAAAGTGGATATGCGTCTGTACCGCGTAATTTATCAGGCCATCGAGGACGTGGAAGCAGCCATGAAGGGCATGTTAGACCCGATCTACGAAGAGCAGATTATCGGCCATGCCGTGGTACGCCAGACCTTTAAGGCATCCGGCGTCGGAACGATTGCAGGTTCCTATATTCTGGACGGTAAATTCCAGAGAGGCTGCAAGGTGAGAATCACCCGTGACGGCGAGCAGACCTTTGACGGCCCGCTGGCATCCCTTAAGAGATTCAAGGATGATGTCAAGGAAGTCAACGCAGGATATGAGTGCGGTCTTGTATTTGAGAAGTTTAACGACATCCAGGAAGACGATATGATCGAGGCATACGCAATGGTAGAAGTTCCCCGCTAAGGGGAGCTCTGCCTGACTGATGACGGCGCCCGGCAATTCAGCACCGTTAGAAAGAGAGGCATGAAACATGCGCAAAAACAGCATTAAAAATACCAGAATCAACAGCGAAGTCCAGAGAGAACTGAGTGAGATTATCAGCCGTGAATTAAAGGATCCCAGAATCCACCCGATGACGACCGTCATTTCGGTGGAGGTAACTCCGGATCTGAAGTTCTGCAAGGCATATATCAGTGTGCTCGGCAATGAAGAAGCCGGCAAAGACACGATCCAGGGCCTGAAGAGCGCGGTGGGCTTTATCCGCACCCAGTTAGCCAGAAGAATCAATCTGCGCAACACCCCGGAACTCACCTTTATTCTGGATCAGTCCATCGAATATGGTGTCAATATGACAAGGCTGATCAACGAAGTGACGGCGGGTCTGGGTGATGAAACACAGACGGAAGAGGAAACCGGAGAAGAAACTCCTGAGGAGGATTCCGAAGAGTAATCTTCGTTACCTGTAAACGGAAACATCCATGACACTATTTAAGCGGGAGATGATATAGAGGATGAGTAATTTATTAAATGAAGTACTTGACGGTGTGAACAGCGTTGTCCTTTTGGGACATCTCCATCCGGACGGCGACTGTGTCGGCACCTGTCTTGGAATTTATAATTATCTGTCGGAAAATTATCCGCAGCTTACCGTGGAGCTTTTTCTGGACCATCCGGCCGCAAAGTTTTCCTATTTAAAAAATTTCGATCAGATTAAGACGGAGTGGGAAGATGGACGCGCCTATGAGCTGTGCATCACGATGGACAGCAGTGACACGGAGCGTCTCGGCGTTTTCCTCCCGTATTTTGAGACGGCCGGGAAGACGTTCTGCATCGATCACCATGTGACTAATGTGGGTTTTGCAGAAAAGAACCATATTATTTCCACTGCCAGCTCCAGCAGCGAAGTATTGTTCGGCTTACTGGCGGAGGACCGGATCAGCAAAGAGACGGCAGAATGCCTCTACACCGGCATCGTCCACGACACCGGCGTTTTTAAATACAGCAACACCTCCAAAAAAACAATGGAGATTGCCGGAAAACTGGTGGATAAGGGACTGAACAGCGCCAAAATCATAGACGACAGCTTTTACCGCAAGACCTATGTCCAGAATCAGGTTTTGGGCCGGGCGCTTCTGGAAAGCTTTCTGTTCATGGACGGCCGCTGTATTTTCACCGCTCTGAAACAGAGAGACCTGGATTTTTACGGGGCCGACAGCAATGATCTGGACGGAATTATCGACCAGCTCAGAATCACGGAAGGTGTTGAGTGCGCTGTATTTATTTATGAAAAAGAACCGCATGTATATAAGGTAAGTATGCGTTCCAACGATTATGTGGATGTCAGCAGGATTGCATCCTACTTTGGAGGAGGCGGACACGTGCGGGCAGCCGGATGTACGATTAGCGGCAGCGCCTACGATGTGCTGAATAACCTTTCAAAGCATATTGAACAGCAGATGAAAGAGCATGAAGACAAATGATCCATGGAATAATTAACATCTATAAAGAACCGGGATATACATCCCATGACGTGGTTGCGAAACTGCGCGGGATTTTAAAACAGAAAAAAATCGGCCATACGGGAACACTCGATCCGGCAGCGGAGGGAGTGCTTCCCGTATGTCTCGGAAAAGGCACAAAACTCTGCGACATGATGACGGATAAGAGAAAAACTTACCGTGCCGTCATGCTGCTGGGCACCGAGACCGATACGCAGGATACGACCGGCACCGTGCTCCGCGTAAGAAGCACCGGAGAACTGACGGAAGAACAGGTGAGGGAAGCCGTGCTGGGATTTATCGGCCATTACGAGCAGATCCCTCCAATGTATTCCGCATTGAAGGTAAATGGCAAAAAACTCTATGAGCTGGCCCGTCAGGGAAAAGAAGTGGAGAGAAAAGCCAGGCCGGTGGAGATCTACAGTCTGGAAATTGAGAAAATGGATCTTCCGAGGGTCACGATGAGCATAAACTGTTCCAAGGGAACTTATATCCGCACACTGTGCTACGATATCGGCACTGTGCTGGGATGCGGCGGCTGTATGGAAAAGCTGGTCAGGACAAAGGTGGACCGCTTTGAGATTACAGAAAGCTTACGCCTCGATGAGGTAGAAGAACTTACTGCTGCGGGACGGCTGGACGAAAAGATCGTTCCGGTCGATCAGATGTTTTCTTCCCTGCCGGAATTCGTCTCCGAGGGGGACGAACTGGACAGGCTGCTGCACAACGGAAATTTTTTCTCCCGGGATTTTATTCCGGGAACGCTTGTGGATGAGTGGATGCACAAACTCCAGGGCGATCCGGAATATGCGGCGGAAGAAGTGGAGGATGCGGAAAACGTAGAAACCGAAGAAAGTTGCGGCGATGCTGGAGACAGCGGCATGGCTCAGGAACTGCGGATCCGTGTTTATGACAGTGGACGCCGTTTTGTAGGAATTTATTCATACGCCGAAGAAGAAAATAAGTGGAAACCAAAGAAGATTTTTCTGGGAGGAGATTGAGATGCAGTACATTACCGGAACCAGAGAATTTCATATAGAAGAACCGACCGTCGTCACGCTGGGCAAATTCGACGGCCTGCACAGAGGCCATCAGAAGCTGCTGAACGAAGTGTTCCGTTTCAGGGAAAAGGGATATAAGACAGCCGTTTTTACATTCGAGACGGCTCCCGGGACTCTGATGAAAGGAAAACTTCAGACAATGATCACGACGAATGCCGAGCGGAGGGAGAATCTTCAGCAGGCGGGGATCGACTATCTTGTAGAATATCCGTTTAATCAGGAAGTGGCACATATGCAGCCGGAGGAATTTATTTCCCATATCCTGGCAGGCCAGATGAAGGCAAAAGCCATTGTTACCGGAACTGATTTCCACTTTGGATACCAGCGGCAGGGGGACGTGGAACTCTTAAAGAGACTGGCCTCCAAATACGGCTATGAGATGGTCGTCGTGGATAAAGCGCTGGACGGCGAAAGAGAGATAAGCAGTACTTATATCAGAGAGGAACTGGCCGCAGGCAATATCAAAAAGGCCAATGAACTTCTCGGATACACCTATATGATCCATGGCCGTGTGATCCACGGCAGGCATCTTGGTTCAACCCTCGGTTTTCCGACCGTCAATATCGAACCCAGGGAGCAGAAACATCTGCCCGCCTTTGGGGTCTACCTGTCCAAGGTGGTAATCGACGGTGAGCTTTACAAAGGGATTACGAATATAGGAAGAAAGCCTACGATAGAGGGGCAGCACCCGGTAGGTGTGGAGACTTATATTTATGATCTGAGCGCTGATCTGTACGACAAATGGATCGAGGTAAGGCTGACGGACTTCATCCGCCCGGAACTGAAATTTTCCGGTGTGGAGGAGCTGAAGGAGAGAGTGCTGGCCGATAAAGAGGCCGGACGGAAAATGCATGAGAGGGCAGCAAGATAATTGACAATAAAGAAATTGACAATAGAGAAATTGACAATAGAGAGAGCCGGAAGATTACATCGTATGATGCACCTTCCGGCTCTTTGTTGAGTGGCAATGAAAAGTTCGCGAAGCGTGCTTTTCGTTGTTTGTAATTTATATCGCTATATCCATTTTCCGACTTCTTCGCAGACGAGCTTTATGTAGCCGCTCAGGGACATGTCGCTGCATCCCACAACCGTATGGTGGCAATGCTGGCTGACCGGGATCAGAATCTTGTGGGCGCGGCTGCTTCCGATAGCGGAGGACATCGCCGGTGTGATCTCACCGAGCAGGGAATCCGCAATGACGATTCCCAGGGGACCGATAATGATATCGGCATCCCGGCAGGCGACAAACACGGGATTTTCTCCGGTTGCACCCTGATCGGCTCCGGCCTTCAGCATGGCGGAGGTGGCGATACTGTTGGTGCCGATGGCGGTTAGAGGCAGATCCGGGTATGTATTTTTCAACTGTTCTACCACTGTTTTCCCCATCCGGCCGCCCTGGCCGTCAATAACTACGATTTTTTTCATAAAAATTGACGAATCCTTTCCGCTTTTTAAAATAATACCCCAGTATATTTTTACCAGCATATCATAAAAAATGTCAAAAGGGAAGAGAAAAACGCATTTTTTTGGTTTACAAGGCGGAACTTTTCTATTATAATCTTGATAATGCCTTACTGGGGCCTTTAACAAGATGAAGGTTCCGAACGGCTTTTGAAGAAAGTCCGGAGAGCGGGCCTTTGTTGATAACGGTGACCTGTGCGCGGAGCGTGCGGCCTATCGCTGAAAATGTAAACTGCAGACAATGAGAGGGAAAAAACATGAGGAGAAACGACATTCACAAAGTGATGATTATCGGTTCCGGTCCAATTATTATCGGACAGGCATGCGAGTTCGATTATTCCGGAACTCAGGCGTGCAAGGCGTTAAAAAACCTTGGTTACGAGATTGTACTGGTAAACTCTAATCCGGCTACGATCATGACGGATCCGGAGACAGCAGATGTGACCTACATCGAACCACTTAATGTTGAGAGATTGACACAGATCATTGATAAAGAGAGACCGGACGCATTACTTCCGAATCTGGGAGGACAGTCAGGTCTTAACCTTTGTTCCGAACTGGCAGCAGCAGGTGTTCTTGATAAATATAATGTAAAAGTAATCGGAGTTCAGGTCGATGCAATCGAGCGTGGTGAGGATCGTATCGAATTTAAGCATGCAATGGAAAGCCTGAATATTGAGATGGCAAGGAGTGAAGTTGCCTATACGGTGGAAGAAGCTCTTGCAATTGCCGATAAGTTAGGTTATCCGGTCGTTCTTCGCCCGGCTTACACGATGGGCGGCGAGGGCGGCGGCCTTGTATATAATGTAGAAGAATTAAAAACAGTCTGTGCGAGAGGCCTTCAGGCCAGTATGGTTGGCCAGGTGCTCGTCGAAGAATCGATCTTAGGCTGGGAAGAATTAGAGCTGGAAGTTGTACGTGATGCCAAAAACAATATGATTACCGTTTGCTTTATTGAAAATATTGATCCTCTTGGCGTTCATACCGGTGACTCATTCTGCTCTGCACCAATGCTTACTATTTCAGAAGAAGTCCAGAAACGTTTACAGGAAAAATCTTATAAAATTGTCGAGGCGATTGAGGTAATCGGCGGAACGAACGTGCAGTGGGCACATGACCCGAAGACAGACCGCGATATCGTAATTGAGATTAACCCGAGAACGTCACGTTCCTCAGCGCTGGCATCCAAGGCAACAGGATTCCCGATTGCCCTTGTATCAGCCATGCTTGCAACAGGACTTACCCTGGATGAAATCCCATGCGGCAAATACGGCACACTGGATAAATATGTTCCGTCCGGCGATTACATCGTAATCAAATTCGCACGCTGGGCATTTGAGAAATTCAAAGGTTCCGAAGATAAATTAGGTACTCAGATGAAGGCCGTAGGCGAAGTCATGAGTATTGGAAAGACATACAAGGAAGCTCTTCAGAAGGCAATCCGAAGCCTGGAGAGAGGATGTTACGGCCTTGGCCATGTGAAAGACTTTGACCAGAAGAGCAAAAAAGAACTTCTGTCCATGCTTCATGTACCGACCAGCCAGCGCCAGTTCATCATGTATGAGGCTCTGAGACAGGGTGCGACCGTTGAAGAACTTTTCGAATTGACAAAGATTAAACACTATTTCATCGAGCAGATGAAAGAACTGGTGGAAGAGGAAGAAGCTCTGATGCAGTATAAGGGCCAGGTACCTCCTGTGGAAGTACTCCGCCAGGCCAAACTCGACGGATTTGCAGACAAGTATTTAAGCGAAATCCTGGAAGTTTCCGAAGAAGATATCAGAAATGCCAGAACAGCGGCCGATATCGTGGAAGGCTGGGAAGGCGTTCATGTAAGCGGGACGGAAGATTCTGCTTACTACTACTCCAGTTATCATATTAAAGATGAGAGCCCATGCAGCGACAATAAGAAGATTATGATTCTCGGCGGCGGCCCGAACCGTATCGGCCAGGGTATCGAATTCGACTACTGCTGCGTTCATGCTGCAATCGCACTGAAAGAGCTCGGTTTTGAGACAATCATTGTAAACTGCAACCCGGAGACCGTATCCACAGACTATGATACATCCGATAAGCTTTACTTTGAGCCTCTGACACTGGAAGATGTATTAAGCATCTACCACAAGGAAAAACCTCTGGGCGTTATCGCACAGTTCGGTGGACAGACGCCGCTCAACCTGGCAGCCGACTTAAAGAAATACGGCGTGACAATTCTCGGAACCACACCTGAGACAATCGACATGGCAGAGGACAGAGACCTGTTCCGTGACATGATGGATAAATTACACATTCCGATGCCCGAGTCAGGCATGGCTGTCAATGTAGAAGAGGCCCTTGTGATTGCAAACCGCATCGGTTATCCGGTAATGGTACGCCCATCCTACGTACTCGGCGGACGCGGAATGGAAGTTGTACATGATGATGATGCCATGACATATTATATGAAGGAAGCCGTCGGCGTTACTCCGGACCGTCCGATTCTGATTGACCGTTTCCTGAACCACGCGACAGAGTGTGAGGCAGACGCCATCAGCGACGGAGTGGACGTATTCGTTCCGGCCGTGATGGAGCACATTGAGCTTGCCGGAATCCATTCCGGAGACTCAGCCTGCATCCTTCCGTCCAGAAACCTGACAAAAGATCAGGTGGACACCATCCGCGACTACACAAGCCGTATCGCAAAAGAGATGCACGTTGTCGGACTTATGAATATGCAGTATGCAATCGAAGACGGAGAGGTTTATGTACTTGAGGCGAATCCAAGGGCATCCAGAACCGTTCCACTGGTTTCCAAGGTCTGCAATATCAAGATGGTAAAACTGGCAACCGATATTATGACCTCCCACCTGACGGGAAGGCCTTCACCGGTTCCGACACTGACCGAGAAGAAGATTCCTCATTACGGAGTAAAGATGCCGGTATTCCCATTCAAGATGTTCCCTGAGGTTGACCCGGTGCTCGGACCGGAGATGCGTTCAACAGGAGAAGTTCTCGGAATGTCCACAAACCTGGGCGAGGCGATTTACAAAGCACAGGAAGCGACACAGACAAGACTTCCAAGCTCCGGAACCGTACTCTTAAGCGTCAACGATATGGACAAACCTGAACTGATTGAGGTTGCAAAGGGATTCTATGACTGCGGCTTCAAGCTGATGGGAACAGGCAGAACATACGATATCATGGCGGCCGCAGGACTTCCGGCAGAAAAGATTGCCAAGATTGACGAGGGCCGCCCGAACATCCTTGATAAGATTACGAACAAGAAGGTTGATATTATTATCAATACTCCACTTGATAAAAAGGGAATGGGAGACGACAGCTATATCAGAAAGGCAGCTGTTAAGGGTAAAATTCCTTATTTTACCAACATGGCAGCTGCAAAGGCAACGGTCCAGGCTCTTAAGACTATTACAAAGAACGGGGATATTGAAGTGAAGTCACTTCAGGAGTTCCATAAAGAGATTAGATAAGCAATTGTTTTGAATTAGATAACCCGCACGGAATGTCTGCCTTATTGGATTGGTAGGGATTTCGGGCGGGTTATATTGATATAAGGATTTAACTGAGGTGAGGAGGACGCGTCCGGAACGGACCATGTCCGGTGTGGTGAGGGGGCTGGCTGAGTCTTTTGTCCCCGATTGGAGGTTGTTGTGAGGGGGGAATCCGGCCGGAATGAATTGTTACGGGGACCGCTCGCGCTTTTTGGAGTGCGCAGCGGTCCCAGGCTCGAAAAGACCTCGCCAGGTACCGGCGGACTCCCATATCCCCTGCACAATTAATTCCGCCTCCTTCCCCCGGTAGGTTATCGCCGGGGACAAAAGACTCAGACGGAGGATTTCGCGGCACCGGACATGGTCCGCTCCGGACGCTGATTGTTTCTAACCTTAAATGGGGAGGACCCTGTCGCGGCCACTACGAAGCTGCGATACTTTTACGGTCTGACGGTATCTCACGATGAATTTGATAACAGATATTTTGAAGCATTCGGAGGAACATAGTGGTTGCGACGCTCCTCCTCCCCCTTTGAAGGAATAAGAACAATTCAGCGGCCGCAGGCCGGGGTTCGGGATGGCGAAAACCTCGGCGTCTTCAGTCCCGGTCCATAACCTTCCTGTGGGGAAGAAGGGAGAAAAAGATTCCGGAGGGAACCTGGGAGTCCATCGGCACTTAGACGGCGTTCTTTGACGTCTTAGTACCGTTATGCACTCCAAAGAGCGCAAGCGTTTCCCGCAGGAACTTTTTCTGCCCGGATTCCCCACCCGCGACAACCTGCAAGCCGGGACTGAAGACTCACAACCTCCCTCTCACCATCCCGCCCCCCGACCGTCCCGGCGGCGTTCTCATTCCTCAATTAAATCCCCATTTAAATTTGTGGCGGTATCCAATATGAAGCACAAAAGCGCCGAACACGATTGTGCCCAGATAACTCAAATCCCCCGCCAGAATCCCAAAGCGTTCCGCTATCACGGAAAAAACAGGCTGCGTTGTGGGATAGTACGGTGTGATATAAAACATATCCGGGTACCCGTAGGGACTTGCCAGGATATTGATGGCAGTTGCAATGAGACAGCACACCAGAAAAATTCCGGTAGCCCCTGCCAAGGCGCGGTACGACGCAGCCCCCATATCGGAAAAAAGAATCAGCAGCCCGATGAAAACAAGCACAATATGCCAAAGAAAAGAGTGGAGGGTAAGAGTCCAGTAGGGATGCATCATCCCATATGGCGCCGCAAAGACGAGGATGCTGCCCGGCAGATTATAGCTGTACATAAAGGTGCAGAGAATGCGCTGCCATTTCCCTCCCGTTTTTCCCGTAAAGGGCAGAAGAAGGCAGAGATACATCGGGATACTGCAGAGCTGGAAGGGGAAATACCACCAGTCATAGCTATGGTGATTGACAACGTAGTAGAGAAAAAGCTGTTTATAACATTCCGATAAGGCAAGCAGTATTCCCATTATAAATAAAATCGCGACCCTTGAGGAATACGGAAGATGTCTGAGACGCCAGGCCAGAAGCGCAGCGGCAGCCAGGCCGAATATGGTAAAGCAAATATGAAATGCGGAAAAAGGCAGCGGCGGAGTCATGGGCCAGGCCGTTTTAAACAACCAGTCCTCCATAAAAACACCTCACTTTCTGGTATTACATTTTCACAGCTTTTTGCGGCCGGATGTAATCGTATCTGATGTGTTACTAGTTTGTAGTATAAACCCAAACGTGATATTTGCCAATAGTTGTAAATCATAAGGGGATATTTGCATAAAAATTCATAAACTTCTGGAAAAACGTAAAAAAAACCGAATTAGTACTTGATTATTTTCCAAAATACGTTATAATGAATTACTAGAAAACATAATTAATATTTATACATATTTAATGCATAAATCACACTTTTTAAACGAAAAAAACAAGGAAGTGTCCCGGAGATTAACAGCAGAATGCTTTGGGTAATGTATAATAAATCAATTTATGCATCTGATATGACAAGAGGAGGACAATTATGAAAAAACAGTTTTTAGCTTTAGCAATGGCAGCAATGATGGCGGCATCTCTCGCAGGATGCAGTTCGAAACCGGCAGAGACAAAGGCTCCTGAAACGGCAGCAGAGACACAGGAAGCAGCCGGTGAGACAACCGAAGCAGCAGATGAAACTGCTGAAGAGCCAAAAGAAGAGGCAGCGGCAGGCGGTGTGCTTGTTATGGGTACCAACGCAGAGTTCCCTCCATATGAATTTTATGAGGATAACGATATCGTAGGCATTGACGTTGAGATTGCAAAGGCAATCGCTGAGAAGATGGGCATGGAGCTTCAGATTGAAGATATGGCATTTGATGCAATTATTCCTGCAGTTACAAGCGGTAAAGCAGATTTCGGCGCAGCCGGCATGACAGTAACGGAAGAGCGTCAGAGATCCGTAGAATTTACAGACACATATGCAAACTCCAACCAGGTTGCAATCGTAAAAGAAGACAGCGCCATTACAGGTTCCGCTGATCTGGAAGGAAAGACAATCGGCGTACAGCTTGGAACAACAGGCGACGCACTTGCAACAGAGCTTAAAGATGCAACAGTAGAGCGTTACAACAAAGGTTTAGAGGCAGTTCAGTCTCTGACACAGGGCAAGATTGACGCAGTCGTAATCGATCAGGCCACTGCTCAGGCATTCGTTAAGAAGACAGAAGGAATCAAGATTCTGGAAGAGAAGATGTCGGAAGAAGAATACGCAATTGCAATCAAAAAAGGAAACACAGACCTCGTTGAGAAAATGAATGCTGCAATCGCTGAACTGAAATCAGAAGGAAAAATTGACGAAATCGTTGCAAAATACATGGATGCAGAGTAAAATATAAATTGCAGCCTGTATAAAAAAGCATTAAAAGGTCCTAAGGCAGAAACAGCCCGGCGGATAGAAATATAAATTAATGTACAAGGTAATATGGAGGCTGGTAACAGCCTCCATAAAATAACGCTAAAAGAGCAAGATAACGCTAAAAGGATAGATATCATTTAAAGAATACAAAAGTGCTGAATGATGATACGGATAAAGCAGTTAATAACAGATGACAGATAAGGAAAAAAGATATGTGGCAGAAATTCACTGAGGATTTTTATTTTAATTTTATTGAGAAGGATCGCTGGCTTTACCTGGTAGACGGCCTCAAGATTACGCTCACCGTAACGTTGCTGGCAGTAATTCTCGGTATTGTTATTGGCCTGATTGTGGGTGTGGTCCGTTCTACTTACGAGAAAACCCACAAACTGAAAATACTCAATTTCATATGTAATCTGTATCTGACGGTAATCCGCGGCACGCCTGTCGTAGTCCAGTTGATGATTATTTACTATGTCATCTTTGGAAGCCTCAGGGTGGATAAGGTTCCGGTTGCCGTACTTGCCTTCGGTATTAACTCCGGTGCTTATGTGGCGGAGATTTTCAGAAGCGGTATTATGTCCATCGACAACGGACAGTTTGAAGCCGGGCGGAGCCTGGGATTCAACTATCCCCAGACGATGTGGTATATTGTAATGCCTCAGGCATTTAAAAATATTCTGCCTGCGCTTTGTAACGAGTTTATTTCCCTGTTGAAAGAGACATCCGTTGCGGGCTTCATTGCCCTCCAGGATCTGACAAAGGGTGGGGATATCATCAGAAGTATCACATACAGTGCGACAATGCCGCTGCTTGCCGTCGCTGCCATTTATCTGATTATTGTAATTATATTTACCCAGCTTATCAAATGTCTGGAAAGGAGGCTGAGGCAGAGTGAACGATAATTATTTTGAACAACCTCTGATCCAGGTGAAGAATCTGCAGAAAAACTTTGGCCCCAATGTAGTTCTGGACGGAGTAACGGTAGACATTTATAAGGGAGACGTCGTTTGTGTCATCGGCGCTTCCGGTTCGGGGAAAAGTACTTTTTTGCGCTGCCTGAACCTACTCGAAGAGCCGACAGGCGGACAGATCCTGTTTGAAGGCACAGATATCACGGACAGAAAAACTGATATTAACAAACACCGCCAGAAAATGGGAATGGTATTTCAGCAATTTAACCTTTTCCCACATATGACAATTCTTGAAAACCTGACCCTGGCGCCAATGAAACTTCAGGGAAAAAAACGGGAGGAGACCGAGGCGGAAGCCATGAAGCTTCTGGAACGTGTCGGCCTTCAGGACCGCGCCGGCGCATATCCCAACCAGCTTTCGGGTGGCCAGAAGCAGCGTATTGCGATTGTCCGCGCACTTTGCATGAAGCCGGATGTGATGCTGTTTGATGAACCGACATCGGCGCTGGATCCGGAAATGGTCGGAGAGGTGCTGAGCGTTATGCGCGATCTGGCAGAGGAAAAGATGACCATGGTCGTTGTAACTCATGAGATGGGATTTGCCAAGGAAGTGGCGACGCGC
Organism: [Clostridium] symbiosum; assembly: GCA_036419695.1. NCBI lineage: Bacteria > Bacillati > Bacillota > Clostridia > Lachnospirales > Lachnospiraceae > Otoolea > [Clostridium] symbiosum. The sequence goes on from CP143946.1 coordinate 1,120,470, forward strand.
GTTATGTTTATGGATGGAGGAAATTTTGCGGAGGAGAATGAACCGAAGGAATTTTTCGAACATCCGAAGAGTGAGAGATTACAGGCGTTTTTAAGCAAAGTGCTGTAAAACGTTCTATATAATTTATGTAACAGGCAGAACTCCGGGAGAGAAATTCTTCCGGAGTTTTTTCATGGAAATTTATATGAAAATTTATATGGAAAACTATACGGATAATTATATGGAGATTTCGGAAAAGGCATTTTGAAGCGGTACATCTCAACGGGTATTTTCCGGATAGGTGATTCATCAGGCAATCATTCACCAGGTGATGATTCGGTCCAGCAGAGCTTTCTGCTCCTGGCTGGACCGCGTGAGGTAAATTCGGGTGGTTTCTATACTGTCATGTCCCATCAGGTCAGCGAGAAGCGAGATGTCGTTAAAACGTTTTAGGAAGTTTTTCGCGAAACGGTGTCGGAATGAATGGGGATAAACGGTCTTGGGGTTGATTTTATAAAGCTTGGCAAAATGTTTCAGGCGCAGTTCTATGCCGCGCGATGTAATCAGGTTGCCGTGCCGGTTCAGAAAAATAAATCCGCTTTTGATGCCTTTTTCCATAAACCACGGAATTGCCTCTGCACAGAGGCTGCGGGGAAAATACAGACGCCGTATTTTTCCCCCTTTTGTATAGAGATCCAGATATCCGAGACGTAAATCTTCTATTTTAATCTGCAGCAGTTCGCTCACTCTGGCTCCGGTAGCGCCGAGAAAGCGGATGACAAAGTACCAGTACATATTTCCATCATTTTTCAGCTTTTTTTTCATCCGCTCATAATCCCTCTGGGAAATCACAGTGTCCAGATAACTTTTTTTCTGCTCTTTTACAGACTGCATCCGGTAGGAACCATCCCGGGTCTTTTTGACGGAATTTAGGTCTACCGGATCCAAAGAGTTGAAATGTTCCGTATAGGGCAGCATCAGGGAAGATGGAAGTTTCCCGATTTCCTGCAGATAGCTCAGGTAGCGGTTCATTCCATAGATCCTTGCATTTACGGTATTAAACTGATAATTTTTCAAAAGATATTCCCTGTAGCTCTTCAGACTCTCTACGGAAAGCTCATGGCCGAGTGAAAAAAAGAGGGAGACGGAACAGGCATAGGAGGTGATGGTCTTTGCAGAGCGCCCCTGTTTTTCAAGATGCACCCTGAAACCCTCCAATGAATTTTCGAGCAGTTCTTGCATAAATAACTCCTTTAGTCTTATGTACTTTTCGATGTTACCAGTCGACTACCTTATTTATAATTTCATATTGTTCGCTGCTGGAGCGCCTGAGATAAATTCTTGTCGTCTCCAGATTCTTATGCCCTAAAAGGTCGGAGAGCAGAGAGATGTCCCCACATTTTTCAATAAAACTCTTGGCAAAACGGTGACGGAAAGAATGAGGATGAACCACTTCTGGGTTCATCCCGTAGGCAATAGCCATATTTTTAAGCTGTCCCCGGATACCTCCGGGAGTAATGGGGGTACCATACCGGTTTAAGAAGACGAAACCGCGGTCCTGTTTCAGTGTTTTGAGCCAGGTTATGGCATCTTTCTGTAATGCTTTCGGAACGTAGATACGCCGGACCTTATTTCCTTTCGAATAGATATCCTTGTATCCGGAAAATATGTCCTCCGCTTCAAATTGAATCACTTCACTGACTCGCGCTCCGGTTGCGGCCATAAAGCGGATGATAAAATAATACAGGTATTTGTGATCCCGCAGCAGACAGTTTTTGAGGTATTCGTAATCGGCCTCGCTGATGACGTTATCAAGATAATTTTTGTGCTGGATGCGTACCATTGGGATTTTTCCTGGATTAAGATTTCTGAATTCTATGTAGGAATTCATCGCACGGATCCGCAGATTAACGGTCTGCGGCTTATAATGTTCCAGAAGAAATACCTTATACAATTTCAGGTTGGAATAGGTAATATCATGGTAAAGTGCAAAAAATTGACGCAGGGCATAAACATAAACATGAATTGTGTTGAGCGACATGTTCTGCGTAGAGAGATAGTGGCGGTAATCTTCTATATTCAAAGCATGGCTTACGGCAGCCTGCTTCGCATATTCCCTTCTCTCCTCTTCGGAGGACAAGTCGGAATAAAGAATCCCTGGAGTCTGCTCAGACGCTTCATCACTGAAAGTATGGAAGCCGCCGTTGGACGACGTCTGGGATGCTGATAGATAGTTCATAGGGGGAGCTCCTTTCAAAATTTGTGTTTTAATGTTATAGGAATCCAGGGAGTTGTAAGAAAGGATGACATGCCAAACAAACAGAATGCACCAGTTCTAATTTCTGCAAGAACAGAATTTCTGCATAAATATTCTATAATTCACCCCAAATAATATACCCCATTCTCTTTTTATTGAAATTCAATGCTCAAAAATCTTATATTACTATATCATCCTATTGAATGAGAATCAATGAAAATTAACTTAATAATACAAGTAAATCTATATAAAATTAAAATAGTAAGACAAAATAGGGTGTTATAATGTCCTTAACTTGCGATAATTTTCCTTATCCGAAGTATAATGACCTCGTAATGCAATTAGGAAATTTCGAGAAATAGTTCAAAAAGAAAAAAGGAGAGTGCATTAATTATGAGAAAGCAGACTAAATTAGTTGCAGTTCTTTCTGCAGCAGCTTTACTCGCTATGGGTGCTTCCATGACATCTTTCGCCGCTGGTTGGGAAAAAGATGACGCTGGAATTTGGCACTACTACGACAAAGATGATGAGATGGTAACTGGTGAGTGGAAGAAAGACGGTGGAAAGTGGTTCTACTTAGATGATGATGGCGAAATGCTGACAGATTCCTGGGTTGACGACGAGTACTATGTTGGCGAAGATGGCGCTATGTTAATCAATCAGTGGATTAAAACAACCGCTGAAGATGAAGTAGATGATCCGGATTCTGATGGGGATTACTGGTACTACTTTGGCAGCAAAGGCAAGAAAGTAACTGATGATTCCAAAAAAATCAATGGCAAAACATATTATTTTGACGTTGATGGAAAAATGGAATATGGCTGGTATGAGAAGGATGGTGACATCTTCTACTTAGGTGGAGAAGATGAAGGTGCAAGAACTGATAATATGTGGTTATGGCTTGAAAAGCCTAGCAACGAAGATGAAGATCATGACGATGCTGCCAACTATCTCGGATGCGTTGATGACAATACAGATCCTTGTGATGATGAAGGTTGGTATTGGTTTGGTTCCAATGGTAAAATGACAAGGGACAATGACAAAAAGAAAATTAACGGCAGATATTACTTCTTTAACGAGCATGGTCAGATGCTGTATGAGTGGATCAATGACCGAAAGGTTTCCGGAGTTGCTCCTGCAAGCCAGTCAAATCCGGCACTCGACGGAAGTGCATCACCAAGTGGCATTAATCAGGTTTCCCATATGGTTTATGCAAACGAGGTAGAAGAAGGCTGGAGAGCCGACGGCTGGTACGAAATCGACGGTTCTGAAGATACCAAGACAGACAGTGATACTGACTGGTACTTCTTCAAAGATGGTAAGGCAAAGAAAGCTGATATGGCAAAAGATACCGCTGGAATCCGCAATGATGACGGAACTGTTTATGTTGCTAGAATCAAAGTAGACAGTCCAAAGGGTGGAAAAGCATACTTTGCATTTAATGAATACGGTCAGATGCAGACAGGTCTGCAGTATATTGCTAAGGACAAAGGCTTCTATTATTTTGACGAAAATGGATATCCTAAGTCTGGTAAAGTTTCCAATGTAGAGTGTGATGATGATAGCTATGAATTCTACTTCAATACTACAAAGGGCAAAAATGGCCAGGGTTACACAGACGGAGAAAAGAGCGGTTACTTATACTTCAACGGTAAGAAACTGACTGCTGATGATGATTACAGACTCTTCTTCTGGAATGACAAAATTTATCTTGTAAATACAAAGGGTAAGATCCAGAAGAATAACAAGAAGTATGATATCGAAAACAATTCTATCGATGAGGACAAAGTATGGGTTAACTTCAACTCCGATGATTCTGTAAAAGAAATCATTTTAGATGAAGGAAAAGGAACAAAGTATAGTTCCGCTCAGTTACTTGCTAACTCTTTAGTTGCTGACAGCAGCAATCATAACGAGTATGTTGATGCAGATGGTAAATACGAGGATAAGTATGTAACTATTCCATTTATCCAGCTGTATGACGATGATGTATATACCTATCACTTTACTCCAAGAACTGTAAACAGTGATGGTGTTCAGACTTACACCTCTGGAGAAAAATGGTATGATGTTCATGTAACTACAAATAACTGGAAATAATAACACATTAGCATCAAACTGTATGCTAAAAAGTGCATAATGATATTGTAGTTATAAGGATACTATTAAATTTAAAGGGCAAAGCCGTTTCCATGCTTTGCCCTTTTTAATTTTTTTATTTTAAAAATCCACCTGATAAAACTTGAGCATAACAGTTTATGTAGCTTTAGCTTCTATCAGGTGGAAATTGTTTTTATTAGATACTATTCTTTATCATTTGCTGGAAAGTGATAAGGAAGAAATTAGACTTATTTTTTACATATTTATCACATTCTTCTGTAAAGCTATCTTTTGAAAAAACATAAAACCATTTATTTTCAGCATGGAACAATTCACCCTGCTTTATCAAATCCTTTAGTACATCCATGCCAACAGGAGCATTTTGCCATTTACACTCACCAAATAGAATATTATCGTCATCTAAAGCAACAATATCAATTTCTTCCTGCCGTTTTTCAAGCGGATTATTCCCCCACCATCGTCCCGCCTTACTGTATAAGAATGGCGCATTCGATATTATTCCAGGTAAGTACAGATATTGCATACATATTTCCTCGAAAACAAGTCCCATATAGTGATTTAAATGTGGTTTTACCTGTTTTAGATATACGGCTTCTCCTATTCCACGTACGATACTGCTAATATTAGGCCCGACAAAACGATACCAGAAGCGGAACATTTGATCCTCTAACAAATAAATTGTTTTACGGCTGTTTTCCTTTTCAGTAATCGGTACTTCTTTTCTTACAATTCCTAATTCAATAAGAGATTGAAGAAGATTACTGGCGGCACCTGTTTCAATACCTGCTTTTGTCGCAATTTCATTCATTTTACTGGCACCACCTGCAATAGCGCTGATAACAGAGTTATAAGTGGAGGGATCCCTGAGCTCCTGCTTCAGAAGGTTTGAAGGTTCTTCATATAAACGTCCACTCTCTTCAAAAAATAAATCAATTATGTTCTCGTCCAGGCTTCTGTGGGGCTGAATTCGACTGATATACTCTGGAATTCCACCAGTAATTCCATAAATTATAGCCTGTTCTTCAAGTGTGAATGAGGGGCACATATCTTTTGATTCAAAAAAAGTAAATGGATGAACTTTGAACTGTACAGTACGTCTTCCATATAGAGGACTTTTATAACCCAAAACCTGGTGCTCCATAAAACTCATAGAAGATCCACATAGAATCAAAAATAACTTACTGTTTTGCCACTGGTGATCTATATGAGCCTGCAAAAGAGAAGATACTGCTTTATAACTGGTGGCAAGATATGGGAATTCATCGATCACAAGTATTAGGCGTTCATCCCGACAAACTCCATCAATATAACTAAAAAGTTCTTCGTAACTTCCAAATGCCGGAGTTGGACTGTCAGGTAAAAGAGTTTGAAAAATAACTTTAGAAAACTGTTTTAAATTTTCTAGTGGTGTCGCTTCGGATGCCACAAAAAAGATTGTTTTTTTATTACTGCAAAATTCATTAATCAGCGTAGTTTTTCCTACCCGTCTTCTGCCATAAATAACCGCAAATTCGAATTTATTGCTGTCGTACATTGTATCTAGCTTTTTTAACTCCCTGCTTCTTCCAACAAACATTAAATAACCTCCTGAAAGTTTACTAATTATTAAATTACTAATTTATAAATTAGTAATTTAATATTATATATTATTAAGCACATTGTCAAGTCTTATTCTTTATTTCTTCTATATTGATAAAAAGCTGGACATACTTTTGCATAAAAGATTAAAGTTTTGAATAATAAGACACGTTTTGGTACCGAATTTTAATTTACATTCTCTAAATTTTTTTCTAAAAACAACACAGCTTAATTTTCCTTATCCGAAGTATAATGACCTCGTAATGCAATTAGGAAATTTCGAGAAATAGTTCAAAAAGAAAAAAGGAGAGTGCATTAATTATGAGAAAGCAGACTAAATTAGTTGCAGTTCTTTCTGCAGCAGCTTTACTCGCTATGGGTGCTTCCATGACATCTTTCGCCGCTGGTTGGGAAAAAGATGACGCTGGAATCTGGCACTACTATGATAGTGATGACGAGATGGTAACTGGAGAATGGAAGAAAGACGGTGGAAAGTGGTTCTACCTTGATGATGAAGGCGAAATGCTGACAGATTCCTGGGTTGACGATGAGTACTATGTTGGAAATGACGGCGCTATGTTAATCAATCAGTGGATTAAAACTACCGCTGATGATGACGTAGAAGATCCTGAAGACGATGGTGATTCCTGGTACTATTTCGGTAGCAAGGGTAAGAAAGTCACTTCTGACTCCAAGAAAATTAATGGCAGAACATACTACTTCGATTCTGACGGTAAGATGGAAGACGGCTGGTATGAAGATGAAAATGAAGACATTTTCTATTTAGGCGGAGAAGACGAAGGCTGGAGAACAGACAGCCAGTGGTTATGGCTTGAAAAACCGGACGAGGATGATGAAATTGGCGGATGCAACGACGATGAAACAGATCCTTGTGACGAAGAAGGCTGGTACTACTTCGGAAGCAATGGTAAGATGTACAAAGACGCTAAGAAGAAGAAAGTAAACGGAAAATATTACTACTTCAACGAGCATGGCCAGATGCTGTATGAGTGGATTAACAACTCTAAGGTAAGTGTAGGTTCAGGAGCTAATTTAAATGCTGTTCTTGATGGTAACAACGCTGGAGCATCTCCAAGTGATATGCTTTACCTCAATCAGGTAGAAGAAGGCTGGAGAGCTGATGGTTGGTATGAGATCGATGGTTCTCAGGATACCAATACAGATAATGATACCGACTGGTATTTCTTCGACAAGGGCGAAGCTAAGAAAGCGGAAGACTACATCACAACAGACGGCGACGGTGATGCAGTATACAGAGAGAAATTCAAGATTAAAGCAAGCAACAACAAGTACTTCTGTTTCGATCAGTATGGCCGTATGCAGACAGGTTTACAGAAGCTGGATGATGGTTTCTACTACTTCGACGACAATGGCTATATGAAGACAGGTAAAGTTTCTAACGTAGAAGATGACGATGATACATTTACATTCTACTTCAGCACCAAGAACGGAGGAAACGGTAAAGGTTGGACTGGTGATAAATCCAGCTACTTATACTGGAACGGAAAACGTCTTGAAGCAGATGATGAGTACAGAATCTACGCATATGAGGATAAGACTTACCTTGTAAATACTTCCGGTAAGATCCAGAAATCCGAGTCTAAGAAATACGATATCGAAGGCAATGCTGACGATTTATATGTAGACTTTGATGGTGATCAGGTAATGGGACTTTATACAGATAAAGACCACAAGAAACCATACAACGGCGGAATTATGAAAGTAACTCTTCCACACATCGCTCTGTATGACCACAACTATGTTGCTAAAGCAGATGGAATAATCGATGGTAAAGCAATTTCTGATGATACAGAAGTTGAAATCGCAACAAGCGAAGTTACTACATCTACTTCATCCAGAAGCACTACAGAAGTAAGTGTAAGCAAATAATTATTTTTCCCCCTCAACTATTTATAGTTGGGGGGATTTTTTACAAAAATTAGAATCTTATAAGCATTCTTGAGATACAAAACAAGGAGGGAAACATGAAAAAGCCTGATTTGATTATCACCGTAATTCTAACTGCCATTTTGGTTCTGGCAGGTCCAGCAACCTCTTTTGGTGGAACTTTCACTACAAAGAGCAGTGTAGACTTTAATTTCAAAAAGCCTTCGGGAGAACAAAAAGCCTCTCCTGACAGTTTGTTTGACTCTTCATTGTCTAATAAGATGGAAGATTCGGATTGTACGGAACTTCCGGAAGATAAATCTCTGAGTGAAGAAATTACAATTGAAGTAGATGGATCTGAAACAGACCATATTTCCTTTTATTTGGATCGTAATTCCACCACAAATGAAGTGATTTTACCTGAACCAATTATTATGACTGTTCGACAAAATAGTGGTTCTGCAATTGGTAATATTTCAGTTGAACTATCTCCTGTTATCAACGCCGACAGAGAAAGAATCCAGGTACAGGCACTTGGGAATACAAGCTTGAGTCCCGACACACCTGTCAGATTCTCAGTTTCCTTTGTGGATAAAAATATAGGAGATAAGACGGATTTCCCTAACGGAAGTAACAGTGAATTTTATCTTCAGATAAAATCCGGTAATAACATATTAAAAAAAGTTTCGATTTTCTATGGAGCAGACGGTTTTTATACTCGTTATAGTGCGGAATATCCCCAATATTATAGTGGACCTATCATCAATGGTAAGTACATAAACATAGGTGAAGTCAATCTAAAGCAATCTGTCATACCCGTATTTTCTATTGAACATTATTACAAACCTTTAGCGGGAACTGAAGATGCTGCAATTGCAGAAGTTCAAATAAATCCTGATGGCTGGTTTACTTTTGCAGACGGTTCTACCGTAATGCCAATGAATATATCGGATGAAGGATGGGTTACAATCCCCATTAAAATGAAACAGGAAAGTTTCATGAAACTAAGGAATGAGGCAATTTCAGATGGACATGTAATTGACAAATACAACGTATTCACTGATTTAGTGATTGCATACGATGATGGATATAATGGTGAATTAGGTTATCTTGCTGGAGGTAATATGAATCCTCTTCCTCTGGTATATCATCTTACCTATCACTCGAGTTCTTCACACGGTTCAGGCGGCTCTGGTGGATCAGGTGGTTCAGGTGGTTCAGGCGGCTCCGGTGGTTCGGGCAGCTCCGGTGGTTCCAGTAGTTCAGGTAGTGCATCAGGTCCTGCAGGAAATACAACAGTCGTAGGGCCTGTTCAAACAGCACGTACAACGATGGCAGCAGTGAATGATAGTGGATGGATTCTAATAAATGGATTCAGATACTACATGAATGCTGAAAATCAGCCAGTAACTGATTGGCTTCAATGGATAGATGGAAAATGGTATTATCTGGGACAAGATGGGATTATGAGAACGGGATGGACTTTAGTCGACGGAAAATGGTATCTGTTGAATCCGGATGGTTCCATGGCCACAGGCCTGATACTGGTAAATCAAGAATGGCATTTGTTGCAAGAGGATGGTTCTATGGCCACGGGATGGGCACAGGATTCATCCGGTAACTGGCGGTATTTTCTGGATAATGGTGTTATGGCTGTTAACTATACAACTCCGGATGGCAAATTTGTGGATGCGGATGGGGTTTTGAAAGAATAACTTAAAAGGATGATAAACTCTATATTAACAAAAGAAAGACTGATACGCCGGTGTATTTATGACGTATCCTAAGCGTATTAGTCACTGTACATGAACGATACAAACCGCAGTACGCAGAAAAAAATCAGACGGTGGATGAAGCCACCGTCTGATCATTATTGAATCATAGAATTTTGAAACTTGTTACATAGAGAAATATTATTATTTTGTCGGATCGTTAATTCCAAGCCAACCTTCGGTAGGTGTAGCATCTGCGTTGATTTCAGTATAGGTGTAAAGATCATCATCATATAACTGGATAAATGGAACGGATACGATCATGTCATCAGTTACACTTGTGTATTCGCCATTAATATCCTCAATCATCATTTTGATAAGTTCTTCAGAAGTATACTCTGTCTTATCATTTAATTTGATGGACTGAACTTTCTTTCCGCTGATCTTAACTTCTACATCATCCTCAGCAATACCCTTGTTTTCGATATCGTATTTCTTGCTGCTCTTCTGAACTTTACCCTTAGTATTTACAAGGTAAACATCACCACCGTAGTAGTACAGTCTGTAATCATCATCTGCATCAAGTCTCTTACCGTTGAAGTACAGATAATCATCCTTTAAGCCCTTGTAACCCTGGCCGTTCTTACCATTCTTTGTATTGAAGTAGAATGTGTAATCATCATCATCACACTCAACGCTTGTTACACGGCCTGTCTTCTGATAACCGTTTTCGTCGAAGTAATAGAAACCATTGTCAGCGCTGCAGTACTGTAAGCCATCCTGCATCTGTCCCTTTTCATTGAATGCGAAGTATTTTCCGTTAATCTTCATTCTCTGAACAAAGACTTTCTTGTGGTCCTCATCGTATGTTGCGAAATCTTTATCACCGCCATCAGCGTATTTAATCTCACCGTCATCTACATAGTACCAGTCTGTATCGCCGTCTGTACCAACGTCTTCAGAACCGTCCATCTGATACCATCCGTCTGATCTCCAGCCTTCTTCTACAGCATTGTAGTACCTCATATCCTGAACTTTTGCAGATCCTGCACTGGCAACACCGTCAAGCTGAGCATTAGAACTTACAGTCTTAGCAGTACCATTGATCCACTCATACAGCATCTGGCCGTGGTTGTTGAACATATAGTATTTGCCGTTGATTTTCTTCTTGTTTACGCCTGTGTAAGCTTTACCTGAAGACTGGAAGTAGTACCATCCTTCATCATCACAGTCGTCATCTTCGCTACAGCCGAGAACTACTTCAAGATTGTCATCGTCATCTACGTCGTCCTCGTCAAGACCTGATTTCTCAAGCCATAACCACTGGCTCTCAGCTCTCCAGCCCTGATCTTCGTCGCCTAAGTAGAAAGCGTCGTCGCCATCCTGATGCCATCCTGTTAACATTTCACCATCTTCATTGAAGTAGTATGTTTTGCCATTGATTTTTTTGGAATCATCAGTAACTTTTTTACCTTTGTTTCCAAAGTAGTACCAATGCTCACCACCATCATCAGGATCATCCTCTTCGTCATCTGGCATTGTCTTAATCCAGGAGTTTACCAGCATGCGGCCTTCACTGTTTACATAATAGTCGTCGTCAATCCATGTGTCAGTAGCCATCTCGCCGTCTTCGTCAAGATAGAACCAGTAAGCACCATCTTTCTTCCACTCATCTGTTACCATCTCATCATCGCTGTCATAATAGTGCCAGATTCCAGCGTCATCTTTTTCCCAACCAGCGGCGAAAGATGTCATGGAAGCACCCATAGCGAGTAAAGCTGCTGCAGAAAGAACTGCAACTAATTTAGTCTGCTTTCTCATAATTAATGCACTCTCCTTTTTTTCTTTTTGAACTATTTCTCGAAATTTCCTAATTGCATTACGAGGTCATTATACTTCGGATAAGGAAAATTATAGAGATGAAGAAAATCAGAAAAAGAGGAAGAGAGCAGTTCTCTGCCGAACTAAATATTTATGCACAGAAACAATGGAACGCATACTCCGAGGATTCGAATACCGTTCTTACCCCTCAATAAAAACAGCAGAATCAGGATACTCATCTATACCCTAATTCTGCCGTTAATTGATTCCCATGTAAATACTATAAGACATTCAATCCTAACTTAAGTCATAATCCTACCAAATTGTGTTTCCGTGTTTCCCACCATATAACAAAACCGTCTGCATGGCAGCACTTCACGCATTCTCCGCACTTATGTCTGCCCTATCCAATCTTATCCCGCAGTCCATCACAGTCATAACCGACTTTAAATTTCTCCATCAGTTCCGTCAGTCTTCTGATACAGAAATCCATATCCTTTAATTCATCTTCCGTATAAGCACTGAGACCGTAAAGGGTGGATTCCAGCATCCCTCTTTTTAAGTCGTCCATCATATCCCGGCCATGGTCGCGGATGCGGATGTAGACTCTGCGGCGGTTTTCCTTATCGTGGATCCGTTCAACGAGTTCTTTTTCCTCCAGTACGTTGATCAATTTAGAGAGCTGCTGTTTGGTAATCTGAAGTTTATCTGCCAGTTCCGACATGGTGTAGTCCTCGTCTGCCCAGTTGTCAAGTGCAACCAGGGTAAAGAAGGGGAGAGAATTGACCTTGACGTCATTATCATGCTGATACTGGCATTTGGCCAGTGTAAGAAAGGCAACGGCAAATTCGAGGAAATGTACTCCAACTGAATTGATATCAGTTTTTGCTGAGCTTTCGAGACTTTTGTTATTCTGAATATTTTCCATAAGCGGTTCCTCCAACAAAAATGTATTATAGAAAAATAATAAATCAAATCCAAATTAAAAAAGCAAAGATAAAACAAAAAAGCAGCTGATTATTAAAAAACAGCGGATCAATGCAAAAAACCTCCGCATAAAAACAAAAACATGCCAATGAATGCTGTTTACCCACGCTCCCATACTAGCATACTTTAATTTACAAGTCAATAATTATTAAAAGTAAATAAATATTTACTATAATATATTGACAAATATTAATATAAGGGGTATAAATTTAATAGATCAGGAGCACAAAAAGATTGATTGAGATTCATATAAAACTCAACTAATTTTAAGAATCACCTGATATGGATATGATATAGGATAACAGTACAAATAAGAGGAGAACAATATGAACGAAAGTAATAACGGCAACAAAGCACCGAAAAAATCTTTTCTGTATTATTACGGACTGGTAATGCTGATACTGATGCTACTGAACATTTTCGTTTTTCCGTCATTGATGGACAGGACTCAGCAGGTCAGATATGATCAGTTTATAGATGAACTGGACAAGAAGAATGTGGATGAGGTGTATGTGACGACGAACGGTGAAATTGTCTATACCCTGAAAGATAGTAAGTGGAAAATTAATTATAAGACAGGTTCGTTCCCGGGCGACAACCTTCAGAAAAGAATTACAGAAGCCGGCGTAGAAAAATACAGTACCGAGACTCCAACTCAGGCATCTCCACTGCTTAATTTCCTGGTTACCTGGATTCTGCCTCTGATTATTTTTATCGGCCTCGGCCAGATTATGAGCAGGGCGATGATGAAGAGGATGGGCGGCGGCAACGCGATGACCTTTGGAAAGTCCAATGCTAAAATATATGCGGAATCTGAGACCGGGAAAACATTTGCCGATGTGGCCGGGCAGGATGAGGCGAAAGAAGCATTGCAGGAAATTGTGGATTTTCTGCATAATCCGCAGAAATATGCAGAGATTGGTGCGGTACTCCCCAAGGGGGCATTACTTGTGGGTCCTCCTGGAACAGGCAAGACGCTGCTTGCGAAGGCAGTTGCCGGTGAAGCGCATGTGCCGTTTTTCTCCATTTCCGGCTCGGAGTTTGTGGAAATGTTTGTCGGAATGGGTGCGGCCAAGGTGCGCGACCTGTTCAAACAGGCCAGTGAGAAAGCTCCCTGTATTGTATTTATAGATGAGATCGATACGATTGGTAAGAAACGTGACGGAGCCGGAATGGGCGGAAATGATGAGCGTGAGCAGACTTTAAACCAGCTTCTCACGGAGATGGACGGATTTGACGGCCGTAAGGGTGTTGTTATCCTGGCAGCGACAAACAGGCCTGAATCGCTTGACAAGGCCCTGTTGAGACCGGGGCGTTTTGACCGGAGAATTCCGGCCGAGCTCCCTGACTTAAAGGGCAGAGAGGCAATTCTTAAAGTTCACGCCAAACAGGTGAAGGTCGATGAAACGGTTGATTATAATGCAATCGCGAGGGCCACAAGCGGCGCCAGCGGAGCAGAGCTTGCCAATATTATTAATGAGGCTGCGCTGAGGGCGGTCAGAATGGGACGGAAAACCGTTTCCCAGGCAGATCTGGAAGAAAGCGTAGAGACGGTGATTGCCGGATACCAGAGAAAAGACGCCGGTGTTTCAACTGATGAGAAAAAGATTGTTTCCTATCATGAAGTGGGCCATGCGCTGGTGGCAGCTCTTCAGAACCACTCAGCTCCGGTTCATAAAATTACAATTATTCCGAGAACATCGGGAGCGCTGGGATACACAATGCAGGTCGAATCCGATCAGCGGTTCCTGATGAGCAGGGAGGAGGCGTTTAATAAGATTGTGACATTGACGGGCGGCCGTGCTGCAGAAGATTTGATTTTCCATTCAATCACAACGGGTGCATCCAATGATATTGAACAGGCTACAAAGATTGCAAGAGCCATGGTTACCCGATACGGCATGAGCGATCAGTTCGGTATGGTAGCCCTGGAGACCGTAAACAATGCCTATCTGGGCGGGGATGCTTCCCTGGCCTGTTCGGCAGATACAGCGACAAGAATTGACGACGAAGTGATATCAATGGTAAAAGAAGCTTATGATAAGGCTAAAAAGATCCTGACCGGAAACGAAGAAAAACTTCATGAACTGGCAGCCTACCTTCTCGAGAAAGAGACAATTACCGGTGAAGAATTCATGGAGATTCTGAATAAAAAAGAGGAATAAAAAGATGGGCCAACGCCTAGGATAGACGCGAAAAATAAGCAGAAAAAATAACGCAAAGCATAAACCGGAAAAATAACAAGAAAATGAACGGTAAGAATAGACGAGAAGAATCAAGAAAAAGAATAAATATAGAAGGAACAAAAAAATAAATTATAAAAGAACAGGATAAAACGGGATATGCCCCGACGATGCTGATATTTAACATCCGTCGGGGCATATCCCGTTTGTTTTTATAGAGTGGCAATGAGAAGTTCGCAAAGCATGCTTTTCGTTGTTTGTAGAAAAGTACGTCCTGTGAATGAAACCACCTCGTGCAGGATGCAGGCCTGCGCAGATGGAATATACCGCTGGAGGCCGCGTCCGGCGCGTGAGTATGCCAAGACAGAATCTATATTTATGTGGGACCGGCCTTACCGGGCTGCCGCATAGAAAAAGTGAAATTTATCAACAAATAGAAGGTATAATCGGTGGATTCTGACTTATACGAATGTAGTCATGACGTTTTATATTTTGTTACAAAATAGATATAATAAGCCTATCACTCATGAGAAGAATTAAAAGAAAACTGAATTTAAGGGCAGGTTAAAAACAGGTCCTGGAGTAACTGGAAATTGCTATTTTTGAAAACAGGCGCGCTGAGAAAGAAAATGGTATGAGTGGAGGAACAGATGAAATTTGACGTTATATTAAAGGGCGGGAGGGTATTTGATCCGGTTAACCGCGTGGACGGTCATTTTGATATAGGAATCCGGGAAGGCAGGATCGCCGCGCTCGGCGGGGAGCTGGGCCAGGCGGATGAAGTGGTTGACGTCTCCGGCCTGACGGTGGTTCCGGGAATTATCGATATGCATGTGCATGTGACGAAGCTTCTGGGAGGAAGAGTCGGATATTACATGGCGGCCAGAACCGGAGTCACGACAATCATAGATTATGCGGGGCCGGTTTCCGACATCACATCCCAGCTGGGACAGTATGGCTGCGGCATGAACGTAGGCTGCATTGATGCGGTGCTGCCGGATTTAGTAGGGAAATCGCCATCCAGGGAACAGGTGAGGGGATTTTTAGAGAACTCCCTGCAAAACGGTTCTTTGGGGCTTAAGATTCTGGGCGGTCATTTTCCGTTGACTCCCGGGGCATCCAGATTCTGTGTGGAAGAAGCCAACGAAAAAAAGGTGATGGTGGCCTGCCACGCCGGAAGCACGGAAAACAGAAGTGATATATATGGGTTGAAAGAGGCGGTGGATTATGCCAAAGGCCAGAGGCTTTTAATGGCCCATATCAATGCCTATTGCCGTGGGAACCGGTATCATTATCTGGAAGAGCTGCGAGATGCTTTCAAACTTCTCAGGGATAACAGAAATATCATTTCAGACTCCCACATGGCGGTAAATAACGGAACGGGAGGCGCCTGCAGGGATGGCGTTCCCTGTGATGCCATTACGGTCAACTGTTTAAAGATGTTTGGATATGAGCCGACGAAAGAGGGGCTTGCCCTGGCGATGAAAGATGGACAGGTGAAAGCGATAGCCGTTCTTGAGAAAGAAAATGTGCTTTTGGAAAAAGAAGAGGCGCTAAAGTACTGGAGGGAGCACGGGACGAACATCAATGTAAGTTTCCCGGCAAATCTCGCTTCCGTCGCCTCGGCCTGCATTGTAGAGAGAAGGACTCCCGGAGGAGAGCCGCTGATTGAACTGGCAGCGACGGATGGGGGAGGTTTCCCGAGAAACGGCCTGATTCAAAAATTACTTCCTTTTTACCGTTTGGGATATCTGACGTTAAAAGAGGTAATTGAAAAATGTTCGGTCAAACCGGCGGAGGTTTTTGGGCTTACGGGCAAAGGAAATCTTGGGATTGGCGCGGATGCGGATATTACGGTATTGGATTTAGAACGCCTGGACGCGGTTATGAGCTTCGCCGGAGGAAAAAAAATTATGGAACATGGATCGGTTACAGGAACGGGGGGAACGTTCCTGACAACAGAGGCCGGAGTGAAAACGGCGGAGAAGATGCAGCTTAAATATCAGTTGGCGGATACGGCGGGAAGCACTTTATACGGGGAACGGTAGGAACGGCCAAGAGCCCGTTTCTATGAATTAATTCAATTCAGATTTAGAAAGGAGATTCTTATGATGATTTTTAACTTACCTCCTATATTGGGGTTAACTCCATTGATTGTTTACATAATTCTGGCTTTTCGTCCGAAGATCCATCCGCTGGTGAATGTTTCAATTTGCCTTGCGATCGGCGCGGTCCTTACAAAGACGAACCTTCTGGAATTCGGTGCGGTTCTCACAACTTCGTTGGGCTCGTTTCTTGGCCAGGTCGGTTTTATTATCATGATCGGTTCCGGCCTGGGCCTGATTTTGAAGGAATCCGGAGTTGCGGAAAATCTTGTCCATTTGATGGTACGGAAGATTGGTATCAATTCGATCAGCAGGGCAATTATAGCGTCCATGCTTGCGTCGATGTTCATGGTTCTCGTTCTGAGCACTCTGACAGGCGGCAATGCGGTCATAGCGCCGATTCTTATCCCCCTGGTTGCGTCTGTGGGAATGACTCCCAGCACGCTGGCCATTATCATGCAGACCGCAGGCGTGACAGGTCTTTTCATCAGTCCGTTTTCTCCTCCAATGGTAACGATTATGGAGGTAACAGGACTTGCCTATCAGCAGGTTTTACTTTATGCCAGCTTGCCGGTGTGTATTCCGATGTGGCTGATTACCTATTTTAATGCGAAACGGGTTCAAAAGGCTACGTCGGGCGTATGTGACTATCCGGAAGGAACCGCCCTGTCGGTGGATGCTTACAAAGCCTCTCCCGAGGCCAAAAGAGCAACCCTGTTCTTTGGCGTGGCAATGGCGCTGATTGTAGGCTATGGCATTATGTTTAAACTGGGAGTTGCCCATGCGATTACCGTTATTACAGTGGCCGTACTGGCAACCGGATTCGGAGCCCGTTTTAAGATAGACAAAACGATTGATTTGTTTATGAAGGGATGTGCGCAGTATTTCTGGATTTTTATGCTGTTTATTCTGATGGATCCATTCCTGAATTTCATTTCCAAGAGCGGCGCCTTTGATGCGCTTGTGGAAATTGGCGCACCATTAGTGGAGAGCGGGGGTAAAGTCGGACTGTCGATGCTCGCCTCTTTGATTGGTACATTTGGTATCCAGGGCGCTGCCGTTGCGCAGGCGGTAATGCTTAATACGGTATTCCGTCCCCTGGTGGATGCGACCGGACTCAGTATGCATGTCTGGGCGATCGTAATATTGATTGGTTCTCAGATGACATCATTTGCCTATCCCGGCCTCGATATGGTTGCGGCAACCGGTACGGCGCGTTCCAGTGATATGAAATCTCAGGTAAAGCATGGCTGGATGGTTACGGCAGCCGTATTGGCGGTGTGCCTTGTGATGTCAATCCTGTTTGGGTAATTTATGGAAGGAGAAGAGTAAATATGTGTTTTATGCTGATTGGCGGTAAGAATGCATTCAAAAACGGAATAATGCTGGGGGGACATAATGACGATCTGTTCGGATATGAGGCGGCATCCATGGAAATACTTCCTCATATGATACAGGAACCCGGAGCCTCAGTAAAGCTGCCGACGGGACCGGTTATCCCTCAAACTCGGGAAACGGCTCGCTGTATTTTGTTAAAAACGTTCCGCGGAAATTTGGCGGGTGATACGATTGCGGTGAATGAACACAACGTCTGTCTCATGGGCGGAGAAAATCTGGCGGTTGATCGCAATGACCGTGCGGCCGAAGCGGATCCCATCGTAGAAAACGGCGTCGCGGGCGGGGTACGGTTTGCAGCGCTGACTCAGAGCAGGACTGCGAGGGAATGTGTGGAGCGGATTGGACGTTACTATACAGAGTACGGAAACCGTTTTCCATGTGCAGTCGGTGTATTTGATACGGAGGAAGCATGGTATATCGAGGGAGGCGGAGGATCTACATGGCTCGCGGTCAGAGTTCCCGACGACTGCTATTTAATCCAGTCCAATGGTTACCGTATCAATGAAATTGACTGGGATGACACAGAGAATGTTCTGTATTCGGAGGGATTAAAGGAGTTTGTCATTTCAAAAGGACTCTGGGATCCTGCCGCCGGACCGTTTAACTGGGCCAAAGCATTCGGACGGAAATTCCTTGAGGATCCCCGAACCTACTATTATAATTCCAGGAGAGTCTGGCGGGCAATTAATATGCTTTCTTCTACAGAGCTTGGCCCGGATCAGGAGGAGTATCCTACGTTTATGAAACCGTCTGAGCCCATCACGGCGGAGAGGATCATGCAGGTGCTCCGGGATACGAATCATGATAATGATTTCTGTGCATTTACGGAGGATGGCATTAACAGTGAAGTGCGTCCGATCGGAGTTCCACATTGTATCCATTCGGCAGTGGTGGAACTGCACCGGGGACTGCCTGCAGAACTGGGCGGCGTTTTATGGAGCTGCCTGGGGTCTCCGCTCACGGCTCCTTACCTTCCACACCATTTTGGCATTACGGATATTGCGCCCGCTTTTCAGGAAGGCACTGATATCTACAGCGATTCCGCGGCTTTCTGGCAGATGAGAAAACTGACAAATCTGGCAATGGCGGACTTCTTCCATTATGCGCCGATTATTACAAATGAATGGATGAAGCTGGAACGGAAAGCGTTTTTAATGAAAGAGACGGTGGAGAAAGAGGCATCGGCCTGTTACGAATCCGAACCGGAGAAGGCGAAGGAACTGCTGACGGCATTTGCGGACAGCCTGGATTTTGAAGCGCTGAAAACAGCGAAACTGCTCGAAGCACAGTTACATCGGATGATTGCGGGAAATCTTTATAAATATTTTGCCAAGGGCAATTTGCAGTGGTAATTTCAAAACTAATCGAGGGGCAAATCCGTTTTTTACGGCATTTGCCCTTTGGGTGGGAACGGTGACCTGTACGCAGAGCGTATGGGTTATCGTCAATGTTAAAGTCGGGGGACTCTAGGGGAAGGGAATTGATTGGTATGACGGTTGAGATGGAATACGTTTATGTGGTTTATCAGGAAAAGAGTTTTTCCAAGGCGGCGCAGAAGCTGTTTGTGAGCCAGTCTGCGGTCAGCGCTATGGTGAGAAAGGCGGAGGCGAAAATCGGCTGTCAGCTGTTTGACAGAAGTACGATCCCACTTACAATAACTAAAGAAGGGGAATATTACATCCGATGTGCAGAGCAGTTTATGCGGCTGGAGAAAAATATGGATGCCTATTTCAGGGATATGGCCGACATGAAGACTGGCCATCTGTCCGTTGGAAGTTCCTCCTTCTTCTGCGCATACCTGCTGGCCGGGCTGCTGAAACGTTTTAAAAATAAATATCCCGGCGTTTCGGTGGAAATCCATGAGGGAAACATCAAAGAACTGAGGGCGGGACTGCAGAATGATTCCATTGATCTTCTGCTGGAAACGGCCATACCGGCGGATGATGAGGTGGAGCGGTTCCTTTATGATTATGAAGAAATTATTCTGGCGGTGCCCGCAGAATTAGAAGTCAATAAAAAACTGCGGTCTTATCAGATGACATTTGCGCAGGCCAGGGATGGAGCGTTTACCGGGAATGCAATTGAACCCGTACCCATGCAGGTATTTAAGGATTGTCCTTTTATTCTTCTGAAAGAAGAAAACGATATTTGTGTGCGGAGCAAGGAAATTTGCCGTAACGCCGGTTTTGAGCCAAAAGTTGAATTATATCTGGATCAGATTATGACCTCCTTCTATGTGGCAAAATCCGGTTCCGGCATTGCGTTTATCAGAAGCAGCCTGCTTAGCCTTGTGTCGGATACCGACGCGCTGGTCTACTATAAAATAGGAGATCCGCTGGCACGCAGGGAAATATTTTTGACACGCAAAAGAGGGCGGTATACGACAAAGGCTATGGAAGAATTTTTAAAACTGTGCAGGGTTAAGCCTTCGGGGAAAACACGGTGATGGGGGAGATGAGGAATGCCGCCGGGAGGGCAGGATCCGGGGAGGGAGGGGTGTGTGTATGAGTCTTCAGTCCCATTTATAGATTCTCGTGAGTGGGGAATCCGGACAGAATGAATTGCTCCGGGGACCGTTTGCACTTGGTGGAGTACATAGCAGACACTAAGGCGTCACAAAACGCCGCCTAAGTGCTGATGGACTCCAATGTCCCCTGCGCATTTCATTCTGCCTCCTTCCCCGGGCAGCGGAGCGTTGGGACTGAAGACTCGGGGAAGGCTGTCGGCCGGACCGTGGCCTGGGGCTGCTGGCTGTTCTCATGCTCAGGGGGTGGGCTCTTGTCGCTGCCACTACCTGCATCTGGTTGTGGGGATTTATGGTATTATGGTATTGTGGCATGTTGTCGTTTTAGTGGGCTTTATTAATTGTTTATGATGTAATTTCAATTGTATTTCGCGTCGCAAATCTCATGAATTTCTGTCAAAAAAACATGTGAAAACGCCTTCTGGAATGCATTCGGCATGAGTGTTGGAGGGCTGTTACAGATATTTCGATAAATTCTTTGAAATCCCTTGCAAATTTTACAAGAAAATGTAATAATTGTTCCGTATTGACATTCATTTATCTTAAATGAGGAGGAAAGAAAATGAAAAAAGTATTAAGCGTGGTACTGTCCGCAGCCATGGCACTTTCTCTCTGTACAGGATGTTCATCTTCATCCGGCAAAGAGACAACCGCTGCACAGACCGAAGCCGCTGCATCTGAAGCAGCAGGAGAGACTGCTGAAGCAGGCGAAGAGACAGAAGCAAAGGCAGCAGAGGGCGTTATGCCGGCAGTTGCCAAGGAAGACCTGAAGGTTGGCGTAATCCATATCGGAAACCCGGCAGACGGTTCCGGTTATTCTTATGCACATGATCTTGGTATCGTTGCTATGCAGAAGGCGGTAGGCCTGGATGACAGCCAGATTATCCGTAAGAACAATGTAGCTGATGATGATCAGACTGCAATTGAGACAGCCATGAGAGAGTGCGTGGAAGAGGGATGTCAGATCATCTTCGCCACAAGCTGGGGATACATGGATGCATGTGAAGCTCTTGCAGAAGAGTTCCCGGATGTAGTTTTCTCACACGGCACAGGATATAAATCCAATGGCGTTAACTTCAATAACTATTTCGGAAGGATTTACCAGTCCAGATATTTATCCGGTATTGCGGCAGGCCTTAAGACAGAGTCCAACAAGATTGGATACGTTGGCGCCTGGGGCAAGGACAATGCAGAGGTTACAGGCGGATGCAACGCATTTGCGATGGGCGTTTATTCTGTAAATCCAGACGCAACCGTTTACATCAAAACAACCAACAGCTGGTATGATCCGGAAGGTGAGAAACAGGCTGCAGTTGCTTTAATCAACGAAGGCTGCGACGTAATCGGACAGCACTGCGATACACCGAACCCACAGCTTGCTGCTGAGGAAAACGGCGTATTCGGCGTTGGTTATAACTCCGATATGAGCAAAGATGCTCCTAAGGCAGTTCTTACTTCCACTGTTTGGGACTGGGGCGCATACTATACGACGGCAGTTCAGAGCCTTGTTGACGGAACATGGACAGGCGAGAACTACTTCGGCGGCTTAAAAGAAGGCCTTGTAGACCTGGCTCCATTATCGGATCTTTGTGCAGAAGGCACAGCAGAGAAGATCGAAGAAGCAAAAGCTAAGATGGTTTCCGGCGAATGGGATGTATTTGACGGCGTAATCGAGTGCAACGACGGAACAACCGTAGGCACAGAGGGCGAGCATATGTCGGATGCTGATATCACAGGAAACATTCACTGGTATTTCAAGAACGTTGTTGAGAAATAATAGTAACTGTCAGGCGTTTTCGCAGTTACAGATAACGTTACAATAAATATGTTACCGGGCACGGGGTGAACGGTAACGTAGATATCACTAAGACAGGCTGAGAGATGAGGGATGCTTAAAAATGGTGAATTACATAAATTCTCATTTTACGGCATCCCTTTTTTGACGCCGTACAAATCACGGTTACTATTCATAGCGGCTGTCCTGCGGTAGGAATTCAGCAGGGCTGTGAACAGCAGCGAATCACGAGGTGAAGATATGACAGAGCAGTATGCCATTGAGTGCAGACAGATTACAAAGGTATTCGGAAGTGTGGTCGCCAATGATAAGATCGACCTGTCGGTGAAGTATGGGGAAATCATGGCTCTCCTGGGAGAGAACGGTTCCGGTAAGACAACACTGATGAATATGATTTCCGGCATCTATCATCCGGACTCCGGATCGATTCTGGTGGGCGGAAAAGAAGTGGCGATCAATTCGCCTGTGGATTCCAGAAACCTGGGGATCGGAATGATCCATCAGCATTTCAAACTGGTGGATGTATTCAGCGCGATGGATAACATTGTACTTGGGACCAGCGGAAAGCGGCTGGGAAGAAAAGCTTTAAAAGAGAAGATTGAGCAGATCAGCCAGTCTTTTGGACTCGAAATTGAACCTGAAAAGAAGATTTTCGATATGTCCGTCAGCGAGAAGCAGACGGTGGAAATTTTAAAGGTATTATATAGAGGCGCCCAGATTTTGATTCTGGACGAGCCGACTGCGGTACTGACCCCGCAGGAGACGGATAAATTATTTGCCATTCTCCGCAAGATGAAGGAGCAGGGCTGCGCGATTATCATTATCACACACAAACTGCATGAGGTGCTTTCCATCAGCGACCGTGTGACGATCCTGAGAAAGGGACAGAGCATTGAAACGGTCAATACGGCCGAGTGCAATGAAAAGAAGCTGACGGAGCTGATGGTAGGCCGCCCGGTGACGTTAAATATCGAGCGTCCAGAGATCGAAAAACGGGAGACGATTCTGAAAGTCGTTGACCTGACCGTGGATAAGAGCGACGGCTCTATGGCTCTTGACGACGTATCCTTTGAGATTAAAACAGGGGAGATACTGGGTGTGGCCGGCGTGGCGGGCAGCGGGCAGAAAGAACTCTGTGAGACGCTGACGGGCCTGATGGCGGCAAAACAGGGAGCCATCCTTTATCATAAAGAAAATATTGTGGGAAAGACACCTGCAGAGATTATCAAGCTGGGAATCAGCATGAGCTTCGTCCCCGAGGACAGGCTCGGCATGGGACTGGTAGCCTCCATGGGCATGGTGGACAACATGCTGTTAAAGTCCTACACGGATGGAAAAGGGCCTTTTGTGGAGCGGAAACCGGCCAGGGAACTGGCTCAGAAGCTGGTGGATAAGCTGGGAATTGTGACTCCGGGCGTGGATACGCCGGTCCGGCTGATGTCGGGAGGCAATGTCCAGAAGGTGCTTCTGGGACGTGAGATTGAGTCCAGCCCCCAGGTGCTGATTACGGCCTATCCGGTGCGCGGACTTGATATCAATTCATCCTATACGATCTATGATTTATTAAATGAACAGAAGAAAAAGGGCGTAGCCGTCATTTATATCGGTGAAGATCTGGATGTGCTCCTGGAGCTGTCTGACCGGATCATGGTACTCTGCCACGGTCAGGTAACGGGAGTTGTCGATGCCAAACACGTGACAAAGGAGCAGATCGGACTGATGATGACAGGCACTGAGGCGGCCGAGGCCCTGAAAGGGCCGGAAGAGGAGGAAAAAGCATGAAAGAGCCGTTGATCCGTGTAGTGAAAAAAGCGGAGCTGGGCAGCAGGGAGACGTTTATCCTGCGTCTGGAAGCGATTCTGCTGGCGCTTGTGGCCGGTGGGCTTTTTATTCTGATAATCGGACAGAATCCATTTGTAATTTATAAAACAATTATCACGGGAGCGCTTCGGAGCCAGATGGCAATCCAGGCTACGGTAAAGATTGCGATTCCGCTGCTGATTGCATCACTAGGCGTAACGCTGGCATTCAAGATGAAATTCTGGAATATCGGCGCGGAGGGCCAGATTATCGCGGGCGGCATCTGCGCCTCCTATTTTGCCCTGTTCCATTCGGGATGGAACCACTGGGTGCTGGTTATCGTTATGTTTATTGCAGGAGCCGTGGGAGGCGGCCTGTGGGGACTGATCCCGGCATGGTTCAAGACGAAATACGATACGAATGAGACTTTATTTACATTGATGTTAAATTATATCGCCCTGAATATCATCGTATTCCTGAGAGAGGGTCCATGGCGCGATCCTGGTTCCCAGGGATATGCAAAGATTGCCAGATTCGATAAGAATGCGGCTCTCGACAAGGTATTCGGAATCCAGTTCGGCTGGATTATCGCACTGGCGCTGGTTGTGCTGGTACTTATCTATATGAAGTATTCCAAACAGGGATACGAGATTGGCGTTGTGGGAGAGAGCCAGGAGACGGCGCGGTATGCGGGAATGAACGTGAAAAAAGTCGTTCTCCGCACGATGTTCCTCTCCGGCGCAGTGTGCGGTATCGGAGGAATGGTCCAGGCGGCCGGTTCCGACGTGACGCTGACGACGGCGGTGGCCGGAGGCGTCGGATTCACGGCAATTATCGTGGCATGGCTGGCACAGCTCAATCCGCCGGCAATTCTCATTGTCACAATTCTGTTCAGTATTCTGGAAAAGGGAAGCAGCGTGGTCCAGTCCTCCTTCGGACTGTCGTCCGACAGCGCGGATGTCCTCCAGGGAGTAATCCTGTTCTTTATTCTGGGATGCGAGCTGTTTATACGGTATAAATTTGTTTTGCGGGGAAAAGGAGGCGCCAGGGCATGAGCAGTGAAATCTTAATTAAGTTTCTTGTGGCTGCAGTACTTGCGGGAACACCGTTCCTCTTCGGAACGGTCGGCGAGATTCTGAGCGAAAAAGTGGGCCATCTGAACCTCGGTGTGGAAGGGATGATGTCCCTCGGAGCCTGCGCCGGATTCATGGCCGGCTATATTACGGATAATTTCCTGGTCGCAGTCCTGGCTTCGGCTGCGGCGGGAATGTTAGGCGCCCTGATTTACGGCGTGCTGACCGTTACCTTCATGGCAAACCAGAACGTAACGGGTCTTACGATGACGATTTTCGGAGTCGGGCTTTCCAATTTTATCGGCGTGTTCATGCTGGAACGTTCCGAGGGAGGCACCTTAAAGCTTCCGGACACGATTACATCCCAGATGAGAAATATCCATATCCCGGGACTGAGCGACATTCCGGTGTTGGGAGAGCTTCTGTTTTCCTACAACCCGTTTGTTTACCTGGGACTGGTTATCGCCATAGCAGCCAGCATCTATTTGTACAAAACCCAGATCGGACTGAATGTGCAGGCAATCGGCGAGAATCCTGGTGCAGCCGACGCGGCCGGAATTGAGGTTACAAAATGGCGTTATATCAATATCCTGCTTTCCGGCGCTATCTGCGGAATCGGCGGCGCTTACTGTTCCATGATCATCAACAGCGGCGTATGGCTGAGGGACAGCGTGGGCGGCCTTGGATGGATTTCCGTGGCCCTTGTAATCTTCGCTTCCTGGAAGCCGGTTAATGTTATCTACGGTTCCTTTATTTTCGGCGCGCTCAGGGTGTTGAAATATTACGTTCCAAAGAACACCTACGCAATCCCGACGGCATTTTTCGATGCACTTCCATTCCTGATCACGGCGCTCGTGCTTGTTATCTCTTCCATGAGAAAGAGCAAGGGCGGCCATATCCCGGCACATCTGGGTATGAATTACTTCAGGGAAGAGCGGTAAGGAAAAAAGAGCGGGCAGCAGTAATTAAATATCAGAAAAAGATAAGGGGTCCGGCTTGCCGGGCTCCTTATCGCTTTCCGGGGACACCCCTTTGTGCCCACAATATTTCCCATAAAATCCAAAAAAATATGGGAATTTATGCCGAACAAATGTTTGCAAAACATGGCGGAATATGCTATACTGGGATAGCTACAGATAGATGGAAACTATACAAAAAGCGAAATTGATTAGGTGCTATTGTCCGCCGCCTGCCTTTTTGGCAGTGAGTGGACAGTAACATATATAGGAGAGAGAATAAGCAGCAGGGATTCTGTGATGCTTATATACACAGGAGTTTGAATAATGGCGAAGCAGTATATTAAAATACGTGGTGCCAATGAGCACAATCTGAAGAATGTTTCACTTGATATTCCGAGAAATGAACTTGTCGTCCTGACCGGCCTGTCTGGCTCGGGCAAATCGTCGCTGGCTTTTGACACGATCTATGCGGAAGGCCAGAGAAGATATATGGAATCTCTATCCTCCTATGCGAGACAGTTCCTCGGGCAGATGGAGAAACCGGACGTGGAGAGCATAGAGGGGCTCTCTCCGGCTATTTCCATTGATCAGAAGTCCACAAACAGAAACCCGCGTTCCACGGTAGGGACGGTTACGGAGATTTATGATTACATGCGTCTTCTCTACGCGAGAATTGGTATCCCCCACTGTCCGAAGTGCGGCCGTGAGATTAAGAAGCAGACCGTGGATCAGATGGTGGATCAGATCCTGGCCCTTCCCGAGAAGACGAGAATACAGCTTCTTGCGCCCGTTGTAAGGGGACGCAAGGGCCGTCATGAGAAGGTGCTGGAACAGGCTAAAAAGAGCGGCTATGTCCGTGTCAGGATTGACGGCAATCTCTATGAGCTGACGGAATCGATTGCTCTGGAGAAGAACATTAAACATAATATTGAGATTGTGGTGGACCGCCTTGTGGTCAAGGAGGGAATTGAAAAGCGCCTTTCCGATTCCATCGATACGGTTATGGGCCTGACCGGCGGACTGATGATGGTGGATGTATTCGGACAGGAGCCGATCATGTTCAGCCAGAGTTTTTCCTGTCCGGACTGCGGAATCAGTGTGGACGAGGTGGAGCCGAGAAGTTTTTCCTTTAATAACCCCTTCGGAGCCTGTCCCGACTGTTACGGCCTGGGATATAAGATGGAGTTTGACGAGGATCTGATGATACCGGACAAGAGCCTCAGCATTAAGCAGGGCGCCATTGTGGCGATGGGCTGGCAGTCGTGCTGTGACAAGGGCAGTTTTACCGGCGCGATTCTGGAGGCGCTGGCGGAGGAATACCATTTCAGCCTGGACACTCCGTTTGAGGAGTACCCGAAGGAAGTGCACGACATTCTTCTGAAGGGAACCAATGGAAAGATCGTAAAGGTGCGTTACAGGGGCCAGAGGGGCGAAGGGATTTATGACATTGCCTTCGAGGGCCTGATTCAGAATATGAATAAGAAGTACAGGGAGACATTTTCCGATTCAATGAAGGCGGAGTATGAGACCTTTATGAGAATCACCCCCTGCCCGACCTGCCGCGGACAGCGTCTGAAACAGGAAGCTCTGGCCGTAACGGTGGGCGGCTGTAATATTTATGAGGCCACCAACATGTCCATCGTGAAGTACCGCGAGTTCCTGGACGAGCTTCAGCTTACCACGATGCAGGAGACGATCGGCGCCCCGATTCTTAAGGAAATTAAGGCCAGAGTGTCCTTCCTGATCAACGTAGGTCTTGATTATCTGTCACTGGCCCGCGCCACGGGAACACTTTCGGGAGGTGAGGCCCAGCGTATCCGTCTGGCTACCCAGATTGGTTCCGGCCTGGTCGGTGTGGCCTATATTCTGGATGAGCCGAGCATCGGCCTCCATCAGAGGGATAATGACAAACTTCTGCAGACGCTTCTCCATCTGCGCGATCTGGGCAACTCTGTGCTCGTCGTGGAACATGACGAAGATACGATGCGGGCGGCCGACTGTATCGTCGATATCGGGCCGGGTGCCGGAGAGCATGGCGGTAACGTGGTTGCCGTCGGCACGGCGGATGAAATTATGGCATGTAAGGAGTCCATCACCGGAGCCTATTTGAGCGGCCGGGAGAAGATTCCGGTTCCCGGTGAGCGCAGGAAGCCGACCGGCTGGCTGACCGTAAAAGGAGCCGCCGAGAATAACCTGAAGAATATCGACGTATCCTTCCCGTTAGGGGTAATGACCTGCGTGACGGGTGTTTCGGGATCCGGAAAGAGCTCTCTGGTGAATGAGATTTTATATAAAGCTCTGGCCAAGAAGCTGAACCGCGCCCGCACAATTCCGGGAAAACATAAGAAGATAGAAGGCGTGGAGCAGCTCGATAAGATTATTGCGATCGACCAGTCCCCAATCGGACGGACTCCGCGTTCCAACCCTGCCACCTATACGGGGGCGTTTGACTTAATCAGGGATTTGTTTGCATCGACATCCGATTCCAAGGCCAAGGGATATAATAAGGGGCGTTTCAGCTTTAATAAGAAGGGCGGACGCTGTGAGGCATGTACCGGAGACGGAATTATCAAGATTGAGATGCATTTCCTGCCCGATGTTTACGTTCCGTGTGAGGTCTGCGGAGGCAAGAGATATAACAGGGAGACTCTGGATGTCAAGTATAAGGGAAAGAGCATTTACGACGTCCTCAATATGACGGTGGAGGAGGCGCTCAAATTCTTTGAGAATGTTCCGTCCATTTACCGTAAGATAGAGACTCTCTACGATGTGGGACTTTCCTACATCCGTCTGGGACAGCCGTCCACCGAGTTATCCGGCGGTGAGGCCCAGCGTATCAAGCTGGCTACGGAGCTGAGCAAGAGAGGGACCGGAAAGACGATTTACATTCTGGATGAGCCGACGACCGGCCTCCATTTTGCCGATGTCCACAAGCTGATCGAGATTCTGCGCAGACTGTCGGACGGCGGCAATACGGTTGTTGTTATTGAACATAACCTGGATGTGATTAAGACGGCCGACTACCTGATTGATATCGGACCGGAAGGCGGAGACAAGGGCGGTACGGTGATTGCCCAGGGAACGCCGGAAGAAGTGGCGAAGAGCCCTGTTTCCTACACCGGAGAGTATGTAAAGAAATATCTGGAACTGTAATGAATGGGCCGTTTCTGTGCATCGCGTAGCGGTAACCAGGAAGGTACTGAATCGTTACAAGTGATGAAATAATCTGTGAGAGAAGAAACGTGTGATAGAAGAGGGAAGAATGCCGACAGAGTGATTTTGTCCGGGCATTCTTCCCTTTCTGACTTATGTTTAAACTTGATTTTAGCCCCAGGAGATTTAACCGGGCAAATGAACCTATTCAGACTGGAATTTATGAACAGCGGAGGGCAACACCTCTTTGGGGATTGGCTGATAACGTTCGCCGTTTAACTGTTCTCCCCATTCTCTTCGTGCCTCTTTGACTGTATCGGGGGTGAGATACAGGTCGATTGCCCCTCCGGCCATGACTTTCCCGGCATAAATCAGACCTTTGTGCGCGATGGAGCTTTTTCCCTGTGCGGTGCGCTGCCAGGAATGGGCGGGGGTGCCGCAGCACATCGTGGCGGCCTGGATCTGTCCGGTTGGACAGATAAAACTTACATCCCCGACATCCGTGGAGGATGGGAGTGTCATCGTGACGGGCAGATCCGGTACGGCAAAAGAGTGGATTGGTTCTCCGATATAGGGTTTAACAAATGCCCGGACGTTTGGACCAAGCTTTTCAGAGATGGCTATGAGGCTGTCTTTTACGGGGAGCGTGGATTGGATGGCTGCCGCATAAGCCAATTCTTCCTCCGTATAGCGGTTGGCCGGAACTTCCTGCAGGTTGGCGGCAAGGACGCTTGACAGGGTTCTGTTCGGTACAATGTTGGCGCATGCCTTTACAAATTGGATATCCACACTGGTTCCGGTCATCAGGGCGGCGCCCTTTGCCACATCGTCCACGCGCGCTGCAATCTCCTTTACCTGGCTGATTTTTGGGGCGCGTATCAGGTAGACGGCCTCGGCCTCGGACTGAACGACATTCGGCGAAAAACCCCCTGTATTGGTCACGGCATAGTGTACCCTTGCCTCCGGGATAATGTGTTCCCGGAGGAACTGGACACCCGTGTTAAAGAGGGTTACGGCATCCAGCGCGCTGCGGCCCAGATGCGGGGAGGCTGCGGCGTGGGAACTGGTCCCGTGGAAACGGTAGAGCACCTCCTGGTTTGCCAGGCAGCTGACGGCAGTTGCGGCATTGACATCGCCAGGATGCCAGGACAGGGCGATGTCCAGTTCATCGAAGATTCCGTCACGCGCCATAAATGCCTTTCCGGCTCCGCCTTCTTCACCGGGGCAGCCGTAGTAAATTACGGTGCCGGGAGTGTTTGTCTCCGTAAGAAAGTGTTTTACCGCAATGGCGGCGGCCAGGGAACCGGCCCCGAGAAGGTTATGGCCGCAGCCGTGGCCGTTTCCTCCCGGTGCTATCGCCTCATGGTGAAAAATATCGGCTTTCTGGCTCATTCCCGAGAGGGCGTCGTATTCCCCAAGAATTCCGATTACCGGAGCGCCGCTTCCAAAGCGGCCCGAGAAAGCAGTTTCCATGCCCGCCAGTCCGCGTTGTACTTCAAAACCTTCCTTCTCCAGTGCCTGACATAAAATACCGGCTGCAAAATGTTCTTCAAAGGATGTTTCCGGATGCTCCCAGATTGCATCGGAAATGCTGCAAATCCATTCTTTTTTTTGGTCGATAGCCGACCAAGCGTTTTCTTTTACCGTCATATTGACCTCCTGATTCTATCTTAATGTTGCTTATGTCTGCCCGTCATTCCCGGTTCCTCATACCGCCGCATTTGCATTTTTACATACAATCCCCGTCTGCCCTTCCGGCGCATCCTGCATTTTTTCGGAGCGCTTATACAGACCGCGGAACAGAAGCAGCAGTATGACGGAAACGATCAGAACAGCCGTTACGGTGAGGAAAATCTGCATGCGCGTCCCGTTCTTCAATGAATAGTAAATGATGAGTGTCAGCGGCAGGGAAATCAGGTTAAACAGGGACATTCCCAGGCTGACGTCGTTGAGTGCCGTTGTCTCATACTCGGGATCACAGATTTTAAGCAGCATCATGCCGTTAATGAGCACACCCGTTTCCAGGCCCCACATCATTATGGAATGCTCAAAGGGGTGGCGGGTTGGAAAGAGCCATTTGAAAATGATAAAGGTTGAGACAAAGGTGACGGCGAGCCCGGCAATTACCATTGCGAACAGAGGTCCGGCATAGTCGGAGAGCGTTTTAACAGGAATGCTGGCAATGGCGGCGGCAATGGCAAAATCGCTCATGGAACCGATGATGCGCGCCTTTACTTTTGTGTCAATCAACCAGCCAAGACCCAGCTTCGAGATGGCCCAGTCCACCGGATACATGCCGGCCATGCAGAAAAACCATACGGGAAGATTGTCACCCGGATCGACAATTCCCTGGACGATAAAGCCGATGCCGCAGGCCAGGAGCAGGACCGCCAGATGGATGGTGATGGTGTCGATGGAGGAACTCATCATCGTTTCGCGGCCGATGGATTCCTGGCGGCCGATATCGGACTCATATCCCCGGGACATGGCTTCCGGGATTTCAGACGGCTTTTTTAGAATCGCCGTATATCCTTTTCGCGAAGCTACATTGATTGTGATAATGCCGATGATCATTCCGGCGATCAGGCCGATGGTGGCGGTTGTGGTGGTAACGCCCTGGGCCGTTTCCCAGTAGTCAAATCCGTATCCCTGCAGCAGACTGCCTACCATTCCGGCGGAGCCATGGCCTCCGGCAAAACCGCGGGCCAGTTCATAGCCGAAGGTCTTATAAAGCCCGGAGTCCGGTCTGACGGCGGAGTAGATTACATTGGTGCCGAGGCCGACCACTTCCTGCAGGGAGGTTACAACCTTGATCACGGCGCCGGTGGCAAAAAAAGCGGCCAGAGCAATCATGCCTTTTTTAACCGGTTTTGCTTTTGATTTATTTCCGGTTTGCTGTACGGTGGAGCCGGCAGCAGAGGACGATTTTGCCTTCCTGTTTTTGGAAGAAAACATCCCCAGCGGAGTTGCCGCGAAAATGGGAATGACGAGAATGCTGGGAAGTGCGGTCCAGGCGTCCAGCCATTCTTCACTGACCGGGAGCAGGGAAAAGTTTCCCAGTATCCTGGGGCCGAGCAGCAATCCGATGAAACCTCCGATTACCGACGCCGGAAGAAATAATTTCCGGAACAGAGGGATTCTGGCCCTCAGCCAGGCGCCTGCCAGCAGAAGCGCCGACAGGAGGCAGATACTTTTGAGAAGTTCAAGCATACTTTGATAAGTCACTTTACTTCCTCCTTTCGTTTCCTGTTGATTTATGTTAAAATCACTATAACATTTGGGGAAAAGTTTGGGAAATACGACTATCTGATACCCCCATAGGGGAAATGAATTGCAGGACTGTCCGGAAAATGCAGTCCGCATTTCACGGGTTTGGGAGGAAGTTTATGAATACGCAGCAGCTTAAAATTATTCTCACGGTGGCGGAGACCGCCTCCATTTCCAGGGCGGCCAGGGAACTGTTCCTGTCACAGCCCACGGTGAGCAATTCAATTATGGCCGTGGAAAACGAGGTGGGGTTTCAGATATTCGAACGGACAAACAGGGGGATTTCGGTGACGGACAGGGGCAGGCAGATGCTGCGCCATGCGTCGGTGGTGGCGGAGCAGATGGAGGCCATCGGAAGAATTTCAGAGGAAGAGATCGTCAGACGTTTCCGCCTTATTGCGCCAAGCAGCCTGAGAATCGAGAGGGCGTTTGCACGCTTCTGCCGGAAATACTGCCGGTCGGAGAAATTACAGTTTTCCATGTATGCCGAGGGAATCGGCGAGGCGGTTGATTCCCTGTACCAGGGGAAGGCAGATATGGCCATTGCCTTTTGCCCCATCGGCACCGTGGAGACGCTGTCGGGGCAGATGCGCCAAAAGGATGTACTCTACACCTATCTTGGCAGACAGCCGTTTGTGATAACGGCGGCAAAGGATCACCCGATGAATCAGGAGGAACTGACGCCGGAGACACTTTCAAAATACGCGTGCATCAGATACAGAAATTCCATCAGGGTCGAAAGTTTTATCCCGGAGACCATGCGCGTCGCGATAGGAACCGATCGCGTAATCCGTGTGGAATCCAGGGAACTCAGGATGAAACTGGCTTCCCAGGGCGTAGGTTTTCTGGCCGGGACGCCCATCGATCCGGCGGAGCTTGAAGCGTACGGCCTGGTCAGCCGCCCTGCCTATGGACTGAGCGGTGAAATGGGGTACATGGTGCCGAAAGCCAGGCAGAAGGAGCCGCTGGTAAAGGAATTTCTCCAACTACTCCTGGAGGAACTCCGGACGATTGACGGGTTCCAGGAAAATGCGGAGCTGAAGGTTTAAGTTACCGGGAGGGGAGACGGATGAACAGTGAGTTGGAACGGGAACTGGAAGAAATGCTGCGGCAAAAAGGAGCCGCACTTGTCGGTTTTGCCGATATGACGGAGGCAACGTCCGGAGAGTGGACGTCCGGCGTTTCCATTGCAGTGACGATACCAAAGGAGATTGTACGGTCGATAGGCGACGGGCCGAATGAGAAGTATTTGAAAACATATTATGAATTGAATGCGAAGCTGGATGAGCTGGCGGTTGCCTGTAAGGAGTATCTGCAGGAAAAAGGATATCAGGCGCTGGCCCAGACCGTGGATTCCGTCAAGGAATTTGGGAATTACCGCACCTGGCTGCCGCATAAGACGGTTGCCACCTGTGCCGGAATCGGATGGATCGGGAAAAATGCACTGCTGGTGACAAAGGAGTACGGTTCTGCGGTCAGGATTACGTCGGTCGTCACGGATGCTCCCCTCAAAACGGGAAAAGCAATCAGGGAGTCGCAGTGCGCAGGCTGCATGGTGTGCACAAATGCCTGTCCTGCGGGCGCTGTCAGCGGAAAACTGTGGAACAGCGGGCTGGACCGCGATGAATTTGTGGATATCGAGGCATGCAGGAGTAAAGGGCGTGGGATGGTGAAGGAAAGACTGGGAAAGGAACTGACCTTATGCGGCATCTGTATTGCCGCCTGTCCTTATACGAAGCGGTATCTTGGCAGGAATATATAAGCGAAAATGGAAGGAAAAGAGTTTGCAGCAGCATTTAAAGGCCTGTTGCAAAGGGAGCTGTTTCTTGACTGGTTTTCCCCGGGCTGTAGTAAAGATACAAAATGCATGACGAAAAATGGCAGAAAACCGTGAAAAAACTTCTTGTCAATGGAACGTCATTATTTTATAATAAGTAATACGCCGCAGGAGGGACGCACAAAACAATGCGGCTGTGTCGCTGCGGTTCAATCAATTTATAAATAATAGTTCTTATGCCAATAATAGCACTGTAAAGTATTACACGTATCAGGGGAAAATCACCAACGGAAAATTATTAGGAGGAATACTCGTGGAAAAAGAGATGATTATCGTATTGGACTTTGGCGGACAGTATAACCAGTTGATCGCCAGAAGAGTCAGAGAATGCAACGTGTATTGTGAAGTACATTCATACAATATGCCGCTGGAAAAGATTAAGGAAATGAATCCGAAAGGAATTATTTTCACGGGCGGACCAAACAGCGTGTATGGGGAAGACTCTGCAAGATGTCCAAAAGAAATTTTTGAACTGGGTATTCCGATTTTAGGAATCTGTTATGGCGCACAGCTTACCGCGCATTTACTCGGAGGTAAGGTGGCGACCGCTCCTGTCAGTGAATATGGCAAGACAGAGGTGGCTGTGGATACAACCTCCAAACTGTTTGAGGGAGTCTCCGCGAAGACAATCTGCTGGATGAGCCATACGGATTATATTGAGAAAGCGCCGGAAGGTTTCAAAATAACATGCACGACTCCGGTCTGCCCGGTTGCAGCCATGGAGTGTGAAGAAAACAACTGGTATGCCGTTCAGTTTCATCCGGAAGTAATGCATACACAGGAAGGCACAAAGATGCTTTCCAACTTTGTATACAATGTCTGCAAGTGTGCGGGCGAATGGAAGATGGATGCATTTGTAGAGCGTACAATCGGCGAGATTCGCGAAAAGGTTGGAAACGGCCGTGCGCTTTGCGCCCTGTCGGGCGGCGTGGACTCATCGGTGGCCGCTGTTATGATGGCAAAGGCGATCGGCAAACAGTTGACCTGCGTATTCGTAGATCATGGCCTGCTCCGCAAAAACGAGGGAGACGAGGTTGAGGCCATATTTGGACCGGAAGGACAGTACGATTTGAACTTCGTACGCGTCAACGCCCAGGAGCGTTTCTATGAGAAACTGGCCGGAGTGTCGGATCCGGAGCAGAAACGTAAGATTATTGGAGAAGAATTTATCCGCGTGTTTGAGGAAGAGGCGAAGAAGATTGGAACGGTTGATTTCCTGGTTCAGGGAACCATCTATCCCGATGTGATCGAGTCCGGCCTTGGAAAATCAGCTGTTATCAAGTCCCACCACAATGTAGGCGGCCTTCCCGAACATGTTGATTTTAAAGAGATCATTGAGCCTCTTCGCATGCTGTTCAAGGACGAGGTCAGAAAGGCGGGGCTGGAGCTTGGCATTCCCGAGGGACTTGTATTCCGTCAGCCGTTCCCGGGCCCGGGACTGGGCGTCCGCATCATCGGCGATGTGACACCTGAGAAGGTGAAAATCGTCCAGGATGCCGATGCGATTTACCGCGAGGAGATCGATAAGGCAGGAATCGCAGGCGATTTAGGCCAGTATTTCGCCGCTATCACCAATATGAGATCCGTAGGCTGCATGGGTGATGAGAGGACTTATGATTACGCTATTGCCTTAAGAGCCGTGCTGACTTCCGATTTCATGACCGCTGAATCCGCTGAACTTCCGTGGGAAGTGCTTGGGAAGGTTACAAGCAGGATTGTGAATGAGGTAAAAGGGGTTAACAGGGTGTTGTATGATTGTACGGGGAAACCGCCGGCAACGATTGAGTTTGAGTAATACTGTTCCCTTCCCACCGGCTCCAAGCCTTTTATCCAGTCGAAAATAGAACAAAGTAAACATAAGCAGAAGTATCAGGACTTAACGATCCCGGTACTTCTGCTTTTTGTTTTCCGGCTTTTCACTCACAGTTTTTTCTGCCCTTTGCCCTCTATTCTTTCTCTGTTCTCAAAAAGGAAAAAGGCAAAATTGGAAAGAAAATCTGAAAAGGAAAACACAAGAAAACAACGTATTTACAAGGAAAATTCAAATCCAAGACCATTACAACCAAAACTCAACTTGTCTCTGTTTCCGTCCTTTTGTGAAGCCAACTCAAACAGTGAGCCAACGCTAAGCCGGAAAAAGGAGCAGAGAACAAGGCAGAAATAATCAAATCTGAAAATCTAAAAATGAAGAAAATCCCGAAAATAAGCTGGAAAGGAAAGGGCTGTTTTTGGTGGGACAAGAGGGCGGATTTCGATTGCACTTGAACAAATACCAACTTAATACAGATTATTTTATATGGCAGGTAGTCTATATGGTTGCCTGTCGTATTTATAATGATATGTATTATTATGATTTTTGTTGCCAGTAAAAATGGAAGATGATATATATTGCTTTCAAGATATAGTTAAGGAAAAGGTATGGACAAAGATATAGAATTATTATTGACACAATGCAAAGATAAATGGGGGCAATCAGATGAAAAGATGAATTACTTTTCAAGTAATTTGCCAAGATATTTGGAAAATTTATCACAAGAGATGAAAGATATCATTTTACTATTAATAAATTATTTTGATTATTATTCTCATCAGTTAGTGAATACATATCTAAAAGATTTACATAATAGAACAATGGAACATGAAAATATTGATATAAGTAATTCTGTTTTTTGTGTACTAAAATCACAGAGGGGAACAATTAATAGTTCATATGAATATTTAATAGAGTATAGGCATCTTAATGGGATTGGGAAATATTCTATTGTTCCAGAATTAAACGATATAGCTACAAAGGAATATTGGGGGTATATAGATAATATTATTTTGATTGACGACTTCTGCGGATCAGGGAAGACATTTGTAGACTATATTGATAAAAATAAAAATATCCTTATTGGAAAACATATTGTTTATATCGTAATTCATATTATGGATGCAGCAGTGTCTAAGATTGAAGCTTATGCGAAAAAAAATGAAATATCTATAGAAATCGTATATGAACATAAACAAAGTGCAGCATTTTCTTCTTCAGACGAGCTAGGCATGAAGAGAGAGTGCTTTAAAGAAGAATCCCAAAAAATGGACTTATATAACGAAAATGACATATTTGGTTTTTCGAAATCGGAATCGTTAGTTTCATTTTATAATGATACACCTAATAATACGTTAGGGATATTTTGGAAAAATACAAGTAAAAATAATGCATTATTTCCAAGAAATAATGAACGAAAACCAGCATGGATGAGATTTAAATCAGATAAGAAGCAACGTAATGAAAGTAATTATGCAAGGGAAAAGAAAAAATATAATGGATGAATATGTAAAGTTATTAATATTGGCTTATTTTAAAGAATTTAATGGAAGATATAATTTAGAAAAATTAAAGGAAAAAATAGGTATTCCGTTTAATACGCTTGATAATTTTATTGGAGAGTTAGTTGAAAATAGTGAATTGTCTTACAAAAATAATATGCTCAGTATAACCCAAAAAGGAAGATTAAAACTTATTAATTCGGAGATGGAAGATTATTCTTATAGTATTAATTTGGAGAATGAATATTCAAATAGCAGATGGAGCATAAAAAAAGTTTATACTGTACATGAATTTTCTAAAAAAAATGGAGGGGTTCCGAAATGTAATTGCTGTTCTCAAGTGCATCTGTTAGAAAGCGAAAGGACAGTGGCCTTTCATAGTTGCAAGGTTTCTTAATATGCAGATTAAGTAGCAAAGCATACTTAATCTGAATATGTTGGCATTACAACGATATTCAGCAAATGTTGTTGCATGCGAATGCAACAACATTTGCTGCTTTAGCACAAATACAGAAATAGTAGCAGGTGCATTTGAGAATGGTGATTATAATGAATAATGAAGAATATTTAGAAAATTTAGAAAAAGAATTAATTGATAGCAATGAAAAGATAAAGGATATTGAAGCAGCAAAAAAATATGCAAAAAATCTATTGAATCTTGGTTTACCTGTGATTTTTGATAAACAGCATTTTGCATTGCTTGTTGGAAGAGAATTATCAGAAATTACAAAGATGATGGCAATGATAGAGACGAATTACTATCATGAAGCCAAGATAGTTAAGAAGTCTGGAAAGATGAGAACACTTAATATTCCAGCGGTTAGCTTACGCTTGGTGCAAAAGTGGATACTAGATAAAATATTATACAAAATAAGAGTTTCACAATATTGCAATGGGTTTTGTAAGAAAAAATCTATATGTACAAATGCACAAAATCATTTGAATCAGGACTGTATTGTGAATATGGATATGAGTGATTTCTTCCCAAGTATCTCTCAAAAACAAATATTTAGGATTTTTTATTATTATGGATACACAGTAGAAGTGTCGTATATGCTAGCTCGATTATGTACGTATGATGGTTATTTACCGCAAGGAGCCCCAACGAGTCCATACTTGTCTAACATCGCATGTTTAAAATTGGATAAAAGGTTAGCAGGACTTGCAAAAAAATATGAATCAACATATTCTAGATATGCAGACGATATTACTTTTTCGGGGAAATGTGGAATACAAAAAATTATTCCTGTTGCAGAGAAGATAATTCAGGATGAAGGTTTTTCATTAAATGTGAATAAGACTAGGATAGCATATTATTATCAACGTCAAGAAGTAACAGGAATAAATGTAAATGGAAAGAAGATGCATGTAGATAAGCGATATGTAAAAGGATTTTGTCAGGAGATATATTATTGTGAGAAATTTGGTGTGCATGACCATCTTCAACATATTAAATGTAATAAGCATTTTTATAAAGAGCATATGTATGGAAAAGCGTATTATATTAATATGGTTGACAAACACTTAGGAAGAAAACTATTAAGTAGATTAGATAATATAGATTGGGATGATTAATTATGAAGAAGGAAGAGTTATTTGAATTGAGATATTATGCGAATTGTATGGAAAAAGGGATTGATCCTACATCGGGGTTAGTTTTTCCAGAAGATACAGTAATGAATTGCAAGAAAATAAAAAGTTATAATGGTAAGGTTCGAGAATTGCTTGATTCATTAATAGTAGCGATTGAGAATGATGGAAAAAAAACTAATAATCGTAAGATACCTTTTTTTATATCCTCCAAAGAAAAAGATAAATTTCAATATTCTGTCAAGCCAGTTCCAATTAGTGAATTTTGTCATCAAATTAATGATATTTTATTACCGGGTATGACAAGGCTGATTGCAAAGGAGATAACACATGGGCTAGAAAAATTGGGATATTTAGAGACAAAACCACTTGGGGAGGATAAAAACTATAAGTGTGTGACAGATAAAGGAAAAGCAATAGGGATTATTGAGGAAAATAAAGTAAATTTATATGGAAACAGGTATAGTGTAAATTTGTATACAAGAGATGCACAGGAATTTGTTTTGCGTAATTTAGAAAAAATATTACAAGAAAAGTGAAACAATAGTTTTTCATTTTAAGAATATGTAAAAAATATATGGCAACATTTTGGCAACAGAAAATCAGTAAGCCAGAAGAAGATATGTAATTGAGATAATATAGAAGCATTTTCTACATGCAATTTAAACAAAATAGTTTAGGAAGAACCATGAACTTGCCGAGTTTGAATAATTGTCAAAAGTCCAGGAACCTAGTGTTTATGAGGGTTCCCGGGCTTTTTTTATGGCTCGTGACATTGCTGTGACATTATTTTTTGAAACTCGGTCTTTTTTTAGACCTCGCTACTGCCGTGCCGGTGCCGGCCGGGAAGCGCGCCGTAAGGGGATTGATTAATTTGTAATCCTGTGATAAGATTTCCACATGAGCACCGTGTACAGGGTGGCGGCCTCCCATCTTACCAAAGAAGGGAGGTGGTGTGGTATGGGGACATTTGAAATTTTGAGCTTGCTCTTCTTGGGCGGCACGTTCCTGATCGCATTACTGACCTACATAGACAGGCATAATAAGAAATAAAAAATGCCTACCCTGTCAGCCAAACAGGATAGGCGCGTCCTCATGTAGGACGTAAATAGACCTTATGGCTTCCACCTTGTGGGCGGATGCTCTTTTTATGTACTCATTATACATCATAAGAAAAGAAAATGCAAGTCGAGGTAAATATCCTGCCTAGTCGGGAGCTTTAAAATATGCATTTCCACTTTGTGTACCGGTTCCTTTTCTCTTGCCATAATAAAGACCTCCTATGATTTTTATTTTATCACGGAAGCTCTCTTATTTGGCTATTTACAGAAACAGTTTCACAGACTGGACAAAGCCGCTACAAACCTTGATTTCACAGGGCTTGCAGCGGCTTTGTCATATACCGCTGTTCAGCATAGAATACCAGACACAGCAGCTTACCAATACTCATATCCGACACCCCATAAAAGATTATGGCAGTTGGCGTACTGCTATTCTGATTGAAAAACAAGTGTCATATTGTTTTTTAATTTACATTTCCTTAAATCCTGTTCCGGAATACTTTTTATATTTTTGTTTTCAATCAGGCGTAAATATTCCGCATGCGATAAATGTAATTTTTGTCTTACCAATGAAGAAATTTTTATCGGAAACGGATATTTACTTTTGATTTCAAGTTCCACATTTTCATTCAAAAGAAAGTCATCACCAATAACTGTATAATTAGGGACTTCAACTTCATCAACACCATTTCTATAAAGAAAATCACTATCCATTGCATATTCCTCTACGAGTGATTGGTTGTTTTTATGAAAGCCATCTAATTGCACCGGATTTATAGATTGGGGGGAAATTTGGGAATGCACTCTCGCGTTCCATGTAGTATTACAATCCGAGCAGTTATATATTAACCAAACGTCCAATGCCCGCCGTTGGGCATTCACGCGGAATTTTTCCGAACAAAAAAAGTGTGATTTTTCCCCACATTTTTTACAATGTTTCGATACTGCCGGCAAAGAAAGATATTGCACTTCCCATGTGATTTTTTTCATCTTACACCTCCGTCTTTGTCTTACTTCTACAAAGAAAAAGGTGGATTTTCACAGCTTCTTTTCATAAAGGGCCTCCTTTGTTTTGATAAGAAGATTTTAACATTACACCTTACCAAACCCAACCTAATGATCTTTTATGAGATAAATATGAGAAAACGGCTGATATGGTTTTGAGTAAGCCATATCAGCCGTTTTTCACTTCTTATTTTTTAACTGCCCAACAATCCGTTGAATACTTTTCAAAGATAGATAATATTTCTCTGCTAAGGTTTCCATATTTGTCCCTGCAAGATAATCCGCATAAATTTGTCTGTTTCTCTCCTGTAGCTCTTGGCGGGTTGAGGTCGTGTCTCCCCAGCTTTTTTTATTATCTGCGATTCTGGGAATATAGAGAAATTCTCCATCAATGTACTCTTGAACCTTTAGCAATAATTCTTGTGGCAGAACGTGTGTTGCTTTCTTATAACTCATTCTCGTGCTCCTAAATGATGTTTTACAGGAACAGCAAAGACTATCTGCAACACGTATTCATTTTTTATTTGTTGCGATAGCTTTGCTTACGCAACGATAACGATAGGATTAAGCATATATCTACAAGCCTCCTTTTCATGGTCTTATCTTTATATTTTATTGCGGTGCAGCAAATAGGGATACCTCAATTTCGTTTAATAAAAGAAAATGAGGTTTATCTGTAGCTGCTGCCCCTTAACAAACATAAGGATAGAGTATTATATCATTTTTTCTGCCAAGGTACAATCTGTACCCCCTAGAAGATTTATACCATTTCAGCCATATAATGGTATTGTGCAAACATATCCGATTTTATTACGCATTGGTAGCCCTTCAAGGGTGGTAACCACACAAAAAAAGGAAGATGATGGCACTTTTGCAATATTGGTAATAATTTAGTAAAAAGCTGTAAAATCAGTCCCCAAACCTCATTGTATATCCTCTCATATCATGATAATATGAATATAGTTACACAATACGATACTGACTAAGAAAGGGAGCGGATAAAATGGTATTTGAACCGGATGAGAAAATGAAAAAGAAAATGTCGAAAGACGGAAGTGTGCTGAAATTTATGTACAGTGTGGCCGGACTTGGAAAAGGGCTGGCTGCGGCGGGGGGCATGCTGGTGGGCATTGGAGTATTGCTGGGCGCAGTATTTCAGATGACACTTGAGATGGAGATGATACAGATACTGATGTTTGCCGGGGCCTTTGTGATTCCGGGAATCCTGCTCGTTTTAGGCGGCGTTAAACTGCAGAAGACACGGGATGACAAATGGCTGAAAAAGTATGAAAAAGAGACGGGACTTCCGGAAGCAGAGATTT
The DNA here is from genome assembly GCA_036419695.1 of [Clostridium] symbiosum. Lineage (NCBI taxonomy): Bacteria > Bacillati > Bacillota > Clostridia > Lachnospirales > Lachnospiraceae > Otoolea > [Clostridium] symbiosum. Next base: position 1,163,217 of record CP143946.1, read on the forward strand.
TGAAAGCAGATCAGGAGTTCAGGGAACCGGGAACCATTCTGTTTAGCTTTGAAAAGCAGAAGGATACCAACAGTTTAAAGAAAATGGGTTTTATAACAAAGCATTACATCAAGATGCCGGGAATAGGGGCTTCTATGGCACGCATGGAGGATTTGGTGGCCTGTTTTTATACAAATAAGTTCCGGTGCCAGGACGGCGGTTATGATCGGGCGTTTGTGGCTTATTCCAATGATAAGAAAATGGCGTTTATCAACACTTCGATCAAGGAAAAGGACGCAGTGGAGATTGTACAGGCGGTTGTAAAACGGAATCCGTCCGTCATTCATGATCACCATTTTATGTATGAGAACAAAGAATATGATGCCGCACGTGATATGGATGAAGTCATCGCATTACATAATCAGGTTACAGGAGCTGGAATATCGTGAAAATTACAGAATTGAGATGTACCGCTTGTCAGGGAACGATGATTGTAGACCCTGAAAACCCCAACTATGCCATATGTGAATACTGTGGAACCAGATATTTGATTGAATGGGATACGGCAGGGGGGAGTGGGGCTGCGGGAGAGGGAAACCCCTCTCTGAAAAAGATTCCGGAGCCCATTAAGTATCAGCCGGTCAAGATACATGAAAAGAAAAAAACAGGATGGGAACCATACGGCTGGAAACGCGGAGCCGCGATCGTCGTGCTGTTTTTTGTGATACTGGGCGTAATGAGAGGTCCTGCCATTTACCGGCGCTATAAGATGGACCATGAAGTGAAAGTAAATAGTGAGCAGCCTGCGGACGCCGTCAACGGAAGTGTGGCAGGAGTTGGAAAAACAGAGGAAGAGAAAATTAAGCTGGAGGGAATTCTTGCCGCATTTGCGGAGCAGGTATATGGGCAGCCCGCGGAATTAATCACCGATGAACAGCTGGCAAAGATTCAGTGGCTGGAATTCAGGACCACAGCCGATTTTGAGATGATTGGGTACAGTTTTTATAATCCATATACCGGTTCCGGTGACGGAGCCGCCGATGGGGAAATCGTCGTTTCTGAGCCGGAATTGACCTGGGTCAGCTTTCCCAGAGACAACTATATAGATATGAGTTTATCCAGCCTGCCGAAGTTTACGGGGGTAAAGAAACTGAAAACCAACCGTGGTCTTACATCGGAGGAGATCGCAGGCCTGCATCTTGAAGGGATCAGCGGATACTTTGACAGTCTGGACGGTGTGGCAGAATTGATTGGCGATACGGATTCCATGAGGGAAATCGGCATGTCCGGAGACAAGGTAAGCATTAACGGAGCCGAAAAGTTTCCGAACCTGGAGATCCTGAGCCTGAACTGCGATCAGATAGAGGAGCCGAAAAAGCTGGTCGCTGTCAAAACACTGAAATCCCTTTCGGTCGATCTGTATGACGAGGGGATGGATTTTTCCGTTTTCGGCATGATGCCATGGCTGGAGCGGGTGACGATCAGTTCAAAGAAATTAAAAGATTTCAGCTTTGTGTCGGGGCTGGAGGGACTAAAGGAACTGAACTTAAGCTATGGAACATTCCTGAATCTGGATCCGCTTAAAAATTGTACGGGGCTGGAGAGCCTGACCGTAGAGCGCTGCGACGAGCTGAAAGATATGTCTGCGATATCCGGATTGACAAATCTTAAAAAATTGAAGCTGGAGCTGCCATACGGCTGCCCGGAGCCGGATCTGAGCGCTCTTTCTGCCATGGAGGAGCTGTATCTGGACAGCTTTGAGAATACCGCTTTTCTGCGGAATATGCCGGAGCTTAAGACAATGACGCTGGATGGATGCAGGGTAAATAATCCGTCGGATTTTGAGGGCCTGGGGAAACTAACCACCTTAAACTGCACCTCCTTTGGCCAGATGGAACGGGACTACCGTTTTATTACAAGACTTCCTGCGCTTGAGAGCCTGAACCTGAGCGGAACAAAGACTTACGAGGATATTTCCGGCATTTTCAACATGCCGACGCTGAAGTCTTTAAACATCAGCGGTATGGATTGTGAGATCAATTTTGATAAAATCCAGGATAATACAAGCCTCGAACAACTGAAAATCGATCATATCAAACTGTATAAAAATGTATCGGTCAGAGGAGGGGGCGGAATCTACTCTGTAAACTGGGATGATGTGAATCTCACGGATCATCTGTCTTTTCTGGGGAAATTCAAAGGATTGAATGCACTCAGCATTAAAGAAAATGAATTGACGGATCTGGAATTTGCGTCATCGTTGGAGGCGCTTAAATCGATCAATTTCTCGGATAATTACGTGACGGATATATCGCCGCTCTCCGGTCTGAAAGGGCTTCGGGAAGTAATCTGCACAGAGAACCCAGTCTCAAACTTTGAAGTGTTGAGTGATTCTGTGACGGTGATCCAATAGCGGGCGGTAAGTTGTTTTCCATCTTCAGGGCGAATGAAAGGGACAGTGGATGAGTTTAAAGCAATGTGAAAAAGAAATGAGGACCAATAATACGGAAAAATTATTAAATTATGCTAAGAATAAACTGCATGTCGTGATCGTAACGATACCTCTCGTTGGCGCTTTTGTCCATAACAGGAAATTACTTCTATCATAGAAAAAGCCCGTCGGACTCTTTCCTGGCTGCTCTTATTGCAGGAAAGAGTCCGACGGGCTTTTGAAAGGCAAAGACAGGGGGCTGCGTTGCTCTCAGTATACGTTACAGCTAATTGCGAAATTATAAGTTTACTTCTGCATTGCCTTTTCCGCCCAGGAGGAGTCCTTAAAGATTGCTCTCCCTACTCCAATCAAATCTGCTTTATTCTGCTCCAATAAACGCTCGGCGGCTTCTCTGTCCACAATCCCACCTGTCAGTATCACGGGAATGGAGACGGATTTTTTTATGGCTTCGGTCAGCTCACTGAAATAGCCCTGTTCCTTCGATCCGGGACGCACGTATCCGCAGAAACCGCCGGAGATATCCAGCAAATCAATGCCGGCCTTTTCAAATTCGATTGCGGCAGATACGCTGTCTTCTATTGTGGTTCCGCCCTCCATATAATCACACGCGCCGAGACGCAGCGCAAGGGGGTAAGCGGTTCCAACCACACGGCGGACGGCCTCGATGACTTCAAGATGGAACCGGATTCTTCCGTGGAGTGAAGAAGCGCCGTAGGAATCCGTGCGGCAGTTGGTGAGAGGAGAGAAAAACTGGTTCAGAAGATACCCGTGGGCCGAGTGGATTTCCACACCGTCAAACCCGGCCTCCTTCGCCCTGCCGGCGGCGCGGGCAAAGTCATCGGTGACTCTCCTTATGTCTGTGGCGGTCATCTCCCGGGGCAGCGGAGATCCGGCCGCAGCCCTGGGCATAAGAACAGCCCCGGCGCTTATGGCCTCACATCCGGTAATCTCTCTTTTCGCGGCTCCTCCCGCATGATTAATTTGAGCCATCACTTTCGTATCATTCCGGTGAATCACGGACACCAGTTCCTTTAAACCGGGAATATCGCCGTCATCGGATATGGAAAGCTGTCCACTGCCGGCTTTTCCCTCCGGACTTACAAAGCTGTGCTCTGTGATAATCAGGCCGATATGTCCGCCGTGCGACTTTTCCTCATAATATTCACACAGCTCCCGGGTAACTTTCCCATCATCTCCCGATTTAGCCGTTGCCATCGGAGGCATAACGAGCCGGTTGGGCAGTGTCAGATTTGCAATTTGAAGCGGGAAATTAAAAAGGGTCATTTAAATACCTCCTTGAAACAATGAATTAAATAATGTTTTGAAATATTAAATAGTACCTGCATTTCTCTTATTCTAACACGTCATCAAAAAAATAGTAAGAATATGGTCAAAAGAAAGACGCCGGCTTCAGGATGCTGGACGAGTGGGAGCCGTTTATTTTTCCCCCTCCACACATCTCAGAAAATGCTGCCCCGCCGCCGACAATTTCCGATCCTTCCTGTAAATCAGTAATACCTGGCTGGTAACATCGGGCGTGACCGCGGCAACCGTAAACGCATTTTCCGGCAGATTAAAACTCATAATCTGTTTTTCCATCAGCAGTGCAATGCCCATCTCTTTTCTGACCAGATCAATGATATTTTCAATCCGGTGGCTTGAGAATACTACGTTGGGGGTAAAACCGGCCTGTTCACAGGCGCGGATGCACAGCTCATAGAGAAAGGTTTTCTCCTTGATGAAAAGCAGCGGCTCGTTACGGAGCAGATCCAGTGAAAGCGGCGTCTGCCGTGATGCAGAGAGCGGGTGGGAGGAGGGCAGCAGTGCAATCAGCCGGTCCCTTGAATAGGGAATCCGGATAAAGTTGTCATTCAGTTCCGGAGATTCCCGTGTAAAGGCCAGTTCGCATGTTCCCTCGTCCAGGAGCGGTATCAGTTCGGAGGCCTCCGCTTCCAGCACATGCAGGGAAATATTTCTGTTTTCCTGATTGAAACGGGCGATGACATCCGTGATCCGGTACTGGGCCATGACGGGGAGGGAACCAATTGTGAGCGAGGAGGAGAGGTTTCCAAGATGGTTGTTGAGTGCGGTTGTATATTCATACTGGGTGTCCAGGATTCGACGCGCATAGGGGAGAAAGAGTGTTCCGGCTTCATTGAGTTTTACACTTCTGCTGGTCCGCGTAAAGAGCGGTGTCCCAAGCTCCGTTTCTACCTGTTTTAAGTGTTTGGAAATCGTGCTCTGCGTCGTAAACAGGCGCTCGGCCGCCTCATTAAAATTCCTGGTTTCGGCTAGGACTACAAATTCACGGATATATTCGATATTCAAATCAATTCCCCCTTATCAATGAAACGGAACCCTCTATTTTCTATGTCCCCCTAACTGGCTGTAGACATATATCAATTCGATTATGGAATTGATCATACTGGAATCAGAATTGCTTGTCAATCCCTTCCAAAATATAATAGAGACAGCGGTTATATAAAAAGTTACGGTTCACCGCTCACTGTAAAAATAGGATTAAGAATAAGCAGTTTCATGTAAAGGAGAGAATCAAGATGGACAATCGGACAGAGATCCTGGATTTGAGGACAGCGCTCCAGGTTTTGAAGGAGACACCGGGACAGTTGGTGGAAACGGATGTGGAAGCGGATCCGATGGCGGAATTATCGGGTGTGTACCGCCATATTGGAGCCGGGGGAACGGTGCAAAGGCCGACGAGGGTGAATGGGCCGGCGATGATATTTAACAAGGTTAAGGGTTTTGACGATGCCAGGGTTGCAATCGGCATCCTCGGCAGCAGGAAAAGGGTGGGGACGCTTCTGGGATGTGAGCCGGAAAATCTTCCGAAACTTTTATGCGAGTGTGTGTGCCGTCCGATTCAGCCGGTCACGGTGGAGGAGGCGCCCTGCCAGGAGGTAGTGCATCTGGCCTCGGAACCCGGTTTTGATTTGAACCGGTTAGTTCCGGCGCCGACCAACACACCGGTGGATGCCGGACCTTATATTACCCTCGGAATGTGTTATGCCAGCCATCCCGATACCGGGGTTGGGGACGTGACGATCCACAGGCTCTGTATTCAGGGAAAAGACGAGCTTTCCATTTTCTTTACTCCGGGGGCAAGGCACATCGGGGCGATGGCCGAGCGGGCGGAGGAGCTGGGGCAGACGCTGCCGATTTCCGTCAGCATCGGCGTGGATCCGGCGATTGAGATTACCTCGTGCTTTGAGCCGCCGACAACGCCGCTCGGTTACAATGAGCTCTCCATCGCAGGCGCGCTTCGGGAGTCTGCGGTAAAGATGTGCAGGTGTAAAACCGTTTCCGAGCTGGCAATCGCAAATGCGGAATATGTAATTGAAGGGGAGGTTCTGCCAAACCGCCGTGTTCAGGAGGATCAGAACAGCCATACGGGTTATGCCATGCCGGAATTCCCGGGTTATACCGGAGGGGCCAGCGACCAGTGCTGGATGATCAAGGTGAAGGCTGTGACACATCGGAAACATCCGGTTATGCAGACGTGTATCGGCCCGAGCATGGAGCATGTAAATATGGCGGGAATCTGCACGGAGGCCAGTATTTACGACCTGGTGGAACGGGCAATGCCCGGCCGTCTTCAGAATGTGTACTGCCATCCGTCGGGAGGCGGTAAATATATGGCTGTCATGCAGATTAAAAAGAGCATGGCCAGTGATGAAGGGCGTCAGAGGCAGGCGGCTATCCTGGCCTTCAGCGCTTTTTCCGAACTGAAACACGTGATTCTGGTGGACGAGGACGTAGATATTTTCGATTCCGACGATGTAATGTGGGCGATGAATACGAGATACCAGGGAGATGTGGATACCATTTTCCTGCCGGGCGTACGCTGTCATCCGCTGGATCCAAGCGCCCAGCCGTATTACAGCCCGTCGATTTCAGACAGGGGCATATCCTGCAAGGTTATTTTCGACTGCACCGTGCCCTTCCATTTAAAAGAACATTTTGTGCGGTCACAGTTTATGGAGGTGGATCCTGACAAATGGGTAAAACTAGATTCGTAATAGGCATCAGCGGAGCCTCCGGCGTTCCGATTGCCGTGGAAGTACTGCGACAACTTCATCGGCCGGAGATTGAGACGCACCTCGTTTATACAAGAGGCGCTGAGATAACACTGGGGCAGGAGACAAGTCTTTCCCGGGAGGAACTGAATGCTATGGCCGATGTGGTTTATGATAACAGTAATATCGGAGCAGCCATAGCCAGCGGGACATTCCGTACCGCCGGAATGATTGTAGTGCCGTGCAGTATGAAAACAGTGGCGGGAATTGTCAGCGGATACAGCGATAATCTTCTCCTGAGGGCGGCCGACGTAACCATAAAAGAGGGGAGAAAACTGGTGCTGGTGGCGCGGGAAACTCCTCTCAGCACCATCCATTTGAGGAATCTGTATGAGCTCAGCCGGATGGGAGCTGTGATAATTCCACCGGTGCTCAGTTACTATAACCATCCTGATTCGGTGGAGGCCTGCACGGCGCATATTGCGGGAAAGGTGCTGGATCAGTTTGGAATTGAGGCGGAGCATTTCTGCCGTTGGGGAGAAGAGGACAGATTGGACGAAGAATGCAGATTAGGCGGAGAGGGTGTCGGATTATGAAAAGAGTTACATACAGACAGACGGTTCTCAATTATCCGGTCACTGCAGAAATTTCGGTGCTGAACCAGGGCATACATATTCTCCTTGTGGGCGGAATGAAAACCCATATCGGCGCCGTCAGCATCTGCAGTGCCGACGGCCTTCAAACCATGGAGGAGAAAGGTCACAGAGAAAGCGCGGTCAGCGCCCGGTGGGCCAGGGTTCTCTATGAGGCCTGGGGCTGTCCGGTGACGGTGGCGTGCGGGATTCACTATGATCACATTTCAAAGGAAAAGATACGTCTGATTTTGGATGAGACGGAGGTGATGCTGGAGCAGGTAGGGAAGTTAACGGAGGTTACTGTTCACAGGTAGTATTCCGCGAGGTGTTTTTTGCCGTTTCTGTGCATCGTGCAGCGTGTTACTGGGCACGGAGTGAACAGTAACTAACGGGGAGATAAGGCGTACTCTGTCCTGAATGTGCGGGGCAGAGTAATTTTGAATTCATATTGACAAATGGAAAGCAGCGGTATACAATTAAACTAACAATGTTAGTTTAAGGAGAACACCGGGATATGAAGGGTAAAGGTTTGACAATAGAAATGATCGTTGATACTGCTCTGCAGTTGGTTGAGGAGAAGGGATACGGCAATTTTTCGGTGCGTGAGCTGGCTTTGAGGATGGATGTGAAGGCAGCGTCACTGTACAACCATGTGAACGGAGTTGAAGATATTAACCGTGAGGTCGGAAAGCTGGCTGCTACCAGGCTCAACGGCAGCCTGGCCCGTGCGGTTGAAGGAAAGACGCGCGACGAGGCCGTTATGGCCCTGGCTTATGCATACCGCGGATTTGTGAAAGAAAATCAGGAATTATACAAAGCGATTATCGGCATGCCTGTGCTGGATCAGGGAGACGGCACGATCGAAGTCGGCAGGGAAAGCATGCTGGCAATCAGAAACGTTGTCTGTCAATATCAGATCCAGGATGAGGAAAATGTGCATTTTTCACGCTGTTTCAGGAGCGCCCTGCACGGTTTTGCCCTGCTTGAAGCGGCAGGATATTTTACGGGTAAAAATATTCATTCTGAGGAAAGCTTCCGTTTCCTGGTGAAAGGCTATGCTGACTGGCTCCATCGTTTGGAGGAGCAGCAGATCCGGGGATAAATGGGCAGCCGGCAAGAACAGAGGGGGACGTTATGAAACAACAACTTAATGAGAGGGAACGGAAGGTTTTTGTCGAGATGCCGGAAATCAGTTCCGTATTTACACTGGCTGTGCCGGCCGTGCTCAGCCAGATTATTTCGGTTGTCTATAACCTGGCCGACACCTATTATATTGGGCGGACGGACAATCCGGATATGGTTGCCGCCGCCTCTATCTGTATGACGCTGCTTCTGCTGATGACGGGGATGGCCAATCTGTTCGGAATCGGCGGCTCCAGTCTGATTGCCCGGTGCCTGGGGGCAGAAAATTTTAAGAAGGCGCGGCAGACATCGGCTTTTTCCGTCTGGGGAGGCGTGATGTTTGTCATCGTGTATTCGGTGCTGCTGTTCTTGTTCAGAGGCTCATTCCTGAGACTTTTAGGGGCCGGGAACGGGACAATCGAATACTGCTACACTTATATGTTCTGGACCTGCATCATAGGAGGCCTGCCTACGGTACTGAATCCTCTGCTGGCGCATCTGGTGCGTTCGGAGGGAGCTTCGAAGGAGGCAAGTTTCGGCGTATCCATGGGAGGAATTCTCAATATCGCCCTGGATCCGCTTTTTATGTTTGTCATTCTACCGAAGGGCTGCGAGGTTGCAGGGGCGGCCATCGCAACAATGCTATCGAATCTGAGTGCAACCATCTATTTTATCATCTATATCATCCGTCACAGAAAAACGACGGTGCTGTCGCTGGCTCCGCGCGATGTCTCGTTTGGAAACCAGATACCGGGGGATGTGCTGTCAATCGGGCTGCCGTCTTTTTTAATGACGATGCTTTCCAGCTTTTCCAACGCCGTGGTCAACAACCTGATTTCGGGGGAGAGCTCCGCGGCAGTGGCCGGAATGGGCATTGCCAAGAAAATCAATATGCTATCGTTCCGCGTCTCTACCGGAATTACACAGGGAGCGCTTCCGTTGATTGCCTATAACCACACGGCGGGTGATTTTAAACGGATGAAAAAGTCCATTCTGAGCGCCGCCGGACTGGCTGTTGGTTTTGCTTCCGTCTGTATGTGTATATCATTCCTGTTTGGCGGTATTTTTGTAGGCTTTTTCATAGACGACGCCGAGACGGTCCGGTTCGGCAGATACTTTGTGAAGACAATCTGCCTGGCTATGCCGCTTGCCGCGGCGACTATGACGTTTATGATGCTTTTCCAGGCCACGGCCAGAAAGGCTAAAGCCACGTTGATATCCATGCTGCGAAAGGGAATTCTGGACGTACCCCTGATGTTTGCACTCAACAGAATCTGGCCGCTCTACGGCGTGGCTCGCGCAACTCCCATTGCAGAGCTGGTTGCCTGCACGATAGCGGTGACAACAGCGTTCCGGTTTTTGAAGAGCCTGAAAGCAGGCGATTCGCCGTTGACCGGCGGCCGCTGAAAGGAAATAGAATGTTCCAGGCCTGGTATAATTCAACCCAATCATACCAGGTAAAAAAATGCAATACAACTAACGGTGTTAGTTATATTGCACAAAAATTAATTCTGTTTTTTGTCAATTACAGCCGTATACAAGAAAAAATAAACATGATAATATTCTGTTATACAGAAATGAATTGCGTAAAATAGAAATTTTGGAAAATAAAACCGCAAATCATGAAACCAAATAAAAAGTGAGGGAAATGGAAAGGAGTGAGTTGAATGGCAGTAGGACCGCTTAGCGGAGTGAAGGTGATGGAGTATTGTAATTTTATTTCAGGGCCTTTTTGTACAAAGCTGCTTGCCGATCTCGGAGCCGAAGTTATCAAGGTCGAAAGGCCGGAAGGCGACGACGCAAGGAGAAGGGGGCCGTATTTGAACGACAATCCCGACCCGGAACTTTCGGGACTTTACCTCTACCACAACACAAACAAGCTGGGGGTAACCCTGAATCTGGAGTCTCCCGAGGGGCGCAGCATATTTAAAAAACTGGCTGCAGAGGCAGACATACTGGTGGAAGACACAAAACCGGGGGAGATGGAGCGGTTGGGACTGAATTATGAGGTCCTGAAACAGTTGAATCCGTCCCTGATCATGGCATCCATTACTCCGTTTGGACAGTATGGCCCATACCGTGATTACAAGGCATATTATCTGAATACATATCATGCCAGCGGAGCCGGCTATGTCCTTCCGGCCGCCTCGCCGAACGCAGACAGGGAGCCAATCAAGGGCGGCGGTTATGTCGGGGAGAGCGACGTCGGCGTCTATGCGGCGGTCAGCATTATGGGAGCGCTTTTCTGGAGAAATGCGGGCGGAACAGGACAGTACATCGACATTTCCAAACAGGAAGGCATGATGGCTCTGGAAAAGATGAATATTGTCCGCTACTACATGATGGGTAAGAGCCCTTCGCGCGTCGGTGTAAACCGCGTGCGGGACACGCTGCTTCAGTGCAGGGATGGCGGCTACATCATCGTGGTGCTCTATCCGGAAAAACAGTGGAGAGGCATTGTGGAGGCTCTTGGCAATCCGGAATGGGCTCAGAAGGAACCGTTTATCGACCAGAAGGACAGAGATGCCCATTTTGAAGAACTCAAGGTTTACCTGAGGGAAGAGGCTAAAAAGTATGACACCGAGGAGCTGTTCTTCAAGATACAGGCTCAAGGCACGGCATGTGCGCCTATCTGTTCCGCGGAGCAGGTATACAACTCGCCTCAGACAAAGGCCCGTGAGTTCTTTGAAGAGATTGAACATCCGGTGGCAGGCAAACTGGAATATCCGGGTATGCCTTACAAATTTTCTGATATCAGAATCAGCGAAAATCACGGTGCTCCTCTTCTGGGACAACACAACGAAGAAATCTACTGCAGCCGCCTTGGCTATACAAAGGGTGACCTGGTGAAACTCAAAGAAGCCGGCGTCATTTAAAGAGAGGAGGACCAAGAGATGTTTAAAGATGCTTTAAAGGGAATAAGAATTGCTGATTTCAGCTGGGTCTGGGCAGGTCCTTATGCGACTTCACTCCTCTCCTATATGGGCGCTGAGGTAATTAAAATCGAGAGTCGGGGCCGTGTAGATCAGACCCGAAAGGGTTCCATCATGAACGGCGACAGTTTTAACGGTTATGACTCTTCACCGACTTTCAACAATGCGAACCTGAATAAACAGGGCGTGTCGATTGATATCACAAAGCCCGAGGGCTCCGAACTGGCGAGACGCCTTGTAGAAAAGTGTGACATCGTCGTTGCTAATATGCGTCCGGGAAAGATGGATAAACTGGGACTAGGCTACCAGGAATTGGTAAAAGTGAACCCCAATGTCATCATGCTGGAATCTTCGGGATTCGGATGCACGGGCCCGTATCGTGGCTATGCCGGATTTGCACCGATTTTTGCATCTTTCGGAGGTCTTGCCTATCTGACCGGCTATGAGGACGGCGCGCCGAATGTTATGAGCGGAGTCCAGGATATGCGAGCCGGGACCATGGCCGCATTTATTCTTATCACAGCGCTGGTCAACAGGCAAAAGACGGGAAAAGGCCAGTATATCGATCTTTCTTCATCGGAGTGCCTGAGCGCCCTCGTGGGTCCGGAATTGATGGAATATACGATGAATAAGAGATCGCCGTTCCGATGCGGGAATCAGGATGCCATTATGGCACCGCACAACTGTTACCGTTGCAAGGGCGAAGACAAATGGATCAGTATCGCGGTAGCTACGAATGAGGAGTGGGAGGCGCTTCGTCTGGCCATGGGAGATCCGGACTGGGCCAGGGCGGAAGAGTATACAGGCGTATACAGCCGCTGGCAGCACAGAAAGGAACTCGATATCCATATGACGGAGTGGACGGTAAATTATACCCACTATGAACTGATGGAACTGCTCCAGGGTGTGGGAGTTGCGGCAATGCCGTCCTTTGATGCGGAAGAGATCCTGAAGGATCCCCATACGAAGGAAAGGGAACTGTTCACAGAGGTGGATCATCCCGCTCTTGGAAAACAGGTGGTCATGAATCCCGCATGGAAGCTTTCGGAAACGCCTGCCAGAATCCGTAAGCCGGGGCCTCTCCTAGGCGAAGATAATTACGATGTGTTTGAAAATCTGCTGGGAATGCAGGAAGAAGAGATAAAGAAGCTGGAAGAAGCGCAGATTATCTGGTAAGACCCGGATAAAACGAAACACCAATAATGGAAAACGGAGATGGGGAGATACAAGATGTTTAAAGATGCTTTAAAAGGAATAAGAGTCGCTGATTTCAGCTGGGTTTGGGCGGGACCCTATGCAGCGTCCCTTCTCTCCTACCTGGGGGCAGAGGTAATCAAGATAGAGAGCCGCGGACGCATCGACCAGACACGCAAAGGTACGGTCATGGACGCCGATAATTTTAACGGTCTTGACAATTCTCCCACCTTTAACAATGCCAACCTGAATAAGAAGGGAGTTTCCCTGGATCTGACTCAACCGGAGGGTGCAGAGCTTGCTAAGAAAATCGTGGAGCATTGCGATATTGTTATTGCCAATATGCGCCCCGGCAAGATGGAGAAGCTTGGGCTTGGCTACCGGGACCTGGTGGCGGTCAAACCGGATATCATCATGATAGAATCCTCCGGCTTTGGCTCTACCGGGCCATACCGCAGTTATGCCGGATTTGCACCGATTTTCGCATCCTTCGGGGGACTTGCCTACCTGACCGGATATGAGGACGGTGCGCCGAACGTCATGAGCGGAGTCCAGGATATGAGAGTCGGGACCATGGCTGCCTTTATCTTAATCACGGCCCTGATTCACAGGCAGAATACGGGAAAAGGCCAGTACATTGACTTGTCCTCGTCCGAGTGTATGAGTTCCCTCATCGGTCCGGAGCTGATGGATTACACGATGAACGGCCGCTCACCGTACCGCCGGGGTAACCGGGACGATATTATGGCTCCCCACAACTGCTACCGCTGTAAGGGCGAGGACAAATGGATCAGCATCGCGGTGGCCTCCGATGAAGAGTGGCAGTCCCTTCGGAGCGCGATGGGAGATCCGGAGTGGGCAAAGAACCGTGATTATGACGGCATGTACGGCCGGTATGAGCACCGGCGGGAGCTGGACCGTCATATGGAGGAATGGACCGCAGCCTATACGCATTATGAACTGATGGAACTGCTTCAGGCGGCCGGGGTGGCGGCGATGCCGTCCTTTAATGCAGAGGAAATCCTCACGGATCCTCATACAAAAGCCAGAAATATGTTTACTGAGGTGGAACATCCCACACTCGGCAGACAGGTGGTCATGAATGCGGTGTGGAAATTTTCCGAGACACCGGCGAGGATTTATAAAGCAGGCCCGTCAATGGGAGAGAGCAACGATGAAATTTTCGGCGGCCTTCTGGGGATTCCTAAGGAGGAGAGACAGAGGTTGGAAGAGGAAAAAATCATCTGGTAAAAGCGATAAAAACTGATACCGCAAAATGCGGAGGTATTTCTGAAAGGAGAAGAAAATGGCAAAATTTGATGCTGCGTATGATTGGGATCATCTGAGTGATGAAGAGTGGAACAAGACGCTGGACGAACACATTGCAAAGTTCAACGAAGGAAGGGGAGAGGTTATGCTTCCGCCTCCGTCCCACGCCATCATGGACGATGAGTATGTAAGAGGAATTAATTATAAGATAATTACCGAAGATTTAATCCGCCACTACGCGGACGCTATTGGCGATCCGAACCCGTTCTGGCGCGATCCGTCCTATATTGCAAGCACGCGATGGGGAGGTTTTATCGCCCCTCCGACATTTGAAACATGCATCGCATTCGGATCCTCTTTTGGCGGCCGTCTGAGGGTGCCCGGGATTTCACGTCTGGCCGGAGGCAGCAAGCATGAATACTTTAAGCCAATCCGTCCGGGAGACAGCTTTTCGATCTACGACAAGTATGCAGGATTTGTAGAAAAACAGGTGACAGATAAACCGTACCGTATGTTCATTGAGAGTGTTCCGCGTTATTATATCAATCAGAGGGATGAGGTGGTAGCGATCGAAACGCACCGCAACATCTACATGGCTACGCCTCCGGGAAAACGCGGTAAAAAGGTAAAAGAAGCGAAGATGTACCAGGATAAACAGAGACATTTTTACAGTGACGAGGAGCTGGAGATGATCCATCAGGCATATGACGACCAGCTCGCAGGCAAGAACCGACGCGGCGCCAACATCCGCTACTGGGAGGACGTGGTGGAAGGGGAAGAAATCCCAACCGTTATCAAAGGGCCGATGGATGTGGCCGATGCCTGCGCCCGCACCATGGTAAGCTGCTATCCATATGCATACGCCATCAAATGGGCTGTGATGAGGGAACACCTTCAGCATCACCCGAAGGATCCTGAGACAAATGAGCATATTCTCCGCCGTGACTGGCACTATACGGATCATGCGGCTCACATTTTCGGTTATCCGTATGCAAACTCGGCAGGCGCCCAGAATGAGATGATGCTGGTTCACGGAATTACGGACTGGATGGGAGACGACGCTTTTGTTAAATCCATGGATTCCCAGGACAGACGTATGGTATTCTTTGGGGACATGACATACGTTAAGGGGAAAGTTGCAAGAAAATTCATTGAAAACGGGGAACATCTTGTGGAAGTTAAGGTTTGGGGAGAAAATCAGGACGGAGTTGTACATACTAAATCCGATTTCATTGTAAAACTTGTTTCCAGAACGGAATATGACAGAGCTCTTTAATTTCGCATTCATTTAACCTGAAAGAACAGGGGGAGGTTACAAATGAGCAATACGATAGTATTATGGGCGTGTTTAATCGCAATTATTTTAGTCATCGTTGCCTACAACATGTGGAGGGTCAACATGGGTATCGCAGCAATGGCGTTTGCATTCATCATCGGCTGTGTGCTCCAGGGGGAGAAGGCAGCGACAATTTACAAATACTGGCCGGATAATCTGGTGTTCTTCCTGCTGGCCTGCAGCCTTTTCTTCGAATTTGCCTCGGAAAACGGCGCGCTGCTCGTATTTGGCAAAAAGCTTTTGTACCGTTTCAGGAATAACCTGAAACTGATTCCGTGGGTTATGTTTATTATCACCGCGATTCTGGCATTCCTGGGAGCCGGTACAGCGTCTCAGGTCCTGATTGCCCCGATCAGCTATGCAATCGGCCTTCAGATTGGAATGGATCCTTTGATGACGGTCTGCGCCGTCAGCCTCGGCTATACGGTCGGAACTTACAATCCCTGGACCGGAATGGGCGTACAGATGATAGGTTTTGTTGAGAACAACGGAGTGGCAACTGAGATCGCGGTCAGGACCGCAACGGCAAACTACTGTACAACACTGGTAAAACAGTGCGTGACCATGGCCGTCTGCTACTTCTTCTTTAACTGGCTTGCGGCAAGGAAGAAGAAGGCAGCAGGAGAAGTTCAGTCGTTCAGTGCAAAAAATATTGAAATCGAAAAACCCGAAGATTTCAACCCGATTCAGAAGAAGACATTTGTCCTTATCATTCTGTCTTTCCTGATCCTTGTAATACCGAACATGCTCAACACATGGTTTAAATTTGAGAGCCCGATGATACAAAATCTGATTCTCGTATGCCAGCCTCATTCAATCTTCTTAATCTTTGCCATGATTGCCAGTGTAATGAAACTGGCGGACACAAAAGAGGTTATCAAGAGGCTGCCGATGAATACAATCCTGTTGGTGGCAGGTGTCTGCTTCCTGATGGAGATTGCCAAATCGGCGGGTATGGTGGAAGTGATTGAAGGACTCTTCGGCAGCAGCGTTCCGAAGTTCCTGGTCGGTCCGTTCCTCTGCCTGATTGCGGGCATCCTGAGTATTTTCTCAAGTACGTGGAGCGTAGTTCTGCCGTTAATGTACCCCCTTGTGCCGCCTCTGGCCGCGGCAACCGGACTGAATCCGGTGGGACTTTATTCCGCAATTCTGTTCGGTTCCAACGCCACAGGTTTCTCACCGTTCTCGACGGCCGGTTCTATGCTGGTCGGCCTGGCGCCGGATGAACTGAGAGAGGCAATGATTCCGAGGATGATCGTCCTGGCAGTTGCCATGCTGGTTCTCACAATGGTGCTCGGCCTGTTCGGCATGTACGATATTTTCAACTTTATGGCGAGCTGAAAGAGAGCCGCAGGATAAAGCTTCAGACACAGATTCATATAGGACAGAGAACTTTTATATCGGGTTCGGGGTTTGCAAAGCGGACTCCGGACCCGATGGCTTATGGTGGAATATGACGCTAAGCGGCTGCGCCCGGATTCTGCCGCTATATCGATCTGTCGGAAAAGGAGGAATATGGATAAAACATTTTTTTATATCGGCAACCGGAAACCGGGGGAGGGAAGCGGTATGGCCGTCTTCTGTTTTGATGCGGAAACGGGCGCCCTTAGGAATCTGGGAAACGAACTGGAGACGATGAAGCTCTGCATCGGCTGCACTCACATAGACGGAAAACGGAAGATTCTTTACTGTACAGATGAGGTACAGGACTATCCGGGACTGCCGGGAGGAGGCGGCGGCAGACTGTTTGCTTTTGAAATCAGTCCCGGTAACGGCGGTTTAAAGCTCATTGGCAGCAGACCGTCCTACGGTGCAAAACCGTCGTATCTGACAACGGATGAAGATTCAAAATATCTGCTTGTGACGAATCACGGGGGCAGGACAACTGCCACTTCCACGGAGAAGGATGCCTTTGGGCGGTATCATCTGAAGGTATCACACGACGAGTCCTCCGTGGCGCTCTTTCCTCTGAACGGGGATGGGAGTATCGGAGAACCGGTCCACATTTTCCGCCTGGAAGGTTCGGGACCGAAGTTCTTTCAGCACAGCGCCCACGCCCATTCCATCGTGAAAGCGCCGGGAAAAAATTTGTATGCGGTCTGTGATAAGGGCGGAGATCAGATCTACATCTTCCGGATTGATTATGAGAATAAGAAAGTGGTTCCCTGCGAGGGGACGCCATATCTCAGGTCGGCCGGATCCGCGCCCCGCTACGCCGTATTTCATCCATCACGCCCTTATCTGTATGTCAATAAAGAGTCGGAGACAATTCTGTCGTCATTCCGGTACAGTGACCAGGGAAAACTGGAGCAAATTGAAACAATTTCCACGCTGCCGGAAGGATATGATGCTCCGCCCCGTGATGCCCTCTCCCAGTCCGATATCTGTATCAGCGGAAACGGAAAATTTCTCTATGATATGCTGCGGATCGTGAATGTAATCAATGTGTATGAAATTGATGAAACAAGCGGAAAACTGACGCTGATTCAGACACTTAACACGCCGGACGGCGGCCGGGCGTTCGGCCTTTCACCGGATGGGCACTTTATGGCAGTGGCATTTCACGACAGCCACAGGACCGATATTTATGCGGTCGGCGCGGATGGGAAGCTGCAGGGCGTGGTTTCTTCGGCTGCCTCTTCTTCTCCGTCAACCGTGAGTTTTTTCAGCACATCATAATTTACCACATAAAAGTATTAGATAAAAATTTATCAAAAATCAGATTTTCAGGAGGTTTTTAATCATGGATAAAGTATATAAACCAAACCGGCGGATTCCCTGTGTTTATATGAGGGGGGGAACCAGTAAGGCCGTGTTTTTCCACGACGGGGATTTGCCCGCCGATATGCAGGAGAGGGATCGGGTGATTTTAAGCGCTTTCGGCAGCCCCGACCGCAGGCAGATTGACGGAATGGGAGGAGCCAACACATCGACCAGCAAGGTGGCTGTGATTAAGAAAAGTAAGCGCCCGGGCATTGATGTGGATTATGAGTTCGGGCAGGTAGACGTCAATCAGCCTATTGTTGGGAAGACGATGAACTGTGGCAATATCTCCTCCGCGGTGGGCCCTTTTGCCATCGACGAGGGCCTGGTGAAGGCAGTGGAGCCAGTTACGGAGGTACATATTTTTAATACCAATACACAGAAAGAAATTATTGCCCAGGTTCCGGTAAAGGACGGCAGGGCGGTGACGGAGGGAGACTTTGCCATCGACGGAGTTCCGGGAACGGCGGCGAAAGTGACGCTCAAATTCGTTGCGCCTCAGGGAGCGGCGTCCGGCAAACTTCTGCCAACGGGAAATGTGAAGGATAGTATTGAAATTGAGG
The DNA here is from genome assembly GCA_036419695.1 of [Clostridium] symbiosum. NCBI lineage: Bacteria > Bacillati > Bacillota > Clostridia > Lachnospirales > Lachnospiraceae > Otoolea > [Clostridium] symbiosum. Next base: position 1,181,497 of record CP143946.1, read on the forward strand.
GAAAGGTTTATGAATATTCCTTTGTGGATGCGGCCAATCCTGTTATTTTCGTGCATCCTGAGGATTTCGGCGTGACAGGCACCGAGATCCCTTCCCAGTTCAATGCCCTTGCGGACTGCAAAGAAATCTGCCGTATCCTGGAAATCATCCGTGGAACAGGGGCAGTCACTCTGGGATTTGCAAAGGATTTAGAGGATGCCAGAATTAACAGCCAGACACTTCCAAAGATCGCTTTTGCTACAAAGCCAGTGGATTACACGGCAGGAAGTGGAAAAGCGATTGCGGCCGGGGATGTTGATATTGTGGGACGCTTGTTTTCCGTTGGGATGAAGATGATTGACGCCTATATGGGGACCGGGGCGATCTGTACCGTAACCGCGGCCAATACACCGGGAACTATCGTTAACGAGATTGTAAAGCAGTCTTTGGGAACCGACTGTATCACGCATCTTCGCATCGGGCACCCGTGGGGAATTATGGATGCATATGCCGATCTGCAAGTGGAGGAGGACGGCACTCATACGGTGCTGAGCGGCAATCTGGACCGTACGGCCAGACGTATTATGGAAGGATATGTTTACGTACGAGACTGAGACTATTAATATGATAAATGGGAGGAATATTATGAATCCTGTAATTGCCAATATGTTGGAACGCCGGAGTGTCCGGGTGTATAAGGAGGAACAGATTAAGGATGCGGATTTAAAGACGGTACTCGAGTGCGGCTTATATGCCCCGACGGGCGGCAATCTTCAGTACAGCCGTTTTCTGGTGATACAGAATCCGCTTCTTATGGAAGAATTGAATCAAGTTATCCGCAAAGAGCTGGCCTCCAGGGAGATTGTCGAGGGAGCGTATATCAATAAGGGGATTATCAGGGCGAGGAAAGAGGGATATCATTTTATTTATCATGCACCGACCCTCATAAGTGCAGTCTCCCTGCGCAGCCACGGAAACAGCATGGCGGATTGTGCCAATGCTCTGGAAAATATGCAGCTTGCCGCGACTGCCCTGGGACTTGGGGCATGCTGGAGCAATCAGCCTCACTGGCTGACCGGCGTACCGGAGGTGCGGTCAATCTTTGAGAGGCTGGGGCTTCGTGAGGAAGAAGACATTTTCGGTAGCATTGCCGTCGGATATCCCGGCTATATTGCGAAAAAAGCTGCGGTCAGAAAAGAAGGCCGGATTGTGCTCGATATGCCCCGCAGTCTTTCTGAATAAGGGACAAGACAGGAAGTGTGACTGTTCCTGCATGCCGCTTTTTGGCAGGCTGTGAACAGCAAATATACGGTCTGGACTGTGGAGGACAAAAGGGAATAAGTGTTTGCCAGGATCTTGCGGAAATGGTATAATTAACTGAATGAGCGACGATGGAAAGTCCGTAAAACGCTTTTCACTGTACTATTTTTAGAAACTAAGTCGGGAGGAAAATCAGTTGGCAGGCACAAAAAAGACAGAAACAGGTGAAAAGAAAGTAGATAATAATGTACGTGCGGTTGAGCGTGCATTGCAGATATTGAATTGTTTTTCGCCGGAACGGGTCAGCTTTTCCCTGGTTGAAATATCGCGTGAAATCGGTTTATACCCGAGTACGACGCTGCGCCTTTTAGGTACTTTGGAAAATCAGAATTATGTATACAGGCATCCCAATAACCACAGATATTATCTGGGATTCCGTCTGGCACAGTTAAGCCAGGTGAGTTTCTCCAATCTGGATTACTGCCAGATTGCGCAGCCGTATCTGGAGGCACTGAGGGATGAGTTTAACGAGGGAGTCGGCGTATATTCCCTGCAGGGCGATTCACGTGTCTGTGTGATGCGTTTGAACAGCACTCGTCTGCTGCGACGCGACTTCAGTCTGGGAGAACGCCATTCCCTGACAAAGGGAGCTTCCGGCAAGGTCCTTTTGGCGTATCAGACACCGGAGACGATAGACCGCCTGTTAAAGGACGGTTCCAGCTCCTACACGAGGTCCCAGCTTGAAAAGGTAAGGGCCGACGGCGTGGCCGTGAGCCGCGAAGAGAGGGAAGTGGGCCTTTGCTCTATTGCGGCGCCAATCTTCAATGCGAAAAAGGAAGTGGTGGCAGCCATATTCCTAAGCTGTCCGACACCAAGATTTACAAAAGAGGTAGAGGAGGCGGTAACTCCGAGAATCCGTGAGACGGCGATTCAGATTTCACGGGAAATGGGATGCGTGATTTAAGTACGGTCAAGGCATCGTGAGGACAGGGCCGGTGAAGCAGAAGCGCGAATAGAATGGGCTGAGTAAAGTATGTGTTTAGAGAGCGGATATAAAGATCTGTCACGGAGTGTGGCAGGTCTTTTTTGCTGTGGGAAAGTTCTACGTATTCTCTCACAGTATAGAAAACCTTTGGAGAGGAGAGTACCTCGGCCAGGTTTGCGCTCCGGTCAGGCTCGCCCTCCGGGTGGGAACAGCCTCCCTGAAGGGGGGCCTTCCTGTTGCACGGATCTGCCGTTTGCGGTAAAATGAGCTCATAAGGGGGGGAATATTATGAACGGAGATTTTAACCATGAACTTGTGCTGCCCAATGAGGATCTGCCGTTTAAAATGTTTCAGTTCGAAGGCAAGGACGGCAGTTACCGGCGGGCCGGCCATTGGCACCGCTCGATAGAAATATTCCTGGTTATGGAAGGCCGGCTTGAATTCTTCTTTGGGGAAAACGGCCGGCCTCTTAAGGCAGGAGATTTTGTGATTGTAAATTCCAATGAGATTCATTCCATTGAAGCGCTGGAGCCGAATAAAACCGTTGTGGTCCAGATTCCGCTGAGCTGTTTTTCCGGTTATCTGGAGGATGACGGGCGCACGGTATTTCTAAAGCGGGGAGAGGAGTTTGACGGGATTCTGGCCCGGCTGATCGGAGAAATGTTTCACATATACCAGCAGAAGCAGTTTGCATTCGAACTGAAGGTTCGGAGCCTGTTTTTGGAACTGTTGTATCTGATGGTTACGGAGTTCATGCAGACCGAAGAAAATCAGGATACAATCCGTCAGAAACGCCATCTGGAAAAACTGTCCGGTATCACCTCCTATATGAAGAAAAATTACAGCCATACTATTACGCTGAAGAGTGTGGCAGAAGAATTTGGTTTTTCACCCACCTATCTCTCACGGATGTTTAAAAAATATGCCAATGTCAGCTACAAGACATATCTTCTGAACCTGAGGACCGAGTATGCGCTGCGGGAGATGATGGGCACAACTCACAGTCTGAACGACGTGGCACTTAATAACGGATTTCCTAACAGCCGTGCCTTTGCCAAAGCATTTTCAAAGCGCTATGGCTGCCTGCCGAGCATATACAGGGAACGGATGAGAAAAAGGGGATAAAAAAGCAAGAAAGTGCTATTATAAGGCCAAGTTTTAGTCTGGAAAGAGGAATTGCGGCAAGATATAATCATAGATAGAAAAATACAGAGAAAGGGGTATCACATGAACTATCTGATTGGGATTGACGTGGGTACGTCCGCGACGAAGACGGTGCTGTTTGATGAAACAGGAAATGCCGTCTGTTCCTCTTCCAGGGAATATCCGCTGTATCAGCCGGAGAACGGCTGGGCTGAGCAGAGGCCGGAGGACTGGCGGGACGCGGTTTTGGAGACGCTGAGGAGCGTTGTGGAAAAGTCGGGAGTGCCTGCCGCAGATATCGCGGGTATCGGCCTGTCGGGACAGATGCACGGACTGGTTATGCTGGACGAGGCGGGGGAGGTGATACGTCCGTCCATTATCTGGTGTGATCAGAGAACGGGAAAAGAGACGGAAGAAATGCTCGCTATCATGCCGAGAGAGCGTTGGACTCAAATCACGGCGAACCCTCCGTTGACCGGCTGGACGGCTGCCAAAATCCTGTGGGTGAGAAATCATGAACCGGATAACTATAAAAGGTGCCGTCATATTCTGCTTCCGAAAGATTATATCCGCTATGTGCTGACAGGGGTATTTGCCACCGAGGTATCAGACGCCAGCGGCATGCAGCTTCTCGATGTGCCGGGTCGGCGCTGGTCGGATGAGGTGCTGAATGCTCTCTCAATTGATCCATCCATGCTGGGCAGGGTCTATGAATCCTGTGAGATAACCGGCACCCTGCTTCCGGAAATTGCGGCGCAGACCGGTCTGGATACCGGAGTCAGGGTAGTGGGTGGTGCGGGTGACAACGCAGCGGCTGCTGTGGGAACGGGAATTGTGCGGGATGGTACCGCATTTACCACGATTGGAACTTCCGGCGTGGTATTTGCCCACAGCAGTAAGCTTTCCATCGATCCAAAGGGCAGGGTACATACATGCTGCTGCGCTGTTCCGGGTGCGTGGCATATCATGGGTGTGACTCAGAGCGCAGGTCTTTCCCTGAAATGGTTTAAGGATCAGTTCTGCCAGGATTATGTGGCGGAGGCCAATGCACAGGGGAAAGACGTATATGACCTTATCAATAGGGATGTGGAGACGGTGGCGGCCGGAAGTGATAAACTGCTTTATCTTCCCTATCTGATGGGAGAACGCACGCCGCATCTGGATCCGGACTGCAGGGGAGTGTTTTTCGGCCTGTCCGCCATCCACACGAAAAAGCATCTGCTCCGTGCAGTGATGGAGGGGGTTGCATACTCCCTTTGTGACTGTAATGATATTCTCAGGGAAATGGGAGTGGAGGTCACCCGGATGATGGCCTGCGGAGGCGGGGGGCGAAGCGCGGTCTGGCGTCAGATGCTCTCCGATCTCTATGGCTGCAGTGTAATGACCGTGAAGCAGGAGGAGGGCCCTGCTCTGGGAGCCGCTATTCTGGCCGGCGTGGGCTGCGGCATTTATCCGGGCGTGGAGGAGGCCTGCGATGCGCTCATCGGAGTGGAAAGCAGCAATGAACCGGATAAAGATAATACGGAAATTTATGCAGAGTACCATAAACTCTACCGGAGCCTGTACCGAAGCCTGAAGACGGATTTTAAAGAATTGGCGAAGCTGTAGGGCAGGGCATGCGTCCGCTGCATCCACAGCGATAATGCCGCCGCATTCGCAATGCCAGCGCCCGCAGTGATAACGTCCGAAGCAATAAAAAAGATGGAGGATAATGATATGAACAACATACCGGAAGTAAAAATAGGAATTGTGGCCGTTAGCCGGGACTGTTTTCCGGAGAGCCTTTCCGTAAACAGGAGAAAAGCGCTGGTGGAGGCCTATAGGGCAAAGTATGACGAACAGAATATTTATGAATGTCCTGTCTGCATCGTGGAGAGTGAGATCCACATGGTACAGGCGCTGGAGGACGTGAAAGAGGCCGGCTGCAACGCGCTTGTAGTTTATCTTGGAAACTTTGGCCCGGAGATATCGGAGACCCTGCTGGCGAAGCATTTTGACGGTCCGTCCATGTTTATCGCGGCGGCCGAGGAGAGCGGAAACAATCTGATCCAGGGGCGCGGCGACGCATACTGCGGCATGTTAAATGCAAGCTATAATCTGAAGCTGCGCGGCATCAGGGCCTATATTCCGGAGTATCCGGTCGGCACGGCCGAGGAGTGCGCCGATATGATTCATGAGTTTGTACCGATTGCCCGGGCTATTGTGGGACTGTCCGGTTTGAAGATCATAAGCTTTGGTCCGAGACCGCTTAATTTTCTTGCCTGCAATGCTCCGATTAAACAGCTTTACAATCTGGGAGTGGAGATTGAGGAGAATTCCGAACTGGATTTATATGAGGCGTTTAATAAACATGCGGGTGATGATCGTATACCCGGAGTAGTAAAGGATATGGAGGCGGAACTTGGCGTGGGAAACCGGAAACCGGAAATACTGGAAAAACTGGCACAGTATGAGCTGACGCTGCTTGACTGGGTGAAGGAACATAAGGGATACCGAAAGTATGTGGCGATTGCGGGCAAATGCTGGCCGGCATTCCAGACCCAGTTCGGATTTGTGCCGTGTTATGTGAACAGCCGTCTGACGGACCGGGGAATTCCGGTATCCTGTGAGGTGGATATCTATGGTGCGCTGAGTGAATTTATAGGGACCTGTGTAAGTGAGGATGCGGTAACTCTCCTGGATATCAACAATTCTGTACCGGCTGACCTCTATCAGGAGGATATTAAAGGAGTTCACAATTACGGCCAGAGGGAAACATTTATGGGATTTCACTGCGGAAATACCAGTTCAAAGAAGCTTTCGTTCTGTGAGATGAAATACCAGCTCATCATGGCCAGAGCGCTTCCCGAGGAAGTGACGCAGGGCACGCTGGAAGGTGATATTGTGCCGGGCGATATTACATTTTTCCGTCTGCAGAGTACGGCAGACTGCAAACTCCGGGCCTACATCGCCCAGGGAGAGGTCCTTCCGGTAGCCACCCGCTCCTTTGGAGCCATTGGGATTTTCGCAATTCCGGAGATGAACCGTTTCTACCGCCATGTGCTGATTGAAAAGAACTTCCCGCATCACGGAGCGGTAGCCTTCGGCCATTACGGGAAGGCAATTTACGAGGTGTTCAAGTATATCGGGGTAGATGCGGAAGAGATTGGATTCAATCAGCCGAAGAATATGCTGTATAAGACCGAGAACCCATTTGCATAAGCGGCACGTTGTAGTTGAAACTGCCTTGTTTTAAGTGAGACTGAAAGAGCAGGTTAAATCAACAGCCCCGTTTATTCTGAAAAAATTAAACTGAAGAGACGCTGCACTCCTGATATAGTATTTATTTGGGGGGCAGCGTTTTCTACATTCATTCTATGGCTATCCGGTATCTCTGGTATGCTTTCCCCGTTGTATATGCTTTCTCATTCTTTTCCCTCAAAAATTATATAATATTCTTAGAAAATTGATATGGTTTACTTACAGGAGAAAATTCTTCCTATTTTTTGATGATGGATATTGTATTTTACCTGTTTTCATGATACAATTTCTATATAAAAGAAATGAATTCTGTACAATAGAAAATATGCTGGGCGCTGCAATTAAAACAGTATTGAAACCTGTGATGAAAACTACAATGGAGTCCTCGATTTCCAATAACCTGGAGACCGACAGTAAGAGACTTTGATAAAGGAGGGGTTATAAGATGGAATTAACACATCAGTTTGCGGATTTTCTTGTAAAGACAAATTACGAAGATCTTCCGTCCGGTGTGGCAGATCTAGCCAGGGAGCGTCTGCTGGACACAATCGGCGCCATGCTGGCGGGCCGCGCAGGATGGAATTATGCGGATGCGCTGATTGCAGCGATGGAAAAGATTGGAAAAGGAGAATGCGGAATTATCGGAGAAAATCCCTGTCTACGTTTTCCTGCCCCACGAGCGGCGATGCTGAACGCTACATTCGCCCATTCAATAGAGCTGGATGACGGACATAAATTTGCCGGCGTCCATGCGGGTGCAGTGGTTGTTCCGACGGCTTTGGTCATGGGGGCAAAGCTGAATGCCACGGGAAAAGAAATACTGACCGCAATTGTGCTGGGATATGAGATTGTATATCGGCTTGCGGTTGCACAGAGCCCCCAGCTCATTGACCGGGGATTTCATCCGACGGCAACCTGTGATACGGTAGGCGCGATGGCAGTCACCGGCAAACTGATGAAACTGGACGAAGGGAGGATGGCCAACGGCCTTGGCATGGCGGGTCTTCAGGCTTCCGGCTTAATGGAGGCCACCGTCTCGGGGCAGCAGTCCAAATGTGTGATGGTGGGCAATGCCGCCTACAACGGTATCTGCTGTGCCTATGTGGCGGAACAGGGGCTGCCGGGAACTACAACCGTTTTCGAGGGCAGGACGGGACTGTTCCAGGCGATGAGCAAAACCATCAGCCCGGAGACGGTAACGGAAGGGCTTGGGAAGGATTATCAGATATCGGAGACCTATAATAAATTTTATCCGACCTGCCGTCATTCCCAGCCGGCCATTGAGGCCGTATTGAATCTGGCGGTAAAGAATCATATTGTTCCGGAAGATGTGGCTGCCGTGGAGGTAGGAACCCACAGGGTGGCATATGAGCTGACCGGAATTATTTATGAACCAAAGAATCCGGGCGAGGCAAAGTTCAGCATTCCTTACGGTGTTGCCCTGGCGCTTAAGGAGCATGGCGTTGCCGTCCGCCATCTGAAGGAAGAAGCTTATACAAACCAGGAGTATCTGAAACTGGCAAAGCTGGTGACAGTCCGTATTGATGATGAGGTCAATGCCCTGTACCCCAAAAAACGGGGAGCACAGGTAAAAATCATCATGAAGGACGGGACCGAATACGGGGAAGGGTGCTATGACCTGAAAGGTTCCCCGCAGAACCCGGTCGGATTTGATGAACTGGTTAAAAAGTTTGTCACAGCGGCTACGGGACTTTTGAAGGAAGAGACAATAAAAGAGGTCATTGACCGCTGTACACGGTTTGAACAGGAGACAAACCCGGGTGATTTCCTGTCCCTGCTGAACTGGTAAAGTATGAACAGATAAGGACAGGAACTGACAGAGGAAAGGTGATAAAAATGGAAGAAAGAATCAGAGAACTGTTCCCTGAAATCGGCTGGATTCACGACGGGGAACTTCAGGACAAGGTGGTCGCAACCTACATAGATGCACTGAAAACCGGAGGCTGGGAACCGGATGATATGGATAACATCCCGTTTACCCTGCTGATACCGGACTGTCCGTTCAGTTATCTGGATCACGTGCGCGGCGTTACCCGGATTTCCAGAGCCGCCATGGACGAATTTAATGATATCTATTCGAAGAAAGACGCCGCTTTCACCCTGGATCACGACGAGTTGATTGCTGGGGCTCTGCTCCATGATGTGGGAAAGCTGATTGAGTATGAAAAAAATGAGGATGGAGTTACGGTAAAATCAGAACTCGGCAAGAACCTGCGCCATCCATTTTCGGGCACGGTGCTGGCACTGCGTAACGGCTGCTCCAGCAGAATCGGCCATATCATAGCAAACCATGCCCACGAGGGGGATGGGACTCTCCGCAGTCCGGAGGGGGTTGTGATTAACAAGGCGGATTTTATCAATTTTGAAGCGGTAAAATCATTTCTCGGCATGAAATAGCCGCAGCGGTGAAAGGGGAAAAAATGGGAAAGACAGCAATTGTAAAGATAATGGAGCGGGCATCCGGCCATCCGGTTGAGGTCGGTGACCGCATATGGTGCAGGATTGATTTGGCCTCCGCCCGTGATTTTGGAGGGGCCAACTGCGTACTGCAGTTTGAAAAGGAGATGGGGAAGGACGCAAAAGTATGGGATCCCGATAAGATTGCATATACCTTTGATCTTCAGGCGCCCTCCCATTCGGAGAAGGTTTCCAACAACCAGAAAATCATCCGTGAGTTTGCCAGACGCCAGGGAATCAGGCATGTATTTGATATCAACCACGGCATCGGCCAGCATGTTATGCTGGAGCACGGCCTGATAAAACCGGGAGATGTGGTCCTGGGAACGGACAGCCATATGAACCTTCTGGGAGCGGTCGGCGCATTTGCAACCGGTGTGGGCAATTCCGATATTGCGGCGTCTTATATCAATGGGACAAACTGGTTCCGCGTGCCGGAGACGATGAAAATAGAAGTTACCGGCTCCTTTCAAAGAGGAGTGTGCATGCGGGATCTGCTGACCCACATTGTCGGTGATTTGGGAGCCAGCGGTATGGATTTCCTCGCAGTTGAATTTACCGGTGAGACAATCGAACGCGCTACACTGGCAGAACGGCTGACACTCTGTTCCATGGTCACGGAAATGAGCGGAAAAGTCCCGTTAATTATGCCGAACGGAGAAGTCCTTGAATGGCTGGCAGAGAGGGCAGGGGAGGAGGTAAGAGAGCGTGCGAAGCTGCTCTCAGCCGATTCCGATGCGGAGTACTGCAGGGTATTGCACTATGATGTGACGGATCTGGAACCGCTGGCATCCTGTCCGGACGCCCCGGATAATGTCCGTCCCGTGCGCGAAGTTGCAGGCACCGCGGTTGACCAGATTCATATCGGTTCCTGTTCCAACGGCCGCTTTGAAGATTTGAAGGCAGCCTATGACGTGCTGATGGCCGGGGGAGGGAAAATCAGTCCCGGTATCCGTGCGATTATTACCCCGAGCACTACGGAAGTTCAGATACGGTGCGCAAAAGAGGGAATGATTGAAAAATTTCTGGAAGCAGGCATTGTATTTACAAATCCTACCTGTTCCCTGTGCACCGCGGAGCACTACGGAGCCCTGCCGTCCGGTGACGTCGGCTGTTCCACAACCAACAGGAACTTTATCGGCAAAGTGGGGAAGGGAAGCCATACCTATCTGATGAGCCCGATGTCGGCCATGGCGACGGCGGTCAGAGGCTGTATCACCGACCCGAGGGAGATTCTCGGATAATTGGGAAAATGGAGGAAATGAATATGAGCATTCTTAAAGGGAGAGCCTGGGTATTCGGCGATGATGTCGATACCGATTTGATATACCACAATAAATATCTGGCGGAGACGGATCCGGAAAATATGCCCCAGTATGCATTTGAGTATTATCCCGGCAAGGAGAACTTTGCCAAAGAAGTAAAGCCGGGTGACATAGTTGTGGCCGGAAAAAATTTCGGCTGCGGTTCCAGCCGGGAACATGCCGTGTACTGTCTCCAGTACGGAGGTGTTCCCTGTGTCCTGGCGGAGACGTTTTCCAGAATTTATTACCGGAATGCGGTCAATAACGGATATCTGGTTCTCTTTGTCAAAGGTCTTGGGGCAGCGATTAAAAATGGTGAGATATCAGATAAAGATGAATTAGAGATCGACACTGCAACGGGGACGATCCGGGACTTGACGAACCGGAAAGAATTTCACGGTGATGCCGTCAGTAATCTGGAGAATGATATTATGAAGGCGGGCGGATTATTCCCGTATCTGAAGCAGCAGGCAAACCAGAAATGAAATATAAAACAGGATGGATTACCGGATAACGAACTATTAAAAAATAGGCGGGAAACTCCGATAACCAGCCAATAAAAGAATGGCGGACAGGGATATTTTCTGGCCGTCATCTTTTTATTGAGTGGCAATGAAAAGTTCGTGAAGCGTGCTTTTCGTTGTTAGATCGTAAAGGTTATCTTACACCGTTCTTTCACTAATTACTGTATTCGCCCTTCAGCGTATATTGCTCCAGAATGTGTCCGTCCATCTGGCGGTACATATGGTTCATCAGGAATCCATTTTCCAGATCAAGGAGACAGTCCAGGGCATACACATGAAGCTCATAGATATGCGGTGCATCCGGCGGAGCCATGCCACCGTAAAAAGCGGTAAGTTTTTTATTCTCTGGACTGCTCTGCTTGAAGTTCCAGGTATTGACGCCCTGGACAAAATCAGTTGCAGTCTGGCTCTCGTTCTCTTCAATCTTAGTTCTTGTTATGTTGGCGGCAACCCAGTGAATCCAGGAAAAACCGCCATTGACTTGAAATGCATCTTTATCTTCCAGGAGAAGTGCAAAACTTTTTGTTCCTTCCGGGGCATCCAGAACTTCGAAAGGAAGCGAATAGGTTGACATCCCGAATTCGTTGAAATGGGAACCACGTTTACCATACTTATCCTCAATAATGCCGTTAACAATGCCGTGACTGATGACTTTCATATTGTTCCTCCTCTTTTATGATTTGATGTATTAAGTATACAAAATAATGAAAAAAATGTAAATTATTTATTTTATTGTTGATAGTATCCGTATTTGCATTATAGAGTAGGCATTTTAAAGAGTGATTTAAAAATCTGAGCCAGGTATTTGCCAGCAATGGAAACTTAAAGAAAAGGGCGCGTTTAAACTGAGAAAATCTGCAATTTATATTCTAATGTGAAAAGAATGATTACAGGTATATTATATGAGCGGACATCAGGGATGAATGGACGGTGAACTGTTACTGTGATAAAATAATGGAAGAAATTCTGTAGATTGATGTCAATGAGCCTATATGCCGCCCCGGACTTTATTTTCGAGGTTAAAGTAATGAAAAATTATTTTGGATTCGCAAGTAAGATTATTTCCGGATAATATGGACTGGGCATGTAAAGCAATAGTTAAGTTTATGGGTTGAATAAAATAACCAAATACAGGGAGGCGGTTTGAATTATTTATGTGACAGGAGATACACACGGCAACTGGATGAGCAGGCTTAGAACGGAGGGTTTCCCAGAGCAAAAAGAAATGACAAAGAGGGATTATGTCATAGTTTGCGGAGATTTTGGCATGTGGGATGGTTCAAATTCAGAAAAACATAATCTTGATTGGCTCGAAGGAAAACCGTTTACAACATTATTTGTTTCAGGTAATCACGACAACTATGATATACTGGATGCTCTGCCAATAACGGAGTGGTGCGGCGGTAAGGTTAATTTTATTCGTCCGACCGTCATTCATCTGATGCGCGGCCAGGTTTACAATATAGATGGAAACAGATTCTTCACATTCGGCGGAGCTAGCAGCCATGATATAATGGATGGCATCTTGGATAGGGGAGACCCGAAAATCAAAATATGGAGGAGAGATGATTCAAAAATGTTTCGTATCAATCATGTTTCATGGTGGGAACGTGAGTTACCGTCAGAAACGGAGATGGAAGAAGGCATAGAGAACTTGAAGATAGCTGCGAATGAGGTTGATTATATTATTACCCATAGCCCATATACCTCTCTCCTTAAACAACTGGATGAAGGCATCGGTTTGTATCATGCGGATAAATTAACCGATTATCTACAGGGGATTAAAGAGATTGTTAGTTATAAACATTGGTTTTTTGGGCATATGCATGTAAACCAAACGTTCCCAAGGGAACATAGCAGCTGCTTATATGAGCAGATAGTAAGAATGGTATAAAACCATCGATTGTTATCGCGTAGAGGCGTTGGTAAGGTTACTCCGGTACGCTTTGCCAGCCCGTATTTATCATCTTTTCAATCAGTTTATCTTTCATCGGGAGGGAGTCTGGAAAACAGATCAAGCTGTCTGTCTTGCAGGCTCTTTACCTTCCGTTCCGTCACCTTATCAAGTTCCGTGAGGCGCCCGCAGAGCAGAGGGGAATGTTCGTCGTACATCCGGCCGCGCTTTTCCAGGATTTGGCTGCTGTGGTTGGCATAGCAGTAAACACAGCCGTTTCTGCATGTATTGTAGAGACCCAGGTCAATACTCGCGGCACAGCCGCATTCGGGACGCTGGTTCTTGTCCTTCTCTGTGTTGAGGGAACAGCCCAGAAGGTTTGATATCAAACGGCCGTCGATACAGCAGCCATGGGCGATGCTGCAGGAAGACAAATCGATCTCTTCCGAACATGTTTCCATCATCATGCCAAAGGAGCGGGCAATGGAGGATAACTTCTTTACAAGTTCTAAAACTGTGCTGTCGGAAAGTTCCCGGATGCCGTACTTCTTCGCCGGACCGGCAATGGAGGCGTAGAGGTCTATAAAGCTGATGACGCACCTTTCCGTACAGCCCTGAAGCGCATCGGCAATGGAGGCAAAACGGTCCAGATGCCATGAGAACGTATACGTTTCATTGAGAATAATGGGATCATAGCGCCAGATTACCCGCCGCTTTCCAGTAAGCCGGGAGAGAGTATGGAAGGTAGAAATGCGTTCGGAAACGGGAGGAAGATTCTTTTCAAGATCCTCTCCGTACGCATTCAGAGTATATTGGAAATAGTACATGTAGTCCTTTAGTTCCTGCAATCTGTGAATCATCGGTTCCGGATTCTTGCTCCAGAACACAATGCAGTCGACAACGTCGGGACTTAAGCTGACTTTGCTTATCTGGTGAGGATTAAATGGATTCTGGACAAGGGCATATTGTTCACTGATTCGATTCATAAACCAGCCGGAAAAAAAGGCAGGAATATCGGTTCTTCTGCTGACGCTGATTATCATGGCATCCCTCCTTCAATAAAAATATCGAACAAATGTTCTGATTAAATTATAGCCCATGTCACTGAAGATTGCAAGAGAAAAGTGAGAAAAATATTACTAAGTGGATATGGCAGGTTACTGTTCACAGGCAGTATTCTGCGAGGCGTTTTTTGTGAGTGGAGCAAAGCGAAAGTCACAGACAGCGGGCCCCCTTGGGTCAAACCCGAGGGTTACGGCGCGAAATGAACGTGATCAAAAAAGTTATGGCTTACATTTCAACCGGAAATCGGATACGCTGCCGGCAATAACGCGCTCTGCGATGTACAGAAACGGTAAAAACAATAAAAGATTTTAAATTAAAAGTAAGGTTGACATTACATTAAACAGATTTTATACTGTAAACAGCATATGTAAGGTAAACATTACATAGGAGGACAGCAGTGAAAAACAGAATCAGGGAATTGAGGGAGAAAAAAGGCATAACACAGGAGCAGCTGGGGGAGATGGCCGGAACCTCAAGACAGGCAATCAATGCAATAGAGACAGAAAAATTCGAACCGTCGATTTGGCTTGCCTATGGCATATCGCAGGTATTCGGCTGTTCCATTGAAGAGGTGTTTTTATTTGCGGAAAGCCGGAAAAAATCGAGAGCCGGCTGCAGCAGAAGGGAGAACCATGGCGATCAGACAGATTCGGAAGAATGATGATGAAATATTGAGGAAAAGATGCAAAGAAGTCAAGGAAGTGGATGATAAAATCAGGGAGCTGCTGGATGATATGATGAATACGCTGCATCATACGGAAAATGCGGCAGCCATGGCGGCCAACCAGGTGGGGATCTTGAAACGTCTGGTAGTCATTGATTACTGTGATGTATGCCTGAAGCTGGTCAACCCGAAGATAATCGGCAGAAGCGGAGTGCAGGAGTGCATGGAGGGCTGCCTGAGCTTCCCCGGCCGTTTTGCAAAGACGATCCGCCCGCAGAAAGTAACGGTCCAGGCCCTGGACGAAAACGGCATGGAGATCATCGTGACCGGAGAAGGGGAGATGGCAAAATGCTACTGCCATGAGCTGGAACATCTGGACGGGGAGATCTTTTTAGATAAGGCAATTGAAGAATTACACTGAGAATGTGAGCGGTAACTTAAGAAAATGAAGAAAAAAAGTTCCCTATTCAGCTATTATCAGTTATAATGAAAAAACAGGAAATTTGTGAAATAAAATATTAAGCATACAAAGGAGACGAAATCATGAAACAGGACATGATTGTTATTCTGGATTTGGGCAGCACGGAGAACACGGTAATTGCCCGTCAGATCCGCGACATGGGAGTTTACAGTGAGATTCATCCCCACGATATCACCGTGGCCGAATTAAAGGCGCTGCAGAATGTAAAGGGAATTATTTTAAACGGCGGAGAAAACCGCATTGTGGACGGTGCGGCCGTAGACGTCAGCCCGGAGATTTATAACTGTGGCTACCCCGTAATGTCAATCAATCATCCGACCGCGAAATGTGGACAGCAGCTTTCAGAACTCCCGTCGGAAGAAGTGCTGAGAACATTTGTGTTTGAAGCATGCAAGGCAGAGCCGAACTGGAATATGAAAAATTTCATCGAAGATCAGGTGGAATTGATCAGAAAACAGGTTGGTGACAGAAAGGTCCTTCTCGCTCTTTCAGGCGGAGTGGATTCTTCCGTTGTAGCCGCCCTGCTGATCAAGGCAATCGGACAGCAGCTTGTATGTGTCCATGTCAACCACGGGCTGATGCGTAAAAATGAGTCCGAGAGCGTTATTGAAATTTTCAGGGATCAGCTTCATGCAAACCTGATCTACGTCGATGCGACGGAGCGTTTCTTAGGTAAATTAGAGAATGTTTCGGATCCGGAGCAGAAGAGAAAGATTATCGGCGGAGAATTTATCCGTGTATTTGAGGAAGAGGCAAGAAAACTTGAGGGAATTGATTTCCTGGGCCAGGGGACAATTTATCCCGATATCATCGAGAGCGGAACAAAGACGGCCAAGATGGTAAAATCCCATCACAACGTGGGCGGCCTTCCGGAAGATTTGAAATTTGAACTGGTGGAACCGTTAAAACAGTTATTTAAAGACGAAGTGCGCGCCTGCGGCGTGGAACTGGGACTTCCTGCCGGTATGGTTTACCGCCAGCCGTTCCCGGGACCGGGACTCGGAGTCCGCTGTCTGGGAGCCATCACGCGCGACCGTCTGGAGGCGGTGAGAGAGTCGGATGCCATCTTAAGGGAAGAATTTGAAAAGGCGGGACTGGATAAAAAGGTATGGCAGTATTTTACCGTAGTTCCTGATTTCAAATCCGTCGGCGTAAAACACAATGCCAGAAGCTTTGAATATATGGTTATTATCCGCGCCATCAACACGATTGACGCCATGAGCGCAACGATCGAACGCGTGGACTGGGATGTGCTCCAGACGATTACGGCGAGGATCCTGGCCGAGGTGGAGCATGTGAACCGGGTATGTTACGACATGTCCCCGAAGCCGCCGGCAACGATCGAATTCGAATAAGATACAGAGAGCCGTGAAGCCGCCCGTTCGGCGGCATTCACGGCTCCAAATTGATTTAATGGCAACTGTTATTCTTTTAGCAATTTGTTAAAAACAACCGTCCGCTCCGTCATCGATATCTTGCCGACTTCATACCCGTATCCGGTTAACTCCTTTTTAGAATTCAAAAAAGAATGGTCTATCGGCAAGCCTGCAATCTTTTCAATCTCATCAAAGGTTAACTTAAATGATTGGTTCCCCGTCTGTTTCACATATTCCCATAAAGAATTGTATTTACTCATATACCCTCCTTTCGCTCCTGCACTTATAAAAGGCCGGATAAATTATGTGCCATAATGTACTCTTCATCATTTTCTTCCATCCTGCGTATCGTATAGTCTGTCATTAAATCTCCACTTCCGTTGAAAACGCCACAACCGCACGTCCAAAGATCTGAACCTGAACCGGCTTTCCATCCGAGATGGAAACCTTGACTTCCATGCCTCCGGTTCTTCCGATTGCCTCACCCTGCACAATGTGAAAGGAAAACTCATCTTTTTCCGTATCGGCAAATCCGAGATGCACCAGATAGGCCCCGAGCGGTCCGTTGGCATTGCCGGTTACCGGATCTTCCGGGATGCCGCCTGCCGGGGAGAACATTCGGCCATGCACCATCGGGTTTTCATTGGGGTTGAGCGTAAAAACGTAATACCCATTACATCCTGTTGCCTTGCTTAAACGTGCCAGTGCGGGTAAATCGGGCTGCAAACCGTGGAGACGTTCCAGATCACGGATCCGTATCATCAGTTTCGAATGTCCGGTTGAAGCCACTGCCATGGGGACTTCCTCGGTAAGCTGGTCCATAGTAAGCCCCAGCGCCGCCATAACCTGTTCCTGATATTCGACGGACAGCGGTTCTTCTATCTTAATTTCTCCCTGGGTCATGGCAATCCGGTAATCGTCGTTCTCACGGTAAATATCGACGGGAAGAGTTCCGGCTCCCGTTTTCTGGAATACCCGGTTATGGCCCTGCATGTTCTTTTCCAGTGCATTGGCATAATGTGCTGCAATGGTAGCGTGGCCGCAGATTGGCACTTCGGTTGTCGGTGTGAAAAAGCGGACATGCATGTCACAGTCTTCACAGTTTTCCGTGAAAATGAATGCGGTCTCCGAGTTGTTCAGTTCCCGGGCGATCTGCTGCATTTCCGAAGGGGTCAGACCGTCGGCATTTGTGATGACTCCCGCTGGATTTCCGGTGAATCGTTTTGTTGTAAAAGAATCAATTTGATATAAACGGTAGATTTTTCCCATGTAGGCCTCCTCCTGATATGGTCTGCGGTTTCGGCAGTGAGGTTGTGATTATTCATTACTCTATTATAAAGCCGGAAAGGAGGCACTGCAAGAACGTTCTTTGCCGTATTCCCGGAGATAATGCAGCCGCTCCGGTTCCCCCGCGGCAGCAGAAGCTCAGTACCGGTACCGTTTTTTGTACCGGAAATACATAAATGCGGACAGGAACAGCGCCATGAGTTCCGCGGCCGGGTTTGCCAGCCAGGCGCCGTTGATTCCCAGTACGGCCGGTAAGATGAGCATGGCGGCCACCATAAAGACAAAGGAGCGGGTGAACGCCAGGAGGGCGGAGATAAAACCGTTCGACAGCGCGGTAAACATGCTGCTGGTAAAGATATTGAAGCCGATGAACAGCAGCGCCAGGGAACAGATCCGGTTGCCGGTGACGGCGAGTCCGAAGACGGGATTATCCGGCCGGACGAATACAGATACAAGGGGTCTTGTGGCCGCGATGGACAGCGCCATGGCTAAGACCGAGACAGCGCCGATGATTTTTAAACTCGTCGTGATCAGGGACTTGAGTTTCAGACTGTTTTTTTCACCGTAATAAAAGCTGATCATCGGGGCAACCCCATAGGCGTAGCCCGTATAAATGGAGCCGGCGAACATCAGCACGTACATGATAATCGTAATCGCGGCAACACCGTCCTCACCGGCATATTTCAACATGATCCAGTTAAACATCAGGGTTACGATTCCCGTGACAAGGGAGGTAGCCATTTCGGAGGAACCGTTGGACGCCGCATGTAAGAGAACTTCGGGCCGGATAACCGGTTTTTTAAAGTACAGCATATTCTTTTTATCCGAAAAGAGAAACAGTCCGGCAACGGCTGTCACCGAATAGCCCAGGCCGGTTGCGATTGCCGCGCCTCCGATTCCCATATCCAGGATAGCGATAAACACATAATCCAACACAATATTCAGGATACCGCCCGCCGCGGTACACACCAGGGGAACCCGGGATTTCCCGCTTGCGATCATGTAAATCGTAAAGTTATTCATCAGAAGAATCGGCACCGTAAACAAAAGATATTGCCCCAGGTATTCGGAGCAGTAACCGGAAACCACCGGCGACAGCGCCATACTGCTGAAGATGGGCTGCATCACAACGCGGCCTGCGAGGTACATGATCAGGCCGACCGCCACATTGACCAGGATTAAAAATGTAAAATCCTGCCTGGATTCTTCCTGCAGCCCGGCTCCCATTTTTTTCATTATAACGGCGCTCCCGCCGGTTGCCAGCATCGTGGACACGGCAGTCACCAGAGTGATGGCGGGCGCTGTCAGGTTGATGGCGGACAGGGCTCCCGTCCCGATGAGATTCGAGACGAACAGTCCGTCCACCATGGTGTAAAATGACATAAATACCGTCATGACAATGGTCGGCACGGAGAATTTTATAATATTTTTAAGCGTCACAGGTTTCTGGTAGACATTCTCAGCGGGTAAGTTCTTGTTATTCACGATTATTTCCTCCGTATTTGATTGTTGCCGGTTGGCACATATAGTATAATAGACCGTACAGTTACTGTACGGTCAAGTGAAAAAATGAATTTTCGGAAAAATGATGGAACGGGCCGACATTTGATGTCATAGCCAGGGATAAAAGGAGAGGTAAAATGTCTAAAAATCATAATACGCAGTTCACAATCGGCCAGTTTGCAGCCCTCCACGGAATCAATAAGAAGACACTCATGTGGTACGATGAAATTGGACTGTTTAAGCCTGCCGCAATTAAGAAAAACGGATACCGGTACTATACGTATTACCAGAGTTCCGTGCTGGAGACAATCCTGATGCTGAGGGAACTGAACGTTTCCATCGGGGAGATACGCGAATTCATGGAACTGCGTTCGCCATCCCGGCTGAAAGAGCTTCTGGAAGAAAAGATTAAAGAGGTGGACAAAACGGTCAATCATTTAAAACAGCTTCGAAAGACGTTGACGGCCCGAAAAGAGGAGATGTCCTTTCTGCTGTCCCTGGATCTTTCGGATATCACCGTTGTGGAAAAAGAAAAGCGTTATATAGCGGTTGTGGATATCCCTCAGGGAATGTCTTTTGATACAGAAATTGAGATGGTCATCGAGGAGGCGGGAAAATATCAGTTGTCGAGGCTGCATGACGCGGAATACGGCTCCATGATTTCCGTGGAAAATCTGTACGGCGGTAAGATGGACGAGTATTCCGGGATGTTTATGAGGATACCCAGCCCGCTGGAACGGAAAGGACTCCGGATACAGCCGGCGGGCCGGTATTTGACGGCATACTACAGGGGAAACTGGGACGGGCTGGCCGGGAAATATAAAGAGCTGCTGGCATATGCGGAGGAAAAGGGACTCAAATTATGCGGCTATGCCTATGAGACGGGGATTAATGAGCTTGTGATTAATTCGATCGATGAATATGTGACACAGATTGAAATTTTGACGGACAATTAATTTGAAATAATTTTTAATTTACAGAATGCAGTCTTTGCCAATACTTTAAAAGGAGCCCGCCTTGCCGGACTCCTTCCTGTGCCTGATGCAGTTCCTCTTCCGGAGAAGGGATTTATCATATTTTCGTGCTGCTGTTACAGGGCTGCGTTTTAAAAAGCTCTTCATAAACGAAACAATCCGTTATATGGTCATTGACCATCCCAATGGCCTGCATGAATGAATAAATTATGGTGGAACCTACGAACTTAAATCCCATCTTTTTCAAGTCCTTGCTGATTTTATCCGAGAGCGGAGTGTTGGCAGGCATTTCCTCCATGGTTTTCCAGTGATTGGTAATGGGCTTGTGATCCACATAGGCCCAGATAAACTGATCAAAACTTCCGTATTTCTGGACGGTTTCCAAAAAGGCCCCGGCGTTGTTTACGGCGGCATTGATTTTCAGGCGGTTTCTGATGATTCCCTTGTTTTCCATCAGCTCCTGGATTTTATCTTCGCCGTAACGGACGATTTTTTCAGGGTCAAATCCGTCAAAAGCCGCCCGGAATGCCTCTCTTTTATTCAAAACCGTAATCCATGACAGACCCGCCTGCATGGATTCCAGGATCAGCATTTCAAACAGCTTCCTGTCGTCATGTTCAGGACGCCCCCATTCATTGTCGTGATAGTCCATATAGATAGGAGTGCTGCCTGCCCAAGAACATCTTATTTTTTCACACATAAAGTGTCTCCTTTCATACCATAAAGCAATTTGGCTGATTTATCGTCCGTATTTCCATTTATTTTATCAGCGCCTTTTCCTGAGGCGCTTTCTGTATAGTGACATCTTATCACAGAATCGGACGGACGTATATTGCAATTTGCAGAGGAAAGTGAACGGCAGAATTAAAAGCTTCCTGTTCTTCCAACGGCGCATTCACCTGCAAAAAGCAGCTTTTAGTAGAAAACAGCTGCTTTTTCGTATGCATTTGTGTATATTTGGGACACTGAGGGAAAGTCTTAATTGATATAAAAGCTAACTCAATAAACAGAACTCCTGATTTCTGTTATAAGTGAATCGAGGCCTAAAGCGTTGCAGTCATTAATTAAGCCTGCCAGGACAAATTTTTTAAAGGATGCCTTAAGTCCATCCTGGTCGTTTGCTTCAATCAGCCGGGCCGCATCGTTAATGAGGTTTAAAATCTCACTGTTTGTATCCGCTTTTTTAATATAACTCTGATACAGTTTCTGGAGTTCGGAAACTAACTGGCTGTTTTTTGTACCCTGGCTGCTGATTCCCATGATGCCGGGTGTTTCTTTCAACGGTTCCTCTTTTACAGGTTCTTCTTTCGCAATACTTACTATTTTGCCGTCCGTATTAAAATTTATTTCACGGCCGGGAGGAGTGATTCCCCCAAAACTGTCTTTTAAAGCATCATAAAACTGGTCTACAAAATTATCACTGCCGGTAGACAGGGAATAAATTTCCCCGGAGTATAGTTCCAGGTTCATCCATCTTTCCGTATTGCCGGATCTGTAGTGAAGAAGCCAGGCCGCTGCTCCAACAGCCAGAATTGAAAGCATAACCAGCATGTTTATTATCCTGGGGCCTGATAAGGCGATAAAAAGCAGAATCAGGGCCACGCCGGACGGATACGGCATTTGGGGAAGGCCGCCGGTCCATATCCGGGAAATACCGGACAGAGGAAGAGCATTGTTTTCCCAGGTTATCAGGTCGTTTTTAATACCGATTTCGGTAACTTTATATTTGTAAAATTTATTTTGAACTGCCATAGGGTAAAACCTCCATATT
Organism: [Clostridium] symbiosum; assembly: GCA_036419695.1. Classification (NCBI taxonomy): domain Bacteria; kingdom Bacillati; phylum Bacillota; class Clostridia; order Lachnospirales; family Lachnospiraceae; genus Otoolea; species [Clostridium] symbiosum. The sequence goes on from CP143946.1 coordinate 1,203,425, forward strand.
CGGCATTAATTTTTGTCTATTATGGTTGCAATTAAAACAGGGCTTGCAATGATGCCTGTTCCCACCGTTTCAGCGCCCTCGTTTTCGACGTAAACGCTGTACGTACAGCCTTTGCCGGCCATTAAATCACAATCGCAGACCGACAGTGTAAATGTATTTGCCTCCATTTCCGTTTTATCACGGCAGTATAATACTCCGGTGCTGAGCGGTATGGAAAAAGGCTGGCATTTTTCCTGCTTCACTATCTGGAATCGAAGGCAGAGCTTCGATTTGCTGGCAATAATATTGCAGGAAAAGCTGAGCTGCACCAGAAGTTCTTTATAGCAGCAAGCATTCAGAGTAAGAGAAGCCACATGAAATGTGGCTCTCTTTTCTGTGCCTTCCGGTATAATAAGCCCTCCGAAAACAGCGCTTTTAATCTTTATATTGTTTCCACCCTGTAGCTTCTTGCCGGAATTGAGGCAACGATTTGTATCAGGTAAAGCGGGTGGCCGAATCATTGCCTCCTGTTGGCCGGATGGCCGGGGAGAACAGTTACATGCTTTTGAACGCGGATAACAGCCGCGTCCGAATAAACCGTAATACATAGCTTCTCCTTCCTGCCATTTAAATCCTTTTATTAGTTGCAGCCGTTGTCGACAACGATTGCAGACAGTGTTGCATTATTAATAGAAGTAACGCCGACTGTAGCAACACCGGCAACCGTAGCAACCACACTGTAAGTGCAGCATTCCTGGTCACAGATATCACAGTCACATACAAAGAATGAGAAAGCATCGCTGGATGTGATGGCAACAAGCCTGGAGAATGTCCAAACGGGACCTACTGGAATAGGAACCAGCTGGTTTTTGCACTGTTTGAATATCTGCAGATTAAGGGTTAAAACGGCAGCTGTTGTAACGATGTTGCTGGCAAATTCAAACTTGATACATGGTTTGCGGAATCCTTTGGTATCTACGGTTACGGTAGAAACGGTAAAATTTGTTCCTGCAATCGTAGCTAAAGGCAGCGTAACAGCGCCTGGGCAGCCGCATTTTAAAGTTGTTCTGTTCGGGGCAAGCGGTCTTGTCTTTTCACACTCACAGTAGCATTTGCAGTCACAATCACAACACTCTCTATTATCATACTCGCAATTATTGCAGTTTGTATCGCTCATAATGGAACCTCCATATAAATCTCTATTTTTTACCTCTCTGGTATAATATAGTATATTGCCAAACCCTAAGGATGTTACATTTTTGGGTCATGCATTAAGAAAGACTCTTTTTGGAAATCCGTAAGGTTGAAAACAGGGGGAAGAGGGAATCTTACATATTTTTTAAGGAAGAAAATGACGCTGTTATTTTCTCCGGCGATGTGTTATGATTAGCCGGAAATGAAGACACAGGATACGAAAGGGATGATAAGATGATTTGTCCAGAATGCGGACACGAAACATCAGGGAATTTTTGCAGTAACTGCGGCGCCCTGCTGAAAACAGGAAAGTCTCCGGACACTCATGAAATTACATATAGACGAAGATCCAGGGCACAAAACTTTGAAACGTCCAAAACTGCGGCCGTCAGAGATGAAACCGCGGCAGCAGCAGACCGAAGCACGGTGTATGGCAGGTATTCGGATGACGGGGCAGGTTCGAATGCCAGGACTGGTGCGAATGACGGGGCTGGTGTGAATGACAGGTCTGCTCTGTACGACAGTTCTGAAAACAGCGGATACAGGAGCCGTTTTCAAGATCCGTCCTCCAGACAGTCCGGGGAACCGGCGGCCAGGCGAAACGCGGAACGTCAGGAACGCGATAATACGGAGAGCCGTGCAGAGAGGCGGGCAAATTCCAGAAAGAAGGACAAGCCTAAGAAAGCATCCTCCTCAAAGGATTCTGGAAAAAGTGGTCCGAGTAAAAAAGAGGTGCGCCTTGAACAAAAGGAGAAAAAGCTCAGGGAAAACAGAATCAGCAGCCTGGAGAGCGAAGTGGAACGTCTTACGGTACAGGAACGGCTCAGGGACAGGCGCAGATGGGACCAGGATGAGGAAAGAGACGGTGATTCCGGTCCGGATCTGGGTGAGATGGCAGCCAAAGGAGCGGCGGGCGTTGTGGTCATTGCCGCCCGTGTGATGCAGCTGGCATCATTCTTTATGATGGGAACCATGGTACTTATTATGGCGCGCTCTTTTCTCAAATACAGTGAGGGACTTGGAGATATCAGCGTAATAGCAGCCGAGCGTAATTATGGGCTGGCGCTTTATGTGGGGATTGCAGGCGTTTCCCTGTTTATGGGCGTTATCTGGTGCCTGTGGATTCTGTCCAGAAAAGGTGCAGGCGGAGGTTTCAGGCTGAAGAAATACGATACCGGAAGAGGACTGATTCCTTTTATAATCTGCGGCGCCGCCGTATTTGCGGCGGGACCGGCGCTGACTCTTCTTCCTCCTGTGGAAGGCGTTGTGGGGCAATGGCAGGGAATTGTCACGGGTGCGAAAGCCGTCCTGACGGCAGTCAACGTGCACCGCGGCACTCTCCTGTTCTGCAGCGGAGCGGGAGCCGTGATGTCGCTCATACGGAGAATTCTTCTGGTTTAATGATGAGAATGAAAAGCCGTGGATGAGTTTAAAAAGATGGATGAAAGCCGAAACGGATGATAATGGATAATGAAGGCCAGGTCCGGAGTGCAGCGCCATATAGCAGGCGGGGCGCCCCGGACTTTTTGGGAGAAGATACCGTTTCGTGCCATATCCCTCAGGATTTTCATGTGAAAGTGAGAAAATCCCGATAGAGGGCAGCCGTAGACAGTCATAGCAGAATACGGCACGTGAACACGAACCGTGACACTGCCGATCTGCTATAAAAAGTCATCCTCAAATGCCGTCCAAGGAAAAAATATACTTGACGCATCCCCTGTGTCTGAGTTATAGTGATTTACAGAATACGATGAAAGCTCGGTTTGTGGACCGTTCATTGTTATCAATAAGGGGACGGAACGTCCTTCATAAGTAAAGGAGTGGTTGTTATGTTGGCAAATTTTAGTTTCGAGGTGAAGACAAGATAATAATTTTTTAATGGCAGGGACTGGCGTACAGAGTGTTTTTTGACGCACGGCTTGTTGTCGTGTTTTTTTTTGCCTTTTTTCGGAGTGATTACGGAAAATAATACGAAAATGTCTTGAAGACGCCGGAAAGCCTGCCTGCTTATGAAGGAGAATTTAAATTTGAAAAGTGAAAATTGCATATTAATCAGCAGTGGCAACAATTGGGTTGAACAGGCGGCAAAAGACCAGCTGGAGGGAGTATCGCGTCTTCCGGGCGTGGTGAGGACTGTGGGGCTGCCGGATCTGCATCCGGGAAAATCACCGGTGGGAATCGCAGTTCTAAGCCGCGGCCGGTTTTACCCTCACCTGATTGGAAACGATATCGGCTGTGGGATGAGTCTTTTTGACACCGGCGTAAAGCTAAAGAAATTCCGTCAGGATAAATGGGGATCCAGGCTCAGTTACATCAGGGAACTGAGGGATATACCCGCTGAAAACCCATATGAGGAGGAGTGCCCAATCCTGGATTTGGGAACGATCGGATCTGGAAACCATTTTGCCGAATTCCAGTGTGTGGATGAGGTGTTTGATAATGAACTGGCGGATCGGCTGGGGTTACCGAAGGACCGGGTACTTCTTTTAATTCACAGTGGCTCCAGAGGCTACGGGCAGGAGATTTTAAAGCGGTATTTCCGGCCGGAGGGCCTGGAGGAGGGAAGTGCGGAGGCTCATGATTATCTGGCGGAACATAACCGGGCTCTTCTGTGGGCGGCCAGAAACAGAGAGGTTACGGCGTCAAAACTTCTGGACTGCGTGGGAGTGAATGCCCAGCCCACAAAACTTCTGGAGTGCAGCCATAACTATTTGGAACGGACGGAGGAGGGCTGGCTCCACCGGAAGGGAAGTGTTTCAGCAAAACAGGGGGCCGTTGTGATACCGGGGTCAAGGGGAAGCAGAACTTATCTCTGCCTGCCGTCGGAGAATACGGAAATTGCCCTTGGTTCCCTGTCTCACGGGGCCGGGCGCAAATGGGCCAGAAGCATCTGCAAAAGCAGGATCGATAAAAAATACGACAGGGACTCCATCCGTACGACGGAGTGGAAAAGCCGCGTGGTATGCCACGATACAAACCTGCTGTTTCAGGAAGCTCCGGAGGCGTACAAGAATGTGGAACAGGTGATTCAGTCCCTGAAGGACTGGGAACTCATCGAGGTGGCGGCCGCTTTCCGTCCCCTGATTACGTATAAAGGGTAGGTGGCGGATATGAGAATTCAGTTAAGTTCCGGGCAGGGCCCGGCAGAATGTGAACTGGCGGTCGGACTTCTCTATGAAGCGCTGAAACGGGAATATCCCGACATAAAGCTGATTGACTTTGTGCAGGGAAAGAGAAAGGGAGGATTTACATCCATCCGTTTTGACACCAGCCGGGAGCTGCGCGGGTTGGAGGGCAGTGTACTGTGGATTTGTAAAAGTCCGTACCGGCCGGAGCATAAGAGAAAGAACTGGTATGTGGATATCAGTGTCATAGAGGAAGAAAAAAGAATTACAGAGGAAAAACTGGTGCGTTACGAGACATTCCGCAGCGGCGGAAAGGGAGGACAGCACGTAAATAAGGTAGAGACGGGGGTCAGGGTGATCCATATCCCTACCGGAACCGCCGTGGTATCCACCCAGGCCAGAAGCCAGCATATGAATAAACAGCTTGCTATGAACAGGCTGTGCGAGATCCTGGCCGAACGGAACCTGGACTGCGACAGGAAGGAAAAGAACCTGGCCTGGATGGAGCATAACCGGCTGGAACGGGGGAATCCGGTCAGGACGTATGAGGGGATGGAGTTTCGGAGGAGGAAAAAGCAACGGGCAGAGAATAAGAGAGAAAAATAATGTATGAGGTGATTTTTTTATTAAACCGATGAAAGAGACTGTATCCTGGAGCAGGGCGCGGGGAACGGATGAAGAGAAGTTACCATGAATAATCGAAAAGGCAAAGCCAGGGAGCAGCTTTGCCTTTTTGTTCGTCAGCGCTTGCCGCTCTCAGAACTGGGAGGACATCCCCGAATTTTTCAGAAAAGCGGTTTTAAACTTTCGTACAGGGATTTGTATTTGCGAAATCCCTCTTCATAAATTTGCCTGCAGCTTCCATCTGGAATCAAGATGGTGCCCGATGCATGTTTTTTGCCGAAATCGCAAGGGATTTCCTGCAGATTAATACTTTGGGCAGCTACAATCATATCGCCCAGGGTTTCCGTCTCACTGTTTTCCAGCTTTAAAATCTTGCAGCCTAAAACATCCGCCATAATCTGGCACCAGATGGTACTCTTGCCGATGCCTCCGCCGAGGGGAATAAGTTCGGGAGGAGGCGAATTGTGTATTACGGTATTCATACAATCCCGGATCGAATAGGCAACGCCCTCCATGATGGCTCTCACACAATCTCCATAGGAAGATTTGATGCTCAGGCCAAAGAACACTCCTTTTGCATCTGGATTCCAGATGGGTGACTTTTCGCCGGAGAGGTAGGGGAGGTAGAGGAGGCCGCCTGCCCCGGCTTTTGACTGCTCCGCCAGCCGGTTAAAATAGTCGTAAACAGATAGTCCCGCCTCATGGGCCTCGTCCTGCACCGCTTTCCCGAACAGATCACGGAACCAACGAAGGGAGACCCCGCAGTTATCGGTGGACTGGATTACGGCATACAGTCCGCCGAGAGCGGTAGGACAGTTCAAAAAACGGCTGTCGTAAATTGGCTGCTCACTGATGTAGCAGATTCTTCCGCTGCTTCCCATAGTGATTGCAAAATCGCCGGGACTTACCGCACCGCTCCCGCAACTGGCCGCTGCGGTATCGAGACAGCCGGCGGTCACCTTAGTTCCGGCCGCCAGTCCGGTAGCTGCCGCCGCTTCTTTTGTAACTGTGCCGACAATGTCGGCTGGGTTAAATGGCTCGGGCAGGAGGCGGCGCGGGAATTGTGAACGCTCGATTAATTTGTCGGACCACTCACCCGTTTTAATATCGGATAAAAGGGTAAAGCTCATCCGTGGCCGGTTGATGGTAAATTGTCCGGTCAGCCGCTGGATAATATACCCATCTGGCATCAGAAATTTATAGGCCCGCTCAACCAGATGGGGCCTGTGGTCAATCATCCAGCGAAGCGTGGGGAGGGTAAAGCTTCCTCCGGCAATGTGGTTGGCGGTGATTTCCCGGACATAAGAATCTCCAACCTGTTCTTTCAGCCACTCCACCTGTTCACCCGCCCGGTTGTCGCGCAGTCCAATAGCGTTATAGACCGGTTTCCCGTTTAAATCCACAAGCACGACTGCATTCGTACAACTGAGGCCAATCGATAGAACTTGCCCGGCTTCGACATGCTGCTTGGCAAAACACGTTTTCAGGCTGCTGCACACGGCCTGCCACCAGACCTCGGGGTTTTGCTCCGCCCAGCCGGGTTCAGGACAAATCATCGGGTATTCCTGATATGCGTGTGCGGCGACGGTTCCGTCGGTATAATAAAAAGTACATTTGGTTCCTGTAGTTCCGATATCGATTCCCAGCAGAAGTCCTTTGTGCTGTTTCATTGCGCCCCGCCCCCATCCGCCTGTATTTGGCCGGAGAGATCCGCCTGATTTTCCTCCGTTAATGCATTTCCCGCCTGTCCCAGGAGAAGCATAAGGTGGGCATTTTCTTCGATCTCTTCGATCAGGTCAGCGGCCTGGGTGAGAGAGGCGCCAACGGCCAGAATGCCATGATTCTCCATTATAACGGAATTACTTGTCCGAATCACCTGTCCAGCCAGGCGCGCCAGTTCTTCGGAGCCCGGGCGTTCATATGCGACAGCCTTTAAAGCCCCTACTCTCAATCCATATCCCGGTGTGTAGACGGGCATGGCGCAGCCGGGATCCAGTTCCTTCAGACAGGAAACCGCGGTGGCATAGGTGCTGTGGACATGGACTACGGCGTTGACATCGGAGCGCTGATAACATTCAAGATGCATTCTCCACTCTTTGGAAGGCAGATGCGCCTGTTTGCAGAAAAAAGTCCCATCCTGTGATAGTAAGACAAGATCATCCTTCCGGAGGGAGCGCAGGCTGACACCGGAAGGGGTGATAAGAAATTGCTCCCCGCAACGCACGCTCACATTGCCTCCCGTTCCGCTGACAAAGCCGCGGCGGTGAAAAGAGTGGCATAGTTCTAAAAATTCGTCTATTAAAGTTGAGGTTGACATTGATTATTTAATTAGTACCTCCTTACGGAATATTTGAGTAAAAATTTTTAGGTAAATTTCTTTTATTATAGTGATTTTAATTTTCAGAAACAAGTGGCAATATTTACAAAACGGCATAAAATTTTTGTGGATAATTGACGAAAGACGGAAAAATACGAAAAGTATCTTGTAAATTGAAGAGGGGAATGATATGATTACGGAGAAGAAAATTTTTAGGTAAATTTGGAGTTGATAAGATGAATAAAGATAAAGTGATAGCAAATGATTCAATTGCAGGTACCAACGATTTGTCGAAATTTGTCAGTACATCTTTAGTGGATGTGGTAACGGATAAGATTAGAGATGACATTCTTCTGGGACGGCTTGAGCCAGGCCAGAAGCTTGTAGTCCGCGAATTGTCGGAGCGATATAATGTCAGCCATACGCCGATTAAGGATGCGTTAAACAGGCTGCTGTCTGAAGGATATGTGGAAGCGTCCCCCAGAAAAAGCATGTTGGTTCGGGTCTTTTCCAATGCTGATTTGATTGAGAGCCTCGAGGCAAGGCTGATGTGTGAACTGTTTTGTGCGGGAAGTATTGTGTCAGAGGTGGGAAAACATCCGGAAGTGACGGATATGATGCGGGAGTGTATCACCGATATGAGACAGTCTATTTTAAACAATTCCCAGTATGAATCCTGGGTAAGATTTGAGACGCGCTTTCATATGGCTTATATGAACCACTGCGGAAATAAGGAAATCTTTTCGATTTACAACGGATTAGACACGAATAAGGCTACCTATATGACTTATTTGAATCAATGCCACTCACCTTTAAAGCTCAGCTCGCTGGAAAAAAATATCGAGGAGCATGAGCTAATCTTAAAAGCATTGCTGGACGGGGATGTCGGGGCTTTTAAGAGCGCGGTATCCCGTCATTTATACCGGGCGTGTGAAGATTACGCTGATAGTGGAGAATTAGTGGCAAGAATCAGTCAGTTAAAAGAAACAACGGGAAAATTTTTAGGAGAATAATTTGGAAAGAATGAAAAATAGGTTTTTATTTCCAAAATTTACCTAAAAATATTTGAGAGAGGAGAAAAAATGAAGAAAAACAAATTTATGACAGCATGTTTAGCGGCTGTGTTGGGTGTTAGTATGATGGCAGGATGCGGCTCTGCCGGGCAGGGAGACGTGAAGGCAGATGGCGGACAAATTGCGGAGAAAGATTCCTCAAAGAACTCCGGTGAGAGCGGGGAGGAGAAAATCGTAATGCGATTGGCCCATATTAATTCAAACACGGATCCAAAGCAAATGGAGGCAGAGAAATTTAAAGAGCTGGTGGAGGAGAAAACGGGCGGAAAGGTTCAGATTGACATCTACGGAGCAGGACAATTGGGCGATGTCAATGAGATCATTGAGGGACTGAAGCTGGGAACCAATGAGATTGTCATTGAGGGATTCGGTACGATTCCGTCCTACACACAACTGTCTCTACTGGATTTGGTTCCCTTTATGTGGAGAGACAGGGATCACTTTGATAAGGTATGGAACGGGGAGCTGGGGCAGGAGCTTTTAAAAGAGGCATCGGTTGAGTCCGGCATTACTCTGTTCGGACCCTCTTACAGGGGAATCCGCGTTACGACGTCTAAGAAACCGTTCCACAATCTGGCAGAACTGAAGGGACTTAAAATCCGGGTTCCGAGTGACGATATGTCTGTAAAAACCTGGGAGGCCCTGGGAGCCGCCCCAACACCGATGGCCATGAATGAGGTTTTGACGGGGATCCAGCAGGGGACAATCGAGGCTCAGGAGAATCCGGCGGTATTATCGTATAATTTCGGTCTTGCCGATGCATGCAAATACCTGATCAAGACAAATCACAGATGGAGCGCCGACGTCTTTATGATGGATCAGGATTATTTTAATAATCTGCCGGAGGAAATTCAGACTGCTGTTTTGGAGGCCGGGAAGGAGGCGGCCGATTATGTGAGCAAAATCAATACGGAGCAGGAGAATGAGTCCTTTAAAAAATGGGAAGAGGCGGGAACGGAGATTATTGTTCCGGATGATATAGAGGAATTTAGCAATGCGACACAAAATGTGGTAAAAAACAGTTTTCCGGAACTGACGGACTGGGTGGAGAAAATCCAGGCTGTCCGTTAAAAGGACGGGGGAGACGAGAGGAACGTAAATGAAAGTTTTTTTTAATACCGTGGATACGGTGCTTAAGATTGTGATTTCCATACTTCTTATAGCTATGACAGGCGTGATATTCTATCAGGTCGTGATGAGATATTGTTTCCATGCGTCTACTATATGGGCGGAGGAGTTTGCAAGATATGCGTTTATCTGGGTGGTAATGCTTGGGTCGGCCTGTGCGGTGAGAAGTTCTAAGCATATCCGGGTCGAATTTATGATTGACCGGATGAGCGGACGGCTCAGGGCGAAGGTAGAATTTTTGACGTATATTGTGATGATCGGCATGTTAGGCCTTCTCGCTGTTTACGGCGTCAGTATAGCAGGGCAGACAATGGGGCAGCTGTCGCCGGGACTTCACATTTCCAGGGGATTTATGTATTACAGCATTCCGGTTGGAGCCGTTTTAATGATCCTTTTTGCCATAGAAATATTAATGGATCGGTGCGCTGCCGGGAGAAAAGAAGAGCAGAGCTCCGGTAAAGCGCAGGAGGAAAAAATATGATTACGGTTGGAATGGCACTTTTAGTTATTATGATTGTTCTTGTTTTACTCGGAGTTCCCGTCGCGTTTTCCATCGGCGTGGCATCCATCTGCGCAATTATTATGGGGGATTTTGAGCTGATTATTCTTCCTCAGAAGATTTTTGCGGGTTTAGACTCTTTTCCCATGCTGGCGATTCCGTTTTTTGTCCTGGCCGGGAACCTGATGACGGCGGGAGGGATTAATGATAAAATTATGCGGTTTGCGTCTGCAATAGCCGGAAGAGTGAGAGGGAGTCTGGGGATTATCACGGTTTTAAGCTCCGCTATTTTCGCGGCGATTTCCGGTTCCGGGACGGCTACAGTCGTAGCAATCGGAGGTATGATGATCCCAGCCATGAAAAAGAATGGCTATAAACCGGGATTTGCGGCTGCGATTGCCTCCTCTGCCTCGATTCTGGGCCCGATTATTCCGCCAAGCATTGTGCTGATTGTTTACGGCAATGCGGTTCAGTTTTCAGTGAAAGATCTGTTTATGGGGGCAGTGCTCCCGGGATTTCTTATGGTGGTCGGGTTTTGCATTTATACCTACATAAAGGCGTGCCGTCTGGGACTTCCAATCGGGGAAAAGGTGTCTGCTGGAGAATTGCTTTCGGTAACCAGGGAGAGCATATGGGCATTGCTGATGCCGATCATTATTTTGGGAGGGATCTTTGGTGGAGTGTTCACACCGACGGAGGCCGCGGCGGTAGCCGTGGTCTATGCCCTGCTGATTGGCTTTTTTGTATACAAAAACCTTAAATTTTCAAATCTTTATTCAATGCTGGTGGACAGTGGGATCACGGCTGCAATTATGCTGTTTCTCGTGGGTTGCTCTAAGATTTCAAGCTGGGCTTTGGCAGTAGCCAAGGTTCCGGAGGCAATTTCGGGAGGATTATTGTCGCTCACAGACAACCGGATTTTGCTTCTCCTGATTATTAACCTGTTCCTGATTCTTGTGGGGATGTTCATGGAGGCAAACGTCGCGGTCGTTATCTTTACCCCGATCCTTCTCCCCATCGGACAGGCATGTGGCATGTCTGTATTGCAGTTTGGCGTTATGATGACAATCAATCTCTGCATTGGGCTTCTCACGCCACCGGTGGGACTCTGCGCCATGTTGGGAAATGGAATAGCCGAGACAAAGCTGGAGAATACGATTAGGGAATCGCTGCCTTTTATTGCGATTGGATTAGCCGTCCTCCTGCTGACTACATACGCGGCGCCTCTGACGGAATGGCTGCCAGCATTGATGAAAGATTAAACTTTTGCTATAAACTTTCAGCCCCTGGAATGCGAAAGGACGAAAAAGAATCTGGCCGGGGTGGAACATAACCGGCTGAAACATGGAAATCCGTCAGGACGTATGATGGGATGAAGTTTGGGAGGAGGAAGAAGGGCGGGAGAAAGGCTGTATCGCAGCCTGGAGAATAGAGAGAAAGAAATAAAATATATAATATCAGAAAAAAGTTCCGGCTGGCAGGCCGGACTTTTTTTAATTGGGTGGCAATGAAAAGTTCGCGAAGCGTGCTTTTCGTTGTTCATAGGAAATTACGTCCTATAAATCAAAAAACAGTATATGCAATGTTATTGGCTGGTAATGAAACATCTGTGTGGCATTCTTGGATAAAGTAAAATGACGATAATTTATTAGTAGAAAATGATGAGCAAATATATGGCAATTTATGGCAATTCCTATGAGTATAAGTTTAGGAATATTTCTAAGATGCTGATTTTTCTTTAAATATCAGGGAATTCAATGAAATAAGATGATATATTATATGATGAATGATTTCTTGCAATATTTATAAAATATTTAGATTTTTAAAGAAAATAGTGTATAATATATACGAAAACAAAATGTAAAGTATAGATAAGTCAGACTTTGAATTGCAAAAGTTTGCCAACGGGCTTTGTAAGTGAATAGAAGGAAATTTATTGTACCGAGTACCGTCGGTGGAGAAGGTGGTGGAAATAAATGATTCGAATATGTTGTATTACATATAAAGATGTAGACCGGTTGGTGAGGGAGGTACTGGATACCTATCAGGATGATGAGGTAGAGTTCAGCATTGTGGAGGGACTGAGAACGGAAATCCTGGAGGAGGAAAAGAGAAAAATTATTGAGAGTGCAGACGTTGCAATTGCCACAGGGGCCAATGCCCAGATTGCGGCTGCGGCTTTTCAGGTACCGGTTATACAGTTCCATATTACTGAATTTGACTATCTGATGGCAGTAGAAAAGGGACTGGAAATTGGGAAGAATCCGGCTGTTGTGACCTACAAACAGCCATTGTCTAAAAATATGAGGGACTATCTGGAAATGGCCGGGAGGCATGTAAATTATGTCGTTTATGAGGACACTGAGGAACTTAGGGATGCTTTATCCGGTAGTGGGGCGGATGTTATTATTGGAGCCACTCATGCCACGGAAGTGGGAAAACAGCTGGGGATCCGGACCGTGCTGATATACCCAAGTTTCAGCTGTATTCTGGATACATTTGCCGAGGCGAAAAATCTGGCGAGAGAACTGGAAAAGGAGAGAAAAAAGAACCAGTATATCAATGCGCTTTTACAGTGCAGCGTTAATGGTATTTTTTTGGTGGACAGCCTGTGCAGAGTGATTGATTTTAACCAGAAGGCGGCCGATTTGGCCGGAGTGGAAAGGGAGAAATTAAAGTATTCTTATCTGGATCAGATTTTTCCGAAATTAAAAATGAATGAATTTGTCTGGGGCAGCCAGCAGGAGTCCTTAAAAATTGTAAAGCTTGAGAATAAAGAGATTGTCTGTAATATCGTACGCCTGGAGAACCGTCATTCCCAGTTTGATGGCGCAGTAATCATGATGTACTACCTGGAAGAGTTAAAAAGCCAGATTGGGCAGCGGGAAAAGGAGGAAAAACAGAGAAGGGAAAAGGGGTTCCGTGCAAAACGGAGTTTTTCCGATATCATTGGTTCATCTTCTGCGATAAGAATGTGCATTGAGGATGCCAGATTTTATGCAGAAAGTGAATCAAATCTGATGGTTTATGGAGAAACCGGGACTGGCAAAGAGATATTTGCACAAAGCGTCCATAACCAGAGCAGAAGGAAGAATGAGGCGTTTATTGCCGTGAACTGCGCAGCTTTGCCGGAAAACCTCCTGGAGACAGAACTGTTCGGATATGACGAAGGTGCATTTACAGGGGGCAGAAAAGGTGGTAAGAGAGGTTTGTTTGAACTGGCAAATCATGGAACCCTTTTTCTGGATGAGGTTGGTGAACTGTCCCCTGCGTTGCAGTCACGGCTTTTGCGGGTATTACAGGAAAAGGAGATTATGCACGTAGGCGGTGAGCGTATTATTCCGGTGGATGTGCGTATTATAGCTGCTACCAACAAACATTTGGAGGAGATGGATCCGGCGGCTTTCCGACGGGATCTGCTGTACCGCCTCAATGTCCTGGAATTGATGATACCACCGCTGCGGGAACGGGAGAAGGATGTTGTGGAACTGTTTGATTTTTACTACAAGAAGAAAAGGGATGTAAGCCTCCACCAGACGGAGCTGACGGATGGGGCAAAAGAAATTCTTATGCTGTATCACTGGCCGGGAAATATCAGGGAGTTGCAGAATGTCTGTGAACGGTTTTGTCTCTATATGAAACAATTGGCCAGACATAGTGATTTACTCATGAAAAAATGTATGATCCGTGCAGTAGGAGAGGAACGGCTACAGAAAAATATTCTGGAATCGTTTGAGTTCAGGGATAAGGGAGGGAGTGTAGAACTGGTGGAAGAACTGCAGAGGATTTTTTCTTATAATCGGGAACAGATTGCGAAGGTGTTGGGGATAAGCCGGACCACGGTCTGGAGATTGACGAAGGGGGAAGAGAAAAAGAAGCTTTAATAAGCAGGAAGACAGCAGGCCGGACGTGGCAGCAGGATACATAATACCTGCCGCCATGTCTGGCCTGTTCATGATTAAAAGCGGTATATCATTTGTAAAGCAGCGGAAAATAGATTGGTTGAAATGTGGGGGTGGAAAATGTTTCAAAAAAGAGAGAAAATGGCGGAATGAAACATTATAACGAACAATGTGTGAAATATTCGTTATAGGAGTTAGAAATGATGCCGGAAAAAGCCTGATTTTACAAGGGGAAACAGAAGAAAAATTTTAAAAGGAAAAGATGAAAACTGGCACGGAGTTTGCTACTTTATATAGTCATCAAAATATATGTTTTAGAAAGGCGAGTATGATTCGGAGCCGGCCCGTCGGAATTCTGTCTAATAAAAAGTATAGTGGAGGAGGTACAGGGGGAATGTTTAAATCTATTCAGTATGAACTCAGGGAATCAATTGCAGTTATCTCGATCGATCAGTTACAGGATCAGAATCGAATGGATCGAAATACCTATTTAGAGGTAACGGAAGCGCTCCGCTGTGCTCAGGAAGATCCTGAAGTGACAGCAGTTATCCTGACTGGTAAAGGAGAATATTTTGTGACAGGTGGGCGTATGGACGGCTACCCCGGAGGAAAAATGATGGAAATGCGGGGGTTTGCAGATGCCTGCTCGGGATTAATGTTTCAAATGTACAATATGAGGAAACCATTGATTGCCGCCGTAAATGGGCTTTGCGTTGCGGGGGGAATGATGATTCTGGATGCATGTGATTTGGCGGTGGCGGCGGAATCAAGTAAGTTTGGTTTTCCTGAGCTTGAACGGGGGAATTTCCCGGTACTGGCATTGGCGGTTGCCCAGAGGTCGATTCCTAAAAAGCGGGTTTTTGAGCTGTCTTATCTCAGCAAATTAATTGATGCTGACACGGCGCAGCAGTGGAATCTGATTAACAGAGCAGTTCCGGCCGAGAGTGTTTTGGATACGGCTTTGGAATGGGCAAGACTGATATCCGGACGAAGTCTCCTGACGGCAGGAATGGGACGCGAGGCCTATCACAAGATGCAGGGGATGAGCCAGATAGAAAGCCTGGAGTATGCGAAAAATGTTTTGTGTTGTATGCTGGCCACTCATGATGCCCAGGAAGTTGATTATGCAATAAAAGAAAACAGGGAGCCTGTTCTAAAAGGTTATTAATTCAAAAACTTACTGAATCAGATGAAAAGAAGGAGGAAATGAACATGATGAAAAAAATGTTGTCTTTGTTTTTAGCGGGAGTTATGGTGGCAGGACTTTTGACAGGGTGCGGCAGCAAAACGGAAACTCCAGCAGGTGAGACTCCGGCGGCTGCCGTAAAGGAGCCGGTTGAACTTGTGTGTTCCCATATTTTCGGCGCAGACACGATACAGAATAAGGCGTGCCAGATGTTTGCCCGAAAACTGGAAGAGAGAACAGGCGGAGCGTATAAAATGACGATTTATCCGGCGGCCCAGCTTGGCAATATGAATGATATTCTGGAGCAGCAGAAGAGTGGTGATATTCAGCTTACTATTATTTCTTCTATCGCATTAGCTGGTATTTCACCCTATTGTTTCGACAGCTGGCCGTTTTTATTTGAAACCCAGGAAGAATTTGAGCGCGCCTATGCAAGTGAAGCCGGGGCAAAATGGCTGGAAAAATGTGAACAGGAATCAGGTTTCTATCTGTTGGCTCCTACGTGGAAAGGTCAGCGTTATTTCTTTGTGAATAAAGAAGTCAATTCACTCGATGATTTAAAAGGCATTAAAGTCCGCTGTTCCGGCAGCCAGATGGAGATGGATAAGTATAGTACCTGGGGCATGACACCGGTGTCTATGAGTTCTACAGAAGTTTTTTCCGCTATGCAGCAGGGAGTTGTAGATGCATATGAGCAGGAGATTCCGGTTGCCAGGGACGAGTCGATTCCTGAAGTAACGAAGACGGTTGTTCTTACAAAACATACGGAGGCCAATTACTGCTGGCCTACAAGTTCTGCCTGGCTGAACAGCATGCCGGAAGATTTCCAGAAAATATACCGCGAGACAGCGGCAGAGTGTTCCGCCTATGTAACCGAGGAACTGGTGAAGGAAGAGCCGAAGGCGATTCAGGACTTCAAGGATGCCGGCTGTAAGATTGTTGAATTTGATATGACCCCCTGGATAGAACTGAGCGAGACGACGTATGCTGAAAAATATCCTGAACTGGCTGAATATATGGTGGCTCTGAAAGCAGCAGGGAAAGGAAACTGATAATGAGATGATATAAAGGAGAATGATTGAGAATGAAGTATGTAGATAAAATTACGGCTGCTTTTGACAAAGCGGTATCCGTCTTCTGCAATATATTCATGATCACATTAATAATCTGTGTTGCTGTCCAGGTGTTTTCAAGGTTTGTCATTAACACATCAACACCATGGACAGAAACACTCTCCATATATTGCTATGCATGGCTTACTTTGTTTGGAGCCGTACTGGTGCAAAGTGAGGGCGGCCTGCTTTATGTTGATGTAATCCAGGAAAAGCTGTCCGGCAGAGTGCTGAGGATTATTAAGATTATCTGTGATGTGATTAGTATGCTTGTTTCCTCACTCTGGTGTTACTCCGGCATTCTGCAGTGTATGAATGCAAAGGGAATTACCAGCTGGGGAATTGTAATTCCTCTGCCTGTAGTCTATGCGGCAGTTCCGTTATCTTTTGCGTTTTTGTTTTTATTTCTGCTTCTGGATTTAATTAAACAGTTAATTCCGGATAAGAAGGAGGGGGAGGTATAGAATGGGAATTGTATTAATTATCTTTTTGCTTACCCTGCTTCTGGGTGTACCGATAGCGCTTGCCATGGGAGCAGCCGGAATTTACGGCCTTCAGATTCTTCATCTGTCCCCATCAATTATGGGGTCTCAGCTGTTTGCCGGATTGAATTCTTTTTCCATGATTGCAATTCCTCTGTTTATATTTATGGGAGCGCTCATGTCGAAAACGGGTCTCACGGAGATTCTGGTTGATTTTTGTAATGCCATCTTTGGAAGGTTTAAAGGAGGACTGGCAATAGCAGGAATTGCTGCAGGCGCTTTCTTTGCGGCTATCTGTGGTTCTTCCGCGGCTTCTATCGCCTCTTTGGGCGGCGTTTTGATACCGGCCTTGAAAAAGGAAGGCTACGGCGGCGGTTTTGCCGGAGCGGTAATTGCAGCGGCCGGTTCACTCGGACCGATTATTCCCCCGAGCCTGTTGCTTGTAATCTATGCGTGCCAATCCAACCAGTCGATCGGCTGGCTGTTTATGGCAGGTATTGTACCGGGAATTTTAAGTGCTGTTTTATATATCATGATTACGATTCGTACTGCAAAGCTCAGGAACTTCCCGGTTCATGAAAAGTGCTCGTTCAAGGAAATAAGACGTTCCGGGCTTAGGGCGATACCGGCTCTCGTAATTCCTTTAATCATTGTAGTCGGAATCTGTGCCGGTATTTTTACAGTAACGGAATCAGCCGGTATTACCACGGTTTACGTGCTGGTGGTATGGTTCGTTAAAAGGCTTTCATTCAGGGAGCTCATTAAAACGGTAGGAGAGTCGGTGAGAGAGACTGCAGCAATTACATTTATTATTGGTGCATCTACCTTTTTAGCCTATGTTATCACGAGAGGCCAGCTGCCTCAGACAATTGTCAATGCGATTGTTGCGGCGAAAGTAAGCCGCGTGGTAGTTCTTCTGATGATTAATGTTTTGCTGGTAATCATGGGAATGCTTCTGGCTCCGGCAGCGGCGCTTCTGATTGTTACTCCATTGTTGATTCCGTTGTCAAATGCGTATGGCATTAATTTGATTCAGATGGGATTAATAGTTGTTTTTAACCTGAATCTGGGATGCTTGACTCCACCGGTGGCTGTCAGCCTGTTCATGACTGCGCGGATGGCAGATACTTCATTTGCCGAACAGGTAAAAGAGGCGATGCCATTCTTTCTTATTTCGATTATTGTGCTGATACTGATTACATACTGGCCGGATTTCACCCTGTTTTTGCCCAGGATGATATATGGATAGATATTGGGGGAGTTATGAATGAATCAGGAGGAAATGCAAATGACAGGAATGACAATGACCCAGAAAATCCTGGCAGCCCACGCCGGACTCAGTAAAGTGACGGCAGGCCAGCTGATTGAGGCAAATCTGGATTTACTGCTTGGCAATGACGTTACGACGCCGATTGCAATTGCGGAGATGGAGAAGATAGGCAGTCCATCGGTATTTCATAAAGACAAAATCGCGCTGGTCATGGACCATTTTGTCCCCAATAAGGACATCAAGTCGGCCCAGAATTGCAAGTACTGCCGCGAATTTGCCGGAAGGAATGAAATAACAAATTATTTTGACGTGGGTGAGATGGGGATCGAGCATGCGCTGCTGCCGGAAAAAGGGCTGGTAAAGGCCGGAGATGTTGTGATAGGAGCCGACTCCCACACCTGCACCTACGGAGCGCTGGGGGCATTCTCCACAGGAGTAGGAAGCACCGATATGGCGGTCGGCATGGTGACGGGAAAAGCGTGGTTTAAGGTGCCTTCGGCAATAAAGATTGTCCTGACGGGGAAACCGTCCAAATGGATCAGCGGGAAGGATATAATTTTACATATGATCGGCATGCTTGGCGTGGACGGGGCCCTTTACCAGTCCATGGAATACACGGGGGATGGTGTCGGATATCTCTCAATGGACGACCGTTTTACCATCTGCAATATGGCGATTGAAGCGGGAGCGAAAAACGGGATTTTTCCGGTGGACAGTGCAGCCGTGGAATATATGAAAGAGCATTCGGCAGGGGATTTCAAAAAATACCGGGCGGATGAAGACGCCGCATATGAGGCGGTTTATACAATTGACCTTTCGGAGCTGAAACCTACGGTTGCCTTCCCATTTTTGCCGGAGAATACAAAGACGATTGATGAGGCAGGAGATATTCCGATTGATCAGGTGGTAATTGGCTCCTGTACCAATGGAAGAATGGAAGATATGAGGGCGGCCGCAAAAGTGCTTAAGAACAGGAAAGTGGCCAGGGGAGTCCGCTGCATCGTAATTCCGGCCACACAGGCCGTCTATCTGCAGGCAATGAAAGAGGGTCTTCTGGAGATTTTCATCGAAGCGGGAGCCGTTGTCAGCACGCCGACCTGCGGACCGTGTACCGGCGGTTATATGGGAATTCTGGCAGAGGGGGAACGGTGCGTTTCGAGCACAAACCGGAATTTTGTAGGCCGTATGGGGCATGTAAGTTCAGAAATTTATCTGGCAAGCCCGGCCGTGGCGGCGGCCAGTGCGGTTACCGGCAGAATCAGCGGACCCGGCGACCTGGGATTATAATGCGGGAGGATGCGATGAAAGTAGATGGACACGTATTTAAATATGGGGACAATGTGGACACGGATGTAATTATACCGGCCAGATATTTAAATGCAACGGATGGAATGGAACTGGCCCGGCACTGTATGGAGGATATCGACAGGGAATTTGTGAACCGGGTAAAAGAGGGAGATCTGATCGTGGCAAATAAAAATTTTGGCTGCGGTTCCTCCCGCGAGCATGCGCCGCTGGCTATCAAATGCGCAGGGGTAAGCTGTGTTATTGCGGAGACCTTTGCCCGTATTTTCTACCGAAATTCGATTAATATAGGTCTGCCGATTATTGAGTGCCCGGAGGCGGCAAAAGAGATTGAGGCCGGGGACGAGGTGACGGTGGACTTTGACAGCGGAGTGATAACGGATAAGACAAAGGGGACGGTTTATCAGGGCCAGGCATTTCCGGAATTTATGCGGGAGATTATGATGGCAGGCGGGCTGGTAGGCTATACCAATCTTCAGATAAACGGGAATAGAACAATGCCCGAGGATGGTAAAACGGCCGGGAATATTAAAATACAGGAGGATAAATAAATATGTATTCAAACAGTAAAAACAGCGGAGCCCGCGTTTTGAGGGAGCGTTTAAAAGATCCGAAAATTATCGTTGCCCCGGGGGCTTATGACTGCCTTTCGGCCAGGCTGATTGAGCAGTGCGGGTTCGAGGCCGCATTTATGACGGGATACGGGGCGGCCGCATCCATACTGGGAGAGCCGGACTACGGCCTTATGACGATGAATGAGATGGCAAATGTATGCGCAAACATGAACGCATTCCTGAATATTCCATTAATCGGCGACATTGACACGGGATATGGCAATCCCCTGAATGTTTACCGTACCGTGAAGGAGTTTGAGAGAGCGGGAATGGCGGCGGTCCATCTGGAGGATCAGGTCTTCCCGAAGCGCTGCGGCCACATGGAAAATAAAGCGGTCATCTCCATGGAAGAACATGTGGAGAAAATCAGGGCGGCCGTGGAGGCGAGAGATGAGATGATGATTATCGCCAGAACGGATGCCAGGGCGACCCATGGAATTGACGAAGCAATCCGCCGTCTTACCGCGTACCGCGATGCAGGAGCTGATATTGTCTACGCCGATGCGCTGCGCAGTGATGATGAACTGAGGGCGGTCGGTTCAATTCCCAACGTCTATAAATTTACCAACCAGACGGAAAATGGAAAGACGCCGCCCCGGACGGCAAAACAGCTGGAGGAGATGGGATTTAATATTGTAATTTTCCCGGTCGGAACGGCTTTTGTCGCAGCCAAGGCCATGAAGCGGATGCTGGAGCAGCTCAAACGGGAAGGAACATCCGCGGGCTGCGTGGAGCAGATGACAACATTTAACGAGTTTACCGGTATTGTAGGCCTGCCGGAGCTCCAGAAAAGGGAAGCAAATTTTAAAACATATGAATTCCGATGACAGGGGATAAAAGAAGACAGGAGACAGATGAATATAAGAAACAGATGAATATAGGAAACTAATAAATATAGGATACAAAAGATTGTTAACTCCAGAGTCAAATTACTTACGGAAAGGAGAGAGCTGTTTATATGAAAATAGTGGTATTGGACGGATATACGGAAAATCCCGGAGATTTAAGCTGGTCCGGTTTTGAAGAGCTCGGTGAATTTACCGTATATGACCGCACGCCGGCGGAATTGACGGCAGAGCGGATTGGGGATGCAGATGTAATTCTTACCAACAAAGCGGCCGTTACGGAAGAAATTATGGATGCCTGTCCGGGAATCAGGTACATCGGCGTTCTTGCAACGGGATACAACGTGGTGGATACGGAAGCTGCGAAGAAAAGAGGAATCATTGTCACGAATATTCCAACTTATGGTACGGATACGGTAGGGCAGTTTGCCATCGCTATGCTTTTGGAAATCTGCCACCATATCGGTTATCATGACAGATCGGTACACAAGGGAAGGTGGAAGAACTGCAGTGACTGGTGTTATTGGGATTATCCGTTAATCGAACTGGCGGGAAAGACCATTGGAATCGTCGGCTTCGGCCGTATCGGGCAGGCCACGGGCCGCATTGCCGCGGCGCTTCATATGCGTGTAATAGCTTATGATGCGTATCCGAATGAAAGTGGAAAGCGTCTGGCGGAGTATGTGGATTTAGACAGGCTGTATGCGGAATCGGATGTCATCGCCCTCCATTGTCCTCTCTTTCCTTCTACAAAGGAAATGATTAACCGTGAGACAATCGGAAAAATGAAAGATGGAGTGATTATCATCAACAATTCCAGGGGAGGGCTGATAGCCGAACAGGATCTGGCCGATGCGCTGAACAGCGGTAAAGTATATGCGGCCGGGCTGGATGTGGTTTCGACGGAGCCGATCAGAGAGGGCAATCCCCTTCTAGGTGCGAGAAACTGCCTCATTACGCCGCATATGAGCTGGGGAACGAAGGAAAGCCGGAAACGGTTGATGGATATTGCAGTCGAAAATCTGAAGCAGTTTATAGAAGGCACACCCGTCAATGTGGTTAATGGCTGAGGAGAAACACTTCAGAGATATGATGACTGAACGGGAAGGAGAATGCCATAGTGAAATTTCTCTTAGCTCCGGAGAATATCTGTCCCCTTATCCGCGGGGCAAGGATTACCGTGATGTGCGACGTGAAAAATCCTCTGACCGGAAAAGACGGCGCGGCCCTGGCCGTATTCCTGGATGAGAAAATGAAGCCGGGAATCGAGACGGTGCTGCTAAGAGAATGTTCCGCCTTTTGAATGTTGGCCCTTCTTAAAAAGACAAACAATAAAAAATCAGGACACCGGATAACTTTTGATATCTGGTGTCCTGATAATTTTGCAATCGTGAAATAATAAAGTCATGTGAAATAATAAAGTCATGCTCTCACAATTACGGACCGTCTGCCTATCCGCACGAGTTCCGTATCAACTTCATATGCCTTCCTTATCTGACCCGGTGTCAGAACTTCCTCCGGAATTCCCTGGGCAACGACTGTTCCGCCGGAGAGCAGAACAGAGCGGTCCGCATAGTCTAAAGCCAGGTTCAGATCGTGGAGGACGGCCGCAACGGTGATGCCGCTCCGGCTGATGCGGTGCAGCAGGTCCATGACCTCATACTGGTATTTTAAATCGAGACTGCTGGTGGGTTCGTCTAAAAGCAGCACCTGAGGTTCCTGGGCGATGGCCCTTGCAATGAGCACCCGCTGGCGTTCTCCGCCGCTGAGCTGGTTAAACGGCCGGAACGCATAGTCCTTCAGATGAAATTCCTCCATTACCTCCGACACTTTGTCCAGATCATGTTTCCCTGCTTTCATTCCCATGTGGGGAAGGCGGCCGGACAGCACGATTTCCATTACATTCAGTGCATATCCCGTCTGGGTATTCTGCGGCACATAGCCGAAAATACCGGCCCTCTCCCGGACGGTCAGCTTCCCTGTTTTCGTTTCATTCCACAGCACGCATTCGGGATCTGCCTTAAGAAGACCGTTGATGCAGCGCAGCAGCGTTGACTTTCCTGCGCCGTTGCCGCCGAGGAATGCGCAGAAGGTTCCCGGTTCGACGCGGAATGATACATTTTTTAAAACTTCCCTGTGTCCGTAGGAAAAGTTCAGTCCCCGGACTTCCAATCCGTTTATCAAATCATTCACAGCCTCTTCCTCCCCCGGAAAATCAAATATAAGAACAGCGGGACTCCTACGTAGGATACGACGATTCCCACCGGGATCATGGTAGGGGAAAATGCGCACCGCCCGATGGTATCCGCCGCCAGAACGAGAGCCGCTCCCGTGATGGCGGAGAGAGGAAGTAAAAGCCTGTGATCGCCGCCGATTATCATCCTGGACATATGGGGAGCCACGAGGCCGACGAATCCGATAATGCCGGTGAAGCTGACGATGGCCGCGGTCAGCAGCGTGATGCAGCCTCCCGTCAGGATTCTGGTTCGTTTTACATGGATTCCAAGGGCTGCGGCGCTCTCGTCCGAGCCGGCGGCGATCATGTTAAACGCCCAGGCCTGTTTTTGGAATACGGGCAGCGTAATCAGCAGAAAGAGCGCCATGACTGCAATATCCTTCCATCCGACGGCGGTGAGGCTGCCGAAGGTCCATTGTATAATGGCCGGAAGCTGCTGTTCGTTGGCAATAAACTGCATCGTCGAGTTGAGTGCATTGAAAAAATAGTTGAGGGCGATGCCCGTCAGCACCAGGGTTTCCGAACCGAGCCCCTTCAGGCTGGAAAGTCCATAGACAAAAGCGGCACAGAGCAGCGCCATGAAAAAGGCGGCCAAAACCGTGGCAGTTTTCTGGAGATGGACGGGAAATCCGCCAAAGACTATCACCGCGGCGGCGCCCAGGGCGGCGGCTCCGGATAGTCCGGTGGTAAATGGGCTGGCCATCTGGTTGCCCGTGATTGCCTGCATCCCCGTTCCGGCTATGCCGAGGCCTGCGCCCGCAGTGACGGCGGCGGCGACGCGTGGCAGACGCAGCAGGAGAAGGACGTTCTGTTCCTTCACACTGAGCGGCTGGACGGTCATGAAACATTCTGTAAACGGCAGCCAGGTAACGGCCAGACGGGCCGGAGTGAGTTCCGCCACACCGAGGCAGACGGCAGCGGCGGCCAGCGCGCAGAGAGCGGCGGCAGCCAGAAAGAGCCGCAGGATTTTGCGGCGGATCCGATGTTTATATTCAATGGTCAGAGTATCGAAAGACATGCAATAATCTCCTTAATTTAAAATCAGCCCGCATGCCGGAAAAAACGGACTGCGGGCGGACTGCCGGACGGTATCGGGTGCGGGCTGGTTTGAAAGCCACAGCACGGATACTATCCGGATTTATTTTTGTGCGGGAACGTGGTAGTAGTGCTGGGTATCTGGCTCAAAGCCCTGGTATTTCATCCACTGTTCAAAGATGGCGTCCGGATCCAGATCCGTCATTAAATCGGGATAGAGCCATTTGGACATGTAGGCGGCTCCAATCATTTTTCCCAGTCCTCCGCTCATAAAAGCGGTGTTGAGATAGAAATTGCCCTCTTTAACAGCCGTTAATTCCCGGAAACCTTCGCGCTCCATCATGGATTCCGCTTTGGCGGCAAATTCTTCCTGCGGAGGCGCGGTGAATACGCCGCTGTTTCCGACTACTTCCCCTGCATAGACTTTGACAATCAGGTCGGGATCCGCCATCAGAACCTGCTCCGGATCGATATCCTTGCCGGCCAGGGAGGCGTCGCCGAAAATATTTTTACCGCCGGCCATGAGAATCATATTATGCCAGCCGTCGTTGGAGGTTCCGGGAATGCAGGTGGTATAGTCACCGCCGTACTCCCAGTAAACAGTCTTAGGTTCTTTCACCTGTTTTAACTGTTCTTTCATATAATCAACCGGTTTCTGATAGAAATCAACCAGTTCTTCCGCCTGCTCTTCCTTGCCGAATAACTGGCCGCACAGCCTGATCTGCTTCGGTACATCGGAGTTGTCCCATCCGGTGATAACCACTACCTTGATACCGAACGGTTCCAGCTTCTCAATGGATTCCTCCACCGCGCCGTTTTTGGGAACGACGAGCACCTGAGGATCGAGAGCTACGATCTTTTCATAGTCGTACTCATCTTTGCCAAAGGTTTCGTTCTCTCCGAACCGGGGCCAGTAGACCTCGTCCTGGGAGGTATAGATATCCACTCCGACAACGCTGTCCCCGGCTCCTACGGCACGGATTAATTCGTTGTTATAGCGGTTTGCAACGCAGGCCCTTGTAATGGGAAGGGTCAGCTCCACCTCACGGCCGATATCATCCACAAAGACGGTCGTTCCCGCCTCGGCGTCTTTGACATCTGCCTCCCGGCTTTCTGCGCCTGTTTCAGCAGAAGTGCTTTCCACGGCCGCTGTTGTTTTCGCCTCGTTTGTCTTTGCGGCACAGCCGGCCAGGGAGAGCATCAATACGGCGGCAATCCCTGCAAATCGTTTTCTGTTCTTTCTCATCTTCGGTAAATCTCCTTTCAACCTGTCTGTAAAATATGGTAGCGCCCTGAATTGCAAAACAGAGCATACTTACAAACCTAATTTGATTATCAGGCTGAAAGGTGATTTTCCCTGTCCCGGAAAATTCCCTCTGCAATGCGACTGGCAGGTCTCCTGGCTTATGATTCGTCCTCCGGATCGCCTTCCCGTTCGAACAGTGGCTGTTTATGATCCTTCGTCATCAATTACAGTAGAGGCAGCTGTGGGGGATTCTCACCCCGCTTCCCTATTAAAAAGCTTCCGCTTTGCCAATCATTGCAAATTCAGTTAGAGCGTACTCAGCATACCATAGAATTGGGGAGCGGGCAAGAGGGGGAGGAGAATTGAGATGCGGGACGCCTTTGTATGATGGCGGACGGGGGAGGGGGAGGTTGTATATGAGTTTTCAGTCCCGATGAGTGGTTGTGGTGAGGGGGAATCCGGAGAAAAAAATTCCTACGGGGACTCGCTCCCGCTTGTGAAGCGCACAGCGGATGCTAAGCTCGTGAGGGACCTCGCTAAGCACCGGCGGGCTTCAAGGTCACCCTTCGGAAAGTTTTTCTCCTCCTTCCCCCGGGCAGGTTGTCGACGGGACTGAAGACTCAGCGAAGGTGATTGCCCCGTCCGTCATCTTCAGAGGCCGATTGTCCCTTTCGTCAAGTAGGAGGAGAGGTATTGTCGCGGGCATGTACGATCCGTTTCATTGAGGGAGCGTGAATACGTTTTTGGTTTGCTATTCCGGGTTTATAGTATATACTTTAATTTATGGGAAAAGGAAGTGCGGGATATCCTGCATTCGAAATAATGAAATGGGCAGATTACAGGAAATATTAAATCATAAATAGCTGTAAAGCACAGATAATATACTATATTCCCGTCAGGAATATGTGGCTTCGGCGGGGCTGGAGCCGGATTTGTGCTTATGGTACTAGTGGAAAAGAGGAAGCAGACTTATGAAAATCGACCGCCTCATCGGTATCCTTTCCATTCTTCTTCAGCAGGAAAAGGTGACGGCGCCATATCTGGCAGAAAAATTTGAAGTTTCACGAAGGACAATTAACCGGGACATTGAGGATATCTGTAAAGCGGGGATTCCCATTGTCACGTCACAGGGGCAGAACGGGGGGATTTCCATTATGGAGGGGTACCGGATGGATAAAACCCTGCTCACATCCTCCGACATGCAGGCTATTCTGGCGGGGCTAAAGAGCCTGGACAGCGTGTCGGGATCGAAACGGTATCAGCAGTTGATGGAGAAACTGGCAATGGGGAACTCCTCCGTTCTGGCATCGAATAATCACATTATGATCGACCTGGCGTCCTGGTACCGATCCTCTCTGGCTCCAAAAATCAGTGTGCTTCAGGGGGCCGTTGAGGACAGGAGGAAGGTGGAGTTTAACTATTATGCGCCGGGCGGGGAGAGCAGCCGGAGTATTGAACCGTATCTTCTCATTTTTAAATGGTCGTCCTGGTATTTGTGGGGATACTGCTGTGAAAAGCAGGATTACCGCCTTTTTAAACTGAACAGGATGACGGAGTTAAAAGCGACGGAGGAACAGTACGAACCCAGGCAGATTCCGGTGCCAGATCTTTCGGCAGAGCGGATTTATCCGCTGGGAATTGATGTGGAGGCCGTTTTTGAGCCGGATATGAAGTGGCGGCTGGTGGAGGAATTCGGTATGGAGAGCTTCACGGAACAGGAAGACGGACGGCTTAAATTTTCCTTCGGTTTTGCGGACAAGGAGAACCTGTTCGGATGGCTTCTGAGCTTTGGGGACAAGGTGGAACTGACAAAGCCGGTGGAACTTCGCAGAGAGCTTTATGAGATGATGGGGCGGCTTCAAAAAATGTACCGTGAATGATGACGCACAGATGTCATGTTTCATATGGTATGCTTTGTCTATCAGAAAATAAGACAGGAGAGAACAAACAATGGAATATGAGATTGTAAGATTAGAAGAGAAAAAAGCAGCGGGAATTAAGGCGAGAACAAATAATATGTCTCCTGATATGGGAGCGGTAATCGGAGGATTGTGGGGAAGATTTTATTCTGAGGGAATCTATGAATCCATTCCGGGAAAGACGAATGAGAAAGTTCTGGGAATTTATACGGAGTATGACGGAGACGCGGCGTCGGATTACACCATTGTCGTTGCATGCGAGGTAGATGGGAAAGAGGAGCTTCCCGGGGATACGGTTCTTGTCACAATTCCGTCCGGTAAATATGCAAAATTTATCGCAAAGGGAGAGCTGCATGAGGCGGTTGCAAGATGCTGGCAGGAGATCTGGAGTATGGATCTGCCCCGGACCTTTGACTGCGATTTTGAGGAGTATCAGGATGACGGCATGGATGAAACCGAAATTCATATCTATGTAGGTTTAAAGGAGTAAAGAAGCAGCTGTTTGCAGCCTGCCGGTAAACGGTATGCTGCGAACAGTAACGCGTGCAGAGGAAGATGTGCGGAAAAAGGTATGGAGGGGGATGAGGATATGGCTTCAAGCATGGAATTTGTTCAATATGCGGCAGATCAGATGAGAAACGCCGGGGAGATTACCTATAAAAAGATGTTTGGGGAATACGGCATCTACTGTGACGGCAAGATAATCGGCCTGATCTGCGACAATCAGCTCTTTATCAAAATGACGGAGGCGGGGAAAAAACTCTGTCCCGATTTTGAGGAGGCGGCGCCCTATGAGGGCTCCAAGCCATTTCTTCTGGTGGAGGACATCGATGACAGGGAATTACTGACCGAACTGGTGGTGGAGACATTCAGGGAACTTCCCATGCCCGCGCCCAAGAAGAAAAAAACGGAGAAACGGGTAAAGCAGGAGACGGCGCCAGAAGAGAAAGTGGATTTCAAGAAACGTGACAAGAACCTTTACCAGCCGGGGAAGAAACCGTCCATCGTGGATGTGCCGGAGATGACGTTTTTTGCCGTAAAAGGTTCCGGCGATCCCAATACCTCCGAAGAATACAAAGAGGCGGTGGGAGCTCTGTACGCCCTGTCTTATACGGTAAAGATGAGCAAAATGGGCAGCCAATGTCCGCCCGGATATTTTGATTATGTAGTGCCTCCGTTAGAGGGACTGTGGCTGGTGGATGACCGGGGATTTGATGGGACAAGCATCACGGATAAGAGCTGGTTCCAATGGATCTCCATGATCCGGCAGCCCGACTTTGTGACGGATGAGGTATTTGAACAGGCCAAAGAAAGCTGCAGCAGGAAAAAACCGGAGATTGACCTGTCAAAGGTCCGTCTGGTAAAATATACGGAGGGGCTTTGCGCCCAGATGATGCATATCGGGCCATATGACAGTGAACCGGAGACGATCGAACGGATGGAATGTTTTACCGAAGAGAACGGCTATGTGATAGATATAAACGACAAACGGCCGCACCATGAAATCTATCTGAATGATCCGAGAAAAACGGCCCCGGAGAAAATGAAGACGGTCATCAGGCATCCCGTGAAAAAAAGAGATTAGTGTGCCGGTACATCAGAGAGAACGGATCGGGAGGCATTATGCACACATTGTGAGGGAGGCGCCATTTTGGAGATTATAACAGTTACGAAGGAAAATCTGGATAAGGAACACATCTGCTGCGCCATTTCCAGCAACAGGGACTGCCAGGTATTGTCAAAGAAGGCCTGGCTCGCGGAGCGGTTTGATGACGGCCTTGTTTTCAAAAAAGGAGATGTGCGCGGAAAATGTTTTATTGAATACATTCCGGCGGAAAATGCATGGGCGCCTGTCGAGGCAGACGGATACATGTATATTGACTGCATGTGGGTTGCGGGACAGTATAAGGGACAGGGGAATGCCGCGCTTCTTCTGGATGAATGCATCCGTGACAGCAGGGAAAAGGGGAAGAAAGGACTCGTGATCCTTTCTTCAAAGAAAAAAATGCCGTTTCTGGCAGAACCGAAGTTCCTGCGCTATAAGGGCTTTCTCACCGCAGACACAGCAGAGCCGTTTTATGAACTGCTCTATCTTCCGTTCGAAGACGGCGCCGATAAACCGCGCTTTAAGGAACAGGTTAAACAGCCTGGAATCGAAGAGCAGGGCTTTGTGCTATACTATGCGAACCAGTGTCCTTATACGGCCAAATACGTTCCTCTGATCGAGGCTGCGGCCAAAGAAAAAGGAGTGCCGTTCCGCTCGGTCCGTTTTGAGACGACGGAACAGGCCCGGAATGCTCCGGCGCCGTTTACGAGCTACAGTCTGTTTTATAATGGAGAATTTGTGACAAACGAAATACTTTCCGTACCGAAATTTGAGAAGCTGGTGGAAACAAAAAGAGGGTGACAGGCCGATTATGAGGAAATTCATGAAGCGGAGACGGCGGGATGGAAATAGTTGGGGAAAATAGTTGGGGTGGAAACAGCAGGATAGAAATAGATGAGTGAAGACAATGGATAAAAATAGAAAGGGGATATACCGAATCATGGTTTTAAATGATTCGGTATATCCCCTTTATTGTAAATTGGAAAAGAACCCCGGAGTTTATCCAGCCGGTGGAAACGTAAAACGGCCTAAACCATAAGCTGTTCCTTCAGGTACCTTCCGACCACATTGGAGAAGTCGTTTATATTCCTGATATAGGCAAATTCATTTCCAAATATCTGCCGTTCTGCAGGAAGGGCCTCCTCCTCGCCGGCGAAAATTCCCATGACGGCAATGCCTTCATTTCTAAGGTGATAGACCTCCCTTGCCGTATCTTTCACCGCGTATTCGTTGCAGTACTGGACGCGCAGGCGGCTCTTGGACTTACTTACGATAATATCGTTCGGCGTTCCGTCGCTTAATACAATCAAAATTTTATTCTCTTCTTTCCGAGCGGCCAGACTGTAGGCGGCGGCACGGATAGCGAGTCCGTCCCGGTTATTGGCGGAACCGTAGAATTCCAGGATTCGTTTGTCGGCCTCGATTGGTTCGTCGTAGTCGCGGAACCGTCTCATCACCGTGTAATCCCCGAAGGTGCAGAATCCCATCACGCGGTGGGGAATCTCTGCCAGGCTCAGCGCTTCGCTGATAATATAGCCCTGGAGTGCTACCATGCTCTGCCGGATCTGCTGGGAACCGCTGGAATCGATCAGGATTTCCACGGTAAAATCAGTGAATTCCTGTGTGAATTCGCGGTCAAATAATTTCCTGTTTCTGGTTCTCCCCAGGTTCCATAGACGGTCTACCCGGATCTTGCCATATTCGCCCGGAAAAATTTCCTTCTCTTCCCTGGTGAGGAGCGCCCTCTTTAAGATGTCGGCCAGCGAGAGGATATTCTGCCTCGTAACAAGCTGGTTTGCTTTCAGGACATCAAGATTTTCAAACAGAATGCGTCTTGCATATTCGACCTGGTAGGTCTCGGATGTGGTTTCCCGGTTTTTCGGCTCATCATGGATTTGCACCTGATCCGTAGTTTCAGCCCCATCTGTTTCATCCGTTTCTCCGGGATGGAGCAGGCCGTCGGTAAAGTGCAGTTTGCATTCTTTGTGGGCGCCGGTGCAGAGTTGGTGGGTAAGCCGGCGCTGCTCCTTTGGAGTCAGGTAGCTCTTCCCATAATTCAGCTCAATATAGTCTTTTGCCAGTGCCATGGATTCATCTTCCAGAACAACGGCATTCGGCTTTTCTGCCTTGTTTTTACCGTCATCGTCCTCCTGAAGATGATCGGCCAGTAGATTAACGATGCGGTCTTCCTCTTTTTCGGGCTTATCGTCCTCGTCATCGGAGTCGGACTGCTTATCACCCCGGCCCGGATCGTCCTCAAATAGGCCGAACCCTTTGAATTCATCTGCAAATCCTTTGGGATAGGCTCCATTGTACACTTCATCAAGACAGCGGATGATCTCGACCGTATCAGTTGCGTCCTCCAGGGCACAAATTTTATCAATCCAGATCTGCTTTGAAGAAGGGGCGGGAGTGTGGTAGAGGCAGAAACGCAGATAACAGGCCTCCAGAGCGCCCCAGTCCGTATGGGTCAGACGGCTTTCGTCTTTTCTCAGTGTATCCTCAAATGCCAGCCGCCGGATATCGGTTACTCCTCCGCGTTCCGAGGCCACCTTTTTCCAGACCGCGCTCTCAATACACATGCGCGAGATTGGCAGGAGTACGGAAGGTTCGGCTCCAAAGAGAAACGCCTTCTCAAAATACTGTTCCAGCGTCCGGGGACGGAAGTATCTGGCGAAGCCGCCTTTGCAGACTGCGTCGTAAAGAGCTATATATTTTGATCTGCGGAATAAAGAGGCGTCCACCTCGGTCCCCAGACTGTAGTCGCCGCTTATGGTCCATAAGAGGTTCTTAAGGCGGTTCTGGATTCGGGCGGTTTCCATCTCTTCATCCATTTCCGGTTCCGCCGGAGCCGGATTTTTTATCTCTTCCGCTTCATATTTTATGGTTTTCATAGGCGCCTCGCTTCTCAAAATACGTCGCTGCTGGTCCATGAATCGGGAATCCGGGTTAAGACGATGTCATCCACCATATCCTGCTCAAATACATCAAAGCACTTATTGGTTATGCCCATGGTGACAGCGGCTTTCGGCGTCAGCCCGCCGCGGATCAGCTTCAGGGAACCAATCATACCGCGCAGATCCACAGGTTTCGTGGAAATCTCCCCATTCTTTGCTTTAGCCTGAAGATCCAGGAAAAGTCCCGAAAATTGTTCCAGAGCCGGAAGGGAGGCTCCGGGAACGGCGGCATCCAGAATTCTTATTAAATCCTCCTGGCCGAGAGTTGGCATATTGATGACCATGAAACGGGAGACAAGAGCCTCATTCAGTTCCTTCGTCCCTGCATATCCATAGTTCATCGTTCCGATAAAACGGGCCGCGGGGTGCAGCTCGATCCTGTCATATCCGGGAACATCAATGATGCGGCGGTAGTCGAGCGTGGCATGAAGAACGGAAACGGCATCATTTTTAGCCATATTTATCTCATCCAGAATACCGAAACCGCCGTAGGCGGCACACTGGTACACAGGTCCTCTGCGCAGCTTCACCTCATTATCCACAAAAGTATCGCTTCCGATCAGGGTGCCGCTGTCCGTATTCACATGAAAGGACATATTATAAACAGGCCGTCCAAACATCCAGGCCAGATTTTCAGCCAGGATATTCTTACCCGTCGCCTTATCCCCGCAGAGCAGAAGATTTTCACCCTCCAGAAGTGCGGAAACGGCCATCTCCACGATTTCCTTTCCAAAGAAGGGCATATCAGGCTGATAGACACGCCGCCTCACCTCCTCCGCAACAGGATATTCGGCTCTGAAACGTTCAAGTTCTTTTAATAAATGTTCACTGATTTCTTCCTTCGGTTTCATAAAAATCCCTCCTCAAACACCCAGCACACGGGAGCCCCCGGGCCAGGTTTTATTGTCATAGTTTATCCGGCTTCAAAACATTCCATAATCCCTCATCATGAAGTCGCCAATCATTCTGATATTAGTTTTACTATTTAAGATAATTATAACAACACACAATCTAAAAAACGTCGATACAATCCCCCAATTTTTCCCCATCAAAAAGATCCGGCAAACGCATTTTAGACGTTACCGGACCTTTTCGATGGATAAAATAGCAAAATCAAAATGACGACAAAGTAAACGGGCACGCGACCCCTTCGCGGCTTCAGTCCCGGCCAAAACCTTCCCGGCGGGGAAGGAGGGAGAAAAAGATTTCGGAGGGAACCTGGGAGTTCATCGGCACTTACCGAGGTCTTTCACGAGGTTAGTGTCCGTTATGTACTCCAAAGAGCGCAAGCGTTTCCCGCAGGAACTTTTTCTGCCCGGATTCCCCGCCCCAGAGATCCCTTCCCCGCCCGGGACTGAAGCTATTCTCCCCCTATTTTTCACCCACAAGCTCATCCAACGACCCAAAATGATACCCCATCTCTTCCCATTTCGTCAGCAGTTCATCCAGAATCTGCCCATTGGTTTTAGAGGTACTATGTAACAGCACAACGGCTCCGGGATGAATGCGTCCGAGCAGCTTTTTAAATGCTTCTTCCTTTGTCGGCTGTTTATCTTCATACCAGTCAACATAGGCAAGGCTCCAGAAAAAGGTTTTATATCCCATATCGCTTGCCATCTGCAGGTTGCTCTCACTGTATTTTCCCTGTGGCGGCCTGTAGTATTTCTTCATGGGCTGGCCGGTGGTCTGTTCGAAAAGCGTCTCCAGGTCACCCAGTTCCTTTTCAAAAGATTCTTTTGTGGAGAGTTTGGACATGTCCGGGTGATGGAAGGTGTGGTTGCCCACGTTGTGGCCTTCCGCGATCATCCGTTTGACGAGATCCGGGCTGGTCTGCATGTAATTGCCGACCAGGAAAAATGTGGCCTGGGCGTTATGTTTTTTCAGCGCATCCAGGATTGCGGCCGTGTTGCCGTTCTCGTATCCGGCGTCAAAAGTCAGATAAATCACTTTATCCTGCGTGTTTTGGACATAGTAAGCATTGTACTGTTTCAGATAGTCGGCCGTCGCATTACCGATCGGAGCCTGGCCCTCGGTCTGGAAACTTAAGCCCCAGTTACCATCTGCGGAGGCTGGGACAGCGGAAGCGCTGTGATGGGACTCCACGGGAGCTGCGTTCTTATGAGGTTCCACGGTCTGGGCAGCGGCCCGGCCCACAAAGAAAGAGAGGGCAAAGATGGCTGCGGTAGATAAAACCTTTCGGGATGTGATTTTTTTAGCCTGGGTTTTCAGAGAGTGAGCGCTTAGATGGGGCAGACGGGCCCTGAGCCCTTCGATCGGGATCCGTTTGCCTTTGAATTTGAGATGCTTTTTCATAGAGACACAAAAATCCATTTCAGAAATGTTTATTACAATATATCGAAACAGGGGATGTATCATTCATAATAGTTGCCCTCCAGGGCATTCTCCGGAATATTTTCTGATGTTTTTCGTGAAAACCCCGGAAAAAATCACGTAGAAAGCCAGGGGGAACGGTAAATGTTATTTCTGTTTTTCCTGTCTGTATTCTTTTGGAGAACATTTGTAATAACGCCTGAACAATTGGGAGAAATTCCCGGGGCTGTCGAAGCCGCATTCCTGCGCAATATTGGAGACACTTTTTCCCGGTTCGCGAAGAAGCAGGGAGGCGCCCTGCATAATTCTGTATTTAATCAGATACTGTACCGGTGAAATCTGGATGGTTCTCCGGAAACAGCGCAGACATTCGCGTTCACCGATATTGGCGGCTTCCGCAATTTGAGCCAGGTTCAGGTCTTCGGAAAAATGGCCGTGGATATAATCCAGCATTGTCCGGATGCGCAGATGATCGGGAGCAAGCCCCGGACGTTCGGGCGGCTGATCCCCGCCGTATTTTTGACAGAGTAAATAACAGATTCCTGAGAGATTCTGCCTGACCGTAAATTCATAGCCTGGAAGATCCCCGGAAAGGGCGTGGAAGGCCTGTGTAAACTGCTTTTCGAAGAGTTCCTGCTCCTGGGAAACGAGGAGGAAGGGGCAGCCGTCAAAAGCAGGGGAGGAGATGAGAGGCGTAATGTATTTTTCTGCAAAGACGGAGTCTGCGCTTCCCGTGATTAACAAGGGGTTAAAGACAAAGGATTGCAGTTCACAGTAAGGTTCCGCCTCCGCAGAGTGAAGAATATTGGAATTGACGGCAATTCCTTCGCCCTGTTTTAAATGAAATGTTTTCTCAGGTATCTGAAGTTTCAGGTTTCCCGATTTTATATAAATGACTTCAAATTCCGCATGCCAGTGCCAGGGAATGGCGTCCTCCGCGACGTCCGTATAGACGGCGGCATAACCGGCGCAGGGGAAGGACGGCGTTCCGTGTGGCTGCAGCTCCTCGTTGCTGCGGTTCAAATTCAATCCGCATTTTTGCAGACTCATTATATCACCTCCATATCGATTAGAACGATTCTAGAACAATTTGACTATTCGTCGTTTTTTTTATATTATATGTCTGGAATAAGGTAGATTCAAGATAAAAAAGACGGTATTCTTGATTCATAGGAAATTACGTCCTATGATTTGAAAAACGCTCCGCGAAGATGCACAAGCCGCGCAGCGTTAAAGAGTTGCTGAAGCAACCGCGCGGCAGCGCAGGTATCCCTGGTTAGCGGCAAAAAAAGGTGTTGTCCATTCCATACCGCAGACCCGCTTCACGACATATCGAAATAAATTCAGGAGGATTAAAATGTTCCAATTACTGCTTATTATTATTTATCTGGCGTTTATCAGTCTGGGTCTGCCAGATTCGCTGCTCGGCTCGGCCTGGCCGTCCATGTATGGCGAATTAAATGTGCCGGTTTCCTTTGCCGGGATTATCAGCATGATCATCGCCGGAGGAACAATCATATCCAGCCTGTTCAGTGACAGGCTGATCAGAAAGTTCGGCACAGGGCTTGTGACGGTTGTCAGTGTTGCAATGACCGCGGTGGCCCTGATGGGATTTTCACGTTCCCATTCGTTTACGCAGCTCTGTCTGTGGGGAATTCCCTACGGGCTTGGGGCCGGGAGTGTGGACGCGGCGCTTAACAACTTCGTGGCGCTGCATTACAAATCACGCCATATGAGCTGGCTGCACTGTTTCTGGGGAGTCGGAGCCACGGCGGGACCGTATATTATGGGACTGTGCCTGACACGGGGACTGCAGTGGAATTCGGGATACCGGACAATTGGAATTATCCAGTTTGTTCTGGTGGCCTGTCTGCTTCTTTCTCTGCCGTTGTGGAAATCAGGAAAGGATGACGGGAAAGGGGAAACTCCGGAATATAAGGGGATTGGACTCGGGGAGACGCTGAAGCTGCCCGGAGCTAAGGCAATCCTGACGGCGTATTTCTGCTACTGTTCTTTGGAGGCCACAACCGGCCTGTGGGCGGGGAGTTTTATGGTGCTTCACAAGGGCATCAACGCAGAGACGGCGGCAAAGTGGGCCTCCCTCTTTTATCTGGGAATTACAATCGGCCGTTTTATCTGCGGATTTATAACCGATCGGTTCGGCGATCAAAATATGGTGCGTCTGGGGCAGCTTCTTGCGGCGTCCGGGGCATGTCTGATTCTCCTTCCCGTTGGAACTGCGGCTGTGCTTGCGGGGCTTATTCTCACCGGAGTGGGCTGCGCCCCGATTTATCCGAGCCTGCTCCACGCGACACCGTATAATTTTGGCAAGGAGTATTCCCAGTCCGTCATGGGCATGCAGATGGCCTGCGCCTATGTGGGAACCACCCTGATGCCGCCGCTGTTCGGACTGCTGGCGGAATGGATTGGAGTCTGGCTTTATCCATTCTATCTGCTGATTTTTGTGGCGGGGATGCTTATAATGACGGAGAGAATGAATCGCATCAGGTCTGCTTCCGAAAAAAAAGTGTGATTCCTTCGCCGGATGCGGGATAGATTGTGCACCGGGAGTCCTTCACCCGGCAGCACAAATTGTCATGAAGAACGTTCCGGTCTTTTGTATACTGGGATTGTGAACAGGAAAGGGGAAATGAAATGGGATGGATAGACGGATTACAGAATGCAATTGACTATATTGAAGATAATCTGACTGAGGAACTGGATTATGCCGAGATTGCCAGACAGGCATATTCCTCCAGCTTTCATTTTCAGAGAGTTTTTGGGATTCTCTGCGGGTATACACTGGGAGAATACATCAGAAACAGGCGGCTGACTCTTGCGGGCAGTGAGCTGGCCTCATCGGACAGCAAGGTGATAGATGTGGCGGTAAAATATGGGTACGACAGCCCGGAGAGCTTTTCCAGGGCGTTCTCCAGATTCCACGGCATCACTCCCTCCCAGGCGCGCTCACGAAAAGCGGAGCTTAAATCATTCTCCCCCCTTTCCATCAAACTCGTATTAGAAGGAGGAAACATGATGGATTACAGAATTGAGAAAAAAGACGCATTTAAGGTGATCGCACGCAGAAAGAGATTTAAGGGAACCGGGGATATCACGCAGCAGAGCATTCACAGTGCGTGGGAGGAGTGCGGGAAAGACGGAGCGCTTGAAACACTGTGCCGCTATATCACGCCGGAAAGCGTATTCGGAAACTCGCTTGTCGGCATCTGCTTCGACAACCCGAATGAAGGTGATTTCGACTATGCCATCGGAGCGTCCTATGAGGGCGGCGAACCGGCGGAGGGATTGACGGTGGAGGAGATTCCGGCAAACACCTGGATGATATTCAGCGGTACCGGAAGTATGCCGGATGCATTTAAAGATTTATGGAAGAGGGTCTATACTGAGGTATTTCCGACCAGCAGCTATCAGCCGTCCGGAGGAATGTGCATTGAGGTGTATAAGAGCGATGAAGTCCATTCGAATGATTTTTCTTTTGAGATCTGGTTGTCTGTGGCTCCGGGGAAGATGAAATGATGAAAAGATTTAGTTGAGATGCGAGGACGCCTCTGTAAGACGGCGGACGGGGTGGTGGGAGGGGGTTTATGAGTCTTCAGTCCCGGTTTGTAGGTTGTGGTGAGGGGGAATCCAGGAGAAAAAATTCCTGCGGGGACTCGCTCCCGCTGGTGGAATGCGAGGCGGGTGCTAGATTCAAAAATACCTCATCAAGCACCGGCGGATTCCAAGGTCCCCTTCGGAACGTTTTCTCCTTCCTTCCCCGGGCAGATTGTCGACGGGACTGAAGACTCAGGGAAGGGTATTGCCCCGTCCGCCGGCTTCAGGGGCTGATTGTCTCTTTCGTCAAGTGCGGAGGGAGGTATTGTCGCGGCCACTATGTAGTCGTGAACCTTTTACCTTTTGAAGATGTTTCAGGCTGAATTCGGAGATAAATCCAAAACTAAATATAATGAGTAAACAAAAAATTGCATGGTTATTCAAGGATAGGTCAGACGCTAAAACTTCGGCTCATTAATTGAATACCATACAAGAGGCATTCCCCTGAAATTCAAGGAAACGTAGTGGCAGCGAAAATACCTCCCGCACTTGAAGGAATAGAACAAATCAGCGGCCGCAGGCCGGAGTTCGGGATGGCGAAAACCTTCGCGTCTTCAGGCCCGGTCCATAACCTGCCTGTGGGGAAGAAGGGAGAAAAAGATTCCGGAGGGAACCTGAAGTTCATCGGCACT
Source organism: [Clostridium] symbiosum (assembly GCA_036419695.1). Taxonomy (NCBI): domain Bacteria; kingdom Bacillati; phylum Bacillota; class Clostridia; order Lachnospirales; family Lachnospiraceae; genus Otoolea; species [Clostridium] symbiosum. Next base: position 1,241,657 of record CP143946.1, read on the forward strand.
TACCGAGGTTTTTTCGAGGTTAGTACCGTTATGCACTTCGAAGAGCGCAAGCGTTTCCCGAAGGAACTTTTTCTGCCCGGATTCCCCACCCGCGACAACCTACAGTCCGGGACTGAAGACTCATCCCCTACCTCTCACCATCCCGAACCCCGACCGTCCCGGCGGCGTTCTCGTTCCTCAACAAAATCCCCACTTTATGGCTGAACTATTACTTGCGGTTTCACACCGTAACCGGAAACGAATTGACAACCGCTGTCCCTGATGCTATAATAACAGCGTTTTTCAGAAGGAGATTAGACAATGAACTTTTATTTAACCAGTCAGCTTAAAAGGAAACTTAACTCTGTACAATTCAGACCGATGAAACATTGTGCAGAGTATAGCGTATAAAGATACGTTCGGATTTCATCGGAAAGAAATACAGTATGGTTTTATGGCCATATTGTTTTCTTTTCGTGTTTTTTTTGGCGTGAAAAGGCTATGGACAGTGTTTTGTCCATGGCCTTTTGTTGATTAATACGGTGGATTTTTCACCGCCGCAGTCAGTAATCAGTCGGACAGAAGGCAGGTATGGGAGCATACCGGGAGCCTTCTGTCTTTTTTTGGTTGCGGACTCTTTTGGGCGTGAAGAACCCGCCCACAGAATAAAAACGCCGGATACGGCGCAGAAGAAAGGATTATTATCATGAGCTTATTAGAAATTACAGAATTATCTCATACATTTGGTGAGAATGAGTTATACAGGAATGCGGAGCTGACCCTGAATAAGGGGGAGCATATTGGAATTGTGGGACAGAACGGGACTGGAAAAAGCACCCTGATCAAAATATGTACGGAGCAGGTGATACCGGACAAAGGGCGCGTTGTCTGGCAGCCCAATGTGACCGCGGGCTATCTGGATCAATATGCCGAAACGGAAAAGCAGATGACGATGAGGGAACTGCTAAAATCGGCGTTCCGGGAATTATATCAGATCGAACAGAAGATGAATCGCCTTTATGAGGATGCGGCGGGCGGAGATGCAAAGGCGCTTAATATGGCGGCAAAATACGGAGAGCAGCTGGAAAACCGTGACTTCTATTCCATTGACACAAGGATTGACCAGGTGGCGGAAGGTCTTGGCCTGCTTGCCATTGGACTCGACAGACCGATCGGGGAGATGAGCGGCGGACAGCGGGCAAAGGTGATTCTGGCAAAACTTCTGCTTGAAAAGCCGGATGTACTGCTTCTGGACGAACCGACCAACTTTTTGGATCGGGAACATGTCACATGGCTGGCCGGATACCTGTCGGGGCTGGACAATGCCTTTATGGTCGTTTCTCACGATTATGACTTCCTGGAGAAAATTGCTAACCGTATCTGCGACATCGACAACGGAAAAATTGCAAAATATTATGGGACTTATTCCGAGTTTTTAAGAAAGAAAACACTGCTGCGGGAGGATTATATCCGCCAGTACTCTGCGCAGAGAAAAGAGATTAAAAAGACAGAGGAATTTATCCGGAAAAATGCGGCGGGAAGGAAGGCGAAGATGGCGAGGGGAAGACAGAAACAGTTGGATCGGATGGATAAGATGGAGGCGCTGGAGGAGAAGGAGATTAAGCCGATTTTTCATTTTCCCAATTTACCCTTGACGGATACGGAACATCTGTGGGTAAAACAGTTATCCGTGGGTTATCATTATCCCATCCTGAAAGACATCAGCTTTTCAATTAAAGGGGGACAGAAGGTCGTAATCACCGGATTTAACGGAATCGGTAAATCGACGCTGTTAAAAACCTTAGTGGGACAGATTAGGGCGCTGCAGGGAAGTTTTTCCTTTTCGGAACAGGTGAAGACGGGATATTATGAGCAGGATTTGGCATGGGAGGATGCGGAAAGGACGCCGATGGAGATTGTCTCTGATCAGTACCCGGAACTTGTTAATAAAGAGATACGGAAAAGACTGGCGCGCTGCGGCATTTCCAGCAGGCATGCCATGCAGCCCGTCGGCACGCTGAGCGGGGGTGAACAGGCAAAGGTGAAAATGTGCCTTCTCACATTAAAACCATATAATTTTGTTATACTGGATGAACCGACCAACCACCTGGACCTTCTGTCCAAGGAGGCATTAAAAACTGCATTGACGGAATTTCCGGGAACCGTGCTGCTGGTATCGCATGAAGAAAAATTTTATAAGGATTGGGCACAGAAAGTAATTGATATTTCAGACGTGGTTAAGTAAGTTCTGCCGTCGGAGACGGGGGCAGGCGATGAATGATGATAAATTCCTGCCATTGGTCTGCGGTTTGGAGCGAAAAAGGCGAAAGATTGTTTTTATTTAAATAATATGGGAAAAAGTTGAAAAAAATATAAAATTCTGTCACAAATTGTCCTGTAAAAACGTTTAATATATAAGGGATGACTCATCACCCCTCCAATCCTACTTTGGCTCCGGTCCCTCAACCGGAGCCTTTTGCCGTCCAGCGGCAGTATTTATTTTATGAATAGCGGTCTGTATACAGGGCATGAGTTCTACTGCTGATTACCGGCGTAGAAATCAATCGCCCGTGAGGCGAAATCAGCAGTTCCTTTTCCGCCCTTGCCGTCTATCGTTTCCGTGAAGGCTCCGCCTCCGGCATACATTTTTCCCAGTTCTCCCAATATTTCGGTGGTACAGTTGTAAAAGTGTTCCGTGATAAAATTCCTGAGTCTCTGTACTTGTCCCTGGGCCTCCGGGGAGCCGGGGGAAACGTTCTGGGCCTTCAGTTCTCCGAATTCACGGAAAAGTTCCATAAAATCATGATTGATTATGTCATATTCTTCGGGGCTGCGGTCCCGTGTTTTTTCTTCAAATTCTTTATAGGCAGCCGTTTTACCCCAGGCGGCTTTGGCCTGCGCTGCATACTCATCAATCTTTTTGGCGTCAAATGCTGTAAAATCCAAATTTCTCACTCCTGTCATACGAATTCCACGAGCCAGGTCGATCAGGTTCTCCAGGTGCTCTTTTTGAAGCAGCAGAAGATTCAGCTGCTGTTCCAGGGCCAGATTGCGATCAAAATCCGGACTGTCCAGAATACGCCTGATTTCCTTTAAAGGAAACTGCAGTTCTTTAAACAGAAGAATATGTTGCAGCCGTTCCAGGGCCGCATCGTCATACAGCCTGTAACCGGACCCGGTGACCTGCGCAGGTTTTAACAGTCCGATTGAATCATAGTAGTGTAAGGCACGTGCGCTTACACCGGTCAGCGTGCTCACTTCATTTACCGTTTTCATTGAGTGTCCTCCTCCCGTGTGATTATAGGATACACTATGACGTAAGGTAAGAGTCAAGGGAATTTCTGACGAAAGTTCAGGAAAAAGTTGCCGGGAAATATCAGGTAAAACGATACGGATTATAATGAAGAACGATGTATCACGACAACTTTTTCCGCAATTTAGATAATTTTACTTGCTTATAGATGTATACTATAGTACTATAAAATATAGTTGTTGAGATGAAACATATACGCCGCAGCAGCGGCCGGAACGTAGAAGAGGGAAGGTGAAACATGGCGGCAATTGATTTAATTGTACTGGGAATGATAAAGGCGCAGCCGCAGAGCGCCTATGAACTGCAGAAGAATGTGGAATACAGGAACATTTCCAAATGGGTGAAGGTCAGCACTCCTTCTATTTATAAGAAGGTGGTGCAGCTGGAAGAAAAGGGTGATATTGCAGGGAGCATTGTGAGAGAGGGAAAGATGCCGGAGAAAACGGTCTACCGGATTACGGAAGCGGGGGAAAAACATTTCCTGAAGCTGATGGAGGAGACGGCAGGCCAGTCCGTCCGCCTTTTCCTGGATTTTAATGCGGTGATTATGAGCCTCGATTTTGTTTCTGAGGAGATCAGGGGAGAGCTGACCGGACGGATTCAGGATGAGATTCAGATAATGAAGGACACGGTGGAAGAGAAGATGTCCGAGAGGAGCCACGCCCCGTTTACCGGCATGGCGATTCTGGAACAGCAGTACATGCTGTTTGATGTGCTGGGAAAATGGATGGAGAATTTCAGGAAGGACTATCTGAAATAGCGTTTTCAAACGTACAAAGGAGGAACGATATGTTTGAGTCAAGATGCGGAGTCTGCTGTAACGATTGTGAGAGAAAGGAAGCAGTTCACTGTACGGGATGCACCAATATGGAAAAGACGTTCTGGGGCGGCGTATGTGAAGTGAAAGCCTGTTGTGAGGGCAGAGCGCTGAACCATTGCGGGGAATGTCCCGATTTTCCGTGCAGCATGGAGGCGGAGATGGGAAAAGACATGGGCTTTGACCCGGCGCCCCGCCTTGAACAGTGCAGAAAGTGGGCAGAGGAAAATCATGTTTAAAATCGGAGAATTTTCCAGGCTGACCCAGGTGTCGGTCAGGATGCTCAGGTATTATGACGAAATGGGCCTGTTAAAGCCCGCCCATATTGATCCCTGGACCGGATACCGCATGTATTCGGTGGAACAGATTCCTGTGTTGAATAAGATTATATACCTGCGGGACAGTGGATTTGGGGTTGCGGAGATTGCATCGGCGCTTGCCTGCAGGGACGACAGCCTGATTGCGAAACAGCTGGACGACAAATATGAGGAGATTTGTAAAACAATACGGGATGAGCAGGAGAAGCTTGAGAAGATAAAAACGGCCAAAAAAGAAATTCTGTATGGTACCGGCGAGATGCACTACAATGTCGCAATCAAATCAATCCCGGAGTATCAGGTGCTATCCCTGCGGAAGAAAATCCCGGATTATTACTGCGAAGGCGGGATGTGGCAGGAGATGAGCGCTTTTGCCAGGGATCAGCGGGTATCGGTGTCGGGAGAGACTTTTTCCATCTACCATGACATGGAATTTAAGGAACGGGATGTCGACGTCGAGCTGTGCGCCCTGGTTACAAAAACAGGCAGGGACGGCGGCGGTTTCACCTACCGGATGACCGAAGCGGTGCCGTCTATGGCCTGCACGATGGTGTACGGTGACTTTTCCAATATTGCGGGGGCCTATCTGTCCTTTGCCCGGTGGCTCCAGGATAACGGCCAGTATAGAATGTACGGACAAAACAGGCAGATTGTCCACCGCGGTCCCTGGAATGAAGAAAATCCGGAGAATTATCTGGTGGAGATCCAGATTCCGATCGAAAAACCGGGAGAAAACCGAGAACCGGATTTTGCTTGACTCTCACACGGTGTCAGGGCCTAATATGGATTTACAGAAAATGAAAAACAGGAGGAAAAATGATGACAGAATTTAAGGTAAATCCGATTGGGGTAATTCACAGTGACGACAGCGGTTCGACGATCGAACTTTACCCGGAATACCGCGCCGCGCTTCAGGCGCTGGACGGTTTCAGCCACATCAATGTAATCTGGTGGTTCGACGGCTGTGATAATGAGATGGCCAGGTCGGTACTGACGGTGGATCAGCCCTATAAAAAGTCTCCGGAAACAATGGGGATATTTGCCACAAGATCGCCTGCCCGGCCGAATCCCATTGCGCTGACTGCAGTGGAAACGATTCAGATTGATTATGAGAACGGCATCATCAGAATTGCTTATATCGATGCCAACGACGGCACGCCGGTTCTGGATCTCAAGCCGTATACGCCAAGCCTCGACAGGGTGGAATCCCCGGGTGTCCCGGACTGGTGTTCGCATTGGCCAAAGAACGTAGAGGAGTCTGGCGATTTTGACTGGGAAAATGAGTTTAATTTCTAGTTTTTGCAGCACGGTATATTGTGATAATCAATATACCGTGCTGCATTTTGCTTTTATCTCTGCTATAATGACATCAGGAATAATTGAGGTGGAGTATGAAAAAAGATACTTGTGATTCCAAAAAACAGTTGGATTCCATGCAATAACCCGGCGTGCAGGACTGAATTTTGCAGGATGATATTGATAGAAGAAAGGTGACAACATGGAGCGGGTTTACTATAAACAGTTAATAGAGGGAGCGGCGATTCCCGCCATTATTCATAACAGCAGTTATTTTCTGATACAGATGGCAGTGTATGAGAATGGAACCGTAAGCTGCTGGCACAAGAGCGATTTACAACAGTTTTGGAGTGATTTGGAAAAGGGCTGGGTCGTACCTTCGGTACCGCCGGATGCGGAACTTTCCATAAACAATCTGGGCTGTTTTCCAATCCGGGAGGCCCGTTGGTTCTATAACAGGGAGGAATACTATCACCGCGTGGAAGAGGTGGTGCGTTCTCTCAATCCGGAGATGACAAATCTGTACCGGATGGCTCAGTGGGAGAAGGATAAATGGGAAAAAGCGCGCGTCCGGTGGACGGCCGACCCGACTCCCTGCAAATTAAAACCGGGCTGGTGTTATACTCTGATTGACGGGGACAGCAGCTATATTTTCTACCGCCAGGAAGGCAGGCTGCATCTGACTTCACTCACCGTTTATGCGGACAAGACAGTCCGGCTGGGGGCAGTGAGTGACCGATCTTATACTCTGGAAGAGATAGAGGGACTTTTTGTACAGAAGATCCTCTCTACATCCCCTGAAGGTGTGGAATGGGTAGAAATCGACGGTTTAGGAAACGTGTTGTTAGCGCCGCCCGAATATGGGGCGCTTCCAGTGGAAGAGAAACGGAAAGAAATCAATGATACAATGGCCGGTCTGTCGGGGGAGAAGGATTCTTTAGACCGCTGCAAGCGCGCTCACTATCAATACCTGGCCGATCCGAACGACTGGACGCGGGAAGAACTGAGGAAAGCCTATGAGGCGGTTCCGGAACATCAGCGGATGTTTCTTGGAGATATGGATACGAGAGATAATGATTTTATCCGTATTCTCTACTCACCGGAGGTAAAGCGGGAAGTTTAGGGAATTGCGTTATATCTTGCAGGCCATCCGGTGCGAAGAGGGTATGTATGGCAGGACAAAATAGACAGAAGTAAGGAAGAAAATTGTTATGATAGAAACAGAAAGACTGATTCTGCATTAAGAAGATAATAAAAATAAAAGATGTATATTGATTACTGTGCACGGAGTAAACAGTAATTGTATATTGAAGGTATACATGGCTTATGGACCGGGGCATATTGCTAAATAATTACGGCGGCGGTATAATGACTGCAGGAGGGGAAATAAAATGAAAAAGAATTTAAAAAGGGTAATTATTTTCATCGCGGCATCGGTGATTGGAGTATCGCCTGCGGCCGGAAGTGCCGGCAGTCCATTCGTGATTACTGCCGAAGCCCATTCAGGAAGAACGGATTCCAGTGGAGGGCATCATGACTATAAGAACAAAAGTGGTTTGGGAAGCTATCACTACCATTGCGGTGGATATCCTGCCCATTTACATACAAACGGAGTATGTCCCTATAAGAGCGGCGGAACCGCCGGTTCGAATCAGGGAAGTACCGCCTCGTCAGGCAGCGGTGCGGTAAATAATACGGCTCCGGCATTACCTGAGCCTACTGCAGCCGCTGAACCGACGGATACGTTGGGATGGAAGTTGGATGCTGCCGGATGGTGGTACAAAGACAGTGAAACAACTTATAAAAAAGATGGCGTTTATTATATTGACGGTTACTATTATCGATTTAACTCCGAAGGATACATGCTCACAGGATGGCAGGAGATAGACGATGACTGGTACTACTTTGACGGGAGCGGTCATATGCTCATCGATTTATGTGTATTAATTGATGATTCATACTGTTACTTCGATAAAAACGGCAAATGGGATGAAGAGTATTATGACAGCTATGCGGAATATGAAGAGATGTACGATGATAGCTGGGATTACTAATCGAATCTATATTTAGGCATGAAGGGAGTGTTGCAGAATGTGCGGCACTCCCATTTTTATACGGCGGGAAAGATCTCAGATGGAACCGGTCTTTATGCATGGAGGAACCGGTCCGAAATACGTATGCGTTACATTACTCAGATTACTTGAAAAATGAAGGGGAGTGAGTTAAAATAAAAAGATAAATTAAATAGTACAAAGATAAAAACACAGTCCCGGCCGGTAGTCCGGGCGCAGTAATATAAATCTGTCAGTAACCTGCCTCCTCGGTTGTCCATTCTTTGTTATGAAAGAGAGGAGTATTTTCTATGCAGGAAAATAAGAGCAGACTGACAGTATTTTACGACGGGACTTTCTGGATTGGGATTTATGAACGTATTTCAAAGAACGAACTGGAAGCATGTAAAATCACGTTTGGAGCCGAGCCAAAGGACTATGAGGTGTATGAATTTCTTTTGCAGAACTGGGCGGGGCTGAAATTCAGCCCACCGGTAAGCGCCGGCGAAAAGCAGGAGAAGAAGATTAATCCGAAGCGGATGAAACGGCTTGTAAAAAAAGAGCTTGATTCGCACGGTACAGGAACAAAATCTCAACAGGCTCTGCAGCTTCAGCGGGAAGAAAATAAGATGGTCCGCAGCAGGAAGAGCCGCGAACAGAAAGAGGAAGAAAAAGAACGCCATTTTGAATTGAAGCAGCAGAAAAGGAAGGAAAAGCACAGGGGCAGATAATTCCGCCAGCAACGAAGAGTACGCTTTGTGGATTATTCATTGACACTCAATAAAACAAGAGAAGCGCGGGGAAGGAATTCCCTTGTGCTTCTCTTGTTTTTTCTGAAAATATGGGGGATGTAAATGCTTTTCAGAAATCTATATAAAGTTTCATTGTTGTTAGTCGAAGCCAACGACAGTGTGCGCGCTGTTTTTAATCATTGGCCTCATTTATTTGATACGATAATCATAACTGGTAATTGTGACCAATATTTGACCAATGTATAAAAAGAATCTAAAGCATTCTTACGAAAAAAGGAAGGATTTAGCAAGTTTGTTTACAATGGCCTGGTTTTGGTCTTTTTTGGCCGGTGAGTGGATATGCCTGTGATTTTTTAGTATAATGGAATTATCAGATAAAGATGGGAGTACGGCAGTGTTTTTGGGGACGGAGGGCTGATTGCGGGGGGTGCCTGTTCAGACGCGCCCGGAGATACATAAGGGGGGGATACCAATGAAGAAACGAATGAAGGTACAAATGAAAACGCAAATGACAGGGAGAACGAAGAAGCGAATGACGGCGGCTCTGCTGTGTCTTACCATGGCGGTTATGGCTCAGTTTTCGCTTACCGGGTGCAGCGGGCAGGAAAAGATTCAGTCTGAGGCAATGATGAAAGGAATTAAACCGAATACGGTTGAGACAAGTATGCCGCTTGATGGTGAGCAGAGGATTGCAGTTGCAGATTTTGGCGTCCAATTGTTCCAGGAGAGTCAAGTAAACGGGAAAAATATTTTGATATCACCCGTGTCGGTTCTCTGTGCGCTTGGAATGACGGCAAATGGGACGCATGGAAATACGCTTTCACAGATGGAAGAAGTTTTCGGCATGCCGATTGGGGAGTTGAATGAGTATTTATACACGTATGTTAACAATCTGCCGAAGGGGAAAAAATACAAGCTTAATATAGCAAATTCGATTTGGCTTAAGGAAACTGTCACTGGGTTTAAACGGGATTTTTTACAGCTAAATGCTGATTATTACAAAGGAGATATTTATACCTTTTCTTCTGAGGATCCGATTATACAGGATATTAATCTTTGGGTTAGTGAAAAGACGGATGGGATGATAAAGGACATTCTGGATAATGGCGCTTCCAGAGGAGACGTTTTTCTGGTGAATGCCCTGGCCTTTAATTCCGTATGGCAGGAAATCTACAGAGAAAACCAGGTTAAAAACGGGGGGTTTACAACGGAGGATGGAAAAAAACAAGATGTTATAATGATGTATTCCCCCGAGGGAATATATTTGGAGGATGAGAAAGCAGAAGGATTTATCAAATATTATGCTGACCAGAAGTATGCCTTTGCCGCTTTACTCCCGGAAAAGGGGGTCTCTGTTTCTGAGTATGTTTCAACCCTCACGGGAAGGCGGCTGATGGATATTTTGGATCATGGGCAGAGGATTGCCGTAAGTGCAGCAATTCCTATGTTTGAAACCGAATATTGTGTAGAGATGCAGGATATTTTAATGGAGATGGGAATGCAGGACGCTTTTAACGATGCAACAGCAGATTTTTCTGAAATGTATGATCTTGAAGAGAACCATTTTAATCGATTTGCAATCCAAAAAGTTGTGCATCAGGCTCATTTTGCCCTTGATGAAGAGAAGACGAAGGCAGGAGCTGCAACCGTTGTTGTGGAAACAACATCCTGCCTTGATACGTTCGAGCCCGAAGAGGGGAAAGAAGTCTATCTCGATCGTCCTTTTGTTTACATGATTATTGATTGTGAGACAAAACTGCCTGTATTTATCGGAACACTGATGGATGCGGAATAATATAGCCGGAGTGACGGCAGAAACCCGCACGTTGCGCGCGGTTACTGCGTTACAGGTCCTTCGACGGCATCAATAGCATCGATCACGGCAGCACGGAGGCCGCTGCGCTCCAGGGCGGCAACGCCCCTGATGGTAGTACCGCCGGGGGAGCAGACGGCATCCTTCATAGCGCCCGGATGTTCCCCTGTTTCTAACTGAAGCTTTCCGGTTCCCGCTATCATCTGGGCGGCCAGACTGTAAGCGGTGGTTCTTGTGAGACCGTGCATTACTGCGGCGTCGGCCAGGGCCTCCATGAACATGCTGGCAAAGGCAGGGCCGCATCCGCTGACGGTTCCGGCAATGGAAAGCTGGCTTGTCTCAACAAACTGCATCAGGGCAATAGGGGAGAAAAGTTCCTGTACCAGATTTAATTCATCATCGGTCAGGGAGTGGTGGTTTTCGCAGATAAAGATACCCTCGCCGATTGCGACCGGAGTGTTGGGAATCGTGCTCAGATGGTGGGTTCCCGGCAGCAGGATTTCTTCATACTTTTCAAACGGGTAGCCCGCGGCTACGGAGAGAACGATTTTTTCCTTCAGGATGTTCTTAATGGGAGCGGTTACTTCCGCTATCATGTAGGGTTTAACAGCCAGAACCACAATATCCGAATGTTCAGCCGTCTCTTCTGCGGTACGGCAGGGAGTAATCCCTCTCTGTGCTGCGTTGCGGCACAGCTTTTCCCAATTGGCGGCACAGGCATAAATCTGTGACGGGGCGGTTACTTTCTTACATAAAAGGCCGTCGGCGATGGCCTGAGCCATGTTGCCGAAGCCGATAAAACCGATTTTTGCAGTCGATGCCATATTGATTACCTCTTTTCTATTTTATTCTCTGCTGGTTTTTATTTCTGCTAATCAACTGTTACTAAATATACCATATCTCCCACTTTTTTTCCTGTCTTTTTTTATGCAAGTATATTATACTATATGAAACTGATGCTGTACCCATCCGAAGGCCGGACTGCGGCGCAGCCGTGATAATATTAAGTAATGGAAGGTGTTTCAGATGTCAACCCAGGGAGAAGTAAAACAGCAGATAAAATCACAGGTCAGAGAACCAAAACGATACAGAGTTATTATGCACAACGACGACTATACCCCGATGGATTTTGTAGTCCAGGTCCTCAAGGAGGTATTTAACAAGAGACAGGAAGAGGCTGTCATGCTGATGATGATGGTGCACAAGGGCGGTAAGGCCGTCGTGGGCACTTATTCTTATGACATTGCCCTGACAAAGATAAGAACAGTGACGGCTTTGGCCGAGGAGGAGGGGTATCCTTTCCGGCTGACGGTGGAAGAACAATAGGAAGACTCATGAATTGGACCCACGAAGGAGGCATCATAAAATGAGAGTGACAAAAGAAGTGGCGGATATATTAAACCTGACTTTTGACGTAGCGGTGCGGGAGCACCATGAATATGTAACTCCCGAACTGCTGTTATATGAGATTGCAGCCCAGGATACATTCCGGGAAGCTTTTGAAAACTGCGGAGGGGATACGGACATACTCAGGCAGAATCTGCGGAACTACCTGGAGCAGCATATGGCTGCGGGCAGTCTGGATGACGGCCCGGAGGAAGAGGACGGCCCGGAAGATTCTGCGGCGGAAGAGCAGACATTTGATGAAGAGAGGCCGGAGATGACGGCCGGTTTTGAAAACGTGCTGATCCGCGCACAGGAGACGGCTGATAACTGCGGAAAAGATGCGGTGGAACTTTCCCATCTCGTTTACGGTTTTTATTCTCTGGAGGAAAGCTATGCCATCTATTATATGGAAAGCCAGGGCGTGGGCAAGACGGCCCTGCTCCAGGAACTTTCGGAGATTTATGACAGGATTTATGAGCGGTATCAGGAGAGAAAAGCCCAGAGAGAACTTGAGAAAAACGGTTCCGGCCGCGGAAAGCAGGACTCTGGAAACGGCCGTGGAAAAGGTGCGGAAGATAAATCCACCCGAGGCCGGGGAGAGACGGAGCCGTCCGGAACCGGTGATGAATTCGGCGGACAGGATGCGGGTGAAGCCCAGCCCGGCAGAAGCAGCAGATGGCGCCGTTATGTGACCTGTCTGAATGAGAACCTGGAAGGGGTAAATCCCCTGATTGGCCGCGAGGATGAACTGGAACGGACCATGCAGATCCTGTGCCGGAAGGAGAAAAACAACCCGCTTCATATCGGCGAACCGGGAGTCGGAAAGACCGCCATTGTCTATGGGCTGGCACGGCTTTTAGAGGAAGGAAAGGTGCCGGATCCGTTAAAAGGCGCCACGATTTTTACCCTGGATCTCGGAACCCTGCTGGCGGGAACCCAGTACAGGGGTGATTTTGAGAAACGATTCCGTGAGATTATGGACGGCGTCATGAAAGAAGAAAAACCGATCCTTTATATCGATGAAATCCATAATATCGTAGGCGCGGGAGCGGTGAACGGGGGCAGTTTCGATGTTTCCAATATGTTGAAGCCCTACCTTGCCGCGGGGGAAATCCGTTTTATCGGAGCTACCACTTATGAAGAGTATAAAAAACATTTTGAGAAGAGTAAAAGCCTGGTGAGACGGTTCCAGAATGTTGAGATTAAGGAGCCGTCCGAAGAGGATACGGTGAAAATCCTGGAGGGGCTGAAAAAGCACTATGAATCATATCACGGCGTCAAGTATGGCAAAGGCGTCCTGGAATATGCGGTGAAGATGAGCGCCAGATATATCAATGAACGTTATCTTCCGGATAAGGCCATCGACCTCATCGACGAGGCCGGTGCATACAGACGCCTCCACCCGCAGGACCAGAAGACGCAGACCGTGGGGAAAGGGCTGATTGACGAGATACTGTCAAAGACCTGCCAGATTCCCAAACAGGTGGTGGAGAGTGATGAAGTGAAGAAACTGGCGACGCTGGACCGCAGGATTTCCACAAACGTATTCGGCCAGGACGAGGCCGTGGGACAGGTTGTGAATGCGGTCAAATTCTCACGGGCAGGACTCCTGGAAGCGGGAAAACCGCTGGCCAGCCTGCTGTTCGTCGGCCCTACCGGCGTCGGCAAGACGGAGATTGCGAAAACGCTTGCACAGGAACTGGGAATCAGGCTGATCCGTTATGATATGAGTGAATACGAAGAAAAACATGCCGTGGCAAAGTTGATTGGAGCGCCTGCCGGGTATGTGGGATATGAGGAGGGCGGCCTCCTGACGGAGGAAATCAGAAAGAATCCCCATGCGGTGCTTCTGCTGGATGAGATCGAGAAAGCCCATCCCGATATTTACAATATCCTGCTCCAGGTGATGGACTATGCGACGTTGACCGATAACCAGGGAAGAAAAGCGGATTTCAGGAATATTATTTTGATTATGACCTCCAATGCAGGGGCCAGCCAGATAGGAAAATCTCAGATCGGTTTTGGCGAACGGACGGTGAAATCCGATATCATTATGGATGAGGTCAAGAAGACATTCCAGCCGGAGTTCCGCAACAGGCTTAACCGGATTGTAGTCTTTAACGCAATGGACGACAGGATGGCGGCCGCCATTGTAGATAAGAAGCTGAGGGAGCTGGGAACGATGCTGGATGACAAAAAGGTTCAGTTTACCGTGACCGATGCAGCGAAAGCCCTCCTGAAACAGAAAGGAATCAGCCAGGAGTACGGAGCGAGGGAAATCGAGCGCGTGATCGGGAGCGAAATCAAACCGCTGCTGGTGGATGAAATCCTGTTCGGCAGCCTGAAGCGGGGCGGTGACTGTCTGTTGGATTGCAAAGACGGCGCTTTTACCATCAAGGCGGGAAAGAGGAAGGGTTAAAAGAGATGCCGGTATATCGTTTATCTGAAAAGGAAATCAGTTTTCCGGATCCGGTTCTTGCCGAGGACAACGGACTCCTGGCAGTTGGAGGCGATCTGTCGATGGAACGCCTTCTTCTTGCCTATATGTATGGTATTTTTCCGTGGTATAATCCGGAAGATGAGATAATGTGGTGGTGCCCGAAGAAACGGTTTCTGATATTTCCGGGGGAGATTCATGTTTCACGTTCCATGAAAAAGTATATGAAAAAGCATGATATCAAGCTCTGCCTAAACCGGGACTTCCGGGATACGATGCACCGCTGCAGGATGAAACGGGAAAATGCGGAGGGAACCTGGATTACGGATGAGATGGAAGAGGCTTATTACAGGCTGAACGAGAAGGGCTGGGCTGTCAGCGCGGAGGCCTTCGAGGACGGAAAACTGGCCGGAGGACTTTACGGTGTGTCCATCGGAAAATGTTTTTTTGGTGAGAGCATGTTCTCCGAGAAGGAGAACGGTTCCAAGACAGCCCTGATTGCCCTGGCGCAGATACTGGAAGAGAACGGGTTCCTGTTTATCGACTGCCAGTTTCATACGGAGCATCTTGAGAGCATGGGGGGAAGGTACGTCCCATGGGAGGAATACAATAAAATGCTGGAAGAGGGAACACACAGAAGTGAGTGGTAAAAAGAGAACACTGGTACGCAAACCGGATTATTTTGACCGTTTCAGGTGTACGGCTTCGGCCTGCAGCGACAACTGCTGCATCGGCTGGGAAATTGACATTGATGAAAAGACGGCCGGGAGATATAAGAATGTCTCCGGGGAGCTGGGAAAAAAGCTTCGGGAAATGATTTCATGGCCGGGAGGAGAAGAAATTCAGGCGGAGGAAGTTCAGGCTGGGGGTTCTCTGTCCGGGAGAAAGTCTCCCTCTGACAAAGAACCTCCTCACTTTATTCTTCAGGAGGAGCGCTGCCCGTTTCTGGATCGGGACAACCTCTGCGAGCTGATACGGAAATTGGGAGAAGAAAGTCTCTGTGATATCTGCAGGGAGCACCCGAGATATTACGAATGGTTTGACGGCCTGACCGAGAAGGGGGTGGGCCTGTGCTGCGAGGCTGCGGCAGGTCTTATCCTGGAATCTTCAAAGAAAGCAGAATTCGTGACGGAACTGGAAGAGCAGCCGGAATGCGGGCCGTTGCAGGGAGTGGAGCCGTCGTGGGAAGGGGAGCTGTTGCAGGAAGCAAACCTGTTGCAGAAAGTGGAGCCATTACAGGAAGGAAAGCAATGGGATCCTCTTCTTACCGGACTGTTGGCAGCGCGTGAAACAGCATTCCAACTGCTTCAGAACAGGGAAATTCCATTGAATGAAAGACTTGCCCTCTATCTGATGTTCTCCGAGGATATCCAGGACTATCTGAGCATGTACGCCGATTCTCAGGAAACTCTGCCGCAGGAAGACGGCGGGGAAGCCGATACAGGGGAACAGGCCGGGGGACAGACCGAGGCAAAGACAGTTCAGGCAGGAAGAGAGGTCAGGGCGCAGACGGTGGAGCGGATCCGTGAGATTGCGGAAGAATATGGGGATCCGGAATTTATCTCCGGACTTTTAAATGACTGCAGGGAAGACGATAAAAGTGGGAGCGGGAACCAAAACAGGGAAAATGAGAAAGGTGAACCGGAGCATTTGCTCCCGGAAAAAGAAAGGAATATTGCGGTGGCTGCCGACAGATACCGGACGATACTACAGTTTCTACGCACGCTGGAGCCGGTTTCGGAACAGTGGCCGGAGCTTCTTGGGCGCCTGGAGGGAGAGCTTGAATCTGTTCTTGCTAAACAGGAGGAATTCTCAGCGTATTTTAAAGAACGGGAGTATCAGTATGAACATCTCGCCGTCTATTTTACATACCGGTATTATCTGAAATCCTGCTTCGACTGCGACCTTCTTTCCAGAGCCGTATTTACCGTGGCCAGCGTTCTGGTTATCAGACTGTTTGATATGGAAAAATATGCCGGAACCGGGGGTGTGACGTCGGAGGAGCAGATTGAACTCGTTCGGTATTATTCACGGGAACTGGAGTATTCCCTTGAAAACCTGGAGGCATTTTCAGAAGAAGTCTGGGAGGGAGAAACGTTCGCATTGGAAGACCTGCTGGAATTATTATTTACCTAACCGGCAGGGACTCCGGGCCGGAGTTCAGGATGGGAACAGGCAAATAAAAGAGGAGAATCTCATATGAGAAAAGTGAAAATAACGGTTTTAAAGACAACATTAGATGAAGAACTGGCAAAAGAATATGGTGCAGAGGGCTTGTCGGCCTGTCCAATGCTCCGGGAGGGACAGATTTTTTACGCAGATTATGCAAAGCCGGAAGGATTCTGCGACGAGGCGTGGAAAGCCATATACCAGTATGCCTTTGCCCTGGCCCATGGCGCGGGAAATGAAGTGTTTTATTATGGCGACTGGATCAGAAAGCCGGGCGTGGCGATCTGCAGCTGCAACGACGGTCTGCGTCCCGTTATCTTTAAGCTGGAAGCCACCGACGAGGAATCCCGGATCGATTATGAGCCGGTGAGATAAGGAAACATACAGGGGGATAACAAATGGAAAAAGCAGAATTAATTGGACAGAAAGTACATGAACTATACTGGCAGCATGATATCAACTGTGCAAGGACCACGCTGATTTGCCTCGCCGGATGCTTTGACGTTGTGCTGCAGGAGCAGACGCTTTCCTCAGCCATCGGACTGCATGGCGCGGGCGGTTACCGGGCGCAGTGCGGGCTCGTTGAAGGTTCTTTAATGTTTATCGGGATTTATGGCCGGATGAAGGGAAAAACAGACGGCGAAACGGCACAGATATGTTATGAGTTTGCCGACTGTTTTATTGGAAAGTTTGGATCCCTGAAATGCCGTGACTTAAGGCCGGGAGGATTCAGGGAAGATGATCCTCCACATGCCTGTGAAACTTTAACGACGGATGCAATTCTGTTTGCATACGAATTTGTCAAAAGCCGTTTTGAAGCGGAACCGGTCGGATAAGGAGCGGGATTTTATATCATTTTATCGACCCACCCGGCCAGAACATCCAACTGCTCCGGCGTGTGGAACCAGTGCTCTCCATCCTCCATAACGGTGAGGCCGGCGCTGAATTTTTCAGTGAAAGCATCCACGGTGTCCCGCCCGGTCAGATTATCTTTACCCGCATACAGGATTTCAGTCGGGACTTCCCATTTTGTCACAGGATGGTTTTTAGCATATTCCAGGTATTCCCACGACAGCGTCTCGCCAAAATTGGTGGGGATGGTCTGCCTTTCCCGGAGCTCGTCCTCAGAAACGGAGGCCCACATCATCATATTACGGATCAGCCGTTCCATATCGAGAACCGGTGAGATGAAAAGACATTTATTAAACGGTATGTCCCGAAAGCTCATCAGACTGAACCAGGCGCCGAGGCTGTTTGCTATCAGGGCCGTTTTCTTCCAATGCTGTCCGATATACTGTATAACAGTTTTCAGCTCGGGAACCGTATACCAGGGAAGAAAATGTTCCTCCTCTGCTTTGCGTTCTCCATGTCCGGGCAGATCAATACCGAGCATCTGCCATCCCCTGGCTTCTGCTGTCGGGGCAAAACTGGCCGCTTCTTCTTTACAGCCGTTTTTACCATGGACAAAGAGGTACACATTATCAGATGGTTTTCCGTAGAGAACGGCCGGTATTGTTTCTATTTTCATATTGATTGTTTCCATAATTTAATCTCCATATTGTAAATATTTCCCTAAAGGATACTGTGCACGGATCGTATCCCGCAGGGAGTTTTCCTGCGTATTGTGCACGAAAATCCCGGGTGACACGGCGTGAAACGGTGAAAAAGACGAGACAGACACTTTCATTGTAGATGACCGGATGGGGAAAGTCAATCCGGGAGGGTTAAAGCCGTTCACGCAGGGGGAATCCTCAGACACAAAACCAATAAAAAACGACAGGAGGGACTGGAATGGAATTTAATGAAAAGCTGCAACAGCTCAGAAAACAACACAATCTTACACAGGAACAGCTTGCGGAGCAGCTTTATGTATCCAGGACGGCCATATCCAAATGGGAAAGCGGCAAGGGCTATCCCAATATCGACTCGCTAAAATATATTTCCAAATTTTTTTCAGTGTCCATAGACGAGCTGTTATCAGGTGACGAACTGATTACTTTGGCGGAAAGCGAAAACCGCTCCAATATGAAAAAGATTTACGGCCTCATCGGAGGAATCATTGATATAATGGCAGCGGCATTTATTTTTCTGCCCCTGTACGGAAGATTGGAGGACGGTCATATTTATTTCGTCAGCCTTCTTTCCGTTACCGATACAGCAGAGATAAACCAGATGATTTATTGGGCGGTTTTTATACTCATGATCGCATTGGGAATTGTAAAACTTATATTGCTCCGACTGGACAAAGAACCGTGGTGCGGCATCACCGCCAAATGTTCAATTGCATGGGGAGCGGCGGTAGTTTGCGCTTTTGCCGCGGCGAGGGAACCATATGTGACAGTGCTGCTGTTTTTATTTTTTTCCGCAAAAATATTTATCCTGTTGAAACAGATTCAGGTAAAACAGCCTTAAATCCTTGAAAAAAGGCCTCCGACACGAAAGGTGTCGGGGGCCTTTTGCCATTGTGACGGCAGGTTTCTTGCTCTTAAGGCCGCAGGGGCAGATAATCAAAGGGCAGTCCGCAGAAATATTATCACAGCAAAAGAAAGGAAGATTTACAATGCAAAAGAAAACAAAAAAATTACTGATCATCACGGGGACCCTGTTTCTGATTTTCCTGCTTTTTACGGTTATGGTAAAGACCGTCGACGTCCAGCCGGTGGGACCCGGGCAGTCCACGGTAGGCTTTGCCTCCATAAATCAAGCGGTATTTAAGTTTTTCGGCGTCAATCTGATCTGGTACACCATCACCGATTACCTGGGCCTCGCCGCCATAGCCGTCGCCCTCGGTTTCGCAGTCTTAGGCCTGCTCCAGCTCATCGGGCGCAGAAACATCAAAAAAGTAGACACCCGCATTCTGTTACTCGGCGCATTTTACATTACCGTCATCGCGGTATACGTATACTTCGAAACTAAAATTGTCAACTACAGGCCAATTATCCTGTCCGAAAAGCTGGAAGCATCATTCCCGTCCTCCCACACCATGATCGTCATCTGTATCATGGTAACGGCAATAATCCAGTTTCATCATTATCTGATTAAAAAGAAAACACTGCTAAGGGCAGCAGACATAATCTCCGCCCTGATTATCATTGTAACAGTAGCAGGACGCCTCATATCAGGAGTTCACTGGTTCACCGACATCATAGCCGGAATCCTCCTCTCCTCCGCCCTGGTTGCACTATATTGCACAATATTGCAGCTGATAGAAGAAAAACACGGAAATAGAAACGAATAACCCCGCCCCGTCTCCGAAATTTTTTCTCATTGACACCCGCCCCCGCCCTCCTTATAATAATGGAGAAATACGGTTCAAGATATTTCTTCCCCCAGGAGACACCTTAAACCACGTGAACGAGGAGAAAGACGATGTCAAAAAGAAAAACGGTGATAATCGGTGCGGGCCATGTCGGTGCTCATGTGGCCAGCGCCCTGATGATGCAGGATATCTGTGAAGAGATTGTCCTGCTGGATACAGATGAGAACAAGGCCTGGGCCCATGCGGTGGATCTTCAGGATACGGCATGCTATGCAGGTAAAAATACAATGGTCCGTAACGGCGGCTATGAGGAACTGCGGGACGCCGACATTTGCGTGCTGAGCTATTGCGGAGTGATATTCAGGGAAAACCGGCTGGAAGAGCTGGAGGAGGCCCTGAATATTGCGGACAGGATTATCCCGGAGATTAAATCCTCCGGTTTTCAGGGTGTGATTGTATCCATCACCAATCCCTGCGATCTGGTGGCGCTTTATTTTGCCATGCACCTGGATCTTCCCGTCGTGGGGACGGGTACGGCGCTCGATTCGGCGCGTTTCCGTATCAGGACGGCACAGGCGCTTCATATTGCCCCGTCCGGTGTGGAGGCATTCTGCGTGGGTGAGCACGGCGACAGCCAGGTCCCGGTCTGGTCACAGGTGCGAATCGGCGGCCGTTTCCTGACGGAACTTGAGAAGGAGGGTTCGGAGCGGTACGGAAGCCTTAATAAGGCGGAGGTGGAGAAAGCCACCATCGAAGCAGGATGGAAGATCCTCGTAGGAAAGGGCAGTACGGAATATGGAATCGGAGCGGCCGCGGCAGAACTTATCCGGTCCATTCTGACGGACGGCCGTCAGGTGCTCCCGTGCTCGGGCAAATACAGAAGGACAGCGGACAGCCCGGTGATCTACACCAGCATCCCGTCCGTGACAGGAGCCGGAGGAATTGTAGAACGGATTCCACCGGTATTGTCACAGGAGGAGGCGGAGCGCTTTGATACAAGCTGCCGTCTGATGGAGCAGTACAGGGCGGAGTATCTGGATGTCAGAAAACAGTTGGAGGACAGAAAATGAAAGCAGTGACAAAACTTTTTGCGGGTTATACAATCGGTGACGACGCCTATTACCAGGTGGACCGTTTCTGTTCTCCCTATGGCAAACGCGTCCTTTTAATAGGAGGAGAGACGGGCATGATGAAGGGGCGCCCTTTTCTGGACGGCGCTCTGACCCTGACGAAGAGCAGGCTGGAAATCGTGGATACCGTTATCTATGGAAAAGAATGCACCTACGAGAGAATCAGGGAACTCAGCAGCCTCTATCAGGATCAGAAAATAGACATGGTATTCGGCATGGGCGGCGGAAAGGCGATGGATACGGCGAAGGGGACGGCTCACGAGCTGGGAGTTCCGGTATTCACCTTTCCAACGATACCGTCCAACTGTGCCTCCATGGCGGCGCTGTCTGTCGTATACCGGCAGGATGGCGGATTTGACAGCTTCTATTTCTTTGAACGCCCCGCCGTTCACTGCTTTATCAACACCGATATCATGATTCATGCGCCGAAAAAGTATTTTCGTGCGGGCATGGGCGACACCATTGCAAAATACTTTGAATGCCATTTCTCGGCCAGAGGGGATGAACTGGACTATCATTCGGCTCTGGGACGCGAGATCAGCAATCTCTGCTATGAGCGGATTCATACGTATGCGGAGAAGGCACTTGAGGAATTTGAACAGGGGCGGGCAGGCGATGCTTTTACACAGGCCGTGCTGGCAATTACGGTGAATACGGGGCTTGTATCCCACATGGTGGAAGACTGCTATAACTGTGCTCTTGCCCACGCCGTATGCTATGGCCTGGATCTGGTTCCGGGAGTGGCGGAGCGTTTTCTGCACGGCGATCTGGTCGGCTACGGGATCCTGATCCAGCTTATGGTGGACGGCCGGACGGAGGAGTTTGAGGAAGTGAGGCGGCTTCTTCAAATGATGGAAATCCCCGTGAGCCTTAAGGAGATGGAGATTCCCCTGGAGCGCGGCGCCTTACAGGATATGCTTAAAGAATCGGTCGGCGGCCCGGATATGGAGCATATTCCCTATCCTGTTACGGAAGATATGGTCTGGGAAGCTCTCTGCAAGGTGGAAAAGGTTACCGGGCACGGAGTGAAGTGCTAAATGGTAAATGGATAGATGGTAAAAGGCGGTGAATGGCGCGGGGAGCGTTATCACCGCCTTTAAACTGGGTAAAGGATACAGGGTATGCAGTGTTTATGCATGAAGGATTATATTCAGAACTTTATGCATTGTGACGTTCCCGCGGCATTTTCATCATTTGTGCTAAAAATGCATGAAAATGAGCGAAAAAACAGGCAAAAAAACAAGTTGACAACATTTGGCAACAGTGTTATTATTATGCACATAAAACTTATATATATTCAAAAATGAAGAGAAAAGAGAGAATTTATGCTTGATGAGTGTATAAAAAAACAGTTATGGGATGCGGAAGATGCGATAGCTCCTCTGGCGGAACGGGTAAGTGAGTGTATCTTTACACACCCTGAACTGGGAGACCAGGAATTCTTTTCAGCGGGATATCTGACGGAGGAAATCGCCAAACTGGGATTTAAGGTTGAATTTCCTTATATGGGAATTCCCACGGCGTTCCGCTGCGAGCTGGGAGATGAGGAAGGCCCGGCGGTCTGTTTTTTAGCAGAATATGACGCCCTTCCCGGATACGGTCCAAACCACGACGCACCGGCCCACGCCTGCGGGCACAACTGGATTGCGGCCAGCACCTTTGCAGCCTGCGCGGCCCTGGCAAAGATAAAACCGCTTTTTAAAGGAAAGATTGTATACATAGGAACGCCTGCCGAAGAAAATACGGGCAGAAAAGTCGATATGGCGGAGAAGGGAGCCTTTGACGGTATGGCGGCGGCATTCCAGATGCACCTGGATCAGGACTTCAGCGTCGATACGGTGACACTGGCCATGACGGATTTTGTTTTTGAATTCCACGGAGTAGCGGCCCACGCGTCCAGCAACGCGCAGAACGGCGTCAACGCCCTGGAGGCATGCAACCTGACAATGGCTGGAATCAACGCAGTCAGACAGCATCTGGAACCCGACGTGAGAATCCATTACACGGTGATGAACGGCGGCATGGCTCCGAATATCGTTCCCGATTATGCATCCATGGCAGTTTTCGTAAGAGCGGGCCAGAAGGATTATCTGGAAGAAGTGATTGAGAAGGTCTTAAACTGCGGCAGGGGAGCGGCCCTGATGACGGGAGCCAAATTTGAGTTTAAGAGGGCGCAGAATACATATTACGACATTAAAAGAAATAAAAAACTGAACGATATTATGAAGGATCAGCTTGCGGGACTTGGCATCACGGAACTGGCGGAGGGAGACAGATACCACTCTGGAAGCTCCGACATCGGGAATGTGTCTTATGCATGCCCCACCTGTTACTCTACGCTGGGCGTTGGCAAGATGACGAAAGCAGGACCTCATGAGGAGGATTTCTTAAGAATCGTCGATTCCAAAGGCGCACACGAGCTTCTGCATCTGGCGGCAAAGGCCATGGCGGGAGCGGCTCTGGAAGTTTATCTGGGAGCGGATGTGACTGAGTAAGCAGACGGAATGGGATATAGCCCATAAGGGCGGAATGGAGGAGAATTATGAAAAAGTTATTGGCAGTTTTACTAGCGGGAACAATGGCGTTAAGCCTGACGGCGTGCGGAGGAAGCACGAAAGGCACGGAGGCGGCGGCAACTAATGCGGCGGTAGAGACGGACGGGGGTGCAGCGGAGGCAGCCGATACAAAGGCAGCCGATGAGGTTGCAGAAAGCGCGGAAGCTTCGGGAGAGCTGACCGGGCGTTTAAAGGCAATCAAGGAGGCCGGTGTTTTAAAAGTAGCGACATCCCCTGATTATCCGCCTTATGAGTTTGAGGACATCACAAAAGACGGCCAGGAAAAATATGTCGGAGCCGATATGGAACTGGCAAAATACATTGCCGACAAACTGGGAGTAAAACTTCAGATTGAAGCCATGGCATTTGACGCCTGCATGGCGGCGATCGGCCAGGGACGTGTGGACCTTACCATCTGCGGCATGGTGCCGAAGGAAGAGCGGAAGACCACCATGGATTTTTCGGATGTATATTATAATGACGGCAACCAGGTAATCGTAATCCTGAAGGAGGATGCCGACAAATATAAAACACTCGCCGATTTTGCAGGGAAGAGCATTGCTGCCCAGAACGGAACGCTGCAGTATGATCTGGTCACAACCCAGATTCCGGATGCAAAATGTGAAGTAGTCAGCGCCGTGACGGACGGAATCATGATGTTAAAGACGGGCAAAGTAGCAGGAATCGCCCTTGCAAGCGTAGCGGCCGACAATTATCTTGCCAATTACCCGGATCTGGTAGAATGCGATGAAAAATTTGATTACACTTCCCTCGGCGTGGTAGCCGGTGTGGTAAAGAACGAGCCGGAATTCCTTGCTGAGATCAACGGAATAGTCAAGGAAGTGGTGGACAGCGAAATCTACTACCAGTGGATTGACGAAGCCAGCCAGTTGTCAAATGAAATCCAGGGAGTAAAGTAATTCCCGGTTACTGTTCGGAAAAGAAAATGTCTGCGGGAGTGGCGGAGCGTCCGGTGAGAGGCCGGAAGGTTCCGCCACCCCCCTTTTACATGTTACAGATATCCGCAGTGAAGAACTACTGCGCGGTTTAGGAAAATGGAGGATGCTATGGTAGGAAATATAATGATGCTGGTACAGCGTTACAGCGGACTGTTCCTGGAAGGAATGAGTTATACGCTGCTGCTGGCCCTGATTACGGTTACAATGGGTACCGTGCTTGGAACGCTGGTGGCCCTGGCGAAGATGGGAAAATTTAAGATACTCTCATTTCTGTCCACCGCCTATATTGAGATTATGAGAGGAACCCCGCTGCTGCTCCAGCTGTACCTGTTCTATTTTCTGGTGCCGCAGATCCTGCCGTGGGAACCGTCAAAGTTCACCTGTGTCTGCACCGCCCTCGTGTTAAATGCAACGGCCTACGTGTCCGAGATTATCCGCGCAGGAATTCAGGCCGTGGATCCGGGCCAGATGGAAGCCGCCAGGAGCCTCGGTTTAAATACTTCCCAGGCCATGAAGAAAGTCATTCTTCCCCAGGCGCTTAAAAATATTCTCCCTGCCCTGGGTAATGAATTTGTTACGGATATCAAGGAGACTTCCCTTGCATCCACATTCTTCCTCGGCGATTTGATG
Source organism: [Clostridium] symbiosum (assembly GCA_036419695.1). NCBI lineage: Bacteria > Bacillati > Bacillota > Clostridia > Lachnospirales > Lachnospiraceae > Otoolea > [Clostridium] symbiosum. The sequence continues at coordinate 1,266,520 of CP143946.1, forward strand.
ACGACCTTCCGCACCATCAACGGTGCTTTATATCTGACGCTGGAACCGCTTATCATCGTCGGAATTATTTATTTCCTGCTGACGTTTACGCTCAGCAAGCTGATCACGGTATTTGAGAGGAGGATGGCAAGCAATGATTAGGGTGGAAAATCTGAGAAAAGATTTTGGAAAACTTCAGGTATTAAAAGGCGTGACGGAAGAAATCCACCAGAACGAGGTGGTTTCCATCATCGGTCCGTCGGGTTCCGGCAAAAGTACGCTTCTGCGTTGCCTGAATCTTCTGGAGACTCCAAGCAGCGGAAAGATATTTTTCCATGATGTGGATTTAACCGATAAAAAAGTGGATATCAACGTGCACAGGCAGAAGATGGGAATGGTATTCCAGCATTTTAACGTTTTTCCCAACATGTCGGTGGAAGAGAATGTCACAATGGCGCCCGTGCTTCTGGGAATGAAAAACCGCGAGGAAGCGCATGAGATGGCGGCGGAGCTTTTAAAACGCGTCGGCCTTTATGAAAAGGCGGGGGTACGCCCGACAAAGCTTTCCGGTGGACAGAAACAGCGTCTTGCTATAGTCCGCGCCCTGGCGATGGAGCCGGAGGTAATGCTGTTTGATGAGCCGACTTCCGCCCTTGACCCGGAAATGGTTGGTGAAGTTCTGGCTGTTATCAAGGAACTGGTGACAACGGGACTGACGACCGTGATTGTAACCCACGAGATGGGATTTGCAAGGGAAGTTTCGGACCGCGTTCTCTTTATGGATGAAGGAATGATCGCAGAGGCGGGAATTCCGGCGCAGATCTTTGGAGATCCGAAGCAGGAGAGGACGAAGGACTTTTTAAGCAAGGTACTATAAAGTCCTATCAGAGGTATTATAAAGCTCTATTAATGGAAGTTCAGGAGGAAAAGATTATGCCAAAATTAAGTGACCGCGTCGGCACGTTTACAGATTCCGTCATCCGGAGAATGACCAGAATCAGCGACGCAAAAGAAGGCTCCATCAATTTATCCCAGGGGTTTCCGGACTTTGACCCGCCGAAGGAGATAACCGATGCACTGGCAAAAGCCGCGGCGGAGGGGCCTCACCAGTACAGCATCACATACGGCGCCGATAATATCCGTGAGGCTCTGGCCAGGAAACACGGCAATGCCATCGGGCGCGCGATTGATCCCGATAAGGAGATCGTTGTGACATGCGGGGGGACGGAGGCCATGATGGCAGCCATGATGACCATCTGCAATCCCGGAGACAATGTCATCGTGTTTTCCCCATTTTATGAAAACTACGGGGCGGATGCCATTCTTTCGGGTGCCAATCCGATTTATGTTCCGCTCATTCCCCCGGAATTTAACTTTGACCGTGAAGTTTTGGAGGATGCGTTTAAACAGGGGGTAAAAGCCATTATCATCTGCAATCCGTCCAACCCCTGCGGCAAGGTATTTACGCGGGAGGAACTTACCTTTATCGGTTCCCTGGCTGAGAAATACGATGCCTTTGTCGTGACGGATGAGGTATATGAGCATATTATTTTCAAACCCAATGTGCATGTACATATGGCAGGCCTTCCGGGCATGTATGACAGGACGATCACCTGCAATTCCCTTTCCAAGACCTACTCGATTACGGGATGGCGTCTCGGCTATCTGATCGGGCCGGAGGAAGTGATTGAAGGAGCGAAGAAAGTCCATGATTTCCTGACCGTCGGGGCGGCGGCTCCGCTTCAGGAGGCGGCAACCGTGGGTCTGAATTTCGGACCGGAATACTATGAGGAGCTTCAGCAGATTTATACGGAGAAAAGAGACTATTTTGTGGCGGGACTGGACAAAATCGGGCTGAAACATACGGTTCCCCAGGGATCCTATTTTATCCTGATCGATATTTCCGATTTCCTTGCCCTGCCTCAGTTTAAGGGGTATACGGATCTGGAATTCTGTGAGTGGATGATCGATCATTACGGTGTGGCCGCAGTACCCGGTTCCAGCTTCTTTAAAGAAGAGGTGAACCATCTGATCCGCCTGCATTTTGCAAGGCAGAAGGAGACCCTGGATGAGGCGCTGCGCCGGCTGGGAGAGATGGTGAAAGTACTGGAATGAGAGAAGGAAGAGTCTAAAGAACCGGTTAACGGATGAAAGAACAGGATAATGAATGAAAAAAATAATTACGGTGCGCTATCCGCACTACTATAAAGAATTTTCATGTACAGGCTCCCGCTGCGAAGATACCTGCTGTGCTTCGTGGGGAGTCTCCATCGATCCGGTTTCCCTGAAACGCTACCAATGCGTGAAAGGGGAATTCGGAAGACGGCTTCGTGAGTCCATCGACACCGGAACGGGCAGCTTCATCCAGAGGGAGGGAAGGTGCCCGTTTTTAAACCGGGAAAATCTCTGCGATATGTATACCTGCCTCGGTGAAAAGAGCCTTTGCAGAACCTGCCGTGATTTTCCGCGCCATATGGAAGATTATGGCCCGCTGCGCGAGGTGACGCTCTCCCTGGCCTGCCCCGAAGCTGCCAGGCTGATTCTCGGAACCGGAAGAAGGGGAGAGGATGAGAGCGCCGGGAAAACAGAGGCAGAAAGGAAAACAAAGGCGGAGGATAAATCAGAGCGGCTGAAAAATGTGAAAACGGCCGCCCCCGAATACTACATCCGCAAAAAGGCGGTTGAAGATAAAAAAGGTGGGAAAAGGGCGGACCGTGGGGTGGACACGCATCTGCTCAGGCGGCTTATAAAAGTCAGGGAGGCCTTCTATACCATACTCTCATGGGAAGAAGTAGAGATGGAAGCCAGGATGGCGGTCATTCTGACTCTGGCACATGACGCCGAAAAAAGGCTGGAAAACGGCCGTAAAGACAGTTTTGAACGGCTGCTGGCCCGATACACTCTGCCGGAGAACAGAGAACGCCTGCTCTCCCTGTACCGCCCATACAAAGGCAGGGCGGGGGAGAGGCAGAGAGACAGCCTGATGTGTCTTTATCTGGAACTGACCGGTACCCTTGAACCAGTTTCACTCAGGTGGAAAGAGATGGCCGGGAAGTATGCGGAAGTATTATATGGCGGGAATACCGGGGCCGCGGAGCATTCCGCGCAGAATTCTGAGCTTTCCCGCAGTGAACTGCAGAAGAAACTAAAACAGGTATATCCGTTCATCGATTCCGACATGGAAAAACTGATGAGGTATTTTCTCTATACGTATGTACTGGGAGCCGCATATGACGGGCAATTGCTGACCACGGTCAAGATGGCTGTATTCAGTTGTCTGGTAATACGGGAAGCGGATCTGGGGATTTTTAAAGAGACAGGGAGCTTTACGAAAGAGGATCAGATAGAAACAGCCCATCTCTGGTCCAGGCAGTTGGAACATTCGGATTACAATCTTAAGAAAATGGAGCGGCTGATGGGGAGGCATGAGGCTTTGGGAATGAAGCAGATGTTACTTTGCCTGCTGGGGGGAGTTAGTTGAGATGCGAGGACGCCTCTGTAAGACGGCGGACGGGGGAGTGGGAGTGGGAGTGGGAGGGTGTGGATGAGTCTTCAGTCCCGGTTTGTAGGTTGTGGTGAGGGGGAATCCGGAGAAAGACTTTCCTGCGGGGACACGCTCCCGCTTGTGAAGCGCACAGCGGATGCTAAGCTCGAAAGGACCTCGCTAAGCACCGGCGGGCTTCAAGGTCACCCTTCGGAAAGTCTTTCTCCTCCTTCCCCCGGGCAGGTTGTCGACGGGACTGAAGACTCAGCGAAGGTGTTGCCCCGTCCGCCGGCTTCAGGGGCTGATTGTCTCTTTCGTCAAGTAAGGGGGAGGTATTGTCGCGGCCACTATGTAGTCGTGAATTTTTTACCTTATTATGGTATTTCGGGCTGGATTCAGAGAAAAATCCAAAGCTAAATTTAATGATAAATCAAATAATTCAATGGTTATTCAGGGATAGGTCAGGCGCTAAAGCTCTGAGTCATCAATTGAATACTATACAGGGAGGCATTCTCCCGGAATTCGAGAAAATGTAGTGGTAGCGACAATACCTCCCCCCTTTGAAGGAATAAGAATAATTCAGCGGCCGCAGGCCGGGATACGGGATGGCGAAAAACCTTCGCGTCTTCAGTCCCGGTCATAACCTTCCTGTGGGGAATCCGGGAGAAAAAGATTCCGCAGGGAACCTGGGAGTTCATCGGCACTTACCGAAGTCTTTTCGAGGTTAGTACCGTTATGTACTCCAAAGAGCGGGGGCGTTTCCCGGAGGAACTTTTTCTGCCCGGATTCCCCACCCGCGACAACCTGCAACCCGGGACTGAAGACTCACACCCTCCCCTCACCATCCCGCCCCCCGACCGTCCCGGCGGCGTTCTCATTTCTCACTACAAATACATCCCTTATCGGGAAAGTGTCTTAATCTTTTTCACATAAATTCTCCTGAACAGAATCGTAGTCAGTGTGACGGAGATAAGTTCCGCCAGCGGGAAGGAGTACCACACAGCGTGGAGGCCCGCCACTTTGGCAAATATGTAAGCCAGAGGCAGGATACAGAAAAGCTGTCTGGCTACCGATACGACGAGGCTGTAGATTCCGTTGCCCAGCGCCTGGAAAACGGAGCCGAGAATGATGCAGTAGCCTGCAAACAGGAAGCTGGTGCTGATGATGCGCAGCGCCGGTGCGCCGACTTCCAGCATGTGATCGGAGGCGTTGAAAAGCATCAGCAGCCATTCCGGGAACAACTGGAAAATGATAAGGCCGATCAGCATAATTCCGATGGCGATGAAAGTGCTCAGTTTAATGGTATCCATAATTCTCTTCCTGTTTCCGGCTCCGTAGTTGTAGGCAACAATCGGAATCACACCGTTATTTAATCCGAAAATAGGCATAAAGATGAAACTCTGGAGCTTGAAGTAAATACCCAGGACGGAAACGGCCGTCTCGGAAAACATGATAAGAATTTTATTCATTCCAAAGGTCATGATGGAAACGATAGACTGCATAACAATGGAAGGAACACCTACCTCGTAAATCTTGGCGATGATGCGGCCATCGGGTCTGAATCCTTTTATCGAGAGCTGAACGTCATGATTTTTCTTTTTATTAAAAAGAATGGCAAGTATCATTGCGATAATCTGGCCCGTGACCGTGGCGATGGCGGCTCCCTGTATTCCGAGGCGCGGGAAACCGAGCAGACCGAAAATCATAATCGGGTCCAGGATAATGTTGATGATGGCTCCGGTGCCCTGTGTCACCATGCTGTAGATGGTCCGGCCGGTGGACTGCATGATTCTCTCAAATGTCATCTCCATGAAAATACCGAAGGAGAAAATCAGGCAGATGGTGAGATACTGCGTACCGTATTTAATGATTTCCGCGTTCTCCGTCTGGCTTGCAAAAAACAGATGTGAACCGAAGATTCCAATCAGTGCGAAAACAAGGTAGCTGACAAAGGCCAGAAATACGCCGTTGGCGGCAGAAAGGTTGGCTTCCTTCTGGCGCTTTTCACCGAGGGAGCGTGAGAGCAGGGCATTGATGCCGACACATGTTCCAGAAGACACCGCGATCATAAGGCTCTGGATTGGAAAGGCGAGCGAAACCGCCGTCAGGGCATTTTCGCTGATCTGGGCGACGAAGACACTGTCTACGACATTGTAAAGAGCCTGTACCAGCATGGATGCAATCATGGGAAGCGACATGGAAACCAGCAGTTTATTGACGGGCATGGTACCCATTTTATTTTCATTTGACATAGCTGTAGCTGACATTTTTATCCTCCTGTTAATTAGCGTGCTAACAATTACAGCATCCAGCATTATAGCATTCAGCAGGGAAAAAAGTCAATGTTATTATTATTTCACCAAAAAACGTCACATATTTATACAAAAATCCGCTTGTCAGGCGTTCTGCATTTATGCTATCATTATCTTACTGCTTTTCGGTGATTGTTTGGAAATAAATACAGGCTTGTGCCTGAGGGCCGGAAAACCAGATATTGGAATGATTAAGGAGGAATTTGAGGATGAAGCCATACAGCGAATTGACGAGAGAAGAGTTGTTGGAGCTTAAGAAAGACCTGTCTGCCCAGTACCATGCATTTCAGGGGAAGGATTTAAAACTTGACATGTCGCGCGGAAAACCCAGCGTGGAACAGCTCGATTTATCCATGGGAATGATGGATGTGCTGAGCAGTGACTGTGACCTGACATGTGAAGACGGCACAGACTGCCGTAATTACGGTGTACTCGACGGTATTAAAGAAGCGAAAGAGCTGCTTGGCGACATGATCGAAGTTCCGGCTGATAATATTATTATTTACGGAAACTCCAGCCTGAATGTTATGTATGACACGATATCGCGTTCCATGACTCACGGCGTAATGGGGAACACCCCGTGGTGCAAGCTTGATAAAGTGAAATTCTTATGTCCCGTACCTGGTTATGACAGACATTTTGCCATTACCGAATATTTTGGCATTGAGATGATTAATGTACCGATGACGGAAGACGGACCTGATATGGATATGGTTGAGAACCTCGTCTCCACCGATGACAGCATCAAAGGCATCTGGTGCGTTCCGAAGTATTCTAACCCAACCGGCAACTCCTACTCGGATCAGACGGTACGCCGTTTTGCAAGACTGAAACCGGCGGCAGCCGATTTCAGGATTTATTGGGATAACGCATACAGTCTGCATCATTTATATGATGATGATCAGGATAACCTGATTGAAATTCTGGCTGAGTGCAAGAGAGCGGGAAATCCGGATCTGGCTTACAAGTTTTCCTCCACATCCAAAATCAGCTTCCCGGGTTCCGGTATTGCGGCAATCGCAACATCCCACAACAACCTGGAAGATATCAAGAAACAGTTGAGAATGCAGACAATCGGCCATGACAAAGTGAACCAGCTCCGCCATGTCCGCTATTTCAAGAATATCCATGGCATGGTAGAGCATATGCGCAAGCATGCCGAGATTTTAAGACCGAAGTTTGAGGCAGTGGAGAATATTCTTGCCCGTGAACTTGATGGACTTGGAATCGGTACCTGGACTACTCCGAAGGGGGGATATTTCATTTCCTTCGATTCTCTGGACGGCTGTGCCAAAGATATCGTGGCAAAATGTAAGAAAGCAGGCGTTGTGATGACGGGGGCGGGCGCTACTTATCCTTACGGCAAGGATCCTCATGACAGCAATATCCGTATTGCTCCATCCTATCCGCCGCTTCAGGATCTTATCACCGCTACGGAACTGTTTGCTCTCTGTGTAAAGGTTGTCAGCGTTAACAAATATCTCAATGGGATGAAATAAGCTGCTTCTGAGCAATATGTGATATGATGAGATTGTATGGGCCTTGCCATGCCGGCGGCCCATACAATCTTTTTCGTTGAGTGGCAATGAAAAGTTCGCGATGCGTGCTTTTCATTACAATCAATGGCGTTCTTTGCCATTTCTGTGCATCGTGAAGCGTGTTATTGTTCACAGCGTAATGCGGTGTGAACAGTAACATAAATCTTACAAATTTCGTCAGGAAATGGTGTAAACCTTTACAAGAGAGACGGGCTAATATAGAATAAAGATAATTGTCCGGAATGCGGCGTCCATCTGTGAACCGCCTCGCAGAAAGACAAAGCGGTTGCGATAACCGGTATAAATAAGGGAAATTATGAGGAATCGGATATGTTAAATGAAAAAATGGGAAAACTGTGGGCAAGGTTCGTGAACCGTGAGACGGTCTCCTACTTTATTTTCGGCGTCCTTACGACGGCGGTGGACTGGCTTGTTTATCCGCTGATGAGATGGTTCGGCCATTCGGTTGCACTGTCTTCCATCGCATCCTGGGCGGCGGCAGTCATTTTTGCGTTTGTGACAAACAAGCTTTTTGTATTTCAAAGTTATACGTTCCGGCCGAAGGAGCTGGGCAAGGAATTTGTTTCCTTTGTCTCCTGCCGTGCGCTGACCGGAGCATTTACCGTGGCTGCCATGGTGGTAATCGTGGATGTGATGGGATGGAATGAATGGATTGGAAAAGTCGCAGTGTCGGCGTTATCGCTGGTACTGAATTATATATTCAGCAAGTTATTTATATTTAAAAAGACAGCGGAGAATAACTGACGTTTTGGAGGAACCTATGGACAGGGATGAAATATCCGGAATTTCCAAAGAATTTGAAGAAGTGTTGGAGCAGGTGTCGGCGGGAAGGCAGACGGCGCGGGAGAAGACGGAACAGCCCGGTATGAGCGGGGCTGCGACCGGACTGAGCGGGGCTGCGGTCGGACTCAGCGCTGTAAAGAGTGCGGAAACGCTTCAGACGGAAGAACAGCAATACGCTGCAAGGCAGGATATGAGGGAAGAGAAGATAAGGGAAGAGAATATGAACGGACAGAATAGGAGAGGGCGGGAACAGCAGGAACCGTCTCTGCAGAGTTCTGCGAAAAAACAGGAAACTGGACGTCCCGGCACGGGCAGGGTAAAGGCCTGGAAACAGCCGCGTGAAACGTCGGAGGAGGAACTTCTCTATATGGAAGAAACACCGGAACAGAAAAGCCTGCCGGAGTATCAGCAGACGTTTAAAATAGAAGAAGAACGCAGAATGCAGGAAGAACCGGGAATGCAGGAAGCGGCAGCCACCCGGGAAGAGATGGGTACACAGGAAGAAGGTTCGGATGAAGAGCCTTCTACGGAGAGTTACCTGTTTGAGGAGGATGAACAGGAGAGTTACCCGGATGAGGAGCATGAGGATCAGGAAGGTTCCGATGAATATTCCGATGACATGGAGGAAGAGCAAGAGGAAGAAGAGGAATTCCGTCCAGCCGTTTCCGGCGGGATTCTGCATCCTTCGGACGGACTGATTGCGGCATTTTTTATTCCGGTCATTGTCCTGGTTGTCATCTTTGCCCAGAGAGGGATATTCCCGTTTGGGCAGGAGAGTTTCCTTCGGACGGATATGTATCATCAGTATGCCCCGTTTTTTTCGGAGTTCCATCATAAACTGAGAAGCGGCGGCAGCCTGCTGTACAGCTGGGATATCGGCATGGGCGTCAATTTTGCGGCCCTCTATGCCTACTATTTGGCAAGCCCTCTCAACTGGCTTGTGATTCTTTGTCCGAAAGAATATATTATAGAATTTATGACGTACATGATTGTGTTTAAGACCGGTTTATGCGGACTCAGTTTTTCCTATTACCTGAAAAAACACAATCGGACCTCGGATTTCGGCGTGGGATTTTTCGGGATTTTCTATGCGCTTTCGGGATATATGGCGGCCTATAGCTGGAATATTATGTGGCTGGACTGCATCCTTCTGTTTCCGCTGATTATGCTGGGGCTGGAACGGCTGGTAAAGGAGAAAAAGGGGATGCTTTACTGCGTGACCCTGGGTCTTTCCATTTTGTCCAACTACTATATCTCCATTATGATCTGCCTGTTTATGGTGATCTACTTTATCTGTCTTTTGATTCTGGAGGGAAAGAGACGTGCAAAAGATTTCTTTATCAGTCTCGTCCAGTTCGGCGGTTATTCACTGATTGCCGGAGCGCTTGCGGCGTTCGTGCTGCTGCCCGAGATTGCGGCCCTTCAGACCACGGCCTCCGGGGATTTTAATTTCCCGAAAACGTACGAGATGTATTTCTCCATCATGGATATGCTGGCGCGCCATATCGGGAATGTGCAGACGGAGATCGGGCTGGATCACTGGCCTAATATCTACTGCGGCGTCGCCGTCTTTCTGTTCTTCCTTTTATACCTGGCGTGCAGAAAGATTCCGGTGAAGGAAAAGGCGGTCTACTGTGGGCTTCTGCTCCTGTTTTTTGCCAGCTTTTCCATCAATGTGCTGAATTTTATCTGGCATGGCTTCCACTATCCCAACAGCCTGCCGTGCCGTCAGTCCTTTATTTACATTTTCCTGATACTGTCCATGTGTTACCGTGCTTATATGTATCTGGGCGAGACGCCGAAGAAACATGTTGCCATTGCCTTCTGGGGCTCGGTCTGCTATGTGCTGCTGGCACAGAAGTTTATAAAAGACGAGGCCTACCATTTCATCGTATTTTATGTGGCAATCCTGTTTTTGGCGGTGTATGCGGGACTGATTTACTTTTATAAAAATCCCCGGCGTTCCCGGACCACGGCGGCGCTGCTTACGCTGGCCGTCGTGGCCGTGGAGTCGGCGGTCAATACAACGGTGACCAGCATTACGACAACGAGCCGTTCGGCTTATAAGTCTGACAATGAAGGCGTCATCGAACTGACGGAAAATCTTAAGACGGGGAATGGATTTTACCGCGTGGACAAGGTGGACGGTAAGACGAAGAATGACGGAGCGTGGATGAATTTTCCGTCCGTTTCGCTGTTTTCCTCCGTGGCCAGCGCCGATATGACCTCCTTCTTTAAGAACGTAGGATGCGAGGGTTCGACCAATGCATACAGCATAGTCGGAAGTACCCCTCTGATCGACTCCCTGTTTTCGGTCCGATATGCGCTGTACAACAACAGACAGTTAAATCCCAGAATCCAGCTTAAGGATTTTTCAGGTGAGACTTTCCTCTATGAAAATCCGTATACACTGCCGCTGGGCTTTATGATGCCCGATATCATGGAGACGGGATGGAAACTGGAACTTCCGAATCCGATCGACGTCCAGAACGACCTCTGTGACGCGCTGGATACGCCTCCTGTGTTTGAAACGGTGATGGGGGAGAATGACGGCGGCACGTTCAGTTTCACGCCTGAAAAAGACGGGGAATACTATATATATGTTATGAACCATCAGGTAAAGTCCGTAAAAATGGCAGCCAGGGAGGATATTAAGACCTTTGACAGCCTCAACCGCGGATATCTGATTGAGGTTGGCTACTGTAAAGCAGGAGAAACCGTTACGCTTGAAAATAAGGATAATTCGGACGGCCTGAATGCGGAGGCATACCTGTTTAAGGAGGAGGGGCTCAAGGCAATCTACGGGCGCCTGAACGCGAATCCGTTCATTCTCGGGGTATGGGACGACGATTATCTGGAAGGAAATATAGATGCCGGGGACGGCGGAACCATGTTCATGTCGATTCCATACGATAAAGGCTGGACGGCCCTGGTCGACGGCAATCCTGTGACAATAAAACAGATCTACGGAACCTTTTCGGGACTTGAGCTTTCGGCCGGACGCCATACGGTGGTTCTGAAATACATGCCGGAAGGGCTGAAGCTGGGAGCGGTTATCAGCGCCTCGGCACTGCTGATCCTGATTCTCCTGGCGGTGTGCGGCTGGATGTTCAGAAAAAAACGAAAGAAACCGACGCCGTATGACAGACTGGATGAAGAATGGCACGGAGAGTCGTTTCCGAACCGGAGATGAATAAGAAAACAGAAGAGATAATAAAAGAAAAAGAAGATAAGCATAGAAGAAAAGATAGAAGAGCATATAAAGAAGAGAGGCAGACAGATGAAAAAGTTAGAAGAATATGTAAGAAGCATTCCGGACTTTCCGGAACCGGGAATTATTTTCAGGGATATTACAACAATTCTCCAGGATCCAGACGGACTCCACATGTCGGTAGACAGGATTCTTAAAGATTTGGAGGGCGTTGACTTTGACGTGGTCGTGGGACCTGAGTCCAGAGGATTTATTTTCGGGGTTCCGGTTGCCTATGCGCTTCATAAGGGCTTTGTACCCGTAAGAAAGAAGGGAAAACTGCCATGCAAGACAGTTTCCATGGAATACGATCTGGAATACGGCAGCGCCGTAATTGAAATGCATGAGGATTCCATAAAACCGGGGCAGAAGGTAGTTATCGTAGACGACCTGATAGCCACCGGAGGAACGACGGAAGCAATTATCAAACTGATCGAAAAACTGGGCGGCGAAGTTGTGAAAATCTGTTTTGTAATGGAGCTGGCAGGTTTACACGGCAGAGACCGACTGGAAGATTATCAGGTGGATGCGCTGATTACGTATGAAGGAAAATAAGGATTTAATTGAGGAATGAGAACGCCGCCGGGACGGTCGGGGTTCGGGATGGTGAGAGGGAGGTTGTGAGTCTTCAGTCCCGGCTTGCAGGTTGTCGCGGGTGGGGAATCCGGGCAGAAAAAGTTCCTTCGGGAAACGCTTGCGCTCTTCGGAGTACATAACGGACACTAACCTCGTGAAAAACCTCGGTAAGTGCCGATGGACTCCAGGTTCCCTGCGGAATCTTTTTCTCCCTTCTTCCCCACAGGAAGGTTATGGCCCGGGACTGAAGACGCCGAGGTTTTCTCCATCCCGAATCCGGGCCTGCGGCCGCTGATCTGTTCTTATTCCTTCAAAGGGGGAGGAGGATCGTCGCAACCACTATGTTCCTCCGAATGCTTTAAAATATCTGCTATCCGGTCTCTGACTGGTTTGGTGAGATACCGTCAGACCGTAAAAGTATCGCAGCTTCGTAGTGGCCGCGACAGGGTCCTCCCCATTTAAGGTTAGAGACAATCAGCGTCCGGAGCGGACCATGTCCGGTGCCGCGAAAACCTCCGCCTGAGTCTTTTGTCCCCGGCGATAACCTGCCGGGGGAAGGAGGCGGAATCAATTGTGCAGGGGATATGGGAGTCCGCCGGTGCCTGGCGAGGTCTTTTCGAGCCTGGCACCGCTGCGCACTCCAAAAAGCGCGAGCGGTCCCCGTAACAATTCATTCCGGCCGGATTCCCCCCTTCACGACAACCTCCAATAAGGGACAAAAGACTCAGCCAGCCCCCTCACCACACCGGACATGGTCCGTTCCGGACGCGTCCTCCTCACCTCAGTTAAATCCCCATTTAAAATAATATCCTGAAAGGCCCAAAGGTGGACAAAGATGAAGAAAATCCTGGTAACGCTCCCGGTGACGGCGGAGCAGAAAAAACTGTATGCAGACACGGCTCCCGAAGCTGAATTTATCTTTTGCAGGAAAGAGGAAGTCACGGCAGAGATGGTGGGGAGCCTGACCGCAGTTATTGGAAATATCCCACCCTCCATGCTGGCGGAAAATCAGGCAATAGAGTGGGTCCAGTTAAACAGCGCCGGAACGGACGGTTACCTGGCGGAGGGGGTGCTGTCGGAGACGGCCGTCCTCACCAACTCCACCGGGGCATATGGCGTTGGTATTGCGGAACATATGACCGGCCAGCTCCTGATGCTTTTAAAAAAGTTTCCGGTCTATCTGGAAAACCAGAAATTACATATCTGGAAGGATGCCGGAACGGTTCGTTCAATCTGCGGATCCCGTATCCTGATCGTCGGCATGGGGGACATCGGAACAGAATTTGCCGTCAGAATGAAGGCGTTCGGGGCGTATGTGGCCGGACTTCGTCGCACCGTCAGGGAAAAACCGGCCTGTGTGGATGAGATGGATACAATAGATAATCTGGAACGGCAGCTTGCTCTCGCTGATGTGGTTGCCGTCTGTCTGCCCGGGACAAAGGAGACATTTCACATGTTTTCCGTCCGTCAGTTTGCGGCGATGAAAGAGGGGGCCGTATTTTTAAACGTGGGCCGCGGCAATGTTGTGGATACGGAGGCGCTTGTGGATGCGCTAAAGACGGGAAAACTGTCCGGGGCCTCCATTGATGTGTGCGAGAAGGAACCTCTGCCCGGGGAAGAGGAACTGTGGGACTGTCCCAATCTTCTCCTCACGCCCCATGTATCGGGCGGCTTCCACCTTAAGTACACCGTGGACCGAATCGTGGATATCAGCCTGAAGAATCTGAATGTATACATAAACGGCGGGGAATATCTGAGCGTCGTCGACAGGAGGACGGGGTATAAGATATCCGGATCCGTATCCGGTTAAAAAGCAGGGGTCCCGGCTGTGGGTATCCCGCATTCGGGAGGAAGTCCTGTATCCGGGGAGCTCCAGGGGGACAGACAGAGGGAACAGTTAGAGGAAACAATTGGAAGGAACAGTCAAAGGAAACAGAAGACGTGTATCTGAATAGAATAGACAGGTGAGGGAATAATCTAATTGTCACACAGTGCAAAAAAAGACAGGGTAAACGGCCGCGGCCGGAGTGTATAGCAGTTACTGTTCGCAGCGCAATGTGATGTGAACAGTAACGTATGGTAAAACAAACACGGATGAGAAAGCGACAAAACCTTGAAAGTCTTGCATTTTTTGACAAAAATATTTATAATAGTGATTATTCTGTTGTAGCTGCGCGGAAAAATGTATCCAATGAAGTCGAATTATGCGTTTTCGGGATGCCGGCCAGTTACATTTCTGTTAGGAATAGATAAACCGACGGGGAAAGCCGCCCGGAGGCCAGGAGGCAATGTATATGGGAAGTTTGGAAATAATTAAAAAACTGGATCAGGAGATAGAAGCGCCGGCTGACTTTACAAGTCCCGAGAAGCTCTATCAGGAACTGATAGCCAGCATTCGCAAGTATCATCCGTCGGATGACATCTCGATGGTGGAGAAAGCATACGATATTGCATATAACGCCCATAAAGAACAGAAGCGGAGATCAGGTGAACCTTATATCATTCACCCTCTTTGTGTTGCCATTATACTGGCCGATCTGGAGCTTGACAAGGAGACGATCGTCGCAGGCATCCTGCACGATGTCGTTGAAGATACGGTGATGACGGAGGAGGAACTGACATCCATTTTCGGGGAAGAGGTTGCCCTTCTGGTGGATGGCGTCACAAAGCTGACCCAGATTTCATGGTCCATGGATAAGGTGGAGATCCAGGCCGAGAATCTCCGGAAGATGTTTCTCGCCATGGCGAAGGATATCCGCGTTATCTTAATCAAACTTGCCGACCGCCTTCACAATATGCGGACGCTTCAGTATATGAAGCCGGAGAAGCAGAAGGAGAAGGCAAGGGAGACGATGGATATTTATGCGCCTATCGCCGACCGCCTCGGTATATCGAAAATCAAGACGGAGCTGGACGATTTGTCCTTAAAATACCTGGAGCCGGAAGTTTATTACGATCTGGCGGAGAAGGTGGCCCTTCGGAAGGATGCCAGAGAGGCATTTGTACAGGGCATCGTGAGCGAGGTGAAGAGCCATATCGACGATGCGGGCATTGAGGCGAAGGTGGACGGCCGCGTCAAACATTTTTTCAGTATTTATAAGAAGATGGTAAACCAGGATAAAACCCTGGAACAGATATATGATTTGTTTGCAGTGAGAATTGTTGTGGAGACGGTGAAAGACTGTTATGCGGCCCTGGGCGTCATCCATGAGCTGTATAAGCCGATTCCGGGACGTTTCAAGGACTATATTGCGATGCCGAAGCCGAACATGTACCAGTCCTTACATACGACGCTTATCAGCAGCAACGGCCAGCCCTTTGAGATACAGATCAGGACGTTTGAGATGCACCGTACCGCGGAATACGGTATTGCGGCCCACTGGAAGTACAAGGAGAGCGGCAGCGGCCAGACCGCGTCGGACAGCGCGGAGGCCAAACTCGCATGGCTGCGCCAGATTCTGGAATGGCAGCGCGACATGTCAGATAACAAGGAATTCCTGAGCCTCTTAAAGAGTGACCTGGATCTTTTCACCGACAATGTATACTGTTTTACACCGACCGGTGATGTCAAGAACCTGCCGAGCGGCTCCACGCCGATTGACTTTGCCTATTCCATCCACAGTGCCGTCGGCAACAAGATGGTAGGGGCCAGGGTCAACGGAAGGCTGGTCAACATCGACTACGTGATCCAGAACGGAGACCGCGTCGAGATTATCACGTCCCAGAATTCCAAGGGACCGAGCCGGGACTGGTTGAAGCTTGTTAAGAGCACACAGGCGAAGAACAAGATCAACCAGTGGTTTAAGACCGAGTTGAAAGAAGACAACATCATGCGCGGACGCGACCTGATCGACAAGTACTGCCGTGCCAAGGGTGTTAACTTTTCAGATATCAACAAGCCGGAATACACGGAGAAGGTCATGAAGCGCTATGCCTTCAAAGACTGGGATTCCGTTCTCGCCTCCATCGGCCACGGCGGCCTGAAAGAGGGCCAGATCATCAACAAGATGCTGGAGGAGAGGAATAAGAAGCTTAAGAAGGAAGAGACGGATGAGGCGATTCTGGACGGCATCAGCAGCGAGGGCAGCAAAGTGCCTGTGCTGGCGGCCGGTAAATCCCAGAGCGGTATCGTGGTAAAGGGAATCCACGATTTGGCCGTGCGTTTCTCCAAGTGCTGCAGCCCTGTGCCGGGAGATGAGATTGTCGGTTTTGTCACCCGAGGAAGGGGAATCTCCATCCACAGGACGGACTGCATCAACGTGATCAATCTTCCGGAGGAGGAGAGGGAACGTCTGATCGACGCCGAATGGCAGCAGCCGGAAGGTTCCACCGGTAAGGAAAAGTATTCAACGGAAATCAAGATATTTGCCAATAACCGTATCGGGATGTTTGTCGATATCTCAAAGGTATTTACGGAGCGGCAGATTGACATCACCTCGATGAATGTCAGAACCAGCAAACAGGGGAAGGCGACCATCATGATGGCATTCGACATCCATGGAATCGAGGAGTTAAATAAGCTGACGGATAAGCTGAGACAAATTGAAGGAGTGCTGGATATAGAGAGAACTGCGGGGTAAACTGGCAGTTTTCTCTTTCTATCTAAGAAGACGGTGAAAGGCGGACATGGAATTGGAGATTACAAGACTGGTAGTAGGAATGGTGGAAACCAACTGTTATATTGCAATGAACCCTGAGAATAAAGAAGCGGTTATCGTAGATCCTGGGGATAACGCAGCGAAAATCGCCGAGGCATGTGGAAAACTCGGGGCGGCGGTAAAGGGGATTTTACTGACGCACGGCCACTTCGACCACGTGATGGCAATGGAGGAGCTGCGTCTGAAATATAAAGCGCCCGTTTACGCATCCGAACAAGAGGCGGAGATCCTGGCGGATCCCGATAAAAACCTTTCCTGCCAGTTTATGGGCGGCGGCATTCAGTTAAAGGCGGACCGGCTTTTAAAGGACGGAGAAGAATTTGATCTGATCGGATACCGGTTCAGGGTGATACACACACCGGGCCATACCTGCGGTTCCTGCTGTTACTATGTGGAATCGGAGCATGTGCTGTTTGCCGGGGATACCCTGTTTGAAGGCTCATACGGAAGAATCGATTTCCCGACCGGCAATTCCAGGGATATGGTGAATTCGGTTGCCAATATCCTGTTTGCGCTGCCGGACGGCACCGATGTCTATCCGGGCCATATGGGCTATACGACAATCAAAGATGAAAAGAAATACAATCCGCTGGCCGGATACAGAGGGAGAACATTATGATAGCAATTTTGCTGGATGATAATTCCTTCGAGCAGGATATCAGGGAGCTTCTGATGGCCTTTTACCCGGGTGAAGCGTTTACCCATAAAAGGGAGGAATCGGACGCGGCAAAATTCCTTGTAAAAGGGGGAAGGAACGGCGTTACCTTTGACCTCTCCATCGAGGACAACGAGGGACCGATGGAGGAGAGAACCATCCATTTCGCCTCCGTCAGACCGGATTTTACCAGCCGGTTTGAGACGAAGAACCTGATTAAGCGGACACTTTACGGCTTACTGCGCACCCGCACGGGAAAAGAGCTTCCCTGGGGAACGCTGACCGGAATCCGTCCTGCCAAGATCGCAATGACAAAGCTTCTGGAAGGACATGACGAAGAGTGGGTCCGCGGCTACATGAAGGAAACATACTATACAAGCGATGAGAAGATTGAACTGGCTCTTGCTGTGGCAAAGAGGGAGATCGAACTGCTTGCGCCTGTGGATTATAAAAGGGGATACAGCCTCTACATTGGGATTCCATTCTGCCCGACCACCTGCCTTTACTGCTCTTTTACCTCTTTCCCGATTGGAAAGTGGGAGGGAAAGACAGGTCTGTATCTGGATGCCCTGTTTAAAGAGATGGATTATGTTGCGGACAGAATGAAGGGACGCCCTCTGGATACCATTTATTTTGGCGGAGGGACGCCGACTTCCTTAAGCCCCGAAGATCTGGAAACGCTCCTTAGAAGACTGGAAACCACCTTTGATACGGCCCATGTGCAGGAATTCACCGTGGAAGCGGGCAGGCCCGATAGCATTACGAAGGAAAAGCTGCAGGTGCTGAGAAACCATGGAATTACGAGAATTTCCATCAATCCTCAGACCATGAACCAGAAGACGCTCGATCTCATCGGCCGCCGCCATACGGTGGAGGATGTGAGGGAGAAGTTCCACCTGGCCCGAGGGCTGGGATTTGATAATATTAACATGGACCTCATCGTCGGCCTTCCGGAAGAGACCATCGATGATGTGAAAAATACAATGGAAGAAATAAAATCGCTGGCTCCGGACAGCGTCACCGTACACTCCCTGGCAATTAAGAGAGCGGCCAGGTTAAATATGTTCAAAGAGCGGTATGGTGATTTGAAGATTGTGAATACACAGGAAATGATAGATATGACTGCCGATTACGCCCACGGGATGGGGCTGTATCCCTACTATCTGTACCGCCAGAAAAATATGGCCGGGAATTTTGAGAACGTAGGTTATGCCGCCCCGGGAAAAGAATGTATTTACAATATCCTGATCATGGAAGAAAAGCAGACGATCATGGCCTGCGGCGCGGGCACCACGACCAAGGTGCTTTACCCGTCTGAGAACAGGATCGAAAGGGCTGAGAATGTCAAGGATGTGGAGCAGTACATCGAACGCGTCGGCGAAATGTTCGGGAGAAAAGAAAAACTGATTGCAGTCATGGAATAAATGAGATGAATAAATGAGATGAAAAAGTGCTTGCAAAATTACCAATGTCTGCTACTATGGTTTTTAGACGGAAAACGGCCGCTTGAGAAAGCAGGGACAGACGGTAAAATTAGCGGCTGCCGCTCACGGAGCGGGCGGTGGCAATTGGCGGACAACAAAGAATAAGGAGTGAAGACTATGGCATTAAAGAAAAAACCGGTAACCGGAATGAAGGATGTTCTTCCGGCAGAGATGGAACTCAGAGATTATGTGTTAAATATCATTAAAGACACTTACAGAGGATACGGCTTCTCCTCAATTGAAACTCCTTGCGTTGAACATATTGAGAACCTGACAAGCAAACAGGGCGGCGATAATGAAAAACTGATCTTTAAGATTTTAAAGCGCGGCGAGAAACTGAACCTGGAGACCGCAGAAACCGATGCGGATCTGGTGGAAGAGGGACTCCGCTATGACCTGACCGTACCGCTGTGCCGCTATTATTCCAACAATGCGGCCAACCTGACGACTCCTTTTAAGGCGCTTCAGGTAGGCAGCGTATGGCGTGCCGACAAACCTCAGAAGGGCCGTTTCAGACAGTTCGTACAGTGCGATATCGACGTTCTCGGAGACGGAACAAACCTGGTGGAGATCGAGACGATCCTGGCTATCACGAAGACGCTTACCAGAATCTGCCCGGATAAGGCATTTACCGTGCGTGTCAATGACCGTGCCATTTTAAAAGGCATGGCTGATTACAGCGGTTTCCCGGAGGATGAGACAGACCGGGTATTTATCATTCTGGATAAGATGGACAAGATTGGTTTAAATGGCGTTGCGGAGGAGCTTCTGGAGGCGGGATATGCCAAAGAAGCCGTGGATAAATATACGGACCTCCTTGCCAATATCAGGAATGACGCAGACGGCGTGAGAGCGCTGGGTGAAAAGCTGGCTTCTGTTATGGATCCTGAGAAGGCGGAGAACCTGGCTTATATTATGGAAACTGTAAGCGAGATCAACGACGTTGAATGCGGCCTTGAATTCGATCCGACCCTGGTAAGGGGAATGGGATATTATACGGGAACCATTTTCGAAGTTTCCATGGAAGGATTCGGCGGCTCCGTAGCAGGCGGCGGCCGTTACGACAAGCTGATCGGCAAGTTTACGGGCGTGGATACACCGGCCTGTGGAATTTCAATCGGTTTTGAGCGTATTATCACGATTCTGATGGAGAGTGGATTCAAGATTCCGTCACTGGTTGGCAAGAAGGTATTCCTGTTTGAGAAGAATCTCAGCAAAGAGCAGTTTAAGAAAGTACTTCAGGCGGCTCAGGAGGAGAGGGCGAAGGGTGTGCGTGTGGCCGTTGCCCAAATGAATAAAAACAAGAAATTCCAGAAAGAGCAGCTGATGAAGGAAGGATTTGAGGAATTTGTAGAGTTCTACAAAGATTCCATCTAATTTCCGTCCGGTTTCGGGAAGTGTAAAAAGCGTTATTCACCGGAACCATGGAGAAGGTTATCACGGCAGTCCCGTACAGGGGCTGCCATATATCAAATACTAAATCAAGATACAGTTACAAAAATCAGGAGGAAACAAACATCATGGCAGAATCAATGGCAGGGCTGAAACGTTCCCACCGCTGTACGGAATTGTCCACCGCGAATATCGGTGAGACGGTGACGGTAATGGGCTGGGTTCAGAAGAGCCGAAATAAAGGCGGAATTATTTTCGTGGATTTAAGGGACCGTTCCGGCCTCTTACAGATCATTTTTGAGGAATCGGACTGTGGAGCGGAGAGCTTTGCCAAGGCGGAGAAGCTCAGAAGTGAATTTGTTGTTGCCGTAACCGGTAAAGTGGAAGCACGTTCCGGCGCGGTCAATGAGAACCTGAAGACGGGAGAAATCGAGATCAGGGCCAACTCCCTGCGCGTGCTCGCCGAATCAGAGACGCCTCCTTTCCCGATTGAGGAGAATTCAAGGACCAAGGAAGAGCTTCGTCTGAAATACCGATACCTGGATCTCAGAAGGCCTGACCTTCAGAAAAATCTGATGATTCGAAGCCGGGTTGCCATCCTGACCAGAAAATTTTTGGCCGAGGAAGGTTTTCTGGAGATTGAGACACCGACGCTCATCAAGAGCACACCGGAGGGAGCACGCGACTATCTGGTGCCCAGCCGCGTTCATCCGGGCGAGTTTTATGCGCTTCCGCAGTCTCCGCAGCTTTTAAAGCAGCTCTTAATGTGCTCCGGTTATGACCGCTATTTCCAGATTGCAAGATGCTACCGTGATGAGGACCTCCGCGCGGACAGACAGCCTGAATTCACACAGATCGATATGGAGCTTTCCTTCGTGGATGTGGAGGACGTGCTGGATGTCAACGAAAGACTGTTAAAGACCTTATTTAAAGAGATCTGCAACTATGATCTGGAACTTCCAATCCAGAGAATGACATGGCACGAAGCGATGGAGCGCTATGGCTCCGATAAACCGGATCTTCGTTTTGGGATGGAGCTTAAAAACGTTTCAGAAGTGGTAAAGGACTGCCAGTTCGTCGTATTTAAGGGAGCATTGGAAAACGGCGGTTCCGTCCGTGGTATCAACGCCGAAGGACAGGGAGCGATGCCGCGTAAGAAGATTGACGCCCTCGTAGAGTATGCCAAAGGTTTTGGGGCCAAAGGCCTGGCTTACCTGGCAATCCAGGAAGACGGAAGCTATAAATCCTCTTTTGCAAAGTTCATGACCGGCGAGGAATTAGACGCCCTTGTAAAAGCCATGGACGGAAAACCGGGCGATCTGCTTCTGTTTGCCGCCGACAAGGACAAGGTGGTATTCGATGTGCTCGGAAATCTCCGCCTGGAACTGGCGAGACAGCTCGACCTTTTAAAGAAAGATGATTTTAAATTCCTCTGGGTAACGGAATTCCCGCTGTTTGAGTATTCCGAGGAGGATGAAAGATATGTGGCGGTGCATCATCCATTTACGATGCCGATGGAGGAGGACCTTCCTCTGATCGACACCGATCCGGGTGCGGTGCGCGCCAAAGCCTACGACATCGTGCTGAACGGTACGGAGATGGGCGGCGGTTCCGTCCGTATCCATCAGGCGGATGTACAGTCCAAGATGCTGGAAGTTCTGGGCTTCACACCGGAACGCGCGAACGAACAGTTCGGTTTCCTCTTAGAAGCGTTCAAATACGGCGTGCCGCCTCACGCAGGACTGGCTTACGGCTTTGACCGTATGGTTATGCTGATGGTGGGAGCGGACAGCATCCGTGACGTCATTGCCTTCCCGAAGGTAAAGGACGCGTCCTGTCTGATGATGGAAGCGCCAGCATTGGTCGATGATAAACAGCTTGAAGAACTGAGCATTGCAGTTGCGATTGCCGGTACGGAAGAATAATGGAACAGTAATCTGTAGAATTCCGCCTACGTGATTTGAAATGAGGGTTACACCCTCTAACATCCGGTAAAAGGAAAATATAGTTTGTCGACAATCTGAAAGCTCCTGGTTTCTTAATAAAGAAACCAGGAGCTTTCAGATTGTCGAGATACTGTGGCCCGTAGGTGAACGATCTGCACGGTGAGCATATCCCAGTTGGAGCACGCTATTTCCCGGACATGAGGTATTTCACAATGTAATGGTAGGCGAGAACCGTATAAATGGGCATTACCACAATATAAGATGCAATATTGAATAAGGTGAAATTGTAATAGTTTGAAATTTCCCCATACTCCAGCAGATACCGGCACAGGATTCCAAGGATGGTCAGCATCAGGGTGATGGGATAGATTACTTTCTCTTTCTCAGGACCATAAACCCCGGCGAATCCCAGGCCTATTATGCCGTAGGATGCGATTAGCAGATATAATTTTGCGCTGTCGAGCGGAAACAGATCACTTCTGATTGGGAATGTAAAACATCCGGCAAAGGCCACGTAAAAAAACAGCACCGCCTTGACAACAGCAGGGCGTCTTTGCAAAAAGTTATCTGCATGTCCGGCCGTTCTGCTTCCGGCCCAAAAACAGATTGCGACGGTCAGCACGGCCATCAGGATAAAAAACAGAATGACGGCCATATAACACCTCCTTCAAAATTAGGGTTGTATAGAAGTATATCACAAATCAAAGCGGAAATACAGAGATGATATGGAGCCGCGGTACAGTTCATAAAAGTGGGAGAGAAATATAGTTTGTTTTGCCTCTATAACGGCGGCATGCAGGTAGGCTGTGCTGCAAATAAAAATGTTTTTTGAGTATTCTTAATTGTTGAAAACTATTTTCTGATATGATATAGTGGAAGCAGTAGGAGTTTCATGCAAAAGGCAGGAAAACACCTCGCAAAATACTGCCTGTGGACAGTGACCAATATTTCCAAATACTGGGAAAAAGTTGGCTGTACAGTTGAATGATCCCATGATTAAAGTTATAATAGATACATAAATAAGAGGTTTGCACAGGGATCGGCCCGGTGGGAATTTCCGGGGGAAACTGCATTTCGGCAGATTATAAAAAAACGGGATGGTACGCATATGAGCAAAGAATTTCTGACAAGAATAAGAGCTTCTTCAAATCAATTTACAAAGGCTGAAAAGAAGGTGGCAGATTTTGTGCTGCAGAATCCAAAGAAAGTTTTGTTCATGTCCATCACGGATCTGGCGGAAGCATGCGATGTGGGAGATACCAGCGTTTTCCGCTTCTGCAAGACGATGGAACTGAAGGGATACCAGGAATTTAAGATGATGCTTTCCCTGGATCTGGGAGACGAGGGGAAGAAGCATAACCAGTTTACCGGGGATGTGGAACTTGACGATACATTTATGGAGCTGTCCCAGAAGGTTTTGAATACCAATATATCGGCTCTGCAGGAGACCTATTCCCTGCTGGATCGTGAGACTTTTGAGAGGGCGATCAATATTCTGGACGGAGCCAGGAAAATTTATTTTTTCGGTGTAGGAGCCAGTGGCCTGACGGCCATGAAGGCGATGAATAAATTTCTGCGCATTGAACCGAAGGTGTACTGTCTGCAGGATTCCCATATGCAGGCCATGGCGGCTTCCACACTGGGACCAGGGGATGCGGCAGTCATGATATCTTACTCGGGAGCCACGAAGGATACAATCCAGGTGGCCGAGATTGCCAGAAAGGCAGGCGCCAGCACCATCTGCATCACCCGTTTTGTCAAATCCCCGCTGACCTCATTTTCCGACGTTACGCTCCTGTGCGGGGCAAACGAGGGACCGCTTCAGGGAGGTTCCACCTCTGCTGAGATCAGTCAGTTATTTCTGATCGATTTGGTATATACGGAATACTACCGCCGTCATTTTGAAAACTGCCGCGACAATAACCAGAAAACTTCAGGAGCTGTTCTGGAAAAGCTTTGCTAGAGCGCAGAGGGTGGGAATGAATTTTCAATCTTGCTTCAGGCGCTTTTGCCGGTTGGAAAGAATGGACAGGATGAAACGAATAATCGAATAATGATAAACAGATAAGAGTCCGGGGCCTATGGCCGCCGGACTCTTGTTGTATGGTAGAAAAGTTCTGAGCTCTTTTTAAATCACATTATCAAATCCTTAATTTGTCACAAAAGTCTGATGATAGTTAAAAAGATGATATAGTAATTAATAATCAGATAAAAAAACCTGACCTCAGGGGACAGGTTTGGAATTGATTAAATTATCTAATAACATATATATTGTACTTGAAAAGAATAAAAATATTGTTTAGTGATTTTACTTGTCAGATAATATCGGGGGATGTACCTGGCAAAAATCAAAAATAATAAGCTTGACCTGTCCCCAAAGTACACGGATATACTTTGATTAAAGGCGGTAAAACACTTTGACCCGTGTCTTTTATCACCGCCTGCAGAGATACGGACGGGAGCGCTCCGCCGATGACAGAAAAATGATAAAGAAACGATAAAATTTATAAGGAGGATAAGGAAAGATGAGGATGTACAAGGAGGCAGCACGTAAGACTTATGAACGCAGCCAGGAAGTGACGGA
Source organism: [Clostridium] symbiosum (assembly GCA_036419695.1). NCBI lineage: Bacteria > Bacillati > Bacillota > Clostridia > Lachnospirales > Lachnospiraceae > Otoolea > [Clostridium] symbiosum. Next base: position 1,291,182 of record CP143946.1, read on the forward strand.
ACTGGTGGGCGGCATTATCGAGAATGTCAAACGCAGAGGGGATCAGGAAATCCTGGAGTTGACGAAAAAATTCGACGGGATAGAGATGGACTCTGTGAAAGTGGGAAGAGAGGAGATTGAGAAGGCCTATACTCGCATTTCACAGGACACGGTTGAGGCTATTAGAAATGCCGCCGCACAGATACGTTTCTTTGCCGAAAAACAGTTGGAATGTATGACCCCTCTGACAACGGCGTCGCCGGTGGCCGGAGTGACGCTGGGACACCGCCTGATTCCGGTTGAAACGGTAGGCGCCTACGTGCCGGCGGGACGCTATCCGCTTCCGAGTACCGCACTGATGCTGGCAATTCCGGCAAAAGTGGCGGGCGTCAGAAAAGTAGTAGCCTGCAGCCCGGCGGCTAAGGGATATGGGACCATCCACCCGGCTGTCCTGGCGGCGATGGACATTGCCGGAATTGATGAGATTTACTGTACCGGAGGGGCGCAGGCGATTGCCGCCATGGCATACGGAACGGAGACCGTACAGAAGGTTGATCTGATAGCAGGGCCGGGAAATAAGTTCGTGACCGAGGCCAAGAGACAGGTTCTCGGCAATGTCGGAATCGACAGCCTGGCGGGACCGAGTGAGGTGCTTGTGATTGCCGATGAACTGGCGAATCCGAGGTATACGGCCATTGACCTGCTGGCCCAGAGCGAGCACGATCCCAATGCAAGGGCAACGCTCATCACCACTTCGGAGCAGTTTGCCGGAAAAGTGCTGGAAGCTCTTTACACGTTTGCCGATGAACTGTCCACCGGGGAGACGGCGAAAAAATCGTGGGAGGACAACGGAACCATTATTATTGCCGACTCCCTGGAGGAGGCAATTGCAATTTCCGACGATATTGCGCCGGAGCACCTGGAAGTACATACACACAACAGTGATGCGGTGGCCGCGAAGCTTCGGAATTTCGGTTCCCTCTTTATCGGGGAATATACGCCCGTTGCATTCGGTGATTACTGTTCCGGAACCAACCATACGCTTCCGACGATGGCCACGGCCAAGTATTCGAACGGAGTCTGGGTCGGAACATTTTTAAAAACATCCTTCACCCAGCATATCTCAAAGGAAGGATGCAGCAACCTGTCCAAAACATGTGTGCAGCTCGCAGGGGAGGAAGGCCTGTTTGCCCATCAGAAATCGGTACTGGTACGTGTGGAGCAGATGATAAGCTGAAAAAAAGGAGGACTTATATGAATATTCTTCAGGGGAAAAATATTTTTGACGTAGAGGGAAAGGTGGTTCTTGTTACAGGAGCGGCGATGGGACTGGGAGAGGGATATGCCCATATTTTCGCAGAATCGGGATGCAGGGTGGCATGTGCGGACATCAATGAGGAGCAGGTAAAACAGACGGCGGAGGACATCAGAAGCCAGGGAGGGGAGGCGGCGGCCTTTGTGGTGGATGTGACCAGGCAGGACAGCATCAAAGGCATGGTAAAAGCCATCCTTGAAACATATGGCAGGATAGATGTGCTTGTCAATAATGCCGGTGTGGAGCATATAGAGCCTTTTGTTGAAGTGAGTGAGAAACACTACGACTTTATCACGGGCGTCAACTTAAAGGGCGTGTTTTTTGTAGCGCAGGAAGTGGCAAAAGTGATGAAGGCAAACGGCGGAGGGAAGATCATCAATATCGGTTCCCTGGGAAGCTATATCGGCCTGGCCGAATCCAGCGTATACTGTACCACCAAAGGAGGAGTCATCCAGATGTCGAAGACGCTCTCGATTGAACTGGGGCCGGACCATATCCAGGTGAACTGTATCGCGCCGGGATACTTTATCACACCGATGACAAAACCGTTTTATGACGATCCGGAACACCGCGCCTGGATTGAGAGCCGGATTCCGCTCCATGAGTGGGGAACCGTAGCCGATCTGGCGGGCCCGATGCTGTTCCTTGCCTCCTCGGCCAGCGACTATATTACAGGCATCACAATCAAGGTGGACGGCGGCTGGCTGGCAAGCTGATAAGAGAGGAGGCAGGAGTGAAATGAAGGCTCTCAGGTTTTATGGGATTCACGATTTGAGGACGGAGGAAACGGAGCTCCCGGAGTACGGGGAAGATGAGGCGCTGGTTAAAATAGCCTACGCCGGTATCTGCGGTTCCGATCTTCACATCTATAACAAGGGGATGTTCATTCAGAACATACCCGAAACAATGGGCCATGAATTTGACGGGGTGATTGAAAAGACAGGCTCCGGGGTTAAAAATTTCAAACCGGGCGACAAGGTGACGGCTAACCCCATGGTTCCGTGCGGCAAATGTCCGAGCTGTCTGAAGGGGAGCTACAATACATGTGCGGCGCTGGGATTTATCGGGGAGGTTTCACAAGGATGTTTTGCGCAGTACATTGCGGTAAAAGAAGAAAAGCTAATCCGTGTTCCGGATTCTGCCGATTTGAAACAGATTGCCCTGTCGGAGCCGCTTGCCGTAGCCGTAAATATCTGCCGCAGGGCGTCGTTTAAACCGGGTGACCGGATCGCCCTGATCGGGGCTGGCCCCATCGGCCTTCTAACGATTGCCCTGGCAAAGCAGGTATACGGGGTGGATGACATTACGGCGGTGGATTTGTCGGAGAGCCGCCTCAAGCTGGCGGTAAAGCTCGGGGCATCAAAGGCCGTGCAAAAACCGAATGAAAATGACCGGTTTAACAAGGTGATTGAGGCCGCGGGAGCGCCTGCCACTTTTGCAATGGCTGCGGAGCACGTGGAGGCGAACGGATTTCTCTATGTCGTCAGCATTTTTGAAAAAGATTTTATATTTGACATTAACGCTCTGGTGGCCGGACAGGTTACACTGGTTGGCTGCAATGTGTACACCGATGAGGATTTAAGGGAGGCGGTTTCCCTTATCGCAGAAAAACGTGTGGATATCAGCCCCGTTATTACCGGCGAATATACATTAGAGGAGGGCAAAAAGGCGTTTGAACTTCTGAGTTCTGTGGATAAGAGCGCGGCAAAAATCCTGTTCAGGATGTGAGAGAGGAGAAAACAGATGGAAGGAACTTTATTTTTGGGATATCCGGCCAGCACCGGTATTTTGATTCTTGGAACAATCGTGATTGCTGCAATTGCCACTTTTACATTTTATAAGGGCTGGTGGAAACTGTAGGTTAAAAAGGAGGTAAAGTATGAAAATTCAGAATCTCGGACAGGCCATGGGAATCGAAATTCCGCTCATTGTACCTGTGGTCCTTATTGTTTATATGCTTGCCATTCTGGCAATCGGACTCTGGTCGGCAAGAAAGGTCAAAAATTCGGAAGACTGGTTCGTGGGAGGACGTTCCATGGGTCCCTGGATTACGGCTCTTGCGCACGGCTCCAGTTCTCTCGGGGGCGGCATGTACATAGCCGGTCCGCAGTACGGCTGGGAAGCGGGAGCATCGGCATTGTGGGCGGCGCCGGGGGATGTGTTCGGTCCTTTGCTGAACTTCGGTATCCTGGCGCGCAGAATGCGCCGCTATACGGAGAAGGCCAAGACACTGACCATATCGGAATTTTTCGGACACCGTTATTACAGCAAGGGAGTGAGAAATTTTTCCGTGGTCATCCTGGTTGTTGCAATGCTCATCAGCCTCGTTGTGGAATATATGGCAATGGGAGTCCTTGTTTCGGCGGTAACGGGCTGGTCATTTATTATTTCCCTGATTTTCGGCTGCGCGGTTATCCTGATTTATACGGGCGCAGGCGGATACCTGGCCGTGGCTTACACGGACTTTGCCCAGTCAATCCTGATGGTAATCGGAATGCTTATTTTAATTCCTGTCTGTATCGCAAGCGTAGGCGGTCTGGAGGGAATGAACGCGGGACTGTATGCAATCAATGAAGGACTTCCCACCCTGTGGGGCGAGGATTATTACCTGAAGGGAGCGCCCCTCCTGATAGCGGGTATGGCGCTTGTCTATTTTATCGGTTATATGGGGCAGCCCCATCTGATTCTGAAAACGGTTGCAATTAAGGATGACAAATCCATCCGCCTTGTTCCGATGATCGGCGCCGTGTTTGGGTTCATGCTGGCTTTCGGCGTATACACGCTGGGCTGTGTGGGAAGAGTCGTATATCCCGATATTTCCATGCTCCCGGGAGGCAATGCGGAGTATGTCCTGCCGATGCTGGCGCTGACAAAACTTCCGGCTCCTCTGGCCGGGCTGTTGCTGGCCGGAGCCTGTTCCGCAGTGATGTCGACGGCGAGCGGACTGCTGCTGGTCATCGGCTCCGCCATTGGCAATGACCTGTACCGCAATTCCGCATCCGGAAAAAGGGCGTCGGAAGATCAGGTAATGAAGGTGACGAGAATGTCCACCTACCTGTTGGGAATTGTTTCGGTGGCAATGTGCTTTATCCCCGCTTTCCAGCTCGGCGTATACCAGCTCACCTGGATCGCCTGGTCCGTACTTTCCCCGGCTTTCATTCCGTGTATCGTCGGCGGTCTTTACTGGAAGAGAGGGACAAAAGAAGGAGCTTATGCGGCAATGATCTCAGGCTCCCTGGTAGGGGCATTCTGGTATTACCTGCTCCAGGAATCGACTAACATCCATACGTTCTTCGCGGCGCTCGTCATTGCGGTTATAGCCTATATTGTAGTGAGCCTGAGGACGCAGAAACCGCCGAAGGAGATAGAAGATTATGTTGATTATGCGGCGGCCTTTGAGGATGCCGAACCGGTCAACGTGGTCAAATCGGGGATTGTGATGAGCTCCGGGCAGCTTGCCATGGTGATTGAAGGACAATAAAGGATAAGTTAAAATACAATAAAACATAAAATATGATAAAACATCCCGGCATATTTATAAAATAATAAGGCTGAGGAAGAAGGAGCTGCCATGAGGAAAATCAATGTGATGACGGGAATCCGGTTTAAACCGGAGCATTTAATTGAACGGCTGGGCAGAAAGAAACGGTACGCCAGCCTCTGCTGCCGCCACGTGTCCACGGTCTACAGCCCATGCTGGGTGTTTGAATTCCGGGTCCTTCTTCAGGCGTCGAAACACACCAGCCGGTATGCCGGATATTACGCCGGGGTGGATGAAGTCAATATGGTTCCGGGCAAGATACAATTGCTGCCCGGGGCCAAAGAAATGGAAGTACCCGAGTATACGGTCCTGAAAAATAAAGGCGACGAAAAACAGGCGGTTACTATGGCCTGGAATTACAACAAAAACTGGATCACAATAAAATATAAGAATCTCTACGCTCCCCCGGTACTGGAAGAATACAGGACACATCTGTATTATAAAATATTGTATGTCATGGAGTTTTATAATAAAGAATGCGGAGAAAAGAAATACATGGTCCTGGATTCCCTGACCGGAGATCTGGAAAAAATCGCAATTGAGTAATAAGAGCGGCTAAAGTACAGACGATGGATTTTTCATTGGCAAAAAACAGTGAAAATCCAAAACAGGAAATCCAAAACGGGAAGTGGGACCGCAGAAACTAGATCTTACTGCAGTCCCACATAGATGGACGGCTGAGATGGAAACTTCCACAGAATATCAAACGGTATTTAAAGTGTCTCCCGGAGAATTCAGTTTATCATACTCTTTAAATGGAATGATAACCCGGAGAATCCAGAAGTCTTTATTATTTGTAATCATCGGGCTGATCAGCCACTCCTCGACGGACCAGCCGGCCAGTTCATATCCCTGGGCTTTGGCCCAGTGCAGCAGGCCGGTATAAGTGTTATAGAGCTTTTTATCTTTCGGTGTTCCGACGTGTACGGCACAGACACCGCGGAAGGCCGGAATTTTATCATAGTGGAGACACGGCTTTTTCATGTCCACCACGGGAACGGCTATTTTATAATCGTGTATCTGGTTGTCAAAGCTGCAGGTACTGCTGTCAAAATGGTTATACAAAACGTAGAGAAGCGCACCCAGGGAGGCGACATTCACTTCCTGGGATATCTTTTGAATCTTAGCCATGTATTCGATATCATAGCATTCCTCGTCCTCAAAGTTGGTCTGATAGGCCAGCGATATCATATTCTGCTCTGGAAAATCGACTACCTCATATCCCAGCTCCGTATCAATTTTGTGTTCGTGAAGTTTCAGGACGGAAATCGCTTCGATCAGTTTTGTATAGACAATCATGCTCTGCTCATAGCGCAGCAGGCTCTCCTGAAGGGCATCTCTGGCTCCGACCATCTTTTTCTCAATCGACATCTGAATACTGCCGATATTCCTGCCATAAATGATATCCTTAATTTCACTCAGCGACATATCAATATTCCTGAGAGCCTTGGCGGCCACGATCTCACAGATATGCTGGTGCGTATAATACCGGTAATTATTATCCTTAAACCGGGGAACCGGGCTCAGCATACCGCGTTCTTCATAGTAGCGGAGCTGTTTTCTGCTCACGTCGCATAGCTGGCAGATTTCATTCGTATTAAAAGTTTTCAAAGAGTCCCCCTCCGTTCTTCTTCCGGTGTGCGGCTGCATCCGTGAATGCCAATGCCGTGATAACGTATGATTTACAGCTAAATCCCTGTAAAACGACAGATATATTTCAAGTATAGGTATGGAAAAGCGCTTTGTCAACAGAGGAACAGTTGCGTAAGATAAGCGTTATTCAGGTAGAATGATTGAGAAAAATGTCGTTTCGTGGTATTATAAAAAATAGCGGCGAAGAGAGAGACATCCGCCGTTATATCATTTTTAAGGAGGAAAGATATGGGAAAGGGAAAAGGCTTTATTCATGAATTCGAACAGTTCATCAGCCGTGGAAACGTGATGGATATGGCAGTCGGCGTTATCATTGGAGGCGCGTTCTCCTCCATTATCACATCTCTGGTTGAAGATATCCTCTCTCCGATCCTCGGTATATTCGGAGGATTGAATTTTGATGAGCTTTCGGTCAACATTCTGGGCGAGGTTACGTTAAAATATGGAAAATTCCTGACGGCAGTCATTAATTTCCTGATTATGGCTTTTGTCATCTTCTGCCTTGTAAAAGCGATGAATACGCTTTCATCGAAAGTAATCCGTAAGGAAGAAGAAGCTCCGGCGGCTCCGACTACCAAGATTTGTCCGTTCTGCAAGAGTGAAATCCCGATCGAGGCTACAAAATGTGCGCATTGTACATCCGTACTTCCGGTTGAGGCGGAGGCTGGCGTCGAGGCCGTAAAGGAAGCGGCTGTTGCGGCAGAATAGGAGAAAGAGAGCTTGTAACGGCCGGGAAGACAGCCCAGGGCTGTTACGGATCATACGGTTAATCATAGACAATTACAGATACTTACTTACAGATAAGCAGGGAAGAATTCCATATCGGCGATTCTTCCCTGCTTATCTGTTCTCGCTATTTGTTCAGTGACGCCCGCAGGCTGTCTGCCGTCAGCGTTTTTGCATTCAGCGCCATGTCGGCGGGAGTCCCGGTATATACCACCTCTCCTCCGTTTTTGCCTCCGTCGGGGCCGATATCGATAATCCAGTCAGCCTGTTTTATGACGTCGAGATTGTGCTCAATTACAACCAGGGTATTCCCACGGGAGACGATTGTGTCAAACAGCTTTAACAGATTCTCAATATCCGACATGTGCAGTCCGGTGGTTGGTTCGTCCATGACAAAAATGCCGCTCTTTTTTCCAAGGTGCTTTGCCAGTTTGATTCTCTGGCGTTCTCCTCCGGACAGGGTGCTGAGCGGCTGGCCGAGCGTCAGGTAAGATAAGCCGACCTGCTCCATCACCTTCAGGTGTTTCCTGATTTTCGCGTTTTCAAACACTTCCATGGCCTGTGATGCGGTCATGCGGAGCAGTTCAACGATATTTTTCCCCTTGTAAGTGCAGGCAAGGGCCTCCTCGTTATACCGCAGTCCGCCGCATGCTTCACATTCCGTAACGACGGGATCCATGAAAGCAAGTTCGGTCACGATGACGCCCCTGCCGCCGCAGACCGGGCAGGCTCCAGTGGAGTTGAAACTGAACAGTCCCTCCGGCCGGCCGTTTTCCCTTGCCAGCAGTTTCCGTATCTCGTCGAAAAAACCGAGATAGGAGGAGGGCGTGGAGCGGTTTGTAGCCGTGATGGGTCCCTGACCGACCATCACGATATCATCTTCATACAGACCGGCAAATACCCGGGAGATCAGGGTGCTCTTTCCGGAACCGGCAACTCCGGTTACAACGGTCATAATTCCCAGTGGAATATCCACGTTCACATGCTTTAGATTGTGAAGACAGGCGTCCCGGATCGGGAGGCTCCCTGTCTGCCGGCGGGGGTTCTGTTTGATGGGCAGGGAGTGGAGCATGGCCCGGCCCGTCAGGGTATCGGAGCGGAGTAGCTCCCCATAGCTGCCGGCAAACACGATTTCACCGCCGTTTTGTCCTGCCTGCGGCCCCACATCTATTACATAATCCGCAATCGAAATTACATCCCTGTCGTGTTCAACCACAAGCACCGTGTTGCCTTTATCACGAAGCTGCCGGAGCAGATTGTTCATGCGGTAGACGTCGCGGGGATGCATCCCGGCGCTTGGTTCATCGAAAATATAGGTCAGTCCGGTCAGGCTGCTGCCCATATACCGGACCAGTTTAAGCCGCTGTGCCTCCCCGCCGGAGAGGGATGGAGTTTCCCGGTTCAGATGAAGATACGGGAGGCCAATTTCTATCATCCGGTCCAGTCCTTCAATGAGGGGCCGTACCAGCAAAGCCGCGGCCGGTTCGGTAATTTGGGACAGAACGTCACGAAGCTGCGTCAGTTCCATTTCACAGAGATCCGCAATAGAGTATCCGTTTATTTTGCAGCCCAGGGCGGTTTCATTCAACCGCTTTCCGTGGCATTCTCCACACTCGGTCCAGACCGTCAGATTCTGCGCTTTTATTTTTGTATGCCTGCTTTTATCGCTGATGTCGCGGTTCAGGAGCGTCTTCGTGTATTTATGGAATATCCCGGTTATTTTCGGATTTTCCGGTTTCCCCTTGCCGTCGCGGGAACCGTACAGGAGGAGATTATATTCCTCTTTTGAGTATTCCTTAACGGGCTTGTCGGGATCAAACAGGCCGGACTCGGCGTACTGCCGCCAGTACCATGAGCCGGGAGAATACAGAGAATCACGTACACAACCCTCGTTCCAGGACTTATCGGGATCGAGGATGGCTCCAACATTCACCCGGGGAATTTTTCCAAGGCCGGAACACGTTTTACACATCCCGGCCGGATCGTTAAAGGAGAAGCAGGAGGCCGTGCCCGCATAGGGAGTTCCTATCCTTGAAAACAGCAGACGCAGGCTGGAATAGAGGCCGCTTATGGTTCCCGCCGTGGAGCGTGCGTTACCGCTCAGCGGGGACTGATCCACCACAACGGAAGCGGTCAGATTGTCGATCCGCTCCACGGCCGGTTTCGGATACTTCGGCAGCCTTGACCGCACAAAAGCCGGGTAGGTGGCGCTCATCTGGCGCTGCGATTCTGCTGCAATGGTATCAAAGACAATACTGGATTTGCCGGAACCGGACACTCCGGTGAACACGGTGATTTTTTCTTTTGGAATCGTAAATGAAACATGTTTCAGATTATTTTGGGTAAGTCCCTGTATTATGATGCCGTTCATTCTGTCACACCTCTTTCTGTCTGGCTTTTATGTTATTCAGGAGCATAAGCGCAGCGGCCAGTGAGGAAAGCAGGCCGGGCGCCGGACTTGCGAAAAGAACCCCGTTAGGCCCCACCATAGTTTTCCTCCTTTCAATGACCGATAGGGATATCTGCATATTCATTCACAGATAACCATACCTGCATTACAGCTTATCAGATAGACGGCCTCCATTCATGACATTTTTTGCTTATTTTTGGTAATAGAGAGGGAAAGTGGAATATGATATAATGTCCGTAATGCCATAAATTCTAGTATCGGAGGTGGCGGAGTGAAAGAATTATCCCCTTTAGAGAGGGCGATTGAATATATCGAAACACATCTGGACGAGCATATCGGTTTAAACGATGTGTCGAGGGAAACAGGATATTCCTACTATTATATGACGCGGCTGTTTTCTTCCGTATTAGGCGAGTCGGCCGGCCGTTATATCAACAGGCGCAGGCTGTACAGGGCATCCGAAAAACTTCTCCATACCGACAGGAGGGTCATCGATATTGCAATTGAAAGCGGATTTGAATCGGCGGAGGCATTCAGCAGGGCGTTTAAGGCCGTTTTTGCGAGCAGCCCGACGGAATACAGGAGAGCAGGCATTGATTTGGTAATGAATGCCAAGAGAGAACTGGAGCCCGGGGATGTCTGCCATATTGCAAATAACATTTCACGGGAACCTGAAATAATTTGGATGGAAGAAACGAAAACCGCAGGAATCAGGGGGACGACCTCCCTTTTTGATAATCGTCTGCCGGGACTGTGGGAGCAGTTTCTGGCGCTGGATCAAAAGAATTCCGGCACCGGGGACATCCGGTACTGCATCTGCGAAACACAGCAGACCTCCTATACCAAAAATGGAGATGTATTATTTTCGGTAATGGTGGGCAGTCCGGTGACGGATTATCATAATCTGCCGCCGGGGCTGGCCGAAAAAACGCTGCACGCCGGAAAGTATGCAGTTTTCACCCATCGGGGGGATTTTGGAAAACTGTATAAAACATATCAGTATATTTTCGGAACCTGGCTGCCGTCGGCGAAAGAGGAACTGGACGACAGGGAGGATTTTGAACAATATGAGAGGGCGGTAATATCACCCGATGATCCGGATAATGAGGTAAAAATATATATTCCGGTAAAATAAATATTCCGGTAACACAAACATTCCGATAAAACAAACAGGGAGAAAGAGAGGATTTACGATGAGTGGGATGTTGGAGTTTTCAAACAGAGAGGACTTTAGAAAATGGCTGAATGACAACTGCCTGACGGATGAAGGCTACTGGCTGCTGTTCGGCAAGGCAGGCGGCCCGAAAACGGTAAAGGCGGGGGAAGCGCTGGAGGAGGCCCTCTGCTTTGGCTGGATTGACGGGCAGATGCAGAGCATTGATGACAAAAGATATAAAAAATATTTTGCAAAACGCAGAGAAAACAGCAAGTGGTCGGAAAAAAATAAGGCGCTGGCAGAAAAGCTGGAGAAGCAGGGAATTATGACCGACTACGGCAGGAAGAAAATAGAAGAAGCCAAAAAGAACGGCCAATGGGATGCCCCCAAGGCGCCCGTGATTGGGGAGGAGGAGATTACGGCTCTTTCCGGGATTTTGAAAGAATATGAACCTGCATACAGCAACTTTCTTGCGATGCCGCTATCGGTAAAGAAGACCTACACCCGTGCATATCTCGACGCGAAAACAGACGCGGGGCGGGAAAAACGCATTGCATGGATGGTTGACCGGCTGAATAAAAACTTAAAGCCGATGTAGGAACTTAATGTAAACGGCTGGAAATGGGGGGATTTCCAGCCTACAATCTTTTCCTCAGAACTCTCACAGATTCCTCAAAATTTTCTTTCTCATAAAATCTTAAAGCATTCAAATTCTGGCTCAGTACATCTAATTCCACATACTCGGAGCCCCTGCTCCTCCCCCAGTTTTCCACGCCTTCCAACAGCTTTTTCCCAACCCCGTTTCCGCGTAACGATTCCCGGACGATAAAATCCATCAGATAGGTATAACGGTGGGGAATAATACTTTTATAGACGGGAGTTTGTTCAAACTGGATGTAAGCCATTCCCAGAACTTCTCCATCCTCCTCTGCAATTAAAATATCTTCCGTTTCACTTCTAACAGCAGCTTCCAGAAACTCCCTGTCCTCTTCAGCGGGACGTATGTAGAACGGCTGTAATTCCGCCATTTCCCGATTCAGATCACGGTACAGCGCCAGAATTGCCGCTATATCATTGATTGCCGCCGGCCTCACTTTCATGGTACGCACTCCTTTCACAATCCTATGGTACGGTGATAAACATATTTTATCAGAAAACCATTTCCATGGACAGATATTATTGAGCTGTGGGAACGCCACCAAAAGACAGCGGCAATACCTGCCCCGCACTTGAAGGAATAGAACAATTCAGCGGCCGCAGGCTGGGGTTCAGAATGGCAAGAACCTTCGCGTCTTCAGTCCCGGTCATAACCTTCCTCCGGGACTGAAGACTCACAGCTCTCCTCTCACCATTCCGAACCCCGACCTCACCGGCGCGTTTCATTTCTCAACGAACTCCCCCACACTGTGAAATCTCTGTGAAACAGTAGAAACTCCCTTTACAATCTGCTAAAATACAGGTAAAACAAAGATAAACAGCGGCTATCCGGCAAGACTGTATAAGAAAGGGCCGGATAATTCTGATAACACAGAGGTGAATAAGATGGAGATATTAAAAGTACTGGTAGTGGATGACGAACCCAGAATGAGAAAACTGGTCAGAGATTTCCTTACGGTAAAGGGATTTCAGGTTGTGGAAGCCGGTGACGGGGAGGAAGCGATAGATGTATTTTTCGACCAGAAGGACATTGCCCTGATCCTTCTGGATGTTATGATGCCGAAGATGGACGGCTGGGAGGTGTGCCGGACAATCAGAAAGTATTCCCAGGTCCCGATTATCATGCTGACGGCACGGGGAGAAGAACAGGACGAACTTCAGGGCTTCAGCCTGGGCGTGGACGAATACATTTCCAAGCCGTTCAGCCCCAAGATTCTGGTAGCCAGGGTGGAAGCGATTCTCCGAAGGAGCAGCACGATGTCCCAGGAAGTGATTGATGTAGGCGGAATACACATTGATAAGTCGGCTCATCAGGTAATGGTGGATGGGAAAAATGTGGATTTGAGCTATAAGGAGTTTGAGCTGATCACATATTTTGCGGAGAACCAGGGAATCGCCCTTTCCAGGGAGAAGATTTTAAATAATGTATGGAATTACGATTACTTCGGCGATGCCAGGACAATTGACACCCATGTCAAGAAGCTGCGCAGTAAGCTGGGGGAGAAGGGTGAATATATCAAAACCATCTGGGGCATGGGATATAAATTCGAGGTGGATGGATGAGACATACGACGCTGAAATGGAAATTTACAGTGACGTTTATCAGCATGATGGCTCTGGCCGTGGCGGCTACATGGTGCATTAACAACTGGTTTCTGGAGAGCTACTACCAGAATTACAAGATTGGCGTGCTGGAAAAAGCCTACTATGCAATTGACGCCATTGTCCTGGAAGAGAGGGCAAAAGGCGGTAGCGCCCTGGAAGGGGCGGAGGATGAACTGAGCAGCAGCGACTTTTTTTCTGCAGACGGAACAGGGACCGACAAAGGTTATGGAAGAGACAGAAACTCCGGAAAAAGGGGCGGCGATGACTATGGATTAATACTGGAAGGGCCATCCGTTCCTTCGGCACAGCCGGAGACAGGAACGGATGAGGACGGTTCGGAAAGCGGGGTCGTAAAGCTGGCGCAGCTGGTGCGCTACCTGAGGGATACGTCCAATATCACGCTGCTTATCTGCGACAGCATGAACGGCAACATCCTTGTATCCTCGGTAAAAGATATTCAAATCATGAAGGACAGGGTCAGCCAGTATATTGTAGGTAAGAACGCGCCTCACCGGGAGATTATGGAGGAGCATGAAAACTACATGATCCAGAAGACGTACGATCCCAGGACCAAGACCTTTTACCTGGAGAGCTGGGGATTCTTCTCCGATAACGGGACCATCTTTATCATGACGACTCCCCTTGACAGCATCCGGGAAAGCGCGGCCATATCGAACCGTTTCCTGATGTACGTGGGAATTGCCGTGATCCTGGTCGGCAGCATCATTCTCTACTTTATTACAAGCAGAATCACATCCCCGATCCATGAACTGTCACGTCTTTCCGAAAAAATGTCCAATCTGGACTTTGAGGCAAAATACAGGGAGACAAGACATTCGACCGAGGAGATCAGCACGCTGGGCAACAGTATGAACGTGCTGTCGGATAAGCTGAAGGAGACAATCGGTGAGCTGAAATCGGCCAATATCCGTCTGCAGAAGGACATTGAGGAAAAGACGCAGATAGACGAGATGAGAAAAGACTTCATTGCCAATGTTTCCCATGAGCTTAAAACTCCGATTGCCCTGATTCAGGGATATGCGGAAGGATTGACCGAAGGAATGGCCGTGGAGAAGGAGAGCCGCGATTACTACTGCGAGGTTATCATGGATGAGGCCGGCAAGATGAACAAGATGGTAAAACAGCTTCTGACCCTGACCGCCCTGGAATTCGGTAATGAGCAGACGGCCATGGAGCGGTTTAACCTGACGGAGCTGATCCAGGGAGTCATATCGGCTGCGGGCCTGATACTTCAGCAGAAGGAAATTACCGTAGACTTTGGCTATACGGAACCGGTCTATGTTTGGGGCGATGAATTCAAGATAGAGGAGGTAGTGACTAATTATCTGAACAACGCCATTAACCACGCAGAGGGTGAGAAAAAGATTGTCATCCGCATGGAACCGGACGGCAAGGAAGTGATGGTATCCGTTTTCAACACGGGCCAGCCTATTCCGGAGGCGGATATTCCGAACCTGTGGACCAAGTTCTTTAAGGTAGACAAGGCGAGAACGAGAGAATACGGAGGAAGCGGAATCGGACTTTCAATTGTAAAGGCAATTATGGAGTCCCATCACAAACAATATGGAGTCAGAAATCTGGAGGACGGCGTGGAATTCTGGTTCACACTGGACTGTGGCAAGGATGCCTGACGGCAGAAACATAAAAAGGAGAAGGAGGTGCAGGTGTTTTTGGAAGGAAAATGGATCCGTCCGGAAACACCTGCCTCCGCGTGAGGCCATGTATGAACAAGAGGGAAAAACAAAACAGCTGAAAGAGGAAATTGTGATTGCGGGAGCAGTGGCAGGGCAGGAAATAGAAGAACCGGCGGACTGCCCGGGCATAATCGCGCCAGGCGGAGAATGTGAGCAGATGGAACCGTTAGACGAGGTGAGCGGCTTCAGGATACGTCCCGGGCTGTATGGGAGCAACGGGGCCACCGCACTTCCGGGAGCCGTCAATTTTACCGTTCATTCCCACGGAGCCTATTCCTGTGAACTGCTTTTATATCACAGGATGGAGAACAGCCCCTATGCCGTTATCCCGTTTCCTGAGAAATACAGGGTGGGGAATGTCTATTCCATGATTGTGTTCGGCCTGAAAATCACGGAATTTGAGTATGCCTACCGTCTTGACGGTCCCTGGGATCCGGCAAAGGGGCTGCTCTTTGACAGGACCAAACCGCTTTTAGATCCATATGCCAAGGCGATAACGGGACAGAGCGTCTGGGGCGTGAAGCGCGGTGACGAGGATCAGTACCACGCGCGAGTCGTGAGAAATAACTTTGACTGGAAGGATGTGTTCCGTCCGAAGCTTTCGATGTCAGATTCCATTATCTATGAGATGCATGTGAGAGGGTTTACGCACCATCCTTCGTCGGGAGTGGAAAATCCAGGGACATTTGCCGGACTGATGGAGAAAATTCCATATCTGAAGGAGCTGGGAGTGACGACGGTGGAACTGATGCCTATCTTTGAGTTCGATGAGACGCAGGACAGAAGAGTCGTGGGCGGAAGGACGCTCTGTGACTTCTGGGGATATAATACGGTGAGTTTTTTTGCGCCGAACACCAGTTATACGGCTGCGGATGAATATAACCGGGAGGGTGAGGAGCTGAAAACCCTGATCAAGGAACTGCATGAGAACGGCATGGAGATTATTTTGGACGTGGTTTTCAACCACACGGCCGAGGGCAACGAACACGGGCCGGTGATCTCTTTTAAAGGGTTTGACAACAATATCTATTACATGCTCACCCCGGAGGGCTACTACTATAATTTCAGCGGCTGCGGCAATACATTAAACTGCAACCATCCCATTGTACAGGAGATGATTGTGGAATGCCTGCGTTACTGGGTAACATCCTATCATGTGGACGGATTCCGGTTTGATCTGGCCAGTATCCTGGGCAGAAATGAGGATGGGACGCCGATGTCCAATCCGCCCCTTTTAAAAAGGCTGGCTTTTGATCCGCTGCTCGGCGATACGAAGCTGATTGCGGAGGCCTGGGATGCAGGAGGACTCTACCAGGTCGGAAGTTTCCCGGCATTCTGCCACTGGGCCGAGTGGAACGGGAAATACAGGGATGAGCTGAGGAGTTATTTAAAAGGAGAGTACTGGCTGGCGCCACAGGCGGTGAAGAGGATTACAGGTTCCCCCGATCTGTACCGCTCGGATAAGGAGTACCAGGGGTACAATTCTTCCGTCAATTTCATCACCTGCCACGACGGGTTCACCCTGTGCGATTTGTACTCTTACAACCAGAAGCACAACGAGGCCAACGGATGGAATAATACGGACGGAAGCGACGACAACAGGAGCTGGAACTGCGGGACCGAGGGGCCGACGGAGGATGAGACGGTCAACCGCCTGAGGATGAAGCTGATGAAGAATGCCTGTGCCGTCCTGATGTGCAGCAGGGGTACGCCGATGCTGCTGGCGGGAGATGAGTTTGGCTTTTCCAAGCAGGGCAATAACAATACATACTGTCAGGATAATGAGCTGTCCTGGCTGGACTGGGGATTGATTGAGAAAAACCGGGAACTGTTTTTATTCTTCAAACAAATGATACACTTTCGGAAAAAGCACCGCTCCATACGGTGCGAACTGGGGGCGGCCAAATGCGGTTTCCCCTCTGTTGGCACGTATACATCCGATTCATGGGATGCATCGGTCACCAACGACACAAAGGCCGTAGGCATCCTGTTTGCAGGGTATGACGAAGAGCAGGAGGCCGACGATATCGTCTTCCTGGCCGTAAATCCCTACTGGGAGGAGCAGGCCATAAGACTTCCCAAACTGCCGGCCCATTATGCCTGGAGCGTCGAGGCGGATACATCGGACGATAGCGTCTCCCATGACACCTCTCATACCGCGGCGGGAAATGAGCCGCGCCGGATTGGAGCGCGTTCTGTCCTGGTTCTGTCCGCCTCTGAGCGCAGGTTGGATCAGACGGTATCTCTGTAAACAAAACGATAAGAAAAGAATAAGACAGCCGCGCGGAATTGACATGTTCCGTGCCCTGTGCTATATTTCGCATATCAAAATTATGTTTAATAGGGCAGACAGGGGGCGAAGCGAATGAAGGGGAAATCTTGTACCGGGATTCTATCACTTCTTTATCCGTTCATCCTCTGTCTGCTCTTTTTATCCTTCGGGCCGGGCGTCTCTCACTCCTTCCCTGTTTTAAGCTTCACGCATTTTGCCTGTGGAGCGGCAGGGGGAGACGGCGCCGGGCCTGAATGCATCTCCGGGACAGGCTGGCGTTCGTCCGACGACGGGTATGCATTCATACCGGCAGCAGGCCCCGTCTCATGGAACCAGAAGAACGGCCAGAAAACGGGCCTGTACTCATATGATGAGGAGGAACTGGAGGAGGACAGCCGGTGGCCGTTCGGGGGCGGTGACGGCGCCCCGCTTTTTCCGGCGCCTTTTTCCCATCCCTTTACCGGACTCGGGGGAAATTCTTATTATTATCTTTGCGCCGCGCTCCTGCAAATGGGCAGCGCTCTTTGTATTGTCTGCATTCTCCATAAAACGGACGGAAAGAAACGGATTGCTCCTGTAGTGAAACTGTAAATTAATACAACACAGGAGGAATAACGTGAAAAATAAAAAAAATCATATCTGGATAGTGGGTGTCATCATCGCTGTCTTTGTTTATGCTGCGGTTTTTGGCTGCGGAAATGATATTAAAGGAATCGGGCAGATGCGTTTCGGCATCGATATCCGGGGCGGAGTGGAGGCCGTGTTTGAACCGGCCGGGGATTACCGGCCCTCGGAAAGTGAACTGGAATCCGCCAGGGATGTAATTGAAGGAAGACTGGACGCTAAAAACATATTGGACCGTGAGGTGACGGTGGACAGAAAAGCCGGCCACGTCATTGTCCGTTTCCCATGGAAATCGGATGAAAAGAACTTTAACCCGGAAGAGGCGATAGCAGAGCTTGGAGAGACGGCCAGGCTGACGTTCCGGGATGAGGAGGGCAATATCCTGGTGGAGGGCAAAGACGTGAACAGCAGCGAGGCCGTCCGTGATCCGAATACCGGGGAGAGCGTTGTGAGCCTTTCCTTTGACCGGGCGGGAGCCGAGGCATTTGCCGAGGCCACGAAAAAAATGACCGGAAAACGGATAGGGATTTATATGGACGAGACCCTGATTTCCGCCCCGGTTGTAAAGCAGGCCATTACCGGGGGAACGGCCATGATTAACGGCATGGATTCCCCGGAGGAGGCCAAGGCCCTGTCCGAGAAGATACGCGCCGGAGCGCTGCCGTTTTCGATGGAGACGACCAATTATAATACGATCAGCCCTACGCTGGGAAACCAGGCGCTGAAATCCATGGCCACGGCCGGAGCGCTTTCCATGGTTCTCATCTGCCTGTTTATGATGATTTATTACAGGCTGCCCGGAGTTGTAAGCTGTCTGACCCTGCTCTTTCAGATGTCGCTTCAGGTGCTTGCAATATCGATTCCCCAGTATACCATCACGCTGCCCGGCATAGCAGGCCTGATCCTGTCGGCCGGAATGGCGGTGGACGCCAACATTATCATCAGCGAGCGCATCAGTGAAGAACTGAGAAATGGAATGACGGTCAAACAGGCGGTGAGAAGAGGATACAAAAATGCATTTTCCTCTGTTCTGGATGGAAATATCACGACGGCAGCCGTGGCGGCAATCCTGATGTTTTTCGGTTCGGGAACCATGCTGAGCTTTGGCTACACGCTGCTTACCGGCGTTCTCATCAACCTGTTTGCAGGCGTATGGATGTCCAGGACGATCCTCAATTCCCTGATCGAGTATCCGTTCTTCGGCCGGATTACAATGTTCCGGAAGAAAAAGGAGAAAAAGGTTCTGGGATTTTCAAAAAAGAGAAAATGGATTCTCCTGTTTACCTGTTGTGTACTCCTCTCGGGAACCACCATCAGCGCGGTAAACGGAATGGAGCTGGACACACAGTTTACGGGAGGCGTGATCCTCAAATATACATACGACCAGGAGGCAGATACGGAGGCCGTGCGGTCGGGAGTGGAGCAGGAACTGGGCCGCCCGGCCAGTGTGCAGACTTCGGAGGATCCGCTTACGGGAGAGAAAAAGCTGGTGCTGACGCTGGCGGGCAATAAGGGAATCTCGCCGGAGGAACAGGGACGCGTGACGGCCCTGCTGAACAGTCAGGGAGGAGACTTTGCCCTGTCCGAGACATTTGCCGTAGAACCTTATATCGGGGCAAAAGCGCTGAAAAATTCGGTGACGGCGGTGGTGCTGTCCGCTCTTTTCATTATTATTTATATCAGGCTGCGCTTCTCGTCTCTCTCCGGCCTGGCGGCGGGAGTGTCCGCCGTATTGGCGCTGATCCATGATATCCTGATCGTTGTCTTCATTTTCGGCATATTCCGGATTCCGGTCAACGACGCCTTTGTAGCGGTGACGCTGACGATTATCGGCTATTCCATCAACGACACGATCGTGCTTTATGACAGGATAAGAGAGAATATGAAGGAGACGGGCAAAAAGACCAGCCTGTCGGAACTGGTGGACCGGAGTATCACGGAAACACTGGGGCGTTCCATCAACACGGCGCTCACGGTTGTAATGAGCATTTTTATCGTGTATATTTTCTCTGTCGTTTACAGAATTGAATCAATCCAGGTATTTTCACTGCCTCTTTTGGCCGGACTAATCAGCGGCTGCTACTCATCCGTCTGCATTGCGGGTCCGCTGTGGGCGTACTGGGAGGAGAGGAAAAAGGCGAAATAGTAACAGTTCAGACAGCATGAACTGTTACGGCATTTGGCTAATGAAATCGCTGCGCGATGAGCCGAATGCTTGCTGCCACTACCTTTTTGTACAGTCAGCGCAGTAAATGCGCAGACCTATCTGAACTGTTATGTGAAATTATAAAATAAGTATAAAACATCCGAAACGAACTTGACAAAGATGAGAAAAGAAAATATAATAACAACGTAACATGATTTAACAATTGTGTAACATTTAGCAAGGAAACCTTAATAAATAGCAAGGTTTTCGTGAGAATTTAACTGAATATAGCAAATAACAATCAAGGGGTTTTTGGATGAATTTAAATAAGAGTATCAAATTTATTGGAATGATGTGTATCTGCGGAATGTTTACGGTAGCCGGACCGCAGGTGGCATTTGCCGGACCGGCCGACGGCCTGGATGGAGATATGGTGGCAAAGATTGAAGCAGCCAATGCCTCCGTCTATGCTGAGGAGAATGAGAGTTCGGCAGTCGTTGCCACGGCACAGAAGGGCGGAATTTTCGAGGTGGTTGAGAATGGTTCCGACGGCTGGGTCAGGGTTGCGGCAGGAGATAAAGAAGGATACTTAAAGACAGACGTTATTACGCTTGAAGATGCCGCTGATGCGGCGGAAGCAGCAGCGCAGGCACAGACGGCACAGACCAACACCAGACAGCAGGTTGTGGATTATGCGCTTCAGTTTGTAGGCGGCCGTTACAGATATGGCGGCAGTGATCCGCGTACTGGAGTTGACTGTTCGGGATTTACAAGATACGTGATGCAGAACGGAGCTGGAGTCAGCTTAAACCGTTCCTCAGGTTCCCAGGCCACACAGGGAAGAGCGATCAGTGCGGCGGAGATGCAGCCGGGAGATCTGATTTTTTACAGTAACGGAAAAAGAATCAACCATGTGGCGCTTTACATAGGAAACGGACAGATTGTACATGCGTCCACAGAACGTACCGGAATCAAAACTTCAAACTGGAATTACCGTACACCTGTCAAAATTGTCAGCGTACTTGGTTAAGGGATGATATAGAAGGGGCACAGATGCAGCATTAAAACTGCACTCTGTGCCTTTCGTCTTTCAATTTTCCAAAAAATTGTAAATTACCTTCATGAATATTTTGAAACAGTGAAAGCCATACTAACGGTGTAACAAAAAAATAGCCTTGGAGGTAATGAATATGTCAAGCAAAAACAGCTACAACGATATGGACAACAACAGCAGCAGAAACAGTTCTCAGAACAACAGCCAGAACAGTTCTCAGAACAACAGCCAGAACAGCTCCCAGAACAACAGCCAGAACAGCTCCCAGAACAACAGCCAGAACAGTTCTCAGAACAACAGCCAGAACAAATCTCAGAACAGCTCTAGAAACAGCAGCCAGAACAGTTCTAACAACAGCAGCAGAAACAGCAGCCAGAATTACAGCCAGAACAATTCCAGCAACTGTGACAGAAATAACTACTAAGTAAGTTGAACTGGCAGTTTTGAGCCGGAAGAGAGTATTCCTCTGCAGGGATTTAAGTCCCGGGAGAGGAATACTCTTTTTTTCATATCATAGGAAAATACTCCAATGATATGAGAAAGCCCTCCGGGCAGGATGCGCACTCGCGCGAGGATGCACATGCCGCGCAGAGGTAAATGGTTGCAGAAGCAACCGGCGGCAGCGCAAGAGTTCCGCAAGCGGAACTCTTTGTACTTACGCAGGAACAAGTCTGTCCGGCAGGAATATAATATAGTAAAAGGGACAGGAGGTCTATTATGTATGAGACAATTCCGGTTCAGCATCTGGACAGATGGCTGGAACAGGGATACGAGGGCAGGATTATAGATTTGAGAAGTCCATCCTCTTACTGTCAGTCCCACTTATGCGGTGCAGAAAATTATCCGTTTGACGAACTGATGGAGCAGCCGGAACTGCTGGACAACAGCCGGCCGCTGCTGTTTTACTGTGCGAGAGGAAGCGAAAGCCTGTTAGCCTGCAATTTATTTTACAGAAAAGGGTATCAGGTTGTAAATGTTGCAAATGGGCTTAGATTTTACAGGGGAAAGTACCTCACAGACCAGTAAAAGGGTTATTGACAGGAGCGATCTGGTAAACTAAAATAGTAATATTAATGGTAACTATGAAGGTACTGAAACGTTGCTGTTAATGGAGATGGATAAAAAATAAAATACGGATATGGAAAGAGAAGAGGACACATTTTGGTGCGATATGAACTGATAGCCCCCTGCCACTTTGGCCTGGAGGCTGTTTTGAAAAAGGAAATAATTGATTTGGGATATGAGATCACGGAGGTTGAGAATGGACGCGTCAGTTTTGAAGGCGATGCGGAGGCAATCTGCCGGGCTAATATTTTCTTAAGAACAGCCGAGAGGGTCTTATTAAAAGTGGGCGGCTTTCAAGCCCTTACCTTTGATGAACTGTTTGAGAGAACCAGGGAGATTCCCTGGGAGAATTATCTGCCCAGGGATGCGAAATGCTGGGTGAAAAAAGCATCCTCCATCAACAGTAAACTTTTCAGCCCTTCGGATATTCAGAGAATCATGAAGAAAGCCGTTGTCCGCCGCATGCAGGCTGAATACGATCTGGAGCAGATGCCGGAGACGGGAAGTGAATATCCACTGAGGGTTTTCTTTTATAAAGACCAGGTTACGGTAGCCATTGACACAAGCGGAGATTCCCTTCACAAGAGGGGATACCGGCAGCTCACGAGCAGGGCTCCGATCACGGAAACCCTGGCTGCCGCCCTCATCATGCTGACTCCATGGAAGAAAGACAGGATCCTGGTAGACCCGTTCTGCGGCAGCGGGACCTTTCTAATTGAAGCCGCGATGATTGCGGCGGGGATTGCGCCGGGACTGAACCGTTCATTCCTCTCCGAGGACTGGAAGAACCTGATTCCGAGAAAATGCTGGTATGACGCCATCGACGAGGCATCCGAAATGGTGGACGATACGGTAGAAGTGGATATTCAGGGATACGATATAGACGGAGAAGTGATTAAGGCCGCCAGGGAGAATGCGAAACGGGCCGGCGTCGATCACCTGATCCATTTCCAGCAGAGGCCGATCGCCGAACTGAGCCATCCGAAAAAGTACGGCTTTATCATTTCCAACCCTCCTTACGGCGAGAGGCTGGAGGAGAAGAAAGATCTCCCCGCGCTGTACCGTCAGATTGGGGAGAGGTACAAGGCCCTCGATTCCTGGTCCATGTATCTGATTACCGCTTATGAGGACGCGGAGAGGGATATCGGCAGGAAGGCGGATAAAAACAGGAAGATTTACAACGGTATGATGAAGACGTATTATTACCAGTTTATGGGACCAAGGCCACCGAAAAGAAAAACAGGAGATACAGTTGAGGCGTAAACGATTATATATCGTTCTGCTGGTTCTGCTGCTCTTTTGCATTGCGGCGAAGAACCAGGCTTTTTTTACCCGGGAACAGGTTAAAAGGGGAGAGAAGCCGGGAAGCTGGAACAGCGGATGGTATTCCATTATATCGAAGGAAGTAAATGATAAAACCATTAAACTGAAGATTGACGGCCGTGCGGTGAAGCGAAAAGGCCCATCCGTAATTATGACGGAAGAGGGAAACTTTATGGTTCCAGTGAGTATTCTGCAGGACTGCCTCTCCTGTTCGGCCAGGCTGTACGACAATTCCAGGCTGGTTATGGAGAAGAACACAATCCGCGCGGAGATGGTGGAGGGTACGCCCGAGATGGTTTTAAACGGTGTCACCGTAGCCTTGGAAGCCGGTATTGAAAATAGGGACGGTATTCTGTATGTTCCGCTGGGAGCGGTGGAAAAAGCGCTTTCCTACAAAAAAGAGTGGGATGTGAATGAAAACATCCTGGAACTCTCCTTTGAGGGGAAGGATGAAAGAAGTCTTCCCTATGCCTATGATTACCGAGAAACCGGGCGGGCGCCCAGGGTCAAAAACCAGGGCAGCTTCGGCACATGCTGGGCCTTTGCCTCCGTCATGGCGCTGGAGAGCAGGCTCCTTCCGGAAGCGGATTTGAGTTTTTCAGAGGATCACATGTCCATCAGGAACAGTTTCCATATGAAGCAGAATGACGGCGGTGAGTATACGATGTCCATGGCCTATCTGCTGGCATGGCAGGGACCGGTATATGAGGAAGACGATGAATACGGCGATGAATATTCGCCTCCGGGGCTAAAGCCAGTGTGCCATGTACAGGACATACAGATTATACCGAGCAAGGACTACGAGGCCATCAAGCGGGCCGTTTATCTCTACGGCGGAGTTCAGAGTTCCCTGTACACCTCCATGGTGACGGGCCAGAGTGACTCGCGTTTTTATAACAAGGAGCAGGGGGCATACTGCTATATAGGAACGGCAAAGCCGAACCACGACATTGTAATCATCGGATGGGACGATAATTATTCCAAAGAAAATTTCAATCTGGATCTGGAGGGTGACGGTGCCTTTATCTGTGCCAACAGCTGGGGCGGTGAATTCGGGGACGAGGGATATTTTTACGTATCCTATTACGACACCAATATTGGAATTCACAATATCCTGTATTCCAGAGTGGATGGCACGGATAATTACGATAATATTTACCAGACGGATCTCTGCGGCTGGGTAGGCCAGCTGGGCTACGGCAAGGAGAACGCCTATTTTGCCAATATCTATACGGCCGAAGAGGAAGAAGAGCTGTCCGCGGTCGGCTTTTATGCCACGGGGCAGGATACATCCTATGAAGTATATACGGTTACTGACGTGGAGGGCAGCGCACAGTTTGGCAGGCGGATGCTGGCAGCGTCGGGAACACTTAAAAACGCCGGATTTTATACCGTAGATTTAGACAGGCCGGTGGAACTTGCGGCCGGAAAGAAATTTGCTGTCATCGTCAGTATCAGCACGCCGGGTTCTGTTCATCCGGTGGCAATCGAATACAATTCACCCGACAAAAACCTCCGCGTCGATTTAAGCGACGGCGAGGGGTACATCAGCTTTAAGGGAACGTCCTGGGAGCGGGTGGAAGAAGAACAGAAATGCAATGTGTGCCTGAAAGCATACACGAGAAAAAAAGAGGTTATGGAGAATGAAGAATAAAATTATATTTGCGACAGGCAACGAGGGGAAAATGAAGGAAATCCGTCTGATCCTCAAGGATCTGGGCAGAGAGATCCTCTCGATGGAGGAAGCCGGATTTAAGGGGAATATTGTGGAGAGCGGAACCACCTTTGCCGAAAATGCAGAAATCAAAGCCCGCGCAGTCTGGGAGCAGACGGGCGGCACGGTTCTTGCAGACGATTCCGGCCTGGTCATCGATTACCTGGGCGGGGAGCCGGGCGTGTATTCGGCGAGATATCTGGAGACGGAGCCGTATTCGGTTAAAAACCGGGTTCTGATCCAGAGGCTGGAAGGCGCGGAGGGAGAGAAGAGAGCGGCCCGTTTCGTGTGTAATATTGCCGCGGTTCTTCCCGACGGCCGTGTCCTTCACACCCAGGCTACAATGGAAGGGCTTATAGCCAGGGAACCGGCCGGAGAAGGGGGATTCGGCTACGATCCGATTCTCTATCTCCCGGAGTATGGAAAAACATCCGCCGAGCTTGCGATTGATGAGAAGAATAAAATCAGCCATCGCGGCAAGGCTTTGGAAATGATGAAAGAGGCGCTTAAAGCTGCCTTGGAGGGGAACGATGAAGATATTAATCGTAAGTGATACACATCGCAGGGATGGTAATCTGCAGACTGTAATTGAAAAAACAGCGCCCTTTGACATGCTGATTCATCTGGGGGATGCGGAGGGCAGCGAGGACCGGATTGAAACCTGGTGCCGCGAACAGAACGAAAATTGCCAGGTCTATATGATACTGGGAAATAACGATTTCTTTTCCAACCTGGACAGAGAGAAAGAGATTACAATAGGAGAATACCGGGTATTTCTGACCCATGGGCACTTCTACAGTGTTTCGGTGGGAACGGAGCGTCTGGCGGATGAGGCGAGGGACCGCAAGGTTCAGATTGCCATGTTCGGCCATACCCACAAGCCATACCTGGACATCCGGGAGGATTTGACGATCCTGAATCCCGGCAGTCTCTCTTTCCCGCGCCAGGACGGAAGAAAGCCGAGCTATATGCTGATGGAGCTGGATCGGGAAGGAAAAGCCCACTATACAATCAATTACCTGGAGAACTGACACCGGAGGCTATCCCGATGGGGACGGCAGAAAATTGTATTAATTATATAAAAAATATCTTTTTGAAAGACACAATTTATTATATAAAATGGTTGACAACCGGGACGGCATAGTATATAATAACTCATGCATTGCAGATGTTCTGCCGTGCATATACGGGGTGTGGCTCAGCTTGGCTAGAGCGCCTGGTTTGGGACCAGGAGGTCGCAGGTTCGAATCCTGTCACCCCGATTGGAATGTGAGATATTTATTACGCGGGTGTAGTTCAATGGTAGAACACTAGCCTTCCAAGCTAGATACGTGGGTTCGATTCCCATCACCCGCTTTTTTGCTGCCCTGATTTATCAGGGCTTTTTTAATACCCGGTTGCGTTTTGTGTTACATTTATACTGCGTCTCATGCGGCATAAGTTTGGAAAAGTAAGGAGCCGTTGTTCCGGTAGAAATGATTCTACTGTTACAACGGCTCCTTACTTTTCCGAGTTTCACCCGCTCTTACTAATTTAAGAGGTAGATCATCAGATTGAGATAGGCGGCAAACAGGCACCATATCAAATACGGAATCTGAAGAAACGCCGCAGCAGGGCTGATTTGCAGGAACTGCCTGATCATAAGCGCGATGATAAGAATCATAACGGCCAGCCACAAAAATGCAGCCAGATAAAGCGACCATCCAAAGAAAATAATGCTCCAGAAAAAATTAAAAAAAAGTTGGAGCCGATATAACTTAAGCGCCTTCTCTTTTTTCGGACTGTGGGATTCATGGATAATAAACGACGAAATACCCATTAAGACATACAGGATCGTCCACACAATAGGAAATAGAAAAGATGGAGGGCTGAGGGGAGGCTTGTTGAGCGAAGAATACCCGGAAGCATTTCCGCTCAGCAGCGAGGACAGTGAGCCGACCGCCAGCGGTGTCAGAATAGAAATAATCAGAGCGCTTTTATTCTTTATTTTCATAGCCTTCATTCCACGATATTTTTAATAAAGATATGTAAAATTGTTCGTAATTATGAGACGGAGCCCTTATTCTCCGGCCTCTTTCTCAAATTTTCCAAAATACCGGTAAATTCCATATCACTGCATTACGAAGAATCCGGCGCCGGGAAGCCCATTTTATGTCTGCATGGGCCGCAGGACGGCCGGATAACTGTGTGGGCTATAAAGACTGTAAAGCGCTTTTTGCTCATCTGCCCCAAACCGTGTTTCTCTGTCTTGACCATGCGGGACACAATCTCCAGCTCGATCGTAAGGATGCATTCAATGAATTTTTCCTGGAATGGTTTTATAAGGGCAGGAACCGGGATGGCTCATTGCAGTAAAAAAGCGTCAGTTTGTGCATGGCCCTCGTGCAGGCAATGTAGAGCAGGCTGCGGTCATAATCAGACTGATAAGTCAGGCTGTCTGCATGGGGGATGAGCACCTCGTCAAATTCCAGGCCCTTTGCCATACGGACGGAGGCAATTGAAATCCCGCCTGCAAAATGCGTGCTTTCCGGCCGAATCAGGTTCACCCCGCATTCGTCCGAGAGCTGGGCATAGAGCTTTTCTGCCTCCCGTTCCGTTTTCGTAATAATACCGAGTGAAGAATTTTCTCCCGCCCTGAAGTCCCGGACGGCCTTTTTTAATTTCAGGATTTCATCCTGCTCATTTTTACATGTTATCAGTGCCGGCTCCTCTCCGTGGCGCACCATCGCTTCCAGTGCGCCGATCGCTCCGATGCGCTTTGCGAGAGCCATAATCTCATAGGTGGAACGGTAACTTTTATTCAGTTCCACATATTCGGCGCCGTCGTAAATGCGGCGCAGATCCGCCAGGGTGTGGGTATGGTAAGGGTTCAGATACTGCCCGAAGTCGCCCAGAATGGTTTTTTGACAGGGGAACATCCTGTTTATTACGGCATACTGGATAGGAGTGTAGTCCTGCATTTCATCGATCACCAGATGCTTTGTGATTTTGCTCTCCTTGATTCCTTCAAATGCGGCGTGGAGGTAGAGAAAAGGAAAAACATCCATCCATTCCAGCTTATTCCTGGCCGGCATGACATACATCTGCGGCCGTTCCAGCCATTTGTAAAAATCCCTGTAAAGCGCCGGAGTGTTTTTAAAACGCAGCATTGCGGTGAGGCTTTTCAGAATCGATCTGGCCTTCGGGAGATCTTCCTGCCAGATGTTTTCATTTTGAAGGCGGTTGTAAATATCGTCTGCGGTCATGGACAGCCTCCGCTTGACAGGGTATTTACCGTAGGCCAGAAAACGTTCCCGTATCCATTTGCGGTCTACGGTAAACCGGCCGAATGCATAGTCTGTGGGGATAAAAATCCGGTCCGGCATTTTTTGTATGTATTCCTCCAGCAGACAGGCGAAATCCGGTGAGGATTTAAACCGGATGCGTTCGATCCATTTCTCATCCTCCACTTCCAGAGGATCCGGCTCGGGTTCGAAGCCGATGACGTTTTCCAGTCCGATTTCCGCAATATCGGAGAAACTCAGCTCATAGATTGGTTCTTCGCCCAGTTCCGGGATGACGTTTGAGATATAATCCCCAAAGACCCTGTTGGGGGAGAGAATGGTCACATTGCGGGCGGCCAGCCTGTCCTTCTGACGGTAGAGCAGGAAAGCGATCCGGTGGAGTGCGATGGATGTTTTGCCGGAGCCGGCCACTCCCTGGATAATCATCGTCCCGGCCTGTTCACTCCGGATAATCCGGTTCTGTTCTTTCTGAATCGTTGCTATGATAGATTTCATTTTTTCGTCGGAGGTATGGGAAAGTTCCTTCTGCAGGATGTCGTCCTGCACATGGGCGGCGCTTTCGAGGGCGTATTCCATTATTCCGTTTTTAATTTTAAATTGCCGTTTCCGCTTCAGCTCCCCGTCGATTCTTCCCATCGGGGCGTCATAACCGGCCGGTCCGGCTTCGTAATCGTAGAACATGCTGGAAACGGGAGCGCGCCAGTCAAAAATAAGAGGTTCCTTTCCCTGGCTGAAGGTAAAACGTCCAATGTAAAATTTCTCCGGTTCTTTGCCGTTATTACTTTGAAAGTCAATTCTGGCAAAGTAGGGAGAATCTTTCAGGCGGGCAATCCTGTCGCGGAGTACGACGGCAAAAGCGCCCGTTTGATCCGTCTGCCTGAGAAGCAGCTCATTCTGGAACATTTCGTGAGGGTCGATTTCACCCCTGTAGTCCGCCATATAGCGTTTGGAGTCCCTGTATTCCCGATCAATCCGTTCCACATCGGCCTGCGCCTCTTTCAGCGCCTGTTCCAGCCTGCGGTTGATTTCTTCAAGGTGCGCGGCTTCGTCGGGAAATGGCATGCCGCCTGTTTTGGGCTGTCCGTTATTCATGGCCTTCCTCCTTTAAAACAAAGCGCTGGGTGGGATACCCAAACTCGATCAACAGTTCCGCTTCGGCAAACCCAAGTCCTTTAATTTCCTTTCGCTGGCCCGTATCCGCCCGGTCGCCCTCCCGGTAGGTGGTGATACTGATTTCCCTCCCCTTCAACAGTTCCCCCATTACCTTTTTGAGAAATGCTTTCGGGATGCCCTTTTTCCGGTAAAGCGGATGGCTGCCCATAAAATCAATGCTCCCGGTGTCATATGAAAAAATCATAATCCCGATGGCGTATCCGCCGTCTTTCAAAATCAGCGCCTGCCTGGTTCTTATTTTTTCTTTCAGCACGCAGACATATTCCTCCTCATTCAGGCAGGGGAATCCGTCTACGACGAGGCGGACCAGTTCCATCCAGCAGGGGATGTCCTCCTCGACGGCGAACTCGATCTCCCACTCCTCCGGTTCTTTTAAATCCAACATGCCAAAACTCCCTTCCAAACGGTATTTTAACTGCAGCGGGTAAAATTTTTCATTTTCCCGGTACCTGCCCGGCGATATTTTATACATGGCAGTGAACACATTTGTAAACGCCTGCTGGCTTTCATATCCTGCGAGCAGCGCGATATCCAGAATGGATTTGCCGGAGAAGACAAGCAGCTTTGCGGCCTCGGTGAGCTGCCTCCTCTGAAGGTATTCATGCGGCGTCAGGCCGACCGCTCCGGTAAACATGCGGTGCAGATGATATTTGGAATAGTGGACGGCGTCCGCCATACGGTTTAAATCCAGTTTCTCCGTCAGATGAGCTTCGATATATTCAATCACGGAGACAATATTTTCAATATTTTCGTTTCGCATATCCGAAACCTCCTTCCGGTCTATTATTATACCCGACGACTGCGTCGGACTTTTAATCATTCTTGCTCTCTGGGTGCCGCAGAAACTGCCGGTATGTGTGGGAAATTAACAACCGTAAGGAAAAGCGGGAGAGTATTATGCAATTATGCAACAGGTAAGAAAAAACCGCAAGAGTTAGAACAATGGGTATAAATGGACGCTTTGGGCAGAATAAAAGTAAATGGAAATGAGGCAGCTATAAATCAGGAAATTGGAGGAAACAATGAAAAAAAGAGTGAAAATAATAGTGGGCATATCAGCGGCGGTAATTCTGGCGGCGGCAGGAACGGCGCTGTATATTAAAAGGTCGGCCCCGCCGGGAGAGGAGTGGATCGCATATGACAATGAAACGGTGATTCTGTCGATTGACCGTCAGCTTGCAGGCCTGGATATCGGGAAAATTGTGGAGGAGAAGGAAGGTTACATCGTAGAGAAGGGAGTCAAGGAGATACAGAAAGCGGTGGAAGAGGGGCTTTTAACCTATGAGGAGATTACCGCGGTCTGCCTCTACAGAATCAAAACCATCGATCAAAAGGAAAAGGGATACAATTCTGTGATATGTGTCAATCCCCGGGCGATCGACGAAGCAAGGAAAAAAGATATGGAGCGGGGAAAGAATCAGGAACATCAAAATGGAATATATGGCATTCCGATCATGCTGAAAGACAATATCAATGCCTCTGGTATGCCCTGCAGCGCCGGAACCGTTGCGTTTTCCGGTTATTATCCTCCCTCGGACGCCGGATTAGTAAAGGCGCTGAAGGAGGAGGGAGCGGTTATTCTGGGTAAAAACAATCTCTCCGAACTGTCCTATTATGTATCAGGGATCATGCCTGCCGGGTACAGCGCAGTCAAAGGCCAGACCATTAATCCGTACGGGCCTTTAAAACTGTCGGCTTACGGTTCCAGCAGCGGCAGCGCGGTGGCGGTGACGGCCAATTTAGCCCCCGTTTGTATTGGTACCGAGACAGACGGTTCCATTATTGCTCCTTCTGCGGCCAATTCAGTTACGGGGTTTAAACCGACCCGCGGCAGCATTCCGGGGGACGGTATATTTCCGCTTATCAAAGAAATAGACACGGCGGGGCCGATTGCAAAGACCGTGGAGGATGCAGCTGTTGTTTACCGGATGATATCAGGTGCGGAGCTGCCCGAAAGTTTCCCGGCGGATGCCCTGAAAGGAAAGACGGTTGGCCTTTTAGGCTATGAATACAGCGATGGTGAAATGATGTCCCTTTTGCGGCAGAAGCTTGAAGAAACAGGAGCCAGGGTGATTGATGCAGATTTGGATACCAGGGGGATTATCACATTCAACAGTATTTCCCTTTCCTTTAAAAAAGAGTTTGAAGACTATACAGCCGCCGGCCGTTATCCAATCAGAAAATTAAATGAACTACTGGAATATAACCGGGAAGATCCGGAGCGGAGAATGCGGTATGGGCAGGATTTACTGGAGGAGGCGGAAAAGACGGACAGACCGGATACGGATGGGATTAAAGAGTCGGTACGGAGAGCGGATGATGCCCTGTCTGCTGTTTTTGATGAATATCATCTCGATGCGCTGGTATTTCTGAACAGTTCCGGTTCTACGGCTCCGGCTTTGGCCGGATACCCGGAGCTGACGGTACCGTTTGGAAAAGACAGGAAAGGAATGCCCCAGGGGGCGACTTTCACCGCCCGGAAGGGGGAGGACAGAAAATTACTGGGCATGGGTTACAGTTTTGAGCATCATGTACAGGGAAGGTTGATTCCGTAATGTTATTCATCTGTTGTTTATGCCCCCGATTCATGCTATAATCTTTTAAAAGAAACTTTGTCCATATATGAATCAACCGGGCGGTGAAAAACAGAACGGTAATGTCCGGTTTTTATGAGAAAAAGTTTGAAGGAGAGTTTAAAAGATATAAATACAAAAGCGGAGGCAGGGGGAATGAAAAATTTAAAGGTGGGGAAAAAGTTATTTATCTCATATGCGATAATCCTGATCGTGCTGATAGCGGGATGTACCATGAGCATCGTCGATTTGGTTAAACTGGGAGGGCAGATAGAAACTTTTTACAACGGACCTTTTACGGTCAATGACAGCGCAGGCATTGTTAATGCCAATTTTGAAAGAATGCAGAAGGCAGTTTACCGTTCAATTACGAACACGGATCCCGAAATTATAGAAGAAGCGGCGGCAAATGCCGGAGAGGCCGCTCTGATTATAGAGGAGCAGATGGTGATAATTGAGAAGCATTTTCTGGGC
Source organism: [Clostridium] symbiosum (assembly GCA_036419695.1). Classification (NCBI taxonomy): domain Bacteria; kingdom Bacillati; phylum Bacillota; class Clostridia; order Lachnospirales; family Lachnospiraceae; genus Otoolea; species [Clostridium] symbiosum. The sequence continues at coordinate 1,323,641 of CP143946.1, forward strand.
GACAAACAGATTATTGCCCGCCTGAACGCTGCGCTTAAGAAGCTTGCGCCGATGCGCAATACGGTGCTTTCCCTGGCTGCGGAGAACCGTAATTCAGAAGCGGCTGATTATATGGAGAAAAATAATATCCCCACAATTAAGGAAGCCCAGGCAGAGCTGGATAAGCTGACAGAAAGCGGAAAAAACAAGGGGGAAAGCCTTGTTGCAGGACTTCAGGACAGACAGACCAAGGCGGTCACTACGATGATGATACTGGGAAGTGTGGGAGTGATCGTCAGCGCCTTATTCGGCGCATATATCACACGGAGTATTGCACAGCCGGTGAAGGAACTGGAAGAAGCGGCGCGAAGCATGTCCCGGGGAGAATTTGCGGAAATAAAGATTGAATACCGTGCTGAGGATGAACTGGGACAGCTCGCCGACGATATGAGGATTATGGCGGCCGTCTTGCTGGATATCATCCGGGATGAGACGTATCTGCTTGGAGAAATGGCGAAGGGAAACTTTAATGTGCAAAGCAAGGAAGAGCTGTATGCTGGTGACTTACATCAGTTCTTTCTATCGCTGTGTACGATTAACGACGGACTGAGCAATACTCTTTTTAAAATCAACCGCGCTTCGCAGGAGGTTGCGTCCGGTTCGGAACAGGTGGCCGAGGCTGCACAGACCCTGGCTCAGGGAGCTACAGAGCAGGCGTCTTCCGTAGAGGAACTCTCCGATACGAATAAGAGCATATCGGAGCAGGTAGACAGAAACGCAAGGAACGTGCAGGATGCCAGCGAACATTCCAGGATCCTTCAGTCGAATGCACAGGAAAGCAGAGCCTGCATGCAGGAGATGCTGGGTGCAATGACCGAGATCAGCGAAAGTTCCTGCGAAATCAGAAAGATTATAAAAACAATCCAGGATATCGCGTTCCAGACCAACCTTCTTGCCCTGAATGCGGCGGTGGAAGCGGCTCACGCGGGAGAGCAGGGGAAGGGCTTTGCCGTGGTGGCGAACGAGGTGCGCGATCTGGCCGGGAAATCCGCCGCCGCATCGAAGAGTACGGCTGCCCTGATAGAAAGCTCTCTTCTGATAGTTGAAAAGGGAGCGAAGCTTGCAAACAAAACGGCTGAATCGCTGGAAGAAGTGGTATCAGGGGTACGCCAGGTGGTGGAGTCGCTCAGTTACATTGCCGACGCATCGGAAAAACAGTCCGATTCAATCCGTCAGATCACGGAGAACGTCAATTTGATTTCCGGAGTGGTTCAGACAAATTCCGCAACGGCGGAAGAGAGCGCCGCGGCCAGCGAGGAATTATCTTCCCAGGCGCAGCTTTTAAACGATTTGGTTGCACGGTTTAAGCTAAAAGAAACAGCGGGGGACAGTATTTAGAGATTTTGCCAATAATAGAGGTTTTGCTGAAAAGCGTCGCCGGAAAAAACCGGCGGCGCTTTTTCCGGGATATTATGATATAATCAAAGTAATCGTAACACAACCGATTAGAGTTTCACATATTTATGACAGACTAAAAGGGGATGACATTTTGACGGACAGCGACAAACTGATTTACAATCTGGTTTATGATTACTATGAGGCAAGAATATTAATGGGAGTGTGCCTTTATGGGGAAACACTTCCTTCCATACCCAAAATTGGGGAAACTTTCCGTATGGCTCCCCGGACCGTTCGGGCCGCGCTTACACGCCTGGAAGAAAACGGATATATAGAGGTTACGGCCAGAAAGCTGTCCAGGGTGATATACCAGGCGGATATGGAGCAATTCAGGGAAAATGCCGCCCGGTATTTTGTACCGAGAAGAGCGGGAATCATTGATTTCTGCGGGGCGGGGTTATTGCTGGTTGAACCGGTCTGGGTGTATGCCCAGGGCAGTTTAGATAAAGACACATGGGAGCAGTTGAAAAAAAAGCTGTCGGAGGCATGGATGACGGATTTATCCGTTTCTATCCGCCTTCATCTCTTTGCCTTTGATGAACTGCAGAACAAGCTGTTCCTGAATTTTTATTGGGAACTGCTCCGTTATATCCGTTTTCCCTACCTGTCCAGAAGGGAAATACATTTGGAAAGGGACAGAGACCTTTTGAGTGACGGAAAAGAGAATGAGTCTGAGTTTATGAGGGTAGCGTTTGAGGACGATTTCAACGCCAGTATGACAAAACTTCTGACATTCTGTGCCAGGGCGGAAGAAGAGTATGGTCTGAATGAAAAGGAAATAATTCCCTTTCGCTGGAACGTGTACTGGCAGCGGCCGCAGTTATGCTACACCCTGGTTTCACGCATTATCGTTAAGATTATGAATGGAACCTATCCAATCGGAAGTTCCCTGCCTCCCCTCTCCCAAATGGCGGAACAGTTAAGCGTTTCTTACCGGACGCTGCGCCGGACGTTCAACATCCTGGGCAGTCTTGGAATTATCAGTTCCCATCGGGGAAAGGTAGCGGAAGTCTGTTTCGAGATCGGCGCTATTGATTTTGGACGGGCAGAAGTAAAGGAGGGACTGCGTCTCTACCGGGACAGCCTGCAGTTTATGGCCTTGACAGTGCGTCCGGTTTTGCTTTATACTCTGCAGAATGCGGAGAAAGAACAGTGTGATTCACTGGCAGCCGGATTTGAAGATGTCTCCAGACAGGATGCATGCTACCAGTGCTTTAAACTGGTAAGTGACTTTATCGTCACCAACTGCTCTTTGGCTACCGTGAGGGAGTGTTACCGTGTTTTAGCTGAATTTATTGTATGGGGATATCCGTTTGTTTTAAAACGTGCAGAGAGGCCAATCCTGCAGGAAGAGTATTTGAAGGTAATCGGTAAGGCGGGAAACTTCCTTAAAAATGGAGAATTGGAAGGTTTTGCCGATACCTGGAAAGGTCTGCTGGAGCAGGATCTGCTGAAAGCAGGTCAGATGTTGGACGAACATCGATGCGGTAGATAAGAATAAAAAGTGATAAGAGAAAGGAAAGGGAAATGCAAATTGGTGCATTTCCATCCCTTCACCTATCACTTTTTTCTTTGGCAGAGCTTGGTACACGGGGCGTTCAGGTTATTGTTACTTAATCCAGACATGATATTATAGAATTACTTCCCTGTAGCGGTTTGTTTTAAGCTCCAGAGCCATCATTTCCACTTCACCGTCCGACAGTGATTCCATCGGTGCCCTCATACGGGCGGAGCGGATGATACCTTCCCTGCACAGAAGAGATTTATATGCAGAAATATTATTTTTCCGGCAGAGAATATGGTTCAGCACATTAGTTCTGCGCTGGATTTTGGCCGACAGCTTATTGTCTCCGGAGCTGATGGCATTCCAAAGCGCGGCGTAATGCTCCCTCAATATCATCGCGTTTCCGGATACCGTGCCGTCCCCGCCGACTGCACATACGGCGTGGTACAGATGATCCGGGCCGACCAGCACGGAGAATTCTCCCCGGTTGATTGTCATGAACTCCTGGATCCGCGTCATGTCCGGAAAACTGTATTTAATTCCAACTACATTTTTACAGGCTGCGGCAATCCGTTCTGCGGTGGAGAGATTAATATCATTTACCGCATTCTGAGGAATCGCGTAAAGATAGACCGGGAAATCCTCCGGTACGCTTCCGGCTACGGCGGTATAGTAATCGACGAGACCGTCGTCGGACAGCTTGAAATAGGAGGGGGTGACAACGCCGATTCCGTCGGCTCCGGCCTTTACCGCATGCCTGGCAAGTTCAATGGTATCTTTCAGGGTCATGGCTCCGGCCTGGGCAAATACCGGGATACGCCCTGCCGTTTTTTTAATAACGGTTTCGAGAACCAGCATGCGTTCATCGGGAGTAAGGAGCAGCATCTCCCCGGTGGTCCCGCAGGGATAGAGACATTGAAGGCCTCCCTCGATCACATACTCCGTCAGATTGTTCAGTGATTCCACATCAATCCGGTCTTCCCCGGTAAAGGGAGTGATAATGGGAACCACGGTGCCGTATAATTTTTTCATATTCACTCTTCTCTCTTTCATTAACAGGACAGTCCCGCGTTAACAGTACCGTCTGCAGTATTCTTTCAACAGAGCCAGGCCCTCGCACGCTTCCCTGAAAAAATCTGTATAGGCGGTGGCCTCTATCGAGAGAATTCCGCCATAACCGGCTTTTGACAGCGCCCTGAAGTAGGGGGCGTAGTCAAATCCGTCCGTTATTTTCGGGAAGAAACGCTTCTCGCCTTCGGGATAATCAATGTGGGCATGTAGAACAGAGTCCCGGTATTTTACGATCTCATCCATATCCTCCCCCAGTTTATGCATATGCCGCAGATCACACATGGTTTTGCAGTTTGGAAGGTTGAGAACCGAAACAAATTGTACGGCTTCCGCAAGATAGTTGATATAATTACTGTTGGCCGGACCGAGGGGTTCAATGACCAGGGTGATGCCGTAAGGTTTCAGGATACCGCAGATATCGGAAATGAGGCCGAGGATCCGTTCCTTTGCAGCATTGCGGTCGGTGCATCCGTCGGGGATGCTTCTGCATTTACCGGCGCCGAAAGGAATCATGGAAGCACCAAGCTGTGACACTCGCTCAGTTCCCTTCCTGATATGTTCAAGCCAGTATGCCCTGTCAAAACTTTCACTGTGAAAACGTTCCGTCAGAGGAATCAGACCGGAAAAGACAGAGTAATCCAGAGAAGATTCTTTGCTCTGTTGTAATACCTGCCGGAAATCTTCTTCGGAAAGCGCGGCTATTTCACAGAAGTCAAGTTCGGCGGCGTCAAATCCCGCCCTCTCAATGAGGGGGATATGCCGGATGAAACCGAAACATCCAAATTTCATGACAAAAACTCCCTTCTACTTTAAAACATGCGGATTACAGAAATATCAGCGAGATTCCAGCCAGTCGATTATCATTCCGAGCGCATCCATATCATTGCGGATTAGCTCTGCATATGCTTTACCGGCGTCTTTTTGTGAAACAGTTTTACTGATGAGAGGCTCAACCGCAACCACCCCTTTATCAACAAAGCGGAGGAAACAGGCGGCATCATCGGCAAATGTCCAGTAATTCGGGTAGGAATGGTACCGGGGGATGGAGTCTACCGCGTGGGCCCCGATAATGGTGAGTGATTTTTTCTGTACGTCCTTATAGAAATTAAAGTCGGCCGTACCTCTGGGACATCCGAGAATACAGATCCTGGCATAGTCCGCCGCCATCCGGCAGGCATCCGTCATGGCTCCCGGGACACCTGTGTTGTCGAAGACAACGGCAGGCCCCTTTCCATCCGTGATTGTCAGGAGACGCTCCTGCCAGCCGTCTGTGCCGTTATTGACGGTAAAATCAGCATGGCATTTTCCTGCGATATCGAGACGTGTTTCATTTCTGTCCACGGCAATGCAGGGAAGGGCCCCATTCAGGTGGGCAAGTTGAAGCGCAAAAATACCGACAATGCCGATTCCGAGGGAGACAATACTCTCGCCCAGCTCGATCCGGCATTTGCGCACACCCTGCAGGGATGTCTGGCCAAGACTTGTGAAAGCGGCATGCCGGAAACTGACCGAATCGGGAATGTGGACTACATTGTAATCTGCCACGTTACCGATTTCCCTGTGGCCTACATTGACCGCATAGGCAGCCACCCGGTCACCGCAGGAGAATCCTGTCACACCGGGGCCTGTCTTCTCGACATAGCCGGAGCAGCAGTAGCCGGGAATATAGGGATATTCCGGGAGCGCATTGGGCTGCCCCAGAACCCAGGCGCGCTCGGTTCCTGCGCTCACCAGGCTGGCCGCCATCCTGATCTGAATTTCATGGGGACCCGGCTCGGGGACATCCACCTGAACCATGCGTGGATCTCCGGCAGAGAGGGCAATAATACCATTGCATTTCATTTGGTGATGCACCTTCTTTCTGTAAGAAATGATCGGTTTATTTCTTTTTAGACGGCTTTACTTTGCCGCAGCTTTCACGGATTATCAGTTTATAGTTAAGGAGTTCCTGCTGCTCGGCCAGAGGTTCCCCCTTCATCAGCTTCAGAAGTTTTTTAAAAGAAGTCTTTCCCATCAGGAGTTTCGGCTGGCTGATAGTAGTCAGAGCTGGTTCAAAGATGGAGGAGATTTCGATATCGTCAAAACCGGCTACCGAGCAGTCGCCGGGAACGTTTAAACCAGCGTTCTTCAGGGCCTTCAGTGCGCCGATGGCCATGACGTCGCCCGCCGCGAACACGGCGGTGACAGGGTTGGACAGCTCCAGAAGAGAGCTCATCATTTCATATCCGCTTGCAATTGTGGATTCGCCATATTTCACAAGCTCCAGATCGATGGGGATATTGTGGTTGGCCAGGGCTGAAATGTAACCGTTAAAACGATCGCGGTACAGCAGCGCCGTGGGATGGCTCGTCAGATGGGCGATTCTGGTGTGGCCGAGTTTGATGAGATATTCAACCATGGTTCTGGCGGCGCCGATATTGTCAATGGTGACATTGGGAATATTGGAATTGTCCAGATACTGGCAGGCGACCACCACTGGTGAGGAGGTTGCAACCTGCTCCATCAGGCTCTTTGCCACATTGGCAGATAAAGAGATGACGCCGTCCACCTGCCTCTGCTGCAGGGCATGTAGATAGTGGCTTTCAATATCAGGCTTGTTATGCATGTCCACAATCAGGACCTGGTATCCGTATTTTTCCGCTTCCGATTCAATTCCAAGCAGGATTTCATGGAAAAAGGTATTGCCGATATCGGGGACAATCACGATAACCGTATTTGTTTCCTGCTGCCTTAACTGTCTGGCAAGTGCATTCGGCTGATAATTTAACTCTTTTATTGCGCTTAAAACAATCTCTCTTGTTTTGGGTGTTACAATCTCTTCATTGCGGATAACTCTTGAAACAGTGGCGATAGATACGCCTGCTTTTTTTGCAACATCTTTTACGGTTGCCAAAAGGATTCCCCCTCGCTCTATATGATAAAACCCGGTAAAACATTGGTTTTGCAATAATGAAAACGTTATCATAGAATTTCGCTCCATGTTTAAAGGATAGCAGTATTTCCAGTGGATGTCAATCTCATTTGAGGATAAATATTCTAAAAACGAAAAGGAAGCCGTATGACAAGCGGCAGTGTAAAAAGAATATTGTGTAAAATAGATAAAAAACAAAGCTAAAATACTGTAAAAATGCACATAAAATGAAACTTGACTTATCATATTGACCATGATAATATGAAAATATAGTTATGAAAACGTATACATTTTAGACGGAATTTAGATTATAAATAGCATAACTGCAGGATGATAAGTGGGATAATGCCGGGGACAGAGAGTAGATTCCCCGAAAAAAATGGTAAAAAATGTAAACGTATACATTTTGAAAAAATGTGGTTACCGGGATTCGGGAGTGAAGAGAAAAGACGGGGATGCCGTCAGATAAGGAGGTGTTTTCAGATGAAGAAATTCTATAAAGCGGTGGATAAAGGAATTGCCGCCGTGGAAGATACTGGCTGTGTGATTTCTTTTGCGGCGATTGTCTGCATTGTGGTTGCCCACGTGTTCTTCCGCTATGTGCTCAGGTCGGGCATTCTCTGGAGCGATGAGGTGGTGCAGATCCTGATGGTGTCAATGGTCATGTTCGGCACGGCGAGGGCTGTGCGGGTGGATGGGCACACGGAACTTCAAAGTTTTGTGGACCGCCTGCCGCCGGTTGGCAGGACGGTTGTACGTACACTGGTAACTCTGGTGAGTCTTGGGTTTCTCATCATGTTTTTCATAAGTTCCTTTGAATTTACCGCTACAACAGGGACGCTTAAGACGGTAATGCTGAGGATTCCGCGTAAATACTGCTATATGTTTCTTCCGCTCGGAGCGGGACTTTCCATCTATGAATTTATCAAAACAGCCGGACACAGAATTTTTCATGAGCCGAAGGAATATTAAGGCTCGAGTCTTTGCCGGCGGTACCAGGGAGGGGTTATGAACAGTGTTGTAATTTTAGGACTGATTGTTTTAGTGTTTGTATTTATACTGATCGGAATACCGGTGTACATAAGCCTCGGTCTGGCCGGGGCCTGCAGCCTGGCTGCGCTTTCCCTTGTCACCGGAACTCCCCAGGCCTGGCTGGTGATTCCCCAGTCTGTCTATAACGGGATAGGGTATTCTCCTTTGCTTGCCATTCCTTTTTATGTATTGGCCGGGGAGATTATGAACCGGGGAGGCATTACCGATAAGCTGATTAAACTTGCTCTGCTGGTCATTGGCCGCCTTCCGGCCAGCCTGGGGCAGGCGAATATCGTGGCGAGTATGTTTTTCGGAGGCATTACCGGTTCGGCGCAGGCCGATACTTCCTGTATTGGGGGTATCCTGATCCCGGCCATGGTGAAGGAGGGGTATTCTCCGGAACAGTCGGTCGGTATCACGGCATCGTCCTCCACCTGCGGCCCGATTATTCCGCCGAGTATTATGATGGTGGTGTACGGGGTTACCGTTAACGCATCCATAGGAGCTCTTTTTATGGGCGGTGCGGTTCCCGGGATTATGATTGGCTTCGGCCTTATGGCTGCGGTTGCGATTATGGACAGGAAAGAGCATTTTCCAAGGAGAACAGAAAAACTGTCGGGAGAGGAGAAACTTAAGACTCTCCGGGAAGGGCTTCTTCCCCTTGGCATGCCGGTTATCATTGTGGGAGGCATCATGACAGGCGTGTTTACCGCAACCGAAGCCGGGGCGGCGGCCGTTGTCTACAGTCTGTTTGCCAGTGTTTTTGTCATGAAGACGGTGAAAATAAAGGATCTGTGGCCAATGCTTCTGCAGTCTGCCACTATGTCGGGAACGATTCTGATGATTATCAGCTGCGCAAAGATTTTCAGCTACGGCCTGAGTGCGCTCCAGATGTCCCAGATTCTGGGAGACCTGTTTCTGTCAATCACACGTTCACCCTATATTTTCTTTCTGCTTGTCAATATTTTACTTCTGATTATGGGAATGTTCATGGACGGCAGCGCGGCGGTTATTATCCTGGCGCCAATCCTGGCGCCCATTGCAGCAGAACTGGGAATCAGCACCGTTCATTTCGGCGTCGTTATGGTTCTGAATCTTGTGATCGGGGCGGGGACTCCCCCGATGGGGGCGTGTCTGTTTATCGCATGCAAAATTGCCGGGATTTCTGTGGAGAGAGGTTCCAGGGGGATTCTGCCATACATAATTGCAGAAGTAGTGGTTTTAATGATTGTAACGTATATCCCGCCTCTGGTAACATTCTTGCCGCAGATTCTGGGATATTCAGTGTAGGAGGAAGATGAGAATGGAAAAGAAATTTCGTGTTGGCGTAATCGGTACAGGGGCAATCGCCCGGATTGCGCACCTGCCGGTTCTGACGGCCAGGGAAGATGTGGAGCTGGCCGGCGTGATGGCGAAACATCCGGAAAATGCAAGAAAGGCGAAAGAACGGTATGCGGCCGGACGTGCGGTGGAAACGATGGAAGAAATGATTGGACTGGGGTTAGACTGTGCCTTTGTCCTGTCGCCTAAGACGGAACATCCCCTTCAGGTGAAAATGCTACTGAATGCCGGGATTGACGTGTTTTGTGAAAAACCGCTTGCCATGACGCTTCGGGAGGCGGACGAGATGGCGGATCTCTCCGTAAAAACGGGAAGAAAGCTTATGGTGGGCTTTAACCGCCGTTTTGCCCCGGTGTACCGGAAAGCGAAGGAGGCATACGGGGAGCTGGTCCCGGACGTAATAGTGGCACAGAAGAACAGGCCGGCTTCAGAATACAGGGCGACACTTGAAAATGCGATCCATATGGTGGATTTGATGAGATATCTGAGCGGAGAGTGTGTAAAAGTGGACGCCTGCGCCAAATTTACTGATCCGTATTATGAAACGCTGGTGACGGCCCAGCTGCAGTTTGAGAATGGGACGGTCGGACTGCTGGCGGCCGACCGGTCATCCGGCCAGTGGGTGGAGACAATGGAAATTCACGGCCACAACAGAAGCGTTTATGTGAATTCTCCCGACAGCGTCACCGTAGTCGACGGGGAGCAGTCGCATACGACTCAGATGACGCCCCTGGCCATGGGATGGGCGAGAGTGGAAGACAAGCTGGGATTTGAGCCTGCTGTGGCGCATTTCTTCGACTGCCTGAAAACGGGAAAAGAACCGCTGACGAATGCACAGGACGCTTATAAGACCCACGAGCTGATGCACCGGATTTTAAAGGCGGCCGGACTTCCGGCGCTGGACTAGGGAGGTGAAGGAATGTTTCGTATAGCAGGCCATACGATGGGAACACCGGAATATACGGTCACGGAGGCGCTTGAACTGTTTCACCGCATTGGACTGGAAGGGGCCGAGATCGTTGTGCAGGATGGCTACAGGAGTGGGATTCCGGAGGACTGTACCCGGGAGCGCCTACAGGAAATAAAAGAGGCATCGAAAAGACTTGGAATCCCTATTATCTGCCTGACGCCCTACAATTCCCGGTTTAATGACCTGGACAGGGCGGTGAGAGACAGGGAAATAGAGGGGATACGCCGCGTGATCGGCTATGCCCGGTATCTGGGGGCCGGATACATTCGAATTTACGGCGGAAACTTTATGGGAAACGAAAGGGATGAGACGGGAGAAAAACTGGCGAACCTGATACGGAGCATGAGGATTCTGGGAGATGAGGCCGAAGAGGCGGGGGTTAAGCTGGTGATTGAAAACCATTTTAACACAATGACGGTTTCGGCCGCAGACAGCATTAAAGTATCCCGGGAAATTAACCATCCGTCCGTCGGAATCCTGTATGACCAGGCAAACCTTACATTTACTCAAAAAGAGGATTACAGGGAGGCGATCCAGGCGCAGGCGGAAAAAATTTACTATATGCACGTAAAGGATCTGGCCTTCAAGGGGGAGAACAGGGAATTTGTATCTTCCGACGTCTCCCACCCTAAAGAGGAGGAACGCAATGTAGTCACGCGCATTGTCGGGGAAGGATGTCTCGACTGGCCGGGGATTCTTACGATGGTAAAGGATTATGGGTATGAAGGATGGCTGTCGTTGGAATATGAGAGGCGCTGGCATCCGGACGATATACCGGATGCTTCGGTCGGAATGAAGAAATCGGCCGATTACCTGAGAGAATTCATTGGATTGCTGCAGGATAAAAGAAGCGGGCAACCGTGAAGTCATCGGATAGATAAGACAACCGTTAACCGTGACGGTGAGGAACCGTTAATGGAACAATGAAATAGGAATAGAAAAAGGAGGAAAGAAAATGAGAAAAAGTAGACAGTTGGCAGCCCTTACTATGAGCGCCGTGATGATGGCGGCGGCTCTTACCGGATGTCTGCAGGCGAAGGAGACGCAGACACAGGCGCAGACAGAAGCAGCGGCGGAGGCGGGGGAGACAGAGACGAAAGAGACGCAGGCGGGACAGACCGGTGCCGAAAACCAGGGCGGCACGGCACAGACGGTGGTGAAATATTCGGTGACGTTTCCGGCTACCGGTACGCAGGCGGACGGGGCAAACCGTCTCGGAGAACTGATCAAAGAATGTTCCGACGGCAGGCTGGCGATGGAATTTTATCCGAGCTCCCAGTTGGGGGACAAGATTCCTTCCATGGAAGGGCTGAGGACAGGAACGATTGAGATGACGGAGTGTGCGGCGACTGATTTGTCCAATTACAGTACGGTCTGGTCGGTGCTTTCCCTTCCGTACCTCTGGAGAGACGCCGAGCAGGCGATTGGAACGCTGACCGATCCGGAAGTCAGGGCCGTACTCGAGGCCGATGCGGAAGCGCAGGGATTTGTCATTATCTCCTGGTGCAATTTAGGCTCCAGAAGTGTACTGAATACGAAACATCCGATTAAGAAACCGGCCGACATGAAGGGACTCAGGATCCGTGTTATGGAGGATGCGATTCTGGCGGGCACAATCAATGCAATGGGCGGATCCGCCACTCCGATGGCCTGGAGCGAAGTGTACACGGCCCTTCAGCAGGGAACGATTGAGGGACTTGAAAATTCAGCTCCGGTTATTCTTGCCAATGGGATGGAAGAAGTGGCAAAGTACTACTCCCTGACGGAGCAGTTCATTATCCCGGACCCGACATTTGTCAGCAAAGTATGGTTCGACAAACTTCCGGCAGAGGATCAGGCGGCCATAAAAGAGGCGGGTGAGAAATTTACCGATGCCTGGAACAACGAGATCTGGTCAAATGCGATGGAGAACGCGATGAATGAGATGGAGGTAAAGGGCGTCGCCATCAATGAGGTGGACAAGGATGCATTTGTTGAATCGGTTCAGCCGGTAATCGACAGTTTCCTTTCCTCGGCCGATGACGGACAGAAAGCCCTTTATGAGCTGATTATAAAAGTGAGGGAAAAATATTGAGGCAGGCAGGAGATTTAAATCTGGCGTTTATAGGAGCCGGCCATTGGCATGTCCCGCTCTATCTGGAAGGGGTGGAGCGGGAAAATCTGCACGTTTGTGCGGTCAGTGATCCGGACTATAATAAGGCGGAAATAATTGGAAAACGGCTGGGCTGCCGTGTATATACCGATTATGAAGAGCTTCTCGACAGGGAACGGCCGGACTTTGTGTTTGCCTTTGCGCCGCATAATGAGATGCGGCCGCTGGCCCTGGAATTAATCAGAAGACAACTCCCGTTTTCCATTGAAAAACCGCTGGGCCTGAATGAAAAAGATGTGGCGGTGGTTCTCAGGGAGGCGGAAAAAAACGGTGTGTTCTGCGCGATTCCCTTTGTGTGGAGGCACAGCCCGTTTATCCGGCAATTCCGGGAGAAGGTGAAGGCGGAGGATATTCTACATCTGTCATTCCGCTTTATTGCGGGACCGCCGTCCAGATACGTGGAAACCTCGCCATGGATGCTCCGGAAAAAATGGGCGGGTGGAGGCTGCATGACGAATCTGGGAGTGCATTTTATTGATATGGCCCTGTTTTTGACCGGTTCCGACACAGGGGAAGTTCTTGGAAGCGGATATCATTATGATTCAAAATATGATATTGAAATTTATGCATCTTCACTGTGCCGGCTGTCGAGCGGTGCAACGCTTTCCCTGGAAACGGGCTATGCTTTCCCGATGGATGGGGAAAAACGCGACAACCGGTGGAACATTGTCACAAAGAATGGATATTATACCCTGGGGGACGGCTGCTTTGAGAAGCGTATTTACGGAGAAAAAACGGAACGCATCATGATGAGTACGGACAGCGATGTGTATTATGGGACATTTGTCATTGATTCGTTGAAGGCGTATCTGGCCGGAGAAGAACCGGCAGCAGGGCTTAAGCAGATGTATAACACGAGAAAACTGCTGGATGCGATGAACCTGGCCGGCTGTTTCAGGCAGAATCAATAAAAACGGCCGGTACCTTCCTGACGCGAAGACGGTGCGTACGGCACCGGAGGCATAGCGCACTTAACGGCACGGTACATGACGCAACAGCACCGGAACGGGGGGAAATTAAGAAGATGAAAACCGTAGTAATAGGATTGGCCGGAACCGGCTGGGCCGGGGCCATGCATGCCACAGGTTACCGCAAAGTATATGGAATTGAATGCCGTTTGAAGACAGTCTGTTCTCTTGAAGAGGACAGGAAAAAATTTGCAGACCGATATGGATTTGAGCATTCCACGGATTGCTTTGAGGAACTGCTTAATGACCGGGAAATCCAGGTTATTGATATCGCGACTCCTCCGTCCCTCCACAAAAGGATGATAGAGGCTGCCCTGAAAGCCGGAAAACATGTGATCTGTGAAAAGCCGGTTACCGGATATTTCGGCAGCGGGGAGATTTTGCAGGAAAAGACAGGGGAAGTCCCGAAAGACATCATGTTCCAGACCGTCCGTCTTGAGCTTGAACAGTTGGAACGAGTGGTGGAAGAGTCGGGCTGCCGCTTTTTCTATGCCGAAAACTGGATTTACAGTCCGCCCTTTGTTAGAATGGTGGAACTGATCGGAAAAAAGAAGACAAAACTTCTCTCTATCGAAGCCAGAACCGGCCATAAAGGCTCCCATGCCCCGCACGCCGCATACTGGTGTTATAACGGCGGAGGCGCAATGATAAGACAGGGCACCCACCCGGTGGCCGCCGCTCTCTATCTGAAGCGGAAAGAAATGGAGGCCCGCGGCGAACGTTACGGAATACGTTCTGTACTGTGCGACGTCTCAACTGTTGTCCAAAACGCGGGGGAGAGAGGGAGAATAGCTTCCCTGCCGGTGGATGTGGAGGACTGGGGGCAGCTTATTATCACATTCACCGATGGAACAAAAGCCACTGTCACCGCAGGTGACATCTTCCTGGGGGGCATCTTAAACAGCATGACCGTCTATGGAACCGACTGTACTTTCCAGTGCAACATGACGCCCAATGACCTCCTGGAAGTATACCTGGGAGATGATTCGGGGGTGGAAGAGGAAGAAATCATGGAGAAAAACGACCGGAACCTCGGCCATCAAAAAGCCCTGGTAATCGAGGAGACACTCCGGGGCTATACCGGCCAGCTCCAGGACTTCCTGGAATGCACGGTCACGGGAAGACCTTCCGAGTCCGGTTTTCAGCTTGCAAAAGAAACCCTGCTTGTAATCTATGCGGGCTACTGCTCGGCCGGGCAGGGGAAAAGAATCGAATTGAAAGACGAAGACTTTGCCGGAAAGCAAAACGTCATTCTGAGTCCGTAAGTCAGGTCCAAAGTCAAAACAATAGCTGAAATAAGAATCAAAACAACAACTAACCGTCAAATCGGGACTGAAGATGCCTGTCACACTCTGCATCTTCAGTCCCGATTCGTCCTGTTATCAAAGAAAAATTTCACCACCCTCCCAATCCCACAACACCCGGTAACCCAACAGTGGCCTTGACCATACGCCCACAAACGTCCTCATTTTTCAACATAACTTTCCCACATTGCAGTTTTATTAACAGGTGTCTTGTCACATGATTTAAAATATGCTATACTGTTGCGAGTGCGGTTCAAACAGGCAGTTTTACCAGACGCGGTGAATGCCCGGTGCCAGATTCGCCGCACATCAGGAAAGACCGCTTTGGACGCGGCAGAATAGAGGAGCGTATGACAAAACAGGAAGAGATAAACCAATTAAAAAGGGAAAAGGATGCAGTGATTCTGGCTCACTATTATGTGGAGCCGGAAGTGCAGAAGATTGCTGACTATGTGGGAGATTCTTTTAATTTGAGCAGATACGCCGCCGGACTGGCGAATCAAACGCTTGTTTTCTGCGGCGTTTCATTTATGGGAGAGAGCGGAAAGCTTTTAAGCCCTGAAAAGACGGTGCTGATGCCTGATGCGCATGCGGACTGCCCGATGGCCCATATGGTGCAGAAGGAAGAGATAGAACAGGCGAGAAACAGGTATGAAGACCTTGCGGTGGTCTGTTATATCAACTCAACGGCGGAGATCAAATCATGGGCCGATGTGTGCGTCACGTCCGCCAACGCCGTACAGATAGTGAAAAATCTGCCAAATAAAAATATACTGTTTATCCCGGATAAGAACCTGGGACGTTATGTGGCGGAACAGGTCCCGGAGAAAAATGTGATTCTGGTTAAGGGATTCTGCCCTGTCCATGAACAGATGAAAGTGATGGAGATTGTGAAGCTGAGGAAGGAGCATCCGGATGCGAAAGTGCTGGCCCATCCGGAATGCAATGAAGCGCTGTTAAAACAGGCGGATTACATAGGCTCCACCACAGGAATTATAAATTACACTGCAAAGAGCGACGCGGATGAGTTTATTATAGCAACGGAAATCGGAGTGCGCTATGAACTGGAAAAGAAAAATCCTGGAAAAAGATTCTATTTTCCCGCAACCGTGCCGGTCTGTGCCGACATGAAGAAAATAACACTGGATAAAATTATCAATGTGCTGAAAACAGGTGACAACAAGGCCGGAGTCCGGGAGGACCTTGCCGCCCCTGCGAAAAAAACTTTGTCTAGAATGCTGGAACTGGCCTGATAAAGAGGGGGAATAACAATGGTGAAACACATTTACTGTGATGTAGTGATTGCCGGCTGCGGAGTGGGCGGACTTTACACGGCGTTAAGCCTGCCGCGGGAACAGAAGATTGTAATGCTGTCAAAGGAGGGGATTGAAAACTGCGATTCCATGCTGGCACAGGGAGGGATCTGCGTGATGCGGGATGAGGAGGATTTTGAACCCTATTTTGAGGATACGATGAAAGCCGGGCATTATGAGAACCGGAAAGAGAGTGTGGAAATCATGATCCGTTCCAGCAGAGAGGTAATTGATCATCTCGTGGAGCTGGGAGTACGGTTCGACAGAAATCCCGACGGAAGCTTAAATTATACACGTGAGGGGGCACATTCACGCCCCAGGATCTGTTTCCATAAGGACATTACCGGAAAGGAAATTACAGGCGTGCTGCAAAAACACGTGAAAGAGCTTCCGAATGTGATGATTTTGGAATACACGGCCATGACGGATATTCTGGTGTCTGACGGAAAATGTACCGGTATGTCTGCCCGGACGGCGCAAGGTGGCACACTTTATATCCATGCGGACGATACGGTTATGGCTACGGGAGGGATCGGCGGTCTTTATGAACACTCGACCAATTACCCGTGCCTCACCGGCGACGCGCTGGCGGTTGCAAAGAAACACAGAGTAAAGCTTGAGCATCTGGATTATGTGCAGATTCATCCGACCAGCCTATACAGCGATAAAACGGGCCGCAGTTTCCTGATATCGGAATCGGCCAGGGGAGAGGGAGCTGTGCTTCTGAACGGCCGGGGTGAACGTTTTGTAAACGAACTCCTGCCAAGGGACGTGGTCTCTAAGGCAATTATGGAGGAGATGGAGAAAGAGGGAAGCCGCCATGTCTGGCTGTCCTTTGAACCAGTCGGAGAAGAAGTGATACGGAGCCATTTCCCCAATATCTATAAGAAATGCCTGGAAGAAGGATATGATATTACGAGGGAGCCAATTCCCGTTGTGCCGGCTCAGCATTATTTCATGGGCGGAATCCATGTGGACTGCGATTCCAGAACGACGATGGATCACCTGTATGCAGTCGGGGAGACAAGCTGCAACGGCGTCCATGGGAGAAACCGATTAGCCAGCAACAGTTTGCTGGAAAGTCTTGTATTTGCAAAAAGGGCCGCTGTGAAAATCACGGAAGGCCGGAAGGGGAGTATGAGTTATGAATCCAATTACCATACAGCTTGCTGCTGACAAATACATCCGTCTTGCGTTGGAGGAAGATATCAACAGTGAGGATGTGACGACTAATTCCGTAATGCCAGAGTATAAAAAGGGCGAGGTACAGCTTATCTGTAAGGAAGACGGTATTATCGCCGGACTGCAGATATTTGAACGCGTATTTACACTGCTTGATCCGGAAACCGAAGTAATGTTTGACGTGAAGGACGGCGATGCCGTAAAAAAAGGGCAGCATCTGGCTACGGTAAGTGGAGATATCAGGGTTCTCCTCTCCGGCGAGAGGACGGCGCTCAATTATCTTCAGCGCATGAGCGGAATTGCCACTTACACCAATATGGTTGTAAAGCTTCTTGATGGAACAAAGACAAAGCTTCTGGATACGAGAAAAACGACTCCCTGCATGCGGATTTTTGAAAAATACGCGGTCCGGGTCGGCGGTGGTAACAACCACAGATACAATTTGTCGGATGGAATTCTTCTGAAGGATAATCACATCGATGCAGCGGGAGGCGTTAAGCAGGCAGTGGAGGCAGCCAGGGCGTACGCTCCTTTTGTACGGAAAATTGAGGTGGAAACAGAAGACCTTGAGATGGTGAAAGAGGCGGTGGAATCCGGGGCGGACATCATCATGCTCGACAATATGACACCGGGACAGATGGCGGAGGCCGTGCGCCTGATCGGAGGCCGTGCGGAGACGGAATGCTCCGGCAATATTACAAAAGAAAATATCAGGGCCATTGCAGACACGGGCGTGGACTATGTGTCCAGCGGAGCGCTGACGCATTCGGCGCCGATTCTGGATATCAGCCTGAAGCACCTGAGGGTTTTGGAATAAATCAATATCATGCCGGACTACCGGTTCGTTTTTTGAAAGAAATAAAATAACAGCCGGTTTAAAGCCGGCTTAGAAGTCTGCGGGGCTGCCGCAGCAGCTGTATTGATAATAGCTGCTGTGGCAGCCCTGTTTTGTTAAGCGGTAACAAAAAGTCTGTGAAACACTTCTGCGGCTGATAAAAAATCCATGCACCCACGTACCATGTGGAAATGTGAAATTGACTTCAATAAAGGACTTGAATCAATCGAGACTCATTTTAGATTTGTCAGATATCAAGCGGAATTTTCTTTAAATATAACAGAATACAATCGAAAAACGACATGGAAAATAGTGAAAAACGTGGTTGAATGAAAAAAATGGTAAAAATTCATTGACAAGAAAATTTATAAATGATATAAATAAAAATAGATTAGGACATAAAATAAATAAGTCCTAAAATAGGCGCCTGATAAAATGAAAAAGGAGATAATGAAAATGACAAATGCATTATTGACAGAATTGCTGCAGAGCATGGCACTGCTGGGTGTTTTTCTATTACTCGGAGTTTTTATCAGGGCAAAATTGAAACTGTTTCAGAAAACATTTATTCCGTCGTCGGTTATCGGAGGGTTTCTGCTTCTCGTTATAGGTCCACAGGTATTCAATATCCTGCCTGTTCCGGAGGAATGGTTTTCCATCTACTCGCTTTTGCCCGGGATTCTCATCGTTCCCGTCGTGGCATCGGTACCTCTGGGACTGACCATCGGTAGAGGGGAGAAGGACGGTGTGAATGCCGGAATATTAAAGAATGTATTTCCTTTAATCGGGATCGGGCTCGGAGTTTCCATGCTCCAGTTTGCAACGGGATTTGGAACACATGTCCTCTTTAGCGGAGAGAACTTGTACGAGGTATTCGGAATTGAGCTTTCCATCGGTTTTGTGGGGGGACACGGCACGGCCGGAACGCTGGGAAACATGCTTTCCGAACTGAATCTTCCCTACTGGCAGACTTCCCAGGGAGTGGCCACCACTACGGCCACCTTTGGCATCGTCGGCGGAATCCTGATCGGTATTATGATGATCAACTGGGCGGCCCGCCATGGACAGACGGCTGTTTTGAAGAAACCGGCCGACATTCCGGAGCCGATTCGCGTAGGTTTTGAAAAAGATATTAAAAAACAGGCATCTGTGGGACGTGAGACAACAATGTCCTCCTCCATCGACACTCTGGCCTTCCATGCGGCGCTGATTTTTGTAGCCTGCGGTCTGGCTTACCTCCTTCTGATGGGGGCGAAGAAATACCAGATTCCGGTTCTGTCCAGCATTTCAGTATGGGCTTACGCCATGATCGTGATGTTTGTTATCTGGGGCATCATGAGTAAATTAAAGCTGGCCTATCTGGTGGATGAGAAGATTAAAAGCAAGGTTTCCAGCTCCTTTACGGAATTCGCGGTGATTGCGGCAATTGCCAGCCTTCCAATCAAAGCGGTTGCGGCATACATAGTCCCGATTATGGTGATGGTTATCATTGGATACATCGTGACAAGCGTTGTTCTTTTCTTCTTCTGCAAGAGGCTGCTGAAGGGGTACTGGTTTGAGCAGATGGTGGCTACCTTGGGTATGAGTACGGGAGTATTTCTCACGGGCGTGCTGCTTCTTAGAATCTGTGACCCGAATCTGGAGAGTCCGGCCCTGGCTAATTATTCGCTGTCGTATACGGTGACCAGCATCATTTATTTTGCCATGCTGAATCTGTTTATCGTGCTTCCGATGAGCTACGGCGCGGGAGTTACGGCTCTGGCGGCCCTGGCCCTGGGAATTGCCGCATTAATCTTTGCCGTTATTACCAGCCGCCTGTCGTTTGGTTCGGCCTTTAAGGGAAATTAAAAAGGGAGAGTCCGGCGTTAAAATGTAAAAACACAGGAAATATGATAGCTGCGTCTTAGTAGAAAAAAGTAAAACGTGCGTGATGCCAAAAGAAAGGTGGAGTGATACAGTGGGGAATTATGAAGATTTGCTGACGGAGCTGAATGCCTGCATCTGGGATTATGCGGAATTGAAATTTGGAGAATACCGCTCGGCCCAGGCTCTGGAGAAGCTCCTGGAGGAAAAAGGATTTGAGGTAAAACGCGGTGTGGCGGGGATGGAAACGGCATTTACCGCAGAATATGGCTCCGGTTCTCCTGTAATAGGGATCCTGGCGGAGTATGATGCCTTGTCGGGACTGAGCCAGGAGGCGGGGGAAACCTGCCAAAAGCCGCGGAAAGGGACGGATAACGGTCACGGCTGCGGCCATTGCCTTCTGGGGACAGCCTCTGTGGGAGCGGCTCTGATGGTGAAGGATTATCTGGACGAAAATCAGAAAAGTGGAACCGTGGTGCTGGCCGGATGCCCGGCGGAGGAGGGCGGATCGGGTAAAGCCTATATGGCCAGGGCCGGTATTTTTGACAACCTTGACATCGCCCTGACCTGGCATCCGGGAGGAGGGAATGCGGTGCTGACGGGTTCCCTTCAGGCCAACTGCCAGGCGTATTTCCGGTTTAGGGGCGTGTCGTCCCATGCGGCCGGCGCTCCCCATCTGGGAAGGAGCGCCCTGGATGCGGTGGAGCTGATGGATGTGGGAGTCAATTATATGCGGGAACATATGGAACCCGTGGATCGGATTCATTACGCCATTACGGATACCGGCGGGAGCTCGCCGAATGTGGTGCAAAACCACGCCGAGGTACTCTACCTGATTCGCTCCGAAGATACGGAAAAGGTTCGGAAACTTTATGAGCGGGTATGTAAAATCGCACGGGGTGCGGCCATGATGACGGAAACCCGGGTGGAGATTGTATTTGATAAGGCATGTTCGAATACCGTCTCGAATGAGGTACTGGAACAATTGCTGTACGAGAGCATGGAGCGGGTTCCGCTTCCTGTATACTCGGAGGATGAGTTAAAGTTTGCCGGAGAGATGAAAAAGACGCTCACCGACAAAGACATCGCGGGCGACCTGTCCATCGGCTTTATGGAGGGCAGGGAAAAACGCAGCGTGGAGGCCAGATACAGGAAGCTTGTAATGAGTGATTTCGTCATTCCCCACCGGCACCGTGAGATTCTGGTTGCAGGCTCCTCGGATGTGGGAGATGTGAGCTATACGGTTCCCACGGCTCAGTTTATCGGCGGCTGTTTTGTACCGGGAACCCCGGCCCATTCCTGGCAGATGGTTTCCCAGAGCAGAACAGGGCTTGCCGTTAAAGGAATGCTTTATGCCGCCCGGGTTCTGGCCGATGCATCCATACGTGTCATTGAGGATCCGAAGATAGCCGTTTTGGCCGGAGAAGAATTTAAGGCAGTCACGGAGGGAAGGGCGTATTGTTGTCCGATTCCGCCTGAGGTGCTGCCAAATAGGAATAAAGGATTCGAAACGCAGGAATAGGATGCGGATTGTGCCTGGCGGCACGGGAAAAAGAATCAGGAGGATAAGGGAAAACATGATATTAGAATCAGCCAGGAAGCTTCAGCCGCATCTTGTAATGCTCAGGAGGGAATTTCACCGCCGCCCAGATATATCCGGCCATGAGGCCGGGACGGCGGAGAGAATCAGGAAAGAGCTTGAAAAGATAGGCGGATATGAGCTTCACACCGGAATCGGGGGATGCGGAATTATTGCATCCCTCCGGGGGGCAAAACCGGGGAAAACCGTGGCGCTGAGGGCGGACATGGATGCTTTACAGGTCACGGAGGAGACCGGGCTTTCTTTTGGCTCGGAAGTTCCGGGAGTCATGCATGCCTGCGGCCATGATAATCACATTACGATGCTTTTGGGAGCGGCCCGTCTTCTGGCTGAGAGAAAAGAACAGCTGGCCGGTTCCGTCCGCCTCATTTTCCAGCCTTCGGAGGAGCTGGCCCCGCATGGAGGTTCCAGGGATATGATTGCGGGAGGGGCAATGGAGGGCGTAGACGCGGTGTTTGGCATGCATGTATGGCCGGAACTGCCTCTGGGATGCATCGGCGTGAAGGCGGGTCCCATGATGGCGGCATCGGATCACTTTACCGTAAAGATTAAAGGCTGTCTGAGCCATGCGGCACGTCCCAATGAAGGGGTAGACGCCCTGGTTGCCGGTTCCCAGTTTGTGACGGCGGTCCAGACGATTGTCAGCCGGAATGCAGATCCCATGAAATCCATGGTCATCACAATTGGCAAATTCGAAGCCGGAACCCGTTATAATATTGTGGCGGGAGAATGTGTGCTGGAAGGCACCTGCCGTACCTTTGCGGCCGACATGAGGGAGCTGGCGGAGAAGCGGCTCAATGAGATTTTACAGGGCGTCTGCCTGCTGTCCGGGTGTACGGGGATGCTGGATTACGAAAAGGGCTATATGGCGGTCATTAATGACCCGTCCATGGCGGAATACATGAAAAAAACGGCCTCGGAACTCTTTGGGCCCGAAAAGACGGTTTCGGTAGAACCGGCCATGACGGCGGAGGATTTTTCCTTTTATCTGGCGGAGAAGCCGGGAGCTTTTGCCTGGATTGGGACGACCGGAGATGGAGAGAATGCCTGGCCCTTACACAGCAGCCGCTATTGTCCCAACGAAGAGGTACTGTGGAGAGGAGCGGCGCTGCTGACCGGCCTTGTCATGAACTTTGAAGAAGAAAAGAAAAATAGAGAAAAATAGAAAACAGATAAAATTACAGAAAAAGAGAACTGCCGTCCCGGAGGTTTTAAGCGCCTCCCGGACGGCAGTTCTTTTATACAGCTTAAAAGAAAAGCAGATACCAGTTCTGTTCCACAAATTGATAAGTCTTATTGGGCCGTCCCTTTTCCTGGGCGCCGTCCAGATAGATTTCGGAAATCAGTCCGCAGGAGCAGAGCTTCTGGATAATCCGGTTGCAGCTTCTGGGAGTGATGTTCAGCCATCCGGCCAGCAGGGAGGAGGTTATAATCTGCTTGGGATTCTTCGTGAAAAGGCCGATGATTTTGTAAAGGTTGGCCTCATTAATCCCCTGTTCCCTGGAAAAATCCATTACTTTTTCGTTGTCATAGCTGAAACGGAGCGTGTTGCTGACCGAGAGAGGGCCGATGAGATGCATCTGCTCATCCAGCAAAAAACCGTCGTTCTTCTTATAACGGACGGCCTCCTCCAGGGCGTGCTCCGCCTGCTCCTGACTCTGTTCATAGGCGGTGGAAATACCGGCCCCGAGCCGGAAATCAATCTCCTCCTTTTCCTTCAGATAGCCGACTAATGCACGGAGATTATGGAGAAACTGTGGAATATCTTCCAGTTCCGAACTTAGCTGGAAATAGGTGATATTGGACTGGATGGAAAAATTCAGGCCCTGTTCCTTACGGAAATCCACAAGATACTTATGCAGAGTGACTTTTTTATATTCGATTTCGTCGCCGGGCAGTGAGTTATCATAAATCAGGCGTATCAGAACGCAGGTCTTATATAAGGTAGTGTTCAACTGAAGTTTGGCCAGGTGGACGGCGTTGCGTATGGACTCGGCGATGGTGTTGTCGTCGGGGAAAATATAGAGATAAGGGATTTTTGCCTCGTCATACCAGGGAAGAGAGTTGGTGGAACGGACAAAAACCATATCAATTTTCTTTTCCTCCCAGAGCTTTTTAGCGGTATTAAAAAGAACATCGTAATTCAGTTCATCGGAAGTGGAACAATAAGGCATCAGTTCGGGCCTCAGATATTTGTTCAAATCCAGATAATTATTGCTGGGCAGCAGGAAATCACAGTAAATCCGGTTCAGAGGAATATCCGGGTGGGTCAGGACAAAGTCCAGGGCTATGGCCAGAAAATGCTTTGTCTCATAGGAGACAAAGGTGCAGGGCTTATTGATTTTCTCTATATTTGTAAGCTGATAGTAACCGAATTCCCCGCTGCAGAATATAACGTCGCAATTGTCCTTACACTGGTGATAGATCGTTTCAATCTCCTCCAGGGAATGGTATACATATTTATGGAAGATACAGCCGAAATTATTCTGTGCAATCACCCGGTTGATGGCCTGCAGGGAAACCTCGGGGCTGATAATACTGATTGTAATCATAAAGTTCTCCAGTTTCAAAATACTCTTTTACCGCAGCGGCCGGCGGGGAATTAAACAAAGGCGGTAAAATACCCCCTGTTAAAGCGCCCGGCCGGTTACGCCGGATAAAAGGCGGTTAAATGCATATAGCTTAAGTGTACTATAAATGCCGGATTTTTGGAAGCTTCGGGAGAGGTGTTTGTTCAGGAAATTTGCAGTTGCAGGGACAGGGGGAATGTATTAAAATGACAAGGAAGCGTACAAAAGAGTGAACGACTGATAAAAAGAAATAAGGAGGGGAGCTGCAATGGAAAATGGATTGACCGGGGCAAAGAGACGGGAGATAATTATAAACATGATGAGACAGGCGGAACGACCGCTCTCGGGAGCCGCCCTGGGAAAGGCTACCGGCGTCAGCCGTCAGGTGGTGGTACAGGATATTGCACTGCTCCGCACGGAGGGTTTCCCGATTG
The DNA here is from genome assembly GCA_036419695.1 of [Clostridium] symbiosum. Classification (NCBI taxonomy): domain Bacteria; kingdom Bacillati; phylum Bacillota; class Clostridia; order Lachnospirales; family Lachnospiraceae; genus Otoolea; species [Clostridium] symbiosum. Next base: position 1,348,128 of record CP143946.1, read on the forward strand.
TCGCAACGGCGCGCGGCTACATTTTAAATGAAGCAAAGCAGGTTGTACGCCTGTTTAAAGTCTGTCATGGCAATGATGAGACGGAGGACGAATTAAAAACCATCGTTGATCTGGGAGGCTGTGTTCTGGACGTTATGATTAATCACCGCGTGTATGGCATAATGACGGCCCCTCTGAACATTAAAAACCGCCGTGACGTACAGCGGTTCATGAATGATATTAAATCGGGCAAATCTTCTCCACTTATGAATGTGACTTCGGGCTACCATTTTCATCACGTATCGGCAGAGCAGGAGGAGATATTGGATGAAATCGGGGAGGCTTTGCAGGAAAAGCACTATTTGACGGAACTTATGCCATATGAAGAGATATAGGAAGGGGCGTCGTCGTTGCCGTTTCCGGGCATCTTTTGCCTCGGTTTGGCCCAAGGCTGAGCGGCAATATAAATGTGGAAATTTGTAGTAGAAAATGCTTGCGCTCATCGTGAACCTGTGGTATACTATGACCCGTTGATGCGTTTTTCTACAACTGCTTCCAAATTTCCTCAATTTGTGCTTGACAGTCGGATGGTTTTAGTATATACTACTTTTGCTGTCAAAAACGCAGCAGACAATGCCAGGTTGGCAGAACAGCCGAGAGCAGAGGAAGTTATGTTGCCAAATGTTTGGCCAAGTCGCAAAGTGAATATGAGTCTGTAGCTCAGTTGGATAGAGCAACGGCCTTCTAAGCCGTGGGTCGGGGGTTCGAATCCCTTCAGGCTCGTCATCTGAACCAATTGGTTCAGATAACGTATGGTGGGTATAGCGCAGCTGGTTAGCGCGCCAGATTGTGGCTCTGGAGGCCAAGGGTTCGAATCCCTTTATCCACCTTCCCTTTTTGGGGTTCGCTGATGGGCTATCGCCAAGCGGTAAGGCACAGGACTTTGACTCCTGCATTCGTTGGTTCGAATCCAACTAGCCCAGTTATTATGGGGTATTAGCTCAGTCGGTAGAGCACTTGACTTTTAATCAAGTTGTCCGGGGTTCGAATCCCCGATGCCTCATGAATGAAATGAAGCGGAAAACCTTGTGGTTACAGGGTTTTCCGCTTTTTTGCCGTTTGTACTCTGTGGGCGATAAACATATCCCGGTACGGGGCGGATTTCATCTCATCCGACAGGCAGAGCCGGATATCCCGGATTATTCAATTACAGTTCTGTATAAGATTCCCTCATCCATCCAATAATTTAAGTTATATCATTTAAATAAAGCCGCGGGAACTCCGTACCGGGAAAAGGTAAAAACGGCGACAAAAAAAGAGGTCTGCAAAGTATAAGTCAGAAAACCTCTTTTTTAATATCGGACTCTTCTTTTTCAAATTTAATAACATCGGTGATATCGCAGTCATACGTATTACACAGGTCGTTCAAAGTATTCAGGGTAATGCTTCGGTTATGCTTCAAATTATCTAACATGCCTCTGCTCATATGATATTTATGGATTAAATCATATTGGCTGATTCTTTTTCTTTTAAGGGTATCCCAAAACGGCTCAAAAGTAATCATAGATGCACCTCGCTTTATTTAAGTGTACAAGTCAAAATCACTATTGAATATTGCCAAAACTTTGGGAATACATGTATAATGGATATAATATCAGTAAGTGGACAACGGTGAGGGGTATGGGAGGTAAAAATATGAATCAGGATTTTGAACGTTTTTTATCAAAACTGGAAACGGCAATGACGTGCAGAAAAAAGACAGTAGATACAAACCAATTTATCAAGTTTGAGTCTTTGTATAAAAAAACCCTGATTGAATTTGCGGCTCTGTGTGAGGCGTCAATCGAAACGAAATATGATGAGGATTCTGTCTCGGTTACAATTGTTGGAAAAACACTCGTAATCTCTGATTTTGACAGTGCTATGAAGGAAATAATTATGGACAGAAATACAGTTATTCATTTCGGTGTGGACGAGAAGAAAAAGGACAGCGTTATGATGAATTTGTGGTTCAGATGCTGGATGTGGGAGGAGTAAAGGAAGAACAGAGCTGCGGTTCCACGGCGTTTATGGCGGTGGCTGCCGCCATAAACGTTCCGGACAGCTATCCAATGTCCGGCTGCCGTGAAGACGGCAAAAAGAGGCGGGAATACGGTTATTGGGGGCGCTGATAATATTTTGCAATAACAGGCCGGTACACAGGGGATGGTTATTATATGTGGAAAACTGGAAAATATTCAGTTGACACAGATAGGATAATATGATAAACTCTCAAATGGTTAGTCTTAACTAACAAATAGGGATGATAATAAAGAAGCATGGAGATAAAAATGAGTGAAAAAAGTCTTAATTTCTGGAAGGAAATATTTTTTTACATAATAAGTTAGTTAAAACTAACTATATGCTTGCTATTTGAGACTGCTGTTTGTCCGCCGGTTATTTTTCGTCAGTTTAACACCGGAATCTCTTTACCGGCACCGATCGGGCTGTGATGCGGCAGTAGGTACAGGATTCATAATTACAGAGAAAGGAAGAAAGTAAGAATCATGGACAGAAATTTTGAAAAGATGCTTGTTGAACAGTGTGCCCCAACTTTGGCGGGAATCAAGCCGGCCAATCTGTTCCGTTTTTCCGGTGGCGGGAAGGAGCCAAAGCAGCCGGAGCGGTTCTGGCTAATGGGGCGCCGGACGATACGGCCGCGGAAGCGTGCAGGGCCCTCGGAGCTGCGCTTGTCCAATAAGGGGCTTATAAAACGAAACGGCGTCAGTCTCACTGTTGAAAGGAAGGTGAGACTGACGCCGTTTCGTTTTATGGGGGAGAGAGTGTGCCTATATTGGGAGGTTGTAAGCCGAAAGGAGAGGAAGCGTCTCAACTACATCTCCAACTCCTCATAACTCCTCCGAAGAATCTGGCAGGACTGCTCCATCTTTTCTTTTTCCTCATCGCTGAGGGAGAGAGGCAGAACTCTTTGAATGCCATTCTGGTTAATTATGCATGGTACGCCCGTGAAAATTCCGGACTGTCCGTATTCTCCCCTCAGCATGGCCGATACGGTGAGAACGCTGTGTTCGTTGCCGAGAATGGCTTTGGTGATTCGTGTCAGGGCCATCCCGATGCCGTAATAGGTCGCATTTTTAGCCTCAATAATTTTATAGGCGGCTGTGCGGACCTCTTCGGAGATCTGCTCAAGTTCCTGGGAGCAGATGGAGCCGTGGGATTCCTCGCAAAGTTCTGGAATGGATTTTGTGGCTACCATGGCCTGGCTCCAGGGAACGAATTCCGTATCCCCGTGTTCGCCCATTACGTATGCGTGGATATTGCGGGGATCCACTTTCAGATAGTCGCCCAGCAGATAGCGCAGCCTGGCCGTATCAAGGGCGGTTCCGGTGCCAAGGACTCTTCTCGGATTAAATCCGGAGAGGGTGCATGTGATTCTTGTCATGATATCAACCGGGTTGGTGGCAACGAGAAAAATGCCGTTGAAACCGGATGAGGTGACAGGTTCGATGATGGATTTAAAAACCTCAGTGTTACGCTTTAAAAGGTTTAAGCGGCTTTCTCCCGGCTTCTGGGCCACTCCGGCGCAGATTACGGCGATGTCGGCATCGGTACAGTCATCATAACCGCCGGCATAAATCTTCATGTTAGAGCCGGAAAATGCAAGCCCGTGGTTTAAGTCCATGGCCTCACCGATGGCTCTCTCTTTATTGACGTCAATTAAAACAAGCTCGTCGCAGACGTTCTGGTTCAGCAGTGCATAGGCATAGCTCATCCCGACCATTCCTGTTCCGATAAGCGCAACCTTACGTTTGTCAGTTCTCATATTGGCCTCCTTTAGCTGGTGAAAAAACGATTTATTAGTTATAGATACCCATAAATACGGTTATTTATTCTTATAAAAAGTTAGTAATTACTAACCTTAATATGGAATATTGTATTCTGTTTTTGGGAAAAATGCAAGTATAAATGAGGATTTAACTGAGGAATGAGAACGCCGCCGTTAGGTCGGGGGGCGGGATGGTGAGAGGGAGGTTGTGAGTCTTCAGTCCCGGGGCATAACCTTCCCGTGGGGAATCCGGGCAGAAAAAGTTCCTGCGGGAAACGCTTGCGCTCTTTGGAGTACATAGCAGTACTAAGGCGTCTGAGAAACGCCGCCTAAGTACTGATGAACTCCCAGGTTCCCTGCGGAATCTTTTTCTCCCGGCTTCCCCACGGGAAGGTTATGCCCCGGGACTGAAGACGCGAAGGTTTTCGCCATCCCGAATCCCGGCCTGCGGCCGCTGAATTGTTCTTATTCCTTCAAAGGGGGGAGGAGGAGCGTCGCAACCACTATGTTCCTACGAATGCTTCAAAATATCTGCTATCCGGTCTCTGACTGGTTTGGTGAGATACCGTCAGACCGTAAAAGTATCGCAGCTTCGTAGTGGCCGCGACAGGGTCCTCCCCATTTAAGGTTAGAGACAATCAGCGTCCGGAGCGGACTATGTCCGGTGCCGCGAAAAACCTCCGCCTGAGTCTTTTGTCTCCGGCGATAACCTGCCGGGGGAAGGAGGCGGAATCAATTGTGCAGGGGATATGGGAGTCCGCCGGTACCTGGCGACACATTGAGCACTTAGCGAGGTCTCTTCGAGCCTGGCACCGCTGCGCACTCCAAAAAGCGCGAGCGGTCCCCGTAACAATTCATTCCGGCCGGATTCCCCTCTCACGACAACCTCCAATCGGGGACAAAAGACTCAGCCAGCCCCCTCACCACACCGGACATGGTCCGTTCCGGACGCGCCCTCCTCACCTCAGTTAAATCCTTATTTACAAAGTTTTTGTGGAATACTGCTTTTCCAATGTAACAAAATGTGATATGATATTAGGAAATATTTGCTCTAAACAGAATAGATTGTGCAAAGCGGCGATAAGATGGGCGCAGCGGCCCGGCTGAAGCGGCACACAAAAGGGTTCTATACTATAGAGAAGCAGTAAACGGAGGGAATGCTTATGGAAGAGAATAAGAATGTAACAGCTGAAGCGGGAGATAAGGAAGAGGCCGTGTCAAAGAACTTTATCGAGCGTGAGATTGATAAGGATCTGGCCGAGGGTGTCTACAACCATGTCCAGACAAGATTCCCACCGGAACCGAACGGATATCTCCATATCGGCCATGCCAAGTCCATTATTTTAAATTCCGGACTGGCTGCGGAATACAACGGTAAATTCAACCTGCGTTTTGACGATACCAACCCGACGAAAGAGAAGACGGAATTCGTGGAGTCCATTATCGAAGATGTGAAGTGGCTGGGAGCCGATTTTGAGGACAGGCTGTTCTTTGCTTCCGATTATTTTCAGACCATGTACGACTGCGCGGTTCTTCTTATTAAAAAAGGCAAGGCATTTGTCTGCGATTTGACGGCCGATCAGATCCGCGAATACAGAGGAGATTTTAACAACCCCGGTAAGGAGAGTCCATACCGCAACCGCAGCGTGGAGGAGAACCTGGAGTTGTTTGAGAATATGAAGAACGGCGTCTACAAGGACGGTGAGAAGGTCCTGAGGGCCAAGATCGATATGGCATCCCCGAATATCAATATGAGGGATCCGGTTATCTACCGGGTTGCCCATATGAGCCATCACAATACGGGCGATAAGTGGTGCATCTATCCGATGTACGATTTTGCCCATCCGATTGAGGATGCAATCGAGCATATAACGCACTCTATCTGTACCCTGGAATTTGAGGATCACCGCCCTCTGTACGACTGGGTTGTGAGAGAATGTGAATTTGAGAACCCGCCGCGCCAGATTGAGTTTGCCAAGATGTACCTGACCAACGTGGTCACCGGTAAGAGATATATTAAAAAGCTGGTGGAGGATGGAGTGGTAGACGGCTGGGATGATCCGCGCCTTGTCACGATTGCTGCGCTCAGAAGAAGAGGGTATACTCCTCAGTCCCTGCGCAAGTTCGTAGAACTGGCCGGTGTATCCAAGGCGGATAATTCCATCGACAGCGCCATGCTGGAGTACTGCCTGCGTGAGGACCTGAAATTATCGAGGGCCAGGGTAATGGCTATATTGGATCCTATTAAGCTGGTGATTGACAACTATCCGGAAGGACAGATAGAAGAACTGGAGGCGCCGAATAACCTGGAGAATGAATCCCTGGGATCCAGAAAGCTTCCTTTCAGCCGTGAACTTTATATAGAAAGAGAAGACTTCATGGAGGAGCCGCCGAAGAAGTATTTCCGCCTGTTCCCGGGCAACGAAGTGCGTCTGATGAATGCATATTTTGTGACATGTACCGGCTGCGAGAAGGATGAGAACGGCAATGTGACAGTAGTTCACTGTACCTATGATCCGGAGACAAAGAGCGGATCCGGATTCAATGCAAGGAAGGTGAAAGGCACTATCCACTGGGTGGCAGCGCCAACGGCGTTAAAAGCGGAATGCCGCCTCTATGAGAACCTGATCGATGAGGAGAAAGGCAAACTCAATGCGGATGGAACACTGAACCTGAATCCGAATTCTCTTACCATCTTAAAGGAATGCTATGTGGAGCCGGGCCTGAAAGAGGCAAAGGCATTTGACAGCTTTCAGTTTGTAAGAAACGGATACTTCTGTGTGGACTGCAAAGACAGCGCTCCTGGAGCACCGGTATTTAACCGCATCGTTTCTCTGAAGAGCTCGTTCAAGATTACCAAATAAATACGCCGGAATGATTAGCACATTAAAAAGGTGATATAATTATAATAGGAAGAAAGAGGGTGCCTGACACTCTCTTTTTCTTTTGCAGGAAAGTTTCATGCCATGCGGCTGTGTCCGGCGCGAGAATCCGGTGAGCCTGAAAATGGGAGAATGCCGCCTCTTGAAAGTGTACAGAAAATTACAGGAAAGATCACTATTGTTAAGAAAACGAAAAAGAAATATATGAATTTCGGAATAAAGCTGAAGAGTCTTTGAATTGTAGAAAGAGGGCGAAGAATAATGAAAATAAACATGTAAAATGGTGTCGCAAAATGTCGGTAAACCTTGATTTTATAAGAGGTTTTACCCAATTGAAGAAAGCATTTTTTGTGCATATTTTATGAAACCCCCGGTTGACATTCAGGGGGGTTACTGTTATAATTTAGCCATAGTGAGCTTGTGAAAATTAAAAGCATAAGCAAGTTTCACAAAGGGCTAAAAAGCCTTTATATTTTTTAAGCTTTTAAAAATGGAATGCATTCCACGATGTGGAATATTGTGAGGCGATATTTTGATAATATAATTTTTCACAAAGGAGTGCGAAACGAATAAGAAAGGTCTCACATTGAGATCTGCTAAGAAGGAGGTGCAATGCACGTATGTGGACTGAATCAACAATGCCTTTTGGGCAGTCAGTCATCGTATCCCTGCTGGGACTTGCGGTAGTGTTTATTACTCTCGTTACATTGGCTCTGGCAATCATCTTAATTTCTAAAATCCTGCGTACCATTATCAAGGACGGAGCGCAGAAGCCGGCAGCAGTAGCTGCTCCGGTTGTATCGGATGAAGCCGACAAAGAGACACTGGCGGTACTTATGGCTACGATTGGTATGGATCTTGAATTACCAGCCGAGCAGTTTAAGATTGTAAACGTGAAGGAACTCTGATAGTTACCAGGAATGGAAGGAAATCGAAAGGAAGGTTACAGCAGTTATGAAGTATACGGCTACCCTCAATGGAAAACAGTATGAAGTAGAACTTGAAAGAGTTGGCGAATATGAGCCGATTCCAAGATATGGCGAGGCAGCGCCTGCACCGGCAGCTCCAATTGCAGCTCCCGCAGCAGCACCGGCTCCCGCAGCAGCAGCTCCGGCTCCTGCACCAGCCCCAGTGGCAGCGCCTGCACCAGCAGCAGCTCCTGCAGCAGGCGGCACAACAGTAGAAGCTCCAATGCCAGGTAAAGTACTTGACATCAAAGTAGCAGCAGGCCAGGCAGTTAAGTATGGCCAGGTTGTTATGACAATGGAAGCTATGAAGATGGAAACTGAAATCGTTGCACCGGCAGACGGTACGGTTTCACAGATTCTTGTGAAAGCAGGAGATGCTGTGGAGACCGGAACCGCAATGGTTGTTCTGAACTAATAGATTCACAAAAGCAATCGAAAGGATGTAAAAAGATTATGAAATATATTGCTACGATCAATGGCAAAAGATACGAAGTAGAAGTAGAGAGAATTGAAGAATACAAATCTCTGGACCGTAACGGTGTGGCAGCACCGAAGGCTCCGACACTGGCAAGCACGGCACCGGTACAGAGACCGGCGGCAGCACCTGCACCAGCAGCAGCTCCGGCTCCAGCACCAGCTCCTGTAGCAGCAGCACCAGCACCGGCGGCAGCACCTGCAGCAGGAAGCACAACAGTGGAGGCTCCAATGCCAGGTAAAGTTCTGGATGTAAAAGTAGCAGTTGGCCAGGCTGTTAAATATGGCACTGTAGTAGCTGTTATGGAAGCTATGAAGATGGAAACTGAAATTGTTGCACCGGCAGATGGCACAGTAAGCCAGATTCTTGTTAAGGCAGGGGATCCTGTAGATACTGGAGCTGCCATGGTTGTCCTTAACTAGGAGGTAGAGTAATGAACTTTTTTGAAATTATGAAGGAAATGCTTCTTCAGTCCGGTTTCGCAGCCCTGAGCTGGAAGAACCTGGTAATGTTTGCAATTTCCTTTGTCCTTTTATATTTTGCGATTAAAAAGCAGTATGAGCCGCTTCTTCTGCTTCCAATCGCATTCGGTATGTTTCTTGCAAACCTGCCGCTGGCAGATTTAATGAAAGAATCCGAGCCATGGTACACACAGGGTGTTCTGCGTATCATGTACGGCGGAGTTAAGTCCAGCTTATTCCCATGTCTCATCTTCCTCTGCGTAGGAGCGATGACGGACTTCGGACCATTGATTGCGAACCCAATCAGCTTACTGCTCGGTGCTGCGGCACAGTTCGGTATCTATATCGCATTCATGCTGGCTAACGCAACTGGCCTTTTCACCGTTGGTGAGGCAGCAGCTATCGGTATCATCGGAGGCGCTGACGGCCCTACCGCTATTTACATTGCCAACAACCTGGCACCGGATTTGGTTGCGCCGATTGCGGTTGCCGCCTATTCCTACATGGCCCTGATTCCTATGATTCAGCCGCCAATCATGAAACTGCTTACAACGAAGAAAGAGCGTTCCATCGTTATGAAACAGCTCCGTAAAGTAAGCAAAGTAGAGAAGGTAGTATTCCCGGTATTCGTAGTACTGTTCTGTTCTCTGCTTCTTCCGTCGGTAGCACCTCTTTTAGGTATGCTGATGCTTGGTAACCTGTTCCGTGAGTCCGGCGTCGTTGAGCGTCTTTCCGACACAGCACAGAACGCACTCTGCAACATCGTTACCATCATGCTTGGTACAACCGTAGGCGCTACGGCAAACGGAGATATCTTCCTCCGTGTACAGACAATCGCCATCATCGCCATGGGACTTATGGCATTCTGTTTCTCGACAGTGGGCGGCGTTCTGTTAGGCAAGATTCTCTGCCTGGTAACAGGTGGAAAAATCAATCCTCTTATCGGTTCCGCAGGTGTATCTGCCGTTCCTATGGCAGCCCGTGTATCTCAGACGGTTGGTTCCAAAGAGAACCCTACAAACTTCCTTCTGATGCATGCGATGGGACCAAACGTAGCTGGTGTTATCGGATCTGCGGTTGCAGCCGGTTTCTTCATGCTGATTTTTAAATAATTTTTGAGTTACTATTCACAGCCCTGCAATAGCAGCCCTGCGAACAGCAATAAATAATCTACGGTAGTTATAGAAAATTTTTATAAAGGAGGCTTTATTGTGAGTAATAAAGTGTGTACATTACAAGAGGCAGTTGCTAAGTATGTAGAAGACGGCGATTCGATCTCCTTCGGTGGTTTCACAACCAATAAAAAACCGATGGCTGCAGTGCGCGAGATTCTTCGCCAGGGCAAAAAAGATTTTATCGCATGGGCTGGTCCTGCCGGCTCTGACTGGGATATGTTAATTGGTGAGGATCGCGTTAAGGCATATATCAACTGCTATACCGCCGATTCAGGTGTTACCAACGTTTCCCGTCGTTTCCGTAAGAAAATTGAAGCGGGAGAACTGATTTACGAGGATTACTCCCAGGATGCCATCATGTTCATGCTTCATGCCGCTTCCTTAGGACTTCCTTTCTTACCAGTACGCTTTATGATCGGCTCCGGACTGGTAGATGAGTGGGGAATCAGCAAAGAAGTGCGTCAGACCATCGACAAGCTCTCTGATGACAAGTTCGTATATATGGAGAACCCATTCAAACCGGGTGAGAAGGTAGTAGCACTTCCTGTTCCGGAACTTGATACCGCCATCATCCATGTACAGAAAGCTTCACCGGACGGAACATGTATCCTTCTGGGTGATGAGTTCCATGATATTGATATCGTTGTAGCAGCTAAGAAAGTGATTGTTACCTGTGAAGAACTGGTTAGCAATGATGTAATCCGCAGAGATCCGACCCTGACCAAGATTCCTTGCTTTGCTGTAGACGCAGTTTGTGAAGTTCCTTACGGCGCATTCCCGACACAGTGCTACGGCTACTATGACTACGACAATGCTTTCCTGAAGGCATATGGTGCAGCCAGCAAGACGGAAGAAGATTTCAAGGCATTCTTAAACGAATACGTTTACGGTGTTAAGGATCAGGCGGAATTTCTTGAGAAGATCGGTGTGAACCGTCTCCTTAAATTAAAAGTATCTGATGGATATGGCTATTCTACAGATGTGAGCAAGGAGGATTAATCATGGCTGACTATACAAAATATACAAACAAAGAAATGCAGGCAATTACACTTGCCCAGCAGATCACAAATGATAATATTGCAATTGTAGGTACTGGACTTCCGTTAATCGGCGCATCCGTTGCAAAACGTTTATTTGCACCGAAATGCAACCTGATTGTTGAGAGCGGCCTGATGGACTGTTCCCCAATCGAGGTTCCGCGTTCCGTTGGTGACCTTCGTTTCATGGCACACTGCGGATGCCAGTGGCCGAATATCCGTTTCATCGGTTTTGAGGCGAATGAGTGGTTACATGACACAGACAGACTGATTGCCTTCATCGGCGGCGCCCAGATCGACCCTTACGGAAACGTAAACTCCACATGTATTGGTGATTACCATGCACCGAAGACACGTTTCACAGGTTCCGGCGGTGCAAACGCAATCGCAACCTTCTCCAACACAATCATCATGATTCAGCACGAGAAACGCCGTTTCATGCAGAAGATTGACTACGTTACAAGCCCAGGCTGGATCGATGGACCTGGCGGACGTGAGAGACTTGGTCTTCCGGGCAACCGCGGACCGCAGGCAGTTGTTACCGACCGCGGTATCCTCAAATTCGACGAGAAGACAAAGAGAATGTACCTTGCAGGCTACTACGAGACATCTTCACCGGAAGACGTTATCGAGAACACAGGATTCGATATCGACGTATCCAGAGCAGTGAAGCTGGAAGCTCCGTCACCGGATGTTATCCGCATGATCCGTGAAGAGATCGACCCGGGCCAGGCATTTATCCAGGTTCCGAAGGAAGAGCCGGCTAACTGATTTTAGTCTGAAATGTCTTACATACGTTGCTGCGGCCCAGGCTGCAGCAGCGGAATAACCATAGTTAAGTGATTAAAGAATAGGAGAATGAAGACATGAATATGTATTCCATGCCAGGATATTTCCAGAACATGCCTACAATTGGTAAAGAACTGGTTAATCCGAATCCGGAAAATGAGCAGGAAATCAAAGCTGTTGAGAGTGACATCCATGAGTCTATCAAAAAAGCCCTTGCAGCAGGCATCACTTCTGAAGAGAAGTTAAACGAGCGTGGACAGTTATCTGCTATGCAGCGTATCAACGCATTAATCGATGCTGGTACATGGTGCCCGTTAAACAGCCTTTTCAATCCTGAGAATAACAAATTTGGCACTACAAATATCGTTAACGGCCTTGGCCGCGTAGACGGAAAATGGGTTTATATCGTAGCTTCCGATAACAAGAAGATGGCTGGCGCATGGGTTCCGGGACAGGCAGAAAACCTGCTTCGTTGCTCTGATACCGCTAAAATGATGCATCTTCCATTGATTTACTTACTGAACTGCTCCGGTGTAGAATTCCCGAACCAGGATAAAGTATATCCAAACAGACGCGGAGGCGGTACGCCATTCTTCCGTAACTCTGAATTAAACCAGCTTGGTATTCCGGTAATCGTAGGTATCTACGGTACCAACCCTGCAGGCGGCGGATACCACAGCATTTCCCCGACAATCCTGATTGCTCATCAGGATGCCAACATGGCAGTCGGCGGAGCAGGCATCTTATCCGGTATGAATCCGAAGGGATATGTTGATGATGAAGCTGCAGAGCAGATCATCGCAGCCCAGATCGAGAACAGCAAGCTGAAAGTTCCGGCTCCTGGTTCCGTTCCGATCCACTATGATGAGACAGGCTTCTTCCGTGAAGTATACCAGAACGACTTAGGCGTAATCGAGGGTATCAAGAAATACATCAGCTACCTTCCTGCTTACAACCTTGAGTTCTTCCGTGTAGACACACCAAAGGCTCCTCAGCTTCCTGCAGAAGACCTTTACAGCATCATCCCGATGAACCAGAAACGTCCATACGATATGTATGAAGTAATCGCACGTCTCTTCGACAACAGTGAATTCTCCGAATTCAAGAAGGGTTACGGCCCGGAGATGATTACCGGTCTGGCTAAGGTTAACGGTCTGTTAGTAGGTGTTGTAGCCAACGCACAGGGCCTTCTGATGAACTATCCGGAGTACAAACAGAACTCCGTAGGTATCGGCGGAAAATTATACCGTCAGGGTCTTATCAAGATGAACGAGTTCGTTACTCTTTGTGCCCGTGACAGAATCCCGTTAATCTGGTTACAGGATACAACCGGTATCGATGTAGGCGATGAGGCTGAGAAAGCTGAGCTTCTTGGTTTAGGACAGTCCCTGATCTACTCCATCGAGAACTCCAAACTGCCGTCCTTAGAGATCACAATCCGTAAGGCCAGCGCTGCTGCCCACTACGTACTTGGCGGACCTCAGGGTAACAACACCAACGTATTCTCCATTGGTACAGGCGCTTGTGAGTACTATGTAATGCCAGGTGAGACAGCTGCCAACGCTATGTACTCCAGAAAACTGGTTAAAGCGAAAAAAGCCGGTGAAGATTTAACTCCAATCATCGGAAAGATGAACGACATGATTCAGATGTACACAGACAAGTCCCGTCCTAAATACTGTACAGAAAAAGGTATGGTAGACGAGGTTGTCGACATGACTGAGATGCGTCCGTACATCCAGGCATTTACTGAGGCTGCTTATCAGAACCCACAGTCTATCTGCCCGATGCATCAGATGCTCACACCAAGATCCGTCCGTGAATTTCAGACCTTCGGTAAATAATTAATTTGTATCTAAAAACAAAGTGAATGTATAAGTGAAAACGCTGCGTGCATAAAACAATTGATAGTTGATAGTAAGATAGTAAGATAGTAAAAAAGTCTGAGACTTTTCAGATAAATCGGGCAAGGGCTGCTGGAACCTTTGCTCGATTTATCTGTATCCCCGGGCGGATAAAGGTTTTTTTATAACTGTCTTATCAATTATTTTATAGCGTTTTGTGTATTTTCCAGCGACTTTTAGCACGTTTTGTGGTATCATGGACTCGTAAGCGGTGTGCCTGGATATGCCGGAACGCCGTGTAATAAGAACTTTTTAGCCTAATGAAAGGAAATAGATACAATGAGCGCAATTTATACTTTAGGTATCGACGTCGGCTCCACAGCCTCCAAATGCATCATTTTAAAAGACGGCAAGGACATTGTGGCAAAATCATTGATTGATGTCGGCGCAGGTACCAGCGGACCGCAGCGCGCGATTGAGGCCGTGCTCGATGATATAGGCATGAAAAAGGAAGATATGGCTTACACACTGGCAACAGGCTATGGCCGTACCTCTCTGATGGACGGTATTGCCGACAAGCAGATGAGCGAGCTTTCATGTCATGCCAAAGGAGCTTCCTTTCTGTTTCCAAATGTCCACACAGTCATCGATATCGGAGGACAGGATGTCAAAGTCCTGCACATTGACAATGGTGCAATGACCAATTTCCAGATGAATGACAAGTGTGCGGCCGGAACGGGACGGTTCCTGGATGTTATGGCGCGCGTTTTGGAAGTAAAGGTAGCAGATCTGGGCAGGCTCGGCGCAATGTCCCAGAAGAAGGTGGGAATCAGTTCCACCTGTACCGTTTTTGCCGAGAGTGAGGTTATAAGCCAGCTGGCGATGGGAACCGACAAATGCGATATTATTGCCGGAATTCACCGCTCGGTGGCTCATCGTGTCACGGGGCTCGCCCACCGCATCGGTGTGGTGCCGGATGTTGTTATGACCGGCGGCGTTGCTCAGAACCTGGGAGTTGTTCAGGCACTTCAGGATGAGCTTGGATGTCCGATTAAGATTTCCCCGCTGACACAGTATAATGGTGCGCTTGGCGCCGCTCTGCTTGCATGGCAGGCTGCCAGCCGCCGCAGTAGCAGTAATTCATAGAAAGAATGGAGGATAATTATTATGGCAAAACAAGTTAGTCCTGGCGTTCTCGCACTTCGTAAGGTCGTTGATGACGTCCACAAAGATGCACGCGAGGCCAAAGCAAGAGGCGAGTTAGTTGGCTGGTCCTCATCCAAGTTCCCATGTGAGCTTGCAGCAGCATTTGATCTGAATGTTATGTATCCGGAGAACCAGGCTGCTGGTATCGCTGCAAACCGTTACGGTGAGTTAATGTGTCAGGCAGCCGAAGATTTGGGCTATGACAACGATATCTGTGGATATGCCCGCATCAGCCTTGCTTACGCAAAGGGTGTCCGCGTATCCCGTAAGTACGATCCTGAGACAGGAGAGTACATTATTGATCCGGCAACCGGAAAACCATTAAAGGACGCTGACGGTAATGTAGTAATCGACGAAGCAACCGGAAAACCGAAAAAAGATCCGAAAACTCAGACACCGTATCTTGTGCTTGATAACCTGCTTGAGATCGAGGCTCTTCCGGATGGTCCGGAGAAAGAGCGCCGTCTGGAGGCTATTTCCCCAATCCGTCAGATGCGCATTCCTCAGCCTGATTTTGTCCTCTGCTGTAACAATATCTGTAACTGTATGACGAAATGGTATGAGAATATTGCCCGTATGTGCAACATTCCTCTGATCATGATTGATATTCCGTACAATAACACAGTAGAGGTTCATGACGACAATGTAAAATACGTTCGTGCCCAGTTTGATAAGGCAATCAAGCAGTTGGAAGAACTGACCGGCAGGAAATTTGACGAGAAGAAGTTTGAGCAGGCATGTGCAAACGCAAACCGTACTGCCCAGGCATGGTTAAAAGTTTGTGATTACCTTCAGTATAAACCGGCTCCATACAGCGGTTTCGACCTGTTTAACCACATGGCCGACGTTGTTACCGCACGTGCAAGAGTGGAAGCTGCTGAAGCATTTGAACTTCTTGCAAGAGACCTGGAAGAGACCGTTAAGAAGGGTGAGACAACGACTCCGTTCCCGGAGAAATACCGTGTTATGTTCGAGGGTATCCCATGCTGGCCAAAACTTCCGGCTCTGTTTAAACCACTGAAAGAGCATGGAGTAAACGTAACAGCCGTTGTTTATGCACCTGCATTCGGTTTCGTTTACAATAACATCGATGAGATGGCCCGTGCTTACTATAAAGCTCCGAACTCTGTCTGCATTGAGCAGGGTGTTGACTGGCGTGAGGGTATCTGCCGTGATAATAAGGTAGACGGCGTTCTCGTTCACTACAACAGAAGCTGTAAACCGTGGAGCGGTTATATGGCTGAAATGCAGCGCCGCTTTACCGACGATCTGGGCGTTCCATGCGCAGGCTTCGACGGTGACCAGGCTGACCCGCGTAACTTCAATGCCGCTCAGTACGAGACTCGTGTACAGGGTCTTGTAGAGGCGATGGAAGCAAACAAGCAGGCAAAGGAGGTATAATCAGATGAGTGTTAACGCATTATTAGACGAATTTAAAGTTAAGGCTGCCACTCCGAAACAGCAGCTTGCAGAATACAAAGCACAGGGTAAAAAAGTGATCGGTGTTCTGCCATATTATGCTCCGGAAGAATTAGTTTATGCCGCAGGTATGGTACCGATGGGAATCTGGGGCTCCAATAACAAGACCATCAGCCGTGCAAAAGAATACTGTGCAACATTCTACTGCACCATCGCCCAGCTTGCGCTTGAGATGCTGTTGGACGGCACAATGGACGACCTGGACGGAATTATCACGCCAACCATCTGTGATACCCTGCGTCCTATGAGCCAGAACTTCCGTGTTTCCATGGGAGAGAAGATGGCAGTTATCTTCCTGGCACATCCACAGAACCGTTTTGAAGACTTCGGTCTTCAGTTCTGTGTCGATCAGTACAGACACGTTAAAGAAGAGCTTGAGAAAGTATCCGGCAAAGAGATTACCAATGAGGCAATCCAGGATGCAATCAAAGTTTACAATAAGAGCCGTGCCGCCCGCCGTAAATTCGTAGAGCTGGCAAGCGCTCACTGCGATGTAGTTACACCTACCAAGCGTTCCGCTGTATTAAAGGCATTCTTCTTCATGGAGAAACCGGAATACATAGCTAAGCTTGAGGAACTGAACGCAGAACTTGAGAAACTTCCAGTCTGTGACTGGCAGGGCACCAAGGTTGTTACTTCCGGTATCATCTGTGACAACCCGAAGCTGCTTGAAATCTTTGAAGAGAACAATATTGCTATCGCTGCAGACGACGTTGCCCACGAGAGCCGTGCATTCCGCACAGACGCTCCGGAGGACGAGGCCGACGCTCTGATGGCGCTGGCAAAACAGTTTGCCAACGTGGATTACGAAGTTCTTCTGTATGATGCAGAGTCTTCCAAGAACCGCCGTGGTGAGTTTATTGCCAACATGGTAAAAGAAAGCGGAGCTCAGGGTCTGGTACTGTTTATGCAGCAGTTCTGTGATCCGGAGGAGATGGAGTATCCATACCTTAAGAAAGCTCTGATGGATGCAGATATCCCGCACATCAAGCTGGGTATCGATCAGCAGATGCGTGACTTCGGTCAGGCAAGCACTGCTATCCAGGCATTTGCAGATGTTCTGGAAATGAGAAAGTAATTTAGCGGATGAAAATCCGGGGAATAGAGGGCGCTCCTGTAAAAGGGGGCGCCTTTTTCTGTGGGGGGAGAAATGAGGATGCGGAGGGTAGGTCCGGGATGGGGAGTGGGAGAGTGTGAGTCTTCGGTCCCGGGATGTAGGCTGCTGCAGGCGGGGAATCCGGGCAGAAAAAGTTCCTGCGGGAAACGCTTGCGCTCTTTGGAGTACATAATGGTACTAACCTCGAAAAGACCTCGGTAAGTACCAATGGACTCCCAGGTTCCCTTCGGAATCTTTTTCTCCCGGATTCCCCGCCGGGAAGGTTTTGACGGGACCGAAGACGCACAGTGTTTTGCCCATCCCGGACCGAAGGCGCCGCTATGTTTCCTATTTCTTTGAAAAAGCGGGGATTGTTGATATTTCCCGAAGCGGCTTTTTCTTTTTTTAATGCAGATAAAAGATTCGCATTGTGAGTTTCATATGGCCGACATTGGCGGCCTGTGTAAAGCGTATAGACATCGACGGTATTACCGGTTCTTCTTATGCAGTAAAAGCAGCCCTCCCCCATACAGCACACAGAGAATCAGCGCCTTCACCACGATAAACAGGAATTCGGCGGGAAGCGCCTGGCGGAGCGTTTCCAGGGACGGTGTGGCGGCATACAGTATCCCGATGGAAACCAGAAGACAGAGCGTCGGTTTTACAATCATGGTACCTGCATTCAGGCGCACGGGCACCTGGCCGGCCAGGGTGTGGATGTGCAGCCCCGCGAGGATCAGTTCGCTGACGAGGAGTCCCACCAGATAAGCATGGATTCCGTATAAGGGGATGCAGAACACGACGACGGCCAGTGTAATCAGCATGGAGACGGCATTGTGAAGAAAGATGGTGGACGTCTTTCCAAGGCCGTTTAAGATGCTTCCCATGGTCGTGGAGAGGTACATAAAAGGGCAGAGCCAGGCCAGTATCGTGATAAAGGTTCCGGCATCTTCATTGTGGTAGACACTGATTCCAAGGCCGTCGCCAAAGAGTGTGAAGATGCCGATACAGAGGATGCCCATGTAGAGGCTGTAGCGGAGGGCCATGGCGATGGTCCGTTCAATCTTGCGTTCATTGCCTTCGGCCTGCGCCTCCGATACGGTAGGCAGAAGGACTACCGCCAGGGAGTTGGTGATGGCCGACGGGAAGAAGATAAAGGGCAGCGCCATGCCGGTCAGGACGCCGTATGTACTCAGGGCCTCGGCATTGGTAAGGCCGAATTCCAGCAGCTTATTCGGGACAAAGATAGCCTCCAGGCTCTGCAGGCAGTTGAGGATCAGCCGGTTGCCCATCAGGGGCAGGGCCATGGCCATCAGGGGAGCCGCCAGGGAGAAAAAGCTGTAAGAAGGCCGCCCCGGATTTCCGCTCTTTTTATCTTCCATCGTAAAGGAATATACAAGGAAACTGAAAACAGCGGATGCCGCTTCACCGATCAGCATACCCCAGACAGCCAGGGACACGGAGATTTCCTTACCGTTTGTTGCCGCCACACTGGCAATCAGGAAGACGGCGCCAATGCGTATAAACTGCTCCAGAAGCTGCGAGAGCGCCGGAACGGCCGTTTTCTTCATGCCGTAGTAATAACCGCAGATACAGGCGTGGATGGCCGAGAACGGGATGGAAAGCGCCATCACGGGCAGGAGAGGCGCACACTGGGGTTCCAGAAGGACGCGCTCGGCCAGAAACGGGGCGGTAAGGCGGATTCCAAACATCAGGATGACGGAAATCGTCAGTGAGATGGCCAGCCCGGCGCGGAAGGTGCTCCGGCCTTTCTCTGCGTTGGCCGCGGCCAGACGTGAGATAGAGGTCTGGATCGGACCCGCGCAGAGGGCAAATGCAATACCGTGGATGGGAAATATCATCTGATAAATGCCCAGACCTTCCGCGCCGATCGTCCGGGACAGGAATATACGATAGAAGAAACCGAGGATCCGGCTCAGGAATCCGGCGGCTGTGAGCAGCAGAGTTCCGGTGATAAGTGGATTTTTTTTCATATGGACTCCGGAAAAAGTGACTTATTATTATATATATTTTGCAGGAGGAGAATTATTCGTTGGTGTTCACAGGTAACATTCCGCGAGGTGTTTTCGCGCGCATTTTGTGTGAAAATCCCGGGTTATACGGCGCGGAACGGCACATTTTGCCGTTGCTGTGCATCGTGCCGGCCCGTACCGTCCGGCGCAGGAAATTCATATATTTTCCGGATGCAGAGGGAAAATGAGGATAATAAAGGATCGGTCAGGGAAACATAGAAACGGTGAGTAAAGGCACTGATTGTAACCCGTTTTCATACAATAATATATGCCATCGGGCACTTTTTGGAGGTAAAATATTATTTTTTTATAAATTAGTAATCATTCCTACTTGTATTTTCTGGATTTTACTATATAATAAGAAGCGTAGATGAAGCTTTTACCTTTATTACTACAAATAAGAAGAAAGGCGGATTTTTATTATGAAACAGATTATTTATCTGGACAATGCAGCTACAACGAAGACGAGACCGGAGGTTGTAGAAGCGATGCTTCCGTATTTTACGGAATTTTACGGAAACCCATCCTCCGTATATGATTTTTCTGCAGAGCCTAAGAAGGCGATTGCGGATGCGAGGGAGACGATTGCCGGAGCGCTCGGCGCAAAGGCGAATGAGATTTACTTTACAAACGGCGGTACCGAGTCGGACAACTGGGCGCTCATTGCTACGGCAGAGGCCTATCAGGCGAAGGGAAACCATATTATTACTACTAAAATCGAACACCATGCGATTCTCCACACCTGCGAATATCTGGAAAGCCGCGGTTTTGAAGTGACTTACCTGGATGTGGATGAGTTTGGTGTTGTGAAATTAGATGATCTGAAGAAAGCGATCCGTCCTGAGACGATCCTGATTTCAGTTATGTTTGCCAATAATGAGATTGGAACAATCCAGCCAATCAAAGAAATCGGCGCGATTGCGAAGGAACACGGAATTCTGTTCCATACCGATGCGGTACAGGCATTTGGCCATGTTCCGATCAACGTGGATGAATGCCATATCGACATGTTAAGCTCCAGCGCCCATAAATTAAACGGACCGAGAGGCGTCGGTTTCCTGTATATCCGTACCGGAGTGAAGGCAAAGGCCTTTATCCACGGCGGAGCCCAGGAGAGAAAACGCCGCGGCGGCACAGAGAACACCCCGGGAATCGTGGGATTCGGCAAAGCGGTGGAGATTGCCATGGCCACGATGAAGGAGAGGACGGAGAAGGAGAGAGCTCTCAGGGATCACCTGATCGAGCGCGTGATGAAGGAAGTACCCTTTGTGCGCCTGAACGGCCATCCGTCCAAACGTCTTTCAAATAACACCAACTTTGCATTCCAGTTTATCGAGGGCGAATCCCTGCTGATTATGCTGGACATGGACGGCATCTGCGGCTCCAGCGGTTCCGCCTGCACATCGGGCTCCCTGGATCCTTCACACGTGCTTCTGGCAATCGGCCTTCCTCATGAGATTGCCCATGGTTCACTCCGTCTGACCCTGAATGACGAGATCACGATGGAACAGATTGATTTTACCGTGGAGAGCATCAAGAAAATTGTGGAGCGTTTAAGATCCATGTCTCCATTATATGAGGACTACATGAAGAGACAGGCAGTGGCGCACGCGTAATGATTTTTTTATCCGCGGACCGTTGGAATTCAGGCAAAACCGCGGATAGAAACATAACAGGCGCCGCCACATGCATAAAATTTGAGATACGGGCTGAAAGGAGCAAAATACATGTATTCAGAAAAGGTAATGGATCATTTCCAGAATCCGAGAAACGTCGGAGAGATAGAGAATGCAAGCGGAATGGGAACTGTCGGCAACGCGAAATGCGGTGATATCATGAGGATTTACCTCGATATCGACGACAATCAGATCATCCGCGACGTCAAATTTAAAACGTTCGGCTGCGGGGCCGCAGTGGCTACCAGCAGCATGGCGACAGAACTCGTAAAGGGCAAATCCATACAGGAGGCAATGCAAATTACCAACAAAGCTGTGATGGAAGCACTTGACGGATTGCCCCCAGTTAAGGTACACTGTTCTTTGTTAGCAGAAGAAGCGATCCATGCTGCACTCTGGGATTATTCGGAGAAGCATGGCATTAAAATAGAAGGACTGACTAAGCCAAAGACAGATATCGGTGAGGAAGAAGTCGAAGAAGAGTACTGATACATGGAAAAGAAAAAAGTGGTAGTCGGCATGTCCGGAGGAGTAGACTCCTCCGTGGCGGCCTGGCTTTTGAAAGAACAGGGATATGACGTAATCGGCGTTACGATGCAGATATGGCAGGATGAAGAGCCGGAGGTTCAGGAAGAGAACGGAGGCTGCTGCGGCCTGAGCGCCGTGGACGACGCCAGAAGAGTGGCGGAGCGGCTTGAGATTCCCTACTACGTCATGAATTTTAAAAGAGAATTTAAAGAGAATGTAATGGATTATTTCGTGCAGGAATATATCGAGGGGAAGACCCCCAATCCCTGCATTGCCTGCAACCGTTTTGTCAAATGGGAGTCGCTTCTGAAGAGAAGTATGGATATCGGGGCCGACTACATCGCCACCGGCCATTACGCCAGAATCGAGAAACTGGAGAACGGCCGCTTTGCCCTGCGCAAATCTGCGACGGCGGCGAAGGACCAGACCTACGCGCTTTACAATCTGACCCAGCATCAGCTTGCCCATACGCTCATGCCGGTTGGTGAATATACAAAAGATGAGATACGCGCAATTGCGGAGAAAATCGGGCTGACAGTAGCGAATAAGCCGGACAGCCAGGAGATTTGTTTCATTCCGGATCACGATTACGCCAAATTTATTGAAGAAAATACCGATTGCCATCTACCGGAAGGCAATTTTGTAGATAAAGACGGCAACATACTGGGCCGTCACCAGGGCATTACCCATTATACGGTCGGACAGAGGAAGGGACTGAACCTTGCCATGGGCCGTCCCGTATTTGTGACGGCAATCCGCCCGGAGACAAATGAAGTAGTAATAGGAGACAATGAAGACGTTTTTTCCAGAAGACTTACCTGCAGTAAGCTGAACTGGATGGCAGTGGACGGACTTCCCGGGGAGGGGATGAAAGTGACTGCCAAGATTCGTTACAGCCATAAGGGCGCACCCTGCATGATCCGAATGATTGGTGAGGATCTGGTGGAGTGCGTATTTGACGATCCACAGAGAGCTGCAACGCCGGGACAGGCCGTGGTGTTTTACGATGGGGAATACGTGGTCGGAGGAGGAACTATTTTATGATAAAATCAGCAGGACGCAGGGGGGCGGCAGTACTGCTTGGTCTATTCCTGATGGCTTCTTCCGTGGCGGGCTGCGGCGGCAAGTATGAACCGATTACTTTGCAGGCGCAGGAAACCCAGGCTTCGGAGGAGGAGAGTGGGCAGATTCCGGCCGGGAGCGGCACGGATGACGGCAATTCTCAGGATATGGCAGAAAAAGCAAATCAGGATCGGATGCTTGTGCTGGGGGATGCACAGGGCGAACAGGCGGCGGAAGAAGCCGACGGCGCCGCGGTGGCGGAGATGAGCTCGCTTGAGAATGAGCGTACGACCGCCAACGGTTTTACAGATGTGGACGAAACCGTTTTTGTGGTGGAGGATCACGTCAATCTTAGAAAGGGATGCGGAACGGAATTCAGTATCGTGACACAGCTTAAGACCGGCGACAGCATCAAAAGGACCGGTTACAGCGACGGATGGAGCAGAGTCATATATAAGGACACCACATGCTACGTGATGTCGGATTTCCTCTCCACGCAGGATCCTTCGGGAGAGAACGGGGAGAATGTGATGGCTCTTGAGAACCAGCCCGCTCCGGCCAGTGCCGACGGTTCGGCTGCCGTGAGCAACGGCCGCATTGTGGCGATTGATGCGGGACATCAGGCAAAGGGCAACAATGAAAAAGAACCAATCGGACCGGGGTCTTCCACGATGAAGGCCAAAGTGGCGTCCGGTGCGGAGGGAATCAGCACAAAGCTACCGGAATACAAGCTGACGCTGTCGGTGTCCAAGAAGCTTAAGAGGATTTTGGAGGAGCGCGGCTATCAAGTGGTTATGATCCGTGAGACCAACGATGTGAATCTGAGCAATGCGGAGAGGGCGGAGATCGCCAATCAGAGCGGAGCCTCCATCTTTGTCCGTGTCCATGCCAATTCCCTGGATAACAACAGTGTCCACGGAACGCTGGCCATGTGCCAGACATCGGGGAATCCTTACAACGGAAACCTTCATGACCAGAGCTATTCCCTTTCCAAGAAGATCACGGACTATGTCTGCGCCGCGACCGGTTTCAAGAACCGGGGCGTGCAGGAGACGGACAGTATGAGCGGCATAAACTGGTGTACTATCCCGGTGTCCATTGTAGAGATGGGATTCATGAGCAACCCGGAGGAAGACCAGAAGATGGCGCAGGAGGACTATCAGGAGCTGATAGCAGCTGGTATTGCCAATGGAATTGACGCTTATTTTGGACAGTAATGGAGTTGAAAATCCTTTAAAAGTTACTGTTCACACCGCCTTACGCTGTGAACAATAACACGCTTCGCGATGCATAGAAATGGCAAAGAACACCATTGATTGTAATGAAAAGTCCGCATCGCGCCGCAGAACTCGGGATTTTCACGAAAAGCACGTGAAAACACCTCACGGAATACATCCCGAGTGAACAGTAACCTTTAAAAAGACAACAGAAAAGACAGAACAAAAAAAGGATGACAAATTTCAAAATATCTAGTATAATATCAGAGGTGCAGTTGTCGGATAAGGCCGCTGCATCTTGTAATGTGGAGATGTACCCAAGTGGCTGAAGGGTCCGCACTCGAAATGCGGTAGGTCGGGTAACCGGCGCGAGGGTTCAAATCCCTCCATCTCCGTTTTATAACGGTAACCTGTCTGCGAAGAGAAGAGGTTATCGACATTCAAAAAAAGCTGCGTTGCAGTTCTGTGGATACAGAAGTGCGGCGCAGCTTTTTTTGTGGATAACTTTATGATTTACGTTAGATTTAACTTTATGTTTAATACTGTGAGATAAAAATATGACAAGATTCCGGAAAAAGAATGAATGGGAAAATATGGTCAATAATCTACTATATGGGATAAGACAGAATCAGCAGCAGCCCGCCCGGAAAAACAGGCAATGCCTCAGAATATCCGACGGCACTGCCTGCCCAATCAGATACCGGATACCGGAAAAAGTCTGGTTTATCAGATCTTTTCCGGTACCGGTGTCCGGGCGTCAGTTTTCACCTTCCGCCACGATCTCTTCTAATACTTTGATTAAATCAAAGATATTTTCCAACCGGACATTGCGTTCCAGAATCGAATTTTTCAAATCAACAGACAGCGATTCGAATTTTTCCTGGACTGCCGGAGCTACATAGGATGCCATATTATCACCTCATTGATAGGTTGTCACGTAAGAGATAAAAATATGCAGAAATATTGCAAATTATGGTTATTATTTACGGGAAGAATTGAATGATGTGTATTACTGTCTGCAGCATGGCGCTTTTTGGACGGATGTGAACAGTAAAAAAGAATATGGAAAAGTCGTGTCATAAATAGAGAAGGAGACAATGGAAATGAACATAGAATCAGGAATTTTATCGGCAGCCGTGACACTTGTAATCGCAGTTTTAAACTGTTTTTACGGTTACCGGCTAAAAGAATTGTGGATTGGCCTGTCGGGCTTTCTGGTGGGAGCGCTGTTCGGAGGCAATATTGCGTGGAAACTGAGCGGAAGCGGCTGGATCACTGCGCTGGCGGCTCTGATTGCGGGATTTGTGGTGGTGGCGGCCGCATTCCGTCTGTATCTTGCGGGGATTTTTATCCTGGCTTTTCTGATGGTATTTGAAACAGGAAAAATCCTGATGCAGGAAGAGGGAGTTCTCCTGGTTCTGCTGCCTGCGATTCTGGGGGCGGCCGCCGGATTTCTGGCAATGAAATTTACGAAAGTGGTTCTGATACTGACGACCGCGCTGGGCGGCGGTTTTTCCATCATGGACAGCAGCATGAGAATGATAAATGTACAGCACACGGGATTTACCCTCCTGTCGACCGTGGTGGTGGGGCTGACGTTTGCGGTGATCGGGGCCGGCGTTCAGTTTTGCGCCACGGCAAAAGGCAGATGAAACATTCCGTTTCCGGTTTTTATGTTTCATCTGCCTTTGATAGACATGTGCCGTTAAACCCGCGCCGCTTATTTTCTATGCCGGAATACGCCGGATGACGGGGAGCCGGTCTTATTTTCCAAGTATCTTCTTTAAATCCTCTTCCGGAGTCCCGGTCGGTGAAATGTGGAAGTTCTCAACGAGATAATTCAGCACATTTTCAGAGAGGAAAGCGGGGAGCGTCGGCCCCAGGTAAATTCCCTGTATGCCCAGATGAAGCAGTGACAGCAGAATGCAGACCGCTTTCTGTTCATACCAGGACAGCACCAGGGTCAACGGAAGTTCGTTGACGCCGCAGCCGAAGGCATCCGACAGGGCCAAAGCCACCTTGACGGCGCTGTAGGCATCGTTACACTGTCCCATATCCATCAGGCGGGGAAGTCCGGCCACCGTTCCTAAATCCAGATCATTGAACCGGTATTTGCCGCAGGCCAGGGTGAGAATCACGCTGTCGGCAGGGGCCTGTTTTACGAAGTCGGTGTAGTAATTCCTTCCCGGGCGCGCTCCGTCGCAGCCACCCACGAGGAAGAAATGGCTGATATCGCCGGATTTTACGGCCTCCACCACCTTATCTGCCACGGAAAGAACGGTTCCATGGCCAAAACCTGTCGTCACCTCTTTTCCTCCGTTCATGCCTGTGAATTCCCGGTCTTCCTCATACCCGCCGAGTTCCAGGGCTTTTTCAATGACGGGGGTAAAATCTTTATCATCCCCGATGTGGACAAGTCCCGGCCAGGCCACAACTTCAGTCGTAAATACACGGTCGGAGTAGCTTTCTTTTACCGGCATCAGGCAGTTGGTGGTGAAAAGTACGGGAGCCGGGATACCTGCAAATTCCTTCTGCTGGTTCTGCCATGCCGTGCCGAAATTTCCTTTCAGATGGGAATATTTTTTCAGGAGAGGATAGGAATGGGCCGGGAGCATTTCACCATGGGTGTAGATATTGATGCCTCTTCCCTCCGTCTGTTCAAGCAGCAGTTTCAGGTCGTATAAATCGTGGCCGCTGATGACGATAAACGGGCCTTTTTCCACGGTAAGGGAGACCGTGGTAGGAGCCGGGGTTCCAAAGGATTCCGTATTCGCACGGTCCAACATCTCCATACAGCGTAAATTTACTTCGCCCGTCTCCATCACAATGGGGAGCAGTTCATCCATGCCCCAATCCTCGCCGATGGCGAAGAGGGCCTTTAAAAAGAAGCGGTTGACCGTGTCGTCGCTGTATCCCAGTACCATGGCATGGTAGGCATAGGCCGCCATCCCCCGGATACCGAACAGAATCAGGGATTTCAGGGAACGGATGTCTTCATCGGCATTCCAGAGGCTGTTCATGCCGTAATCGCTGTTATGGCCGCAGGGGGAACCGCAGGCACTACAGCCGGGCACGATGGAATCCTTTTCTTCCCGCACCTGTTTTATCATCTGCCGGATGGAATCCTCATCAAAACTTACGTTGGTAACGGTGGTAAAAAGTCCCTTCAAAATAATCCGGCAGGTCCTATCCGTGACCGGATTGCCGGAACAGGATCTGGCAAGGCCGATCAGGGCGCCGGTCAGTTCATCCTGAAGTCCGGCCACAGAAGCCGTTTTACCGCAGACACCGGCCCTGCCGGTACAGCCGCTGCATCCGGCGGTCTGTTCGCACTGAAAACAAAACATTTTATCGTTCATCTATTTTTCTCCTTTTTATGCTGATATGACTGATGTGATGAGAGAAGCCTGCTACGCTTCTTTATTAAATGGGAAAACTACAACAAGAAGCATCTTGAACGGTTCCTCCGCATACACGGCATGGGGCTTTTTGGCCGGCATGACCAGAGTTTCCCCTGTGTTCAGGACGTGGATTTTGCCATCTACGGTAAACCGGCCGGTTCCTTCGAGTACGGTGACCATCGCATCTCCTTCGGAATCGTGGGTGCTGATTTCTTCATCCTTGTCAAAGGCGAAGAGCGTGATGCTGACGGCGCTGTTCTGAGCCAGGGTTTTGCTGACTATCTGTCCCGGCTGAGTTGTGACCTGACCGCACAAAGTAACGGCTTCCTCATGGGCGATATTTTTTATATAGGGATATTTCATGTTTTTCTCCTTTCACATGGAATCTGCATAGAATTAAGTTACCGTTTACTCTACGTTCAGTCCAGTATCCTGCCGTCGGTTGAGATGGTTACAACCTGCCATGGAATGAATTTTCCGCTGGCCTGGAGCGCATTTTTCGCCGCGTGTTCGATTCCGCCGCAGCACGGAACTTCCATGCGCACTACGGTGACACTCTTAATATCGTTGTTCCTGATAATTTCCGTCAGCTTCTCCGAGTAGTCCACGGAATCCAGCTTCGGACAGCCGATCAGGGTGATTTTGCCTTTGATAAACTCGTTATGGAAATTGGCATAGGCATAGGCGGTACAGTCCGCTGCAATTAAGAGCTTCGCTCCGTCAAAATAAGGCGCCCTGACCGGAACAAGTTTAATCTGAACCGGCCACTGAGATAACTGACTTACCGGGACCGGGGAGCAGGAACAGGAGGCCGTATCGGCAGCTGCAGCGGCCGCTCTTGCCTTAACGGCCGCTTCATCGTAGGGCGCCGCCTCTCTTTCTTCAAATGTAATGGCGCCTGTCGGACAGGCCGGGAGACAGTCCCCAAGACCATCACAGTAATCGTCCTTTAAAAGCTTTGCCTTTCCATCCACCATCCCGATGGCCCCTTCATGGCAGGCAGCGGCGCAGATACCACAGCCGTTACATTTTTCTTCATTGATTTTTATAATTCTTCTTATCATAATAATTCCTCACTTTCTGAACCGGTTATATAACAGCAAGTTCTTTTTCCTGTACCTCTTGAACTTGTGGTTACAGTATATTAAAATGATTGCAATATGTCTGTTGTAATTACAACATAAAGGAGAGAAAATATGAAAAATAAATCGATGCCGGATAACTGCCTTTTCCGGGGTTTTACGGAGGAGGAGACGGAGAGTGTCCTGAAATGCCTGTCCGCTGTCAGCCGATCTTATAAAAAAGACGAATACATTTTCCGAATGGGCGATACGATTACCACCGTTGGAATGGTTATTACCGGTTCGGTCCAGGTGATGCGGGAAGATTACTGGGGGAACAGACAGATCATTGCAGGGATCGGAGCGGGGCAGATATTCGGCGAGAGTTACGCCTGCGCCGTCGGGGAACCCCTGATGGTCAGCGTCATGGCGGCGGAAAATACGGAAGTTATGTTTCTGGAAGTCAGGAAACTTTTGACGGTCTGTTCAATGGCATGTCAGTTTCATTCCAGGGTAATACAAAACCTGCTTACCGTGATTGCGGGCAGAAATCTTACCCTGACGACGAAGATTGACCATATGAGCAAGAAGACGATCCGGGAAAAGGTACTTTCTTACCTTTCCTACCAGGCCGAGAAAGTGGGGAAAGGAAGTTTTGATATCCCGTTCAACCGGCAGCAGCTGGCCGACTATCTGGCCGTGGACCGGAGCGCCCTGTCCGCCGAACTGTCTAAAATGCAGAAGGCAAAGATTATATCATACGACAAAAACCATTTTATACTGTTATAGCGCTGCGGGGCGGAAACGGAGAGTAAGTTTCCGCTCAAAGTCTATGGGCAGGGAGCGTTGTTCTTAATAATGTAAGAAAATAGTAATATCATTGGAATTGACAATATCGAATATCGATAATATAATAAAAGTATAAATATCGATATTCGATATTTGCTGTGAAAGAGATCTTTTAAACTTACAATATAGGATTGTGGATGGACGGAGGGTTAAAATAGAAGGTCTTAAAAGAAAGGCAAAATAGACAGTCAGAATAGAATGTTAAAACAGAAAATTAAAATGGAACATCAATACAGGAATCAAATATAGAAGAGAGGGGGCGCGGCTGTGGCAAGGGAACAGTTCCAGAGTCTTACGGAACAGATGTATTACATCCTGCTGGCTCTTTTAGAGCCGAGATGCGGAGTTGATATTTCCAGAAAGGCCATGGAGATATCGAGAGACAGAATCCAGATTGGGCCGGGTACCCTGTACACGCTCCTGGCGAAGTTTGAAAAAGAAGACATGATACAGGAGGTAAAGGTCGAAGGCAGAAAGAAATACTATCAGATAACCGTTCACGGAAGAACGATGCTCCAGGAGGAATACAGGCGCCTGGAAACGCTGGTGGAAGAGGGCCGTGAATATATGAGGGGAGGCAGTTTATAATGGCAGGGAGAAGATACCGGTATTGCAATTTCAGGGAATACGAAGGAGAGGCATTTGCCAGATATCTCGAAAAGATGGCGGCAAAGGGCTGGTATATAGACAGGAGCCTGTTAAACAACATCTGGTCTTTCAGAAAAGGGGAACCTTCAAGGCGCCGTTACAACGTGGTTCTGATGCCTGGCAGCAGCCGATTTGATATTGAAGAGAATGAAGGCAGCGGCCAGTTCCGTGAACTGTGCAGTCAGGCCGGTTGGAATCTGGAATACGGAGGAATTCTCTGGCAGATCTTTTATACGGGGGAGGAAGACGTTCTTCCGGTGGAGAGCGATCCGGAGACGAAGCTGGATTTGATCCGGGATATCATGATGGCGCCCTGGCGCCTGGTTCTGGATTTCCTGATGGTCTGTTGCCTGCTTGCCCCTTCGATAAGCGTGATCTGGAAGACGGGAATTGGCTCTTTATCGACTTTACAGGTGGCAGGCTGTGGTCTTCTGGCCGTCTGGGCAATCTACAGGGCCATAAGCCGGTTTAGCATGATTAGATGGTACAGAAAGGCACGCCAAAGCGTGGAAAGAGGAGAGGGAATTCCATCCGGCGATGTAAAACAGGCTATGTTCAGAAGCGGCCTGGAACTTGTTTTTTCAATTATCATGATTCTGGCGGCATTCCAGATACGTCCGCTTCTCATAACGCTTATCTGGATAGAAATGCTCGAAAGCGCCTGCATAGAAGTGTTCAGATACAGGCGGGACAACGAAGGAGCGGCCGGGGGAGAGAAGGCCAGGGTTATAATAATTCTCGTAATCATCATACTGATCGGAGTTATTTTCTTCCCCCTGGATTACATTACAAGGATAACTCCCGACTGGATTGAGCTTGGACAACAGAACCCGGTAAACATAGAAAAGATAATAGACTAACTTTCTGTCTTTCTATCACCCAAAAAGCAAAATAAGCACAGTGAGAGGAGGCGTCCCGCCATGGCAAAGAAAAAGTATACATTTATAACATTCAAGGAATACGAGACCGAGGCCTTTGCCGAATATTTGGAAATGATGGCGGCAAGGGGCTGGTTCTTAAAGAATATACGCCAGAGCTGCATTGAAAGCTTTGAAAAGGGCGAGCCGAAAAGACTTAAATTTTGTGTAGCGGTCCTGCCGGGCGGCTCGGAATTTGAGAGCGTGGAAAGCATAGAAGCACAGCAGTTCCGTGAATACTGCGAGGAGGGCGGCTGGAAATTACAGTACGGCGGACCTCTTTGGCAAATCTTTTATACGGAAGAGGAAGATACGGTGCCGATAGAGACAGATCCCCGAATCCAATTGGAGATTCAGCGGAAAGTCACGCTTTCCTGGGGGAGGGTACTGTGCCAGCTGTTTATAATCGGCGCCTGGCTGTGGATGCTGAAGTCCATGCTGAAGAACCCTGGAACCCAGTTTTCATCCTACGAACAACTGATACTCATGTTTTTCTACTGCCTGCTGATCCTGATAGTGGCAGGCCAGCTGCTGGGTCCGGTAATCTGGTATTACAGGGCCGGAAAAACAATTGATGAAACAGGAACACTTCCCCATACCTCCTGGAAGAAGGTGAAAAGAAGAAATGCCCTGTATGGCCTGTTTATTCTGGCTGCTCTGTCACTGCTTGCATATGCCCAGGGCAGAACGGGCGCACTGCCGTTTATCATCGAGATTTTTATCATAACACTTTTCATACTCTACTGCGGCAAAGTCCTGGAAATGGTCAGGGAGACGCAGGGGACGACAAAAGCGGGAAAAGTCATGATTTATATAG
The DNA here is from genome assembly GCA_036419695.1 of [Clostridium] symbiosum. Classification (NCBI taxonomy): domain Bacteria; kingdom Bacillati; phylum Bacillota; class Clostridia; order Lachnospirales; family Lachnospiraceae; genus Otoolea; species [Clostridium] symbiosum. The sequence continues at coordinate 1,379,554 of CP143946.1, forward strand.
TCGCCACAGCCATAGTGGGGACGCTGGCCCTGATCTATATCACACTGCAGATTATCTCCATTTTTCCGAACAGAAGCGAAGAAAAACGGTACGAACGGATAGCCGGATTCCCCGTGGAATTCGAAGAACTGGGCGGCTACACATTCGAAGAAAGCTGGGGAGAAAAAAGCCAGCAGACCGCCTTCTGTTTTTACCAGAGAGAGGGCGGCGTCAGACGTGACCCCTCCGGAAAAGAACAGGATCTCAGGATGGAGTATTACAAAAGCCCCTTCCCCTGGATCATTCGCTCCACGAAAAAAACATACCCAATCAACAGGGGAAACGTCTGGAACATAGAGAAAAAAGAAACCTGGAAAGACGGGGACGCCGAGGTAGTCCGGTACCACTACACCCTGGATTGTCACGGCAACGATGCCGAAATGGCAAACGCCATCGAAGAGTCCTGGAACAGCAGAGAGCGGGATTTATACATCATATCCAACCAAACCGAACTCCTGTCCCTGGAATTCTCCACCCCAACAGACCGTGACACAATAAAACCGGCAGTAGAATCCCTAAAAACCCCCAACACACAATAGTCCCCTCCAATCTTTCCTCGCATTTCATCCCTCTTTTTCCCAAAAGAAAAACGAGGAATCAGCGATGCCAGGATGGCGGGCGGGGCAGCACACTTCGCGTCTTCAGTCCCGTCATAACCTTCCCGGCGGGGGAACGAGGGAGAAAAAGATTCCTGTGGGAATATTGGAGTCCATCAGTACTTGACGAGGTCTTTTCGAGTCTAGTACTGTTATGCACTCCACAAAGCGCAAGCGTTTCCCACAGGAATCTTTTTCTGCCCTCGTTCCCCCGCCTCGATCCCCATCCCAGGACTGAAGACTCATAACCATCCACTCCCCCGTCCGCCACCCCCGCTAAGTATCCTCATTTTTCATCCCACCCCCACCCTTTACTTTCCCCCCTCAATGTAATATAATGACTTAAATTGGCTTTTTCTGCCCTGCATAAGAGGAGGAATTCAGATGGAATTTGCAAAGAGAATGGATCGGTTTGGAGAAGGCGTTTTTTCCATGCTGGCCCAGATGAAACAGAGGAGACTGGAAGAGGGAAACATGATTGTGGATTTGAGCATTGGAGCGCCCAATATCCCGCCGGCTCCACATATACTGAAAGTTTTGAGCGAAGAATGTCTGATACCGGAAAATTACATATATGCTATCAGTGACCGGAAAGCGCTTCTTGAAGCTGTTTCCCTGTGGTACAGGAACCGCTATGGAGTGGAGCTTGACCCGGAGACGGAGATCTGTTCTCTTCTGGGTTCCCAGGAGGGGCTTTCCCATATTGCCATGACAATTGCGGATGAGGGAGACCGGATTCTGGTTCCGGATCCCTGCTATCCCGTGTTCGCGGACGGCCCGTCCCTTGTCGGCGCATCGCTCTATTACATGCCGCAGAGGAAAGAGAACCACTATATTATCGATCTGAAAGAAATTCCGGAAGAAGTGGCAATGGAGGCAAAACTGATGGTAGTGTCTTATCCGAACAATCCGACCGCCGTCATGGCGCCGGACAGTTTCTATCAGGAGTTAATTGCATTTGCCCAAAAATATGATATTATCGTGCTTCACGACAACGCTTACAGTGAACTGGTCTTTGACGGGAAAACCTGCGGAAGTTTTCTGCGGTTTCCGGGAGCCAGGGAGGTGGGAGTGGAGTTTAACTCACTCTCCAAGACGTACGGACTGGCCGGAGCCAGGGTTGGCTTCTGTGTCGGAAACCGTGAAGTAGTCGGCCGCCTTAAAACGTTAAAATCAAATATGGACTATGGCATGTTCCTGCCGGTTCAGAAAGCGGCCATTGCGGCGATCACAGGAGATCAGAGCTGCGTGGCCGAGACGAGGGCGGCTTATGAGAAACGGCGCGACCTGCTCTGTGACGGCTTTAACGCCATTGGATGGCAGATAGACAAGCCGGAGGCCACCATGTTCGTCTGGGCGAAGATTCCGGCTCATTTTAATGATTCCCTTAAATTTGTAACGGAATTATTTGAACGGACCGGTGTTCTTGTGACTCCGGGAAGCGCCTTCGGCCCATCAGGGGAAGGCTATGTGAGAATGGCCCTGGTCCAGGATGAAGAGGCCATTGGGAAAGCGGTGGATGCCGTAAAAGAGAGCGGCATTCTGGAAGAAAATGGAAGATGCCGTGAGAAGCAGGGAGGCAGAGGATAGAGACAGTGACGTTTGTGAAAAAAAAGATGATTTGGCATGTCCTGTTATTGGCCTATATCATATTCATATTTTCAAATTCTTTGACCCCGGCGGATGAATCGTCTGCGGAGAGCGGTTTTGTGCTCCGTCTTGTCCATCAGGCAATTAATGCGGCCGGGCTCAGCGCCCCATGGCTGACGGAACATATCATTCGAAAATGCGCCCATTTTGGAGAATATACGGTGCTCGGCATCCTGCTTTTTAAAAGTATCAGAAATCTGGAGTTCGGCGCCGCAGTACGAAGGCAGATCCACATGCTCCTCATTTTTTTCATTCCCTTTGTGGATGAGACCCTTCAGCTTTTTACGGAGGGACGATCCGGACAGATCAGCGATGTGTGGCTCGATATGAGCGGTGTTATTACGGGAACAATTTTGTACCTCTGTATTTGTTTACTTGTAACAGGGAAAGCTGAAAGAGGAAGGAAAAAAAGGACGGGGAGAAACTTTGGAAGATAAAAATATAAAAATTATTTTACAGTATGACGGCACACGCTACGACGGCTGGCAGAAACAGGGTAATACGTCTCAGACAATCCAGGGAAAGCTTGAGGCCGTCCTGGAACGGATGACAGGGTGTCCGGTGGAAGTCCATGGCTCGGGCCGGACGGATGCGGGTGTCCATGCGCTGCGTCAGGTGGCCAATTTCCATCTGCCCATGTCCTATTTCAGGGGGAAAGAAAGTTCCTCCGCTATGGCGTCCGTTAAAAATTATCTGAATGAATATCTGCCGGAGGATATCAGAATCCTGGATGCGCAGGAGGTGCAGCCACGGTTTCACAGCCGGCTGAACGCCATTTCAAAGACTTATATTTACCGGATCGAGACGGCGGAGAAAAAAGACGTATTTGAACGCAAATACAGATATGGACTGGGAACCATGCCGGATTTGGAAGCCATGAGAAGGGCGGCGGCCTTTCTGGTGGGCACCCATGATTTCAGGGCATTCTGTTCGGTTAAAAAGATGAAGAAGACGACGGTTCGGACCATCAGCCGGATTGACATCCGCAGGGAGGGCACACAGCTTGAATTTCTTTTTGAGGGAAACGGTTTCCTCTATAATATGGTGCGGATTCTGGTGGGGACGCTTCTCGAAGCCGGACTCCACGAACGAAGCGAACAATCCGTCAGGGAGGCGCTTTTAAGTCTTGACAGAAGTCGGGCGGGAAAGACGGCTCCTGCGGAGGGACTGTTTCTGGCCGATGTCGCATACGAAGAAAAAATTTTCCAAAGTGTGCAATAAGAAACGGATCCTTTGCATTAAACTAATAGAAAGGAAATTTAGTCCATGTTTTTGATGGGGATATTTACAACCCTGGAAGAGGCGGTCGCTTATGATAAGATGAGCGATGAGAAGCTGCTTTTACGCGTTGCCACAGGCGACCGGGAGGCGTTTCAGAGACTCTATCAGAATACGGATAAAACCATATATGGCTTTATTCTGTCAATCCTGCGCAGCCCGCAGGATGCGGAAGAGATCATGCAGGAGACTTATTTAAAGATATGGACTTCTGCAGGAAGCTACAAGTCCCAGGGGAAACCGCTGGCCTGGATGTTTACCATTGCCAGAAACCTCTGCTACATGAAATTCCGCGACCAGAAAAGGGAAGCCGATATAGGTCTTTCTGACCTTTCAGAAGGCGAGATGGGGGAATTCTGCCCGCAGATAGAAGACGCGGCGGATAAGATGGTGCTTCGCACAGCGCTCCAGATCCTGAATGAAGAGGAGCGGCAGATTGTGCTGTTACATACGACAGCAGGCATGAAACACAGGGAAATCGCGGCGGATCTCGAGATGCCGCTTGCGACTGTGCTGTCTAAATACAATCGTGCCATGAAAAAATTACAGAAACATCTGAGAGAGGAGGGAGAACATTGACCGATCACTCAGACTTACAATGGAATAACGATGAGATAGCGAAACATCTGAAATCGGCAGTGGACACCCTGACTCCCGATGTGCTTAATAAAATTGATCTGACGACCCCCCAGGATATCTATACCGGACCGTCCAGGGTGACGAGGATATACCGGAGGATGCGCACTGTGGCAACCGTTATGGCCGCCTGCCTGTGCGTGGCCGTTTTAGGCGGAGGAGTCGCCAGATATCAGAACAGCCGGATCGATTCCGTCGTCGGCATCGATGTCAATCCAAGTCTTGAACTTTCAGTCAACCGTAACGACAAGGTCCTGAAAGCCGAGGCGCTGAACAGCGACGCGGAGGAGATTCTGGATGGCATGGAGCTGAAGAATGTGGATGTGGACATTGCGGTAAACGCTCTCATTGGTTCCATGGTACGTCATGGTTATCTGAATGATTTGGATAACGCAATTCTTGTAACCGTAGCCAACGACGACAGGAAGAAAGCTTCTGAGCTGCGCCAGGATGTTGTTGTGGACATCGAGGCCTCACTGGAAGAACATAAGGTACAGGCTGTTGTTTACGATCAGCAGGCCCCGGTTTCCAACGAAGTCAGGGAACTGGCCCAGGAATATGGAATTTCCTATGGAAAAGCGTACTTCCTGCAGGAGCTGATTGATGAAAACGACCTGGGCGAAGAGGATATGAAAGAATTCGCCGGGATGACGATGGAAGAGATCGCAAAGGAAATCACCGAGCGTTCCTACACCGTGCGCCGTGATGATGACGATACAAATGAAGAGACTTCCGAAAAGAGCAGCGCCGAACACACAAGCACCGCCGCCACCAGGGCGGAGACGGAAGCATCCACACAGGAGAGCCTGACCGAAGAAGCATCATCTTCCGAGACGAACGCAGAGACACAGCGTCCATCTACGGAACCTCACACCACCGCTCCGGCAGGAACGACGGAAACGGCTGAGGAGACGGAAGAGAGCAGTTCCGGGAAAAAGGCCAAGATCGATTATGTGGATTTTGAAGACGGAAAGCTAAACGTTGTATTTAAAGGGAAAGTCAAGTGGAAGAATCCGACCGTGTCCGTGAAGGATGAGAACGGAGGAAGCTATTCGGCGATGATAACCGATACCAGCCCGGACTCCTGTGAGATTACCATCAAGGGTCTGGATGGAGGAACTGACTATGTTTTTGTCCTGGCCGGTGTAGCTCCAAGGGATGGCGGTTCCTATGCAAGCATTAAGGGATATTTTGATACGCCCGATATTGCCGATGAGGTGACGGATGGGGATGACGAGGACGAGACGGAAGAGACCGAGACAGTCAAACCGACGCAGCCTCAGGAAAGCGCATCCGTACCGTCGGATACGGTTCCGGCGCCGGAAACACTTCCTGCCACAGAACCAGAGAGCCAGTCTACGGCACCGGCAGGGGAGCAGACCAGTCCTCCGGTTCAGCCCGAATTGGGAACAGGACAGTAGTTTTAAGGAAATGAATTATACAATTTGTTTAAAAAATTGCAAAAAATGCTAAAAAAGCCCTTGACGAAATCTGGTAACATGATATAATAGATTCCGCAGCCAACAAAAAACGGTTGCGGAATCTTAAACATTGGGCCATCGCCAAATGGTAAGGCAACGGACTCTGACTCCGTCATTTTCAAGGTTCGAATCCTTGTGGCCCAGTTAACAGAATAAGAGAATCCCTGTTTCACATCTGTGAGACAGGGATTCTCTTATTCTGTATAATCGATTAATATTTTATTTCTGTATACCCCATTTTGATATACTTCATTTCGATATATACATAGGAAAGTTCTTCGAACTTCCCTATATAATAAAAATTCCTTTGGCCGGTTATTCGATACAATCTTTCAAATATGCTACAAAGCCGCGGACCGCTTTTTCCGGAGTTGCCCATGAGGTGACAAAGCGGATCGCCATATCGCCGTTGTCGAATACCCGCTCCGTCTCATAGGTGTATTCTTCCGCCAGCTTTTCCGCCAGCTGCCTGCCGACAATCGGGAAAATCTGGTTGGAGGAGGTTTCGGACAGGAAGGAAAAACCGCAGTCCTTAAAACCCGTTCTGAGAATTTCACTCATATCGTTGGCATGTTTTCCCAGCTCATAATAAAGTCCGTCGGTGAAGAGAGTTTCAAACTGCAGGCCCAGGAGCCAGCCCTTTGCCAGCATCGCGCCCCTTTGTTTTAATTGAAAACGGAAGCAGGATTTCAGTTCCGGATGGCAGATTACTAACGCCTCCCCGAACAATGCCCCATTTTTAGTTCCGCCTATATAGAACATATCCGTAAGCTCCACCAGATCTTCCAGAGTGAGATCATTGGTGGAACTGGTCAGGGCCGACGCCAGCCGGGCGCCGTCCAGGAACAGATAGAGATGGTTCAGGCGGCATAAGTGGCTCAGCTCCTCCAGTTCCTGTTTTGTATACTGTGTTCCCAGCTCCGTTGTATTGGAGATGTAAACTAATTTTGGAAGTACGGTAAATTCTGCGTTGTGTTTTTTTAGCATCTGTGCAACATCGGAGGCATGTATTTTTCCGTCTGCCGTCGGGATGGTGAGAATCTTATGGCCGGTTGCCTCCACGGCTCCGGTCTCGTGGCAGTTGATATGGCCTGTTTCGGCGGAAACTACGGCCTCGTGTGGGCGCAGAGCCCTTGCAATCGCCAGCAGGTTGGTCTGTGTGCCTCCCGGAATAAAATGGACGTCGATATCACTGCGCCCGCATTCCTTCTTAATCAGAGCGGCGGCGCGCTCACAGTGGCCGTCCTTGCCATATCCCGGATTCTGCTCCAGATTTGTATTCATCATCGCTTCCAGTACGCGCGGATGGGCTCCTTCGCTGTAATCATTGGCAAAACTGTACATGTTATATTCCTCCTGTTGTCTCGTCATTTTCTGTGTAGAAGATCCTATCCCTCTATTTTGAGTGCAGAAGGGGAGGTTGTCAAGTGGAAAACCGGGAATAGAAAAGAACCGAAAAGAACGGTTATCGTGGACGGCAAAAGAAAATACAGCGCTTTAAGGTAAATCGATAGATCCTATTTATTTATCTCGCGAATTAAATTTATCATCTCAATCGCACCTACAGCACAATCATATCCTTTGTTCCCTGCCTTTGTTCCGGCCCGTTCAATCGCCTGCTCAATATTTTCGGTAGTCAGTACGCCAAACATAACCGGAAGGCCGCATTTTAATGAAACAGCAGCAATGCCTTTTGATACTTCATTGCAGACATAATCATAGTGGCTGGTGGAACCTCGGATCACTGCGCCCAGGCAGATGATTGCATCATATTTTCCGCACTCCGCCATTTTCGATGCAATCAGCGGGATTTCAAAAGCCCCCGGTACCCATGCAACTTCAATGTCCTCCTCCCTCACATCATGCCGGAGTAATCCGTCCATGGCGCCGCCCAACAGCCTGGAGGTGATAAATTCATTGAAACGGGCGGCTACAATTCCTATTTTGATTTCCTTCGATACAAGCTTTCCCTCAAATGTCTTCATAATGATTTCCTTTCTTTCATTTAATACTTTAAAATATGACCCATGCGCTTCTGCTTCGTTTTTAAATAAAACAGATCGTGGGAGGTAGCATCCATCTGAATCGGCACGCGTTCCGTGATATCAAGTCCAAATTCTGCAAGCTGATAGACTTTATCAGGATTGTTTGTTAGGAGACGTATACTCTTTACACCTAACGCCCTTAAAATCTGGGCGCCGATATAATACTCCCGTTGATCGCCGGCAAAGCCCAGCGCAAGATTGGCATCCAGCGTGTCCATACCCTGTTCCTGCAGTTCATAGGCCCTCAGTTTATTGATCAGGCCAATTCCACGGCCCTCTTGGCGCATATAGAGCAAAATGCCCCGTCCTTCTCTTTCAATTTGTGTCATCGCGGCAGACAATTGCTGGCCGCAGTCGCAGCGCAGAGAACCGAATGTGTCCCCCGTTAAGCACTCAGAATGGACACGGCATAAAACATTTTTTCCATCACCGATCTCTCCCCTGACCAGAGCCATATGGTGTTCCCCATTTAAACGGTTCACAAAGCCATAGGCCATAAAATCACCATATTTTGTTGGAAGTTTTACAGCGGCCTTCTGGTCAACCAGCGTTTCATGGCATTTTCTGTAATTTTGTAAATCACGTATTGTAATAAATTTCATGTCCCATTTTTTCGCCAGTTCCATCAATTCGGGGGTACGCATCATCGTTCCGTCCTCCCGCATAATCTCGCAGCACAAACCACATTCTTTCAAACCGGCCAGACGGCATAAATCAACGGTTGCTTCGGTGTGGCCGCTTCGTTCCAGTACGCCGTTGGGCTTTGCTAAAAGTGGGAACATGTGTCCCGGCCTTCGGAAATCTTCCGGTTTTGCATCATCCGATACGCAGCCCAGGGCAGTTATGGAACGCTCTGCAGCAGAAATGCCGGTGGAGGTCGTAACATGATCGATGGAGACAGTAAACGCAGTTTCGTGATTATCTGTGTTTTGCGTTACCATTTGAGGAATTTTCAGCTTTTCTATGTATTCCTCTGACATGGGCATACAAATCAGACCCCTGCCGAAGGTTGCCATAAAGTTGATATTGGCGGTTGTGGCATATTCCGCTGCGCAGATAAAATCTCCTTCATTTTCACGCTCCGGATCATCTGTTACAAGAATTATTTTTCCGCTGCGAAGCTCATCAAGCGCTTCTTCGATTGAGTTGAACTGTGCCATTATTTTTCCTCCTTAAAACCCGTGTTGAGTTAGAAATTCTCTTGTAAGTGTGTTTTTTTTCTTCTGTTCTTCAGCAGGAGAGAACAGCTTTTCTACATATCTGCCTATCAGGTCCGTTTCCAGATTGACAATATCATTTTCCTTTCGTTCTTTTAAAACCGTCCTGCTCACTGTATGAGGAATAGCTGAAATAGAAAAGTCAGTTTGCGTGACCGCTGCGACAGTCAAACTGATGCCGTCTATGGCCACAGAACCTTTTTCCACAATATACCGCATAATATCCGGTTTTACCTGAAACGTAAACCAGATGGCGGTATCATCGCGCTGTATACGGACAATTTTTCCGACTCCATCTGCATGTCCTGCAACGATATGACCGCCAAAACGTCCGTTTGCCGGCATGGCACGCTCCAAATTGACGTGGCTTCCACGTGCCAGAGCCGCCAGGGCGGAACGGTTTAAGGTTTCGTGCATGATATCTGCGGAAAATCCATCGGGATACAACTTCGTAACAGTTAGGCAGATTCCGTTTACTGCAATACTGTCACCAATCCCTGTATCCTCCAGAACTTTTTTAGCGCGGATAGACAGTACGGCGGAATTTTGGCCGCGTTTTATTTGATCCACCGTTCCAACTTCCTCAATAATCCCGGTAAACATCGCTGACTACCTCACTTTCTATCAAAAAGTCATCACCCAAACGTGTCCATGTACTGTTTTTCAGGCGGAATGCGTTGGCAGGGGATTCAACACCCGTCCCTTCTATCGGCGTCTTAGAAGCCTGGCCGCCAAAAAGTTTTGGAGCGATATAGGCCTGTATTTTCTGTACAATACCGCTCTTTAAAGCAGACCAGTTCAGTGTGCCGCCGCCCTCCAGCAAAATGCTGTCGATCCGTTCCTGTCCCAGCTGCGCCATAAGCTGCTCCAGATCCACATGTCCGTCTTTTTCCCTCAGATGCAGAATGCGGCACCCGGCCGACACATAAGCGGACTGTCTCTCTGCATCTGGGCAGCAGGTTGCAAAGATGGTTGGAATCTGCCTTGCAGTCGTGACCACCTGTGCCGTAACCGGTGTACGCAGATGAGTGTCGCAAATGATGCGGATTGGATTTTTTCTTCCGGCGATGCGGCAGGACAGCATCGGGTCATCGGACAATACCGTCCCCACACCAACCATAATGGCCGAATAACGATGTCTCTGTTCCTGTACATGGTTTCGGGCAGTTTCTCCGGTGATCCATTTGGATGCACCCGTGTAGGCAGCGATTTTTCCATCCAGCGTCATGGCATATTTCATCACCACAAGGGGACATCCGGTCTTAACATAGTGAAAAAACACTTCATTCAGTTTCTTGCAGTCTTCCTGCAGAACGCCTTCCGTTACCTCGATACCATGGGCCCGCAGGATTTGAATTCCTTTTCCGCGGACCAGCGGATTGGGATCATCAGAGCCAACAACGACCCTCTTAATGCCGGCTTCCAGAATGGCGTCCGTACAGGGAGGCTGTCTGCCGTAATGGCAGCAGGGTTCCAGTGTGACATACATCGTCGCACCCTCAGGCGAAAATTCACAGGAAGCCAGCGCATTGCGCTCTGCATGGGGCTGTCCGTATTTTTCATGCCAGCCCTGCCCGATGATTTTTCCGTCCTTTACGATAACAGCGCCTACCATAGGATTTGGCGCAACCCATCCGCAGCCCTTTTGGGCAAGCTGCAGGGCTAACTGCATATAGCTAACATCGTTCACAGAATCACCTCCAAAAACAACGAAAACCACGCTTCGTGAACTTTTCATTGCCACTCAATAAAAATGCCCTGAACAAAATCGTTCAGGGCAATGCAGAAAGGGCACAGGCCTGCACCTGTGCAAAAATAAAACTCCGGAATGTAAAAACAATCCAGAGCACGCTTTCTGTACACAGAATGGTATACTCCACCCTGTGCATAATGATCTTCTTCTATCCAGACTATACTGTCGGTTTTGGACTTTCACCAAATCCTGACTTGAACCTATGTCAAGTCCTGCGCTCTCGCGCTCGCGGACTATACCGCCGATCGGGAATTTCACCCTGCCCTGAAGATTTTATTCAATTCATGAAATATAGTATATATAGCTGCTTTGTCTTTGTCAAGTGAATTTGCCTGGGGAAATTCTGAAAATTCTGACACGGCTGGCAATGAAATTGCTTTGTCAGACATACGGACCGTGATTGCCGGGGAATGGGGCCGAAGAATATTGATATGATGTTTCAGTGGAAGATGGTCTTATGAAAGTGAATAGAAAGGGAAAAAAAGTATTGCTGATTGACGGCGATCCACAGGGCAGCCTAACTATTAGACTGGGCAATCCCCAGCCAGACAAGCTGCCGGTTACACTTTCGGATATAATGGGAAAGGTTTTGACCGATCAGCCCATTCTTACCGCAGTTGGAGGTCATAGACCCTCTGATTCTGATTCCAACTTTTATCTGCGACTTTCTGTGCATCCATCCATTTAATGATGGAAATGGTAGAATGAGCCGACTGCTTACCTTATTACTTCTCTATCAAAATGGCTATGAAGTGGGTAAGTATATCAGTGTTGAAAAGAAGATAGAGGAAACCAAGGATGCCTATTACGATGTACTGGAATGCATTGATGCAGGATGGCATGTGGAACAGAATGATCCCACGCCATTCATTAAGTATATGCTTCAGATGATTCCTGCCTGTTATACCGAGTTTGAAGCCAGAGTAGGTTTGGTATCCGACGGTAATCGAAGCACGGTAGATCCAGATGAGGAGATGGACCTTGCACCGAGAATATTGATGTGATGACTTCGGCGGAAGAGTACCTTCTATAAAGTGAATAGAAAATGGAAAAATATAGCCACAAGAAAAAGAACAAATGTTCCGCCTTGCGGCTATACTTTTTGAACTGTCCATGTTATAATTTGACTTGTCAGGAGGAAAGCAAGCGCGACCGTAGGGAGCATTTGCTTTCACCTGACAAGTAGGCGGGGAACAGTATGTTCCGAGTGATGCAAAGGACTGCGAAGCAGTCTTTGTATCGTTTAGTGACTTTCATTCATAAAATAGTAAAAGTTCGTCTATTAGGCAGGGCGAAAATGGTTCAGATTACGAATTTCTGTCTAATAGACGTACTTTTTTCAGGGTCACCAAGGAGGTAAAAACGCATTATGGAGTTCAAATTACACAGTGAATACCAGCCCACCGGCGACCAGCCGCAGGCGATCGAAGCCCTTGTAAAAGGCTTCAAGGAAGGCAACCAATTCGAGACTTTACTAGGGGTTACGGGGTCTGGCAAGACTTTCACCATGGCAAATGTGATCCAGCAATTACAGAAGCCGACCCTCATTATCGCCCACAACAAAACCCTCGCCGCCCAGCTCTATGGCGAGTTTAAGGAGTTCTTCCCTGAGAACGCGGTAGAGTACTTCGTCTCCTACTACGATTATTACCAACCGGAGGCCTATGTCCCGTCCACCGATACCTACATTGAGAAGGACTCATCCATCAACGATGAGATAGACAAGCTGCGCCACTCTGCGACGGCGGCTTTGTCGGAGCGCCAGGATGTTATCATTGTCGCTTCAGTTTCATGTATTTATGGCCTGGGAAGCCCCATAGACTATAAGGAGATGGTTATTTCCCTGCGTCCCGGCATGATTAAGGACAGGGATGAGGTCATCCATAAACTGATCGACATCCAGTATACGAGAAATGATATGGATTTCAAGCGAGGCACCTTCCGTGTCCGCGGCGACGTGCTGGAGATCTATCCGGCCTACTCGGGCGGTGACGCCTACCGCGTCGAGTTCTTCGGCGATGAGGTGGATCGAATCACCGAGATTGACACGCTCACCGGAGAAATCAAGTCCCAGCTGGGGCATATCGCCATTTTCCCGGCCTCTCATTACGTTATCCCAAGGGAGAAGATGGAGCTGGCGGCAACCAATATTCTGGAGGAACTGAAGGTCCGTGTGGAGGAATTCAAGAGCGAGGATAAGCTCCTTGAAGCACAGAGGATCTCAGAACGTACGAATTTTGATGTGGAGATGATGCGTGAGACAGGATTCTGCTCCGGAATTGAGAACTATTCCCGCCATCTGACCGGTTCCCTTCCGGGAGAGCCGCCGTGTACCCTGATCGACTATTTTCCGGAAGAGTTCCTGATTATTGTCGATGAGTCCCATATCACCCTGCCGCAGGTGCGCGGCATGTACGCCGGTGACCGTTCCAGAAAAACGACGCTGGTCAACTACGGATTCAGGCTCCCGTCGGCCCTGGATAACCGGCCGCTCAACTTTTCCGAGTTTGAAAGCAAAATTGATCAGATGATGTTTGTGTCCGCAACTCCATCCAAATACGAGGAAGAACACGAGATGTTGAGGGCGGAGCAGATTATCCGTCCTACGGGTCTTCTGGATCCGCCTATTGAAGTGCGTCCGGTGGAAGGTCAGATTGACGATCTCGTATCAGAAGTGAACCGGGAGGTGGAAAAGGGCAATAAAGTCCTGATTACAACGCTGACGAAGCGTATGGCCGAGGATCTGACGGACTACATGCGCGAGGTGGGAATCCGCGTGAAATACCTTCACTCCGATATTGACACCCTGGAGAGGGCGGAAATCATCAGGGATATGCGTCTTAATGTGTTCGACGTCCTGGTTGGAATCAACCTTCTGCGCGAGGGCCTGGATATTCCGGAGATATCCCTGGTGGCAATCCTGGATGCAGATAAGGAAGGATTCCTGCGTTCGGAAACTTCCCTGATTCAGACGGTCGGACGTGCCGCCAGAAACTCGGAAGGCCATGTTATCATGTATGCCGACAACATCACGGACTCCATGCGCGCCGCCATCAGCGAGACAGAGAGAAGAAGGAAGCTGCAGCAGGAATATAATGAAGCACACGGAATTACGCCGACCACGATAAAAAAAGCGGTCCGCGATCTGATTACGATATCCAAGGCAGCAGAGGGAATCACGAACGAAGTGACCAAGGATCCTGAGTCCATGAACAAGCAGGAACTGGAGAAGATCGTAAAGGAGCTGACCAAGAAGATGCATAAGGCGGCAGCGGAACTTAACTTCGAGGAAGCCGCCGCGCTGCGTGACCGGATGACGGAAATCAAAAAAATGCTTCTGGAGATGGAAGATAATTGACAAGGCCTGACGGGACGGTTACAATTGATAAAGCGATAGGGAAGGAGTGACTAACCATGAAGCTTTATGAAGGCGAAATAGGAAAAAGTTACGTTGTCCAGGAAGTTATGATTGAGGAGCGTCTGACCAGGCGTCTGGAGGCTCTGGGAGTCAATGAGCATACAAAAGTAACCGTACTGAATAAGAAGAAAAGCGGAACTCTGATTATCAACGTCAGGGGAACGAGACTGGCTCTGGGCCAGAAAATAGCCGATGGAATCGAGATCAGGGAAGCTGCGTCGGCACAAGAACGAAGTCAGGGAGGGAACCGGCTATGAATGCAGCAAACGGACAGATAACAGTCGGTTTTGTCGGAAACCCGAACTGTGGAAAGACAACACTGTTCAATGCTTTTACCGGGGCAAAGCTGAAGGTGGCCAACTGGCCCGGCGTTACGGTTGAGCGCGTGGAAGGGGAGACCAGCTATAAAGGACGGCCCATCAAGGTAATCGATCTGCCGGGAATTTACAGCCTGACTTCCTACACGATAGAAGAGCGGGTCACCAGAAAATGCATTGAAGAAAATGAAGTGGATGTGATTATCAATGTCGTGGATGCATCGTCCCTGGAGAGGAATCTCTATCTGACGCTGCAGCTTCTGGAACTCAAGAAGCCGGTTATCCTGGCCCTCAATATGATGGATATCGTGGAGGACCGTGGTATGGAGATCGATCTGCACCGTCTGCCGGAGATGTTAGGCCACATTCCGGTGGTGCCGGTGTCGGCCAGGAAGAGGACGGGACTGGATGTCCTGATGCATGCCGTCGTCCACCACTATGAGGAGGAGCCCCAGGGAGTCGTTGTGCGGTATTCCGACGTGATAGAGGACAAAATCGCCAAGATAGAAGTAGTGCTGAAAGCGCACTTTGGCCCGCTTGACAACATGCGCTGGCATGCTATCAAGATGATGGAGTACGATGAGGAAGTCTGTAAGGACCACCCTGTGGACCTGAGCGATATCATTGATAAAAATTACGAGAAGAATATTATCAATGAAAAATACGATTATATAGAAGAGATTATTGATGAGTGCCTGTTTAACAAAGCGGAAAAATCAGCTTTTACCGACAGAGTGGATCAGATTATGACGCACCCTGTATGGGGAATCCCTGTTTTTCTGGGAATCATGGCCCTTGTATTTTTCTTCACCTTTACGGTCGGGGATTTCCTGAAGGGGTACTTTGAGAGCGGCCTGAACTGGTTTTCAGCCTCGGTTCTCTTACTTCTCCAAAATCTCCATGCCACCGACTGGGTTATCTCCCTTGTAGTGGACGGCGTCATTGCCGGTGTCGGCGGAATCCTCACCTTTCTGCCCAACATATTTATCCTGTTTCTGGCGCTGGCTTTTCTGGAAGACAGCGGATATATGTCGCGCGTCGCCTATGTCATGAACGAGACGATGGGAATGGTGGGACTGTCCGGTAAGGCATTTCTTCCGATGCTGCTGGGATTTGGCTGTACGGTTCCGGCCGTTATGGCGACGAGGGCTTTGGAGAGCGTGAAGGATCGGAGAAGGACAATCCTGATTACTCCGTTTATGTCCTGCTCGGCCAGACTTCCGATTTATGTCCTGTTTTCGGAGATGTTTTTCCCGCAGAAAGCGCTTTTGGTGGCCTACTCCCTCTATGTCATCGGACTTGCCATGGCGATTCTGGTTGCTTATATTGTACATAAGAATTCCAATGAAAAGTATGAGAACATTCTTCTTATTGAGCTTCCTGAATACAAGACGCCGAACCTGAGGACGGTTACCATCTATGTGTGGGACAAAGTAAAAGACTATCTGACCAAAGCAGGAACCACAATTTTTGTTGCGTCCATTATTCTCTGGTTTATCCTGAATATCGGACCGTCCGGCCTGACAAACAATGTCTCCGACAGCTTTGCGGCAATTATCGGCCACAGCCTGGCTCCGATTCTGGCGCCGGCCGGACTTGGAAGCTGGCAGATTGTAGTCGCTCTGATTTCCGGTATATCGGCGAAAGAGGTGGTGGTTTCCAGCTTCTCCGTATTGTACGGAATTAATAATATCAATTCAGCAGCCGGTATGACACAGCTTCATATCATGCTGGGCGGCGCGGGCTTTGGGGGAGTCAACGCATATGCATTGATGATATTCTGCCTTTTATATACGCCTTGTATTGCTACGATAGCGACAATCAGGAGAGAGACACAGTCCACAAGATGGACCCTTCTGATGATGGCGTTCCAGCTGGCTGTGGCATGGGTTGCTGCGGTCCTGGTGTTCCAGATTGGCAGCAGGATATTCTAAACCGTCGGCATATGAAACGGCCTGACGGAGGCGGAAAATCCCACTGGTGGGATTGCTACTTGTTACATAGGGCGGTGGTGTGAAAGAATACGCGGCTTCACCGCTGAAAATTACTATAAATGGGGTACCGGGAGATGGATTATCAGGAACTGATAGAGATGGCCGTGCAGGCGGGGGAAATCATGCTGGTCAGCGGAGCTGAGGTATACCGTATCGAGGATACGGTCAGCCGGATTATGAAAAAGTCCGGTTTGGAGGGGATAGAGGTTTTTGCCCTGGCAACAGGAATATTTGCAACACTTTCCGATCCTTCGATCAGTGCGATTACGGTTGTCAAAAGAGTCGATAAAAGATCGACGAATTTAAACAGAGTATATCGTGTAAACAATATATCCAGAAAGTTTTGCGCCGGTGAGATGACCGTAGAAGAGGCGCGGGCAGAGCTGAGGGAGATTAAAACCTCCATCGAATACGGATTTCTTCATAAGTGCATCGGTTATATTATGACATCGGCTTTTTTTGCCATTCTTTTTGAAGGAAACTGGCTGGACTGTGTGGCGGCGGGCGTCGTGGGGCTGGTTTTGGCTCTGGCGGTCACGGGGGCGTCACGCCTTAAGTTTAATGATTTCTGCCAGAACGCGGCCGGTTCTTTCGCCCTGGCGGTGACGGCGCTGCTGATTCAGAAGCTGGTGTATTTTGATATGAACATCGATGCTGTAATCATCAGCGCCATCATGCCGATGGTTCCGGGTGTGACATTTACCGCGGCGATCCGAGATACGCTGAACGGGGATTACAGTTCCGGGGTAGCAAGGATCGCCGAGGCAATTGTCGTGGCTCTCGGCGTGGCGTCGGGAGTCGGTGCAGCAATGGTTGTATTTCAGATGATTGGAGGTGCCGTATGACAGCGCTTGCAGTGCAGAGTTTGTCTGCTTTTCTTGCTATATTCGGTTTCTCCATCATCCTGGATGTGCCAAAAAAGTACCTGGTTTATGCGGGGGCCGCGGGCGGAGCGTGCTGGTTTGTCTATCTGCTGGCGCTTCAGTCTGGCCGTTCCCAGATTATGGCCGCCTTTCTTTCCAGTCTGGTGGTATCAATCCTGAGCCATATTTTTGCAAGACTTTTAAAGGCTCCGGTAACGGTGTTCCTGGTGGCCGGCATCCTTCCGACCGTGCCCGGAGCGTCCGTGTACCGCTGCGTCTATTTTATGATACAGGGTCTTGCCGATCTCTCTACCTATCACCTGATCCAGACGATACAGATAGCGGGGGCCATGGCTCTTGCCATTTTCATTGTGGATTCTCTGTTCCGCCTGGTCCAGAAGAGCTAGAGGAAACCGGTGCGGGATGGTAGATGCAGTTCTGTTCCCTGGAATAGTAATAAATGTGATCGGAGAGGCGGTCTTCCATCGGGACCTCAGAACGGTTGATATAGTAGACCATTTCATTTAATTCATCGTAAGACAGCGCTTTTTTTGATGGCGCCAACAGAACTTCGTGGATACTGGAGGGCAGGATGACGAGATCGTCCCCCACCTGTTCCGCGAAGTTTTTTAATACGTCCCTGTATAAAAGGCAGGCGGCGCCGTTGATTCCCCTCTCATTCGACAGGACATAGAGATTGACAGGGAAGATATCGGTTTCTTCACCGGACAGCTCATACGCACCGCCGGGCAGTTCTTCCTCGTTGATGGCCAGGATTGCATCTTCGATTGGCGTGATCCGGCAGGGCATCAGAGTGGCCATGTTCTTTTCCGCAAAATCGGACAAATCTTCCCGGGTAACGTTCCACATACCCAAATGTTCATTGTGAATCAGCGCTGTCATCTGACCGTCGTCGCTCTCGGAGACAATGATATAGAAGACGACGGCAAGATCCAGATAGCGGAAATGAGGTACCTCCGACAGCAGGACAGCGTTATCCTCCGCATTAATGAGCTTATAAGCGATCCGATCCCTGATTTTCTCAAAATCCTTTAACTGCTGTGCCAGCTCTGACGGGAGTCCATTTTCCTCCTCGTAAAGAAGCAGTATCTGTTCGGCAATAACGGGAAGTGACAGCCCTTCCTCCTCCTCGTTATAGTAGGAGTTCAGATAAACAGTCGGTGAGAAGGCGGAGGACGGTGAAGAAATCGACAGTCCGTCCAGAAGAAGCCCGTTATTCTTCAGCACACGGCGAAGAGAAACCTCGGCTCTGCCCTCCAGTTTTTCCTGGACAAGTGAGTGGATGGTGGTGAGAAATGTTTCATAGATCAT
Organism: [Clostridium] symbiosum; assembly: GCA_036419695.1. Lineage (NCBI taxonomy): Bacteria > Bacillati > Bacillota > Clostridia > Lachnospirales > Lachnospiraceae > Otoolea > [Clostridium] symbiosum. The sequence continues at coordinate 1,398,173 of CP143946.1, forward strand.
AGAAATACCTCCTGAATAGATTATTATGTCAACTGCCATGGCGGCAGATGCATGAGATGTGAAGATAGATGTGAATATGAGAACAGGAACAGAATGCCGGTAAGCAGGCATGGAGTTGAGATGCGGGGACGCCTCTGTAAGACGGCGGGCAGGTTGTCGACGGGACTGAAGACTCATAACCTCCCCCTCACCATCCCGAACCCCGACCGTCCCGGCGGCGTTCTCATTCCTCAACAAAATCCCCATATACAAAGACGGAGTACAGCTTATGCATATGGTTTACCTGAAAAAAGCGTTATAATCCTAGTATCAAAATCAACGGAAATAAGGAGACTACAAAATATAGATATAAAAAAGATAATACTGATAGAAAATTGGAAAGTGCTGTAAGAGTTAATCGTGCTGCCCGGATATCGTCAGACCATCCGTCTGGAGTTTCGACGGTATCTCCCAAACGTATTACTCATTATAGCGGAAGGGAAGAAAATTTACAAGCCGCTTTTTTTATTGATTTAGCATTAATTCTGCTTCCACAATTTTTAAAACGATCGTTTTTATGTGATGTCTTTACTAAAGCGATCCGGGGAGAGGCGGGGAAAACCGGACCGTGCAGAGAAAAACGCGTATGCGAAGGAGCCGGCAATGACACGAAAGTCTGATAATACGTAAAAGACTGGAAAATTCTGAAAATATAGAGAAAATGCACTATAAATAATAGAATATAACGGATTGAAATGATATAAATATAAAATAATCAAATAAAAATCATAAAAAGTATTGACAAAACGCTTGCCGGTGGCTATAATAAAGACATCAAAAGAAATAAAAAATCTTTTAAAGAACCAAACCAAATCTAAGTAAAGGAGGTACGGTCCACCAAAACAGTTAAACTCGTCTGATTTATCTTTTTAAATCAGGCATAGGAAAAACAACAACCTTTAAAAAAAAGTAAGAAAAGAAATAAAAATCAAACGATAAAATCTATATAAATGTCAAAGAAAAAGAGTCGGTTTAGTAATATGACGAGAAAGTATTATTAAAAAGAAGAGTATTCGGAGAAGATAATAGATACGGTATGTGAAAGAAAAGTTTGATAAATAAATAAAAAGGTTGTTGGTAAAAAATTTCATATAGATGTCACTGGTAGATGTAAGAGAGGTAAAAACCAATGGACGAAATAGTTTGAAGTGGGTATCGATGAGAAATTAAGTAATCGGTACCCACTTCTATGTTGTTGTTTTCGTTCCCCTCGCGGGAACATGGATTGAAATTAATCCTTTCATTTCTTATGATTTCATCAATTATTATCAGGGCTGTTCCAGCTTATCCACTTTCCTTCGGCGTTTGTTTTCAAATTTTCAGCAAATTACCATGCGGATTATCCTTATGATCCGCTTTTTTAGATTTCCCAGGGTGTTTACAGCACCGAAAGACATCAGTTTCACTTCCGGGGGCCAGTTTTACGCCCGGTTAAATTCCTTCCAGTTCAAAGGGCGGTGTATATTCTTCCTTCGCGCTGCTTTTTTCCTGCATGAATCCATCGGTCAGGCCAAGTTCTATGGCGGTATCCAGCACTTTTTGATATTCATATGTTGTGATTCGCCGGTTGATTTCGGGATATTCACTGCTTCTGTAAAAGGGGGTATACTGGCTCATCAGACTGATCAGGAACTGTCCTTTTGGCAGATTACGGCGGATCCAGTGCATCAGGCTGATGGAATCATCTTTATGTCCGGGCAGAACCATATGGCGTATGATAACGCCTTTTTTCATCAGCCGGCAGGCACGGCCGGTGTCCGGATCCTGATATTCTTCGAATACCGGAGGTCCTGACAGGCGGATCATGCGGCCGACGGCCCGTGAAGCGACTTCAAAATAGTCTTCTGCCTGGGAATACTTTTTTGAAAGAACGGGACTTAAATATTTGAGATCCGGGAGCCAGATGTCGACGAACCGGGCCAGGGCGTCTATGGTTTCCGGTGTCTCATAGCCGCCGCAGTTGTAGACGACGGGAATCCTCAACTCCCCTTCTACGGAGGCAAGCGCGTCGAGAACGGAGGGCAGGTATTGGGTGGCGGTCACCAGGTTGATATTATGGGCGCCCTGTGCCTGAAGTTCCAGAAAAATTTCGGCGAGGCGGCCGGTGGATATCTCCCTGCCGAAACCTTCGGAACTGATCCTGTAGTTCTGGCAGAAGCAGCACCGGAGCGTGCAGCCGGTGAAAAACACGGTGCCGCTCCCGCGGATACCGCTGATGCAGGGCTCCTCCCACTGATGGAGAGCCGCCCTGGCCGCGGTGATATTCGCAGGGCTTTTGCAATAGCCCGTGTGCTTAAAACGATCGATTCCGCAGCTGCGCGGACAGAAATTGCAGGATTCATAACGGAATGAATGATTGAAGTCGGATTTCATTTTCGATACTCCTATTGACATAATGATTAATCGCGGATAAAATTAAAAACTATAATATAATTTCAGGTTATACCGGTGTGGCCTTTTATACGAAAACATATTATGGCATAAGACCTGGGAACAGTAACCACAGTATAGCAGTATCGGGATGAAAAATAAAGTGTCGGGGATGAAAAGATGAGCGGGGAGAATGACGGAAGAGAACAGAGTATGGAAAAAGAACAGAGTATAGAAAAAGAACAGAGTATAGAAAAAGAACAGGGAAGCACGCTGCGCTATGTCTTTCCGAAGACGGTGCCGGTCATGGTCGGATACATATTTTTAGGGACGGCATATGGAATTTTAATGAGTGTCAATGGGTTCGGAGTCGGCTGGGCGCTGGCGATCAGTATTATCGTATATGCGGGAAGCTTACAGTATGTGGGCATCAATCTGCTTCTGGCCGCGGTCAGCCCGCTTGCGGCGTTTCTGATGGCGCTGATGGTTAATGCGCGCCACCTTTTTTACGGAATTTCCATGCTGGGAAAATATCAGAATATGGGGAAAACCAAACCGTATCTGATTTTCGGGCTGACGGATGAAACGTTTTCCGTTGTATGTAATGAGAAGATTCCAGAGGGAATCCATGAGGAAAAAGCCTACTTTCTGCTGACCTTTCTGGATCAGTGCTACTGGGTGCTGGGGACGCTCATCGGGGCGGTTGCGGGAAGCGTCATCACATTTAATACGGCGGGCCTGGATTTTGCGCTAACCGCTCTCTTTGTCGTGATATTTACGGAGCAGTGGATGTCGCAGAAAAAGCATGGCCCGGCTTTGGCAGGGGTGGCATGTTCTGTGCTCTGCCTGTGGATATTCGGACAGGATGCGTTTATTATCCCGGCGATGATTGCAATTCTTTTTGTGGTGACCGCAGGGTATAAGAGAGAGGGGAGAAGCAGAGAATGAGCGACAGTTATATTTTATGGATCGTGATTGCGATGGCGGCCGGAACGGTGATTACGAGATTTCTTCCGTTTTTACTGTTTCCCCAGGGGAAAGAGATGCCTAAATATGTGGAATATCTGGGAAAGACGCTGCCTTATGCCACAATGGGGCTTCTGGTGGTCTACTGTCTGAAGGGCGTAACACTGTCAGCCTGGCCCTTTGGCCTGCCCGAGTTTATTGCATCTGCGGCCGTTGCGGCGCTCCATGTGTGGAAGAAGAATTCTCTTTTGAGCATTGGCGTGGGAACGGTTTTGTATATGGTGCTGGTTCAGGCTGTGTTTTGAAATACAGACGGCGAAAAAACGCATTGCGGATTTTTCGCCGTCTTTTAAAATGGGGGAGTGGAGATTAGTCTTTTTCACTCTTATTTGTTGCCCTCGGCAGAAAGTGGTAGAGCTGTTCATAGGACGTAATCTCGCTGTCGGACTGCGGCATGGCCGGAATCAGGCCGGTGCAGTCGGTGGCGGAGCAGATATCCAGATCGAACATGGTCTCACTCTCATCGAATTCGGGGGTTTTGTCGGCGGTAACATCGGCCGTGCCGTCTGCCTTATAATTTTTTTCCATATTTCTCACCTCAGTATTATTGTGGTGAGACCGGGTAAAACTATGTCAGGAAAATAGAGGCAGATGACGATTGACGCATTCCCATGACAAAATGAGTTTTTCAAGCGAAGAGGCCGCATTGGCAGGACTGGTGGAGGGAAGTTTAACGGCTTCCATCCCGGTTAAAGGGAGACAGTACTTATCATAAAGCTTCCCCGAAACGCCGCCGTTTGTATAAATCTGCTTCACAGGCGCCGTTTTAAGAATCAGGTTCAGGTTGTTGGGGACGGTGTTTTTAATGGAGCTGTCGCTGGAACCTTCGATGTCGCAGCTCTCGATTACATCCCAGACGGCGATCTGGTTCCTGAGCAGAAATGCTTTTTTCTCTTCGATCGAGACGGGAACCGGCTCTTTACGGATGGCCGCGAGCACGGGCCAGAAGCGGTTCCTGGGGTGCCCATAGAAAAAATGGGCCTCCCGTGATTTTACGGAAGGGAAGGAGCCGAGAATTAAAATTGCGGAATGGCTGTCGAATACGGGTTCAATGCCGTGGATTACGTGATTTAACATAATTTACCTCATCTTTAGCTGATAATCAATTAACATAAATACCGGCCGCGTTCAGGAGGCCGGAAACAGAAGAAAGGGTGAAATAACAGACCTTTCCGCTTCTTGTGCACAGTCATAGTCTTTACTGCCCGGCGGCAGGCAATTCTGTTTTGGTTTGTCATTTATAACCCTGCAAATCCATTTTATCACAGATAAGCAGGGGGATAAAGGAAAACAGGGGAAATTTGCACCAAAAACAATTATTTTGTTTATAACATTTTAATATTTCAGTTCTTGATTTATAAGGAATGTCACACTATAATGATATAGAATAGATCGAGCTGTCTCTGCCATAATCTAACCATGCATAGATCTGGCGGTGGAGATGCACTCAGGCCATAAAGAGCATGGCCTGGCGTCTGCCGGACCCGGTGAGCGCTCAGAATGCGCATAAATACATCCAGCGGAGGCTATCAGGCGGACTGTAATGTCTATTCGGAATGGAGAACACATATGGATAACAACAACAACCAGAATAAGAATGGTAAGAATCCCAAGGGCGGACAAAATTACATGGTTCTTATCATTACTATGATTTTTACATTGCTCTGTGTCAGCGCGATGCATAATCTCTGGCAGCAGAGCAGGACGCAGCTTGTGCCCTACAGTGAATTTAACCAGATGTTAAAGGATGGGGAAGTGGAGTCGGTTGTCGTAAGCAGCAACAAGATTCAGATTACCCCTAAGAAGGATTCCAAGAAATACACCGGAAGCCAGAGCAAGTACGGCGGACTGATTGGAATTGAGTATTATGCAATTCCCATGGAGGATCCGGATCTCCAGGCGAAGCTGGAGAAGGCCGGAGTAACCCAGTATGAACAGGCCCAGGTGGATGCCACGGCCAGCATTATCGTGCTGATCCTGGAATGGGTGCTTCCGATTGGTCTGATGGTTCTTCTCCTGAACTTCATGATGCGCCGGATGGGCGGCGGCAACGGTCTGATGGGCGTTGGAAAGAGCAACGCCAAGGTCTATGTCCAGAAGGAGACGGGAGTTACGTTTAAGGACGTGGCCGGTGAGGATGAGGCCAAGGAATCCCTGACCGAGATTGTAGATTTTCTCCACAATCCTGGCAAATATACGAAGATTGGTGCAAAGCTTCCAAAGGGAGCCCTTCTTGTGGGTCCTCCCGGAACCGGTAAGACACTTCTTGCCAAGGCGGTTGCGGGCGAGGCGAAGGTACCGTTCTATTCCCTGTCGGGTTCCGACTTTGTGGAGATGTTCGTCGGCGTCGGCGCTTCCCGTGTCCGTGATCTGTTTAAACAGGCGCAGCAGTCCGCACCGTGTATTATTTTCATTGACGAGGTGGATGCCATTGGTAAGAGCCGTGATTCCCGCCTCGGCGGCAATGATGAGAGGGAGCAGACTCTGAACCAGCTGCTTTCCGAGATGGATGGATTCGATTCCTCCAAGGGTCTTCTTGTTATGGCGGCTACAAACCGTCCTGAGATTCTCGATCCGGCGCTTCTGCGCCCGGGCCGTTTTGACAGGCGTATTATCGTGGATAAACCTGACTTAAAGGGCCGTATTAACATTTTAAAGGTTCATTCCAAAGATGTGAAGCTGGATGAATCCGTTAATTTTGAAGAAATTGCACTGGCAACTTCAGGTGCGGTGGGCGCCGACCTGGCCAATATGATGAACGAGGCGGCCATTACGGCCGTTAAACACGGCAGACATGCGGTAGCCCAGAGCGACCTGTTTGAGGCCGTGGAGTTAGTATTAGTGGGCAAGGAGAAGAAGGACAGAATTCTCAGCAAGGAAGAGCGCCGTATCGTTTCCTACCACGAGGTGGGCCATGCGCTGGTGAGCGCACTGCAGAAGGATGCGGAGCCGGTCCAGAAGATTACGATTGTGCCCAGGACGATGGGCGCCCTCGGTTATGTTATGCACGTTCCGGAAGAGGAGAAATACCTCAATACGGAGAAAGAGATACGCGCCATGCTGGTTGGATATCTGGCAGGGCGTGCGGCGGAAGAAATCGTATTCGATACGGTTACGACCGGCGCTTCCAACGACATCGAGCAGGCTACGAGGATTGCCAGAGCCATGATTACCCAGTACGGTATGTCGAAGAAATTCGGCCTGATGGGCCTTGAAACCAGGGAAAACCAGTATCTCAACGGACGCACCGTACTGAACTGCAGTGATGTGACGGCGGCCGAGATTGATCAGGAGGTTATGGGCATTCTCAAGGATTCCTATGAGGAGGCTAAGAGGCTTCTTCTTGAAAACAGGGATGTTTTGGATAAGATTGCCGCTTTCCTGATTGAGAAGGAGACGATCACGGGCAAAGAATTTATGAAGATTTTCCGTAAGGTGAAGGGGCTTCCTGAGCCGGAAGAGAAAAAGAGCGAAACAGCTAATGCCGATGTCAGTGAAGGCAAAACAGATGCACCGGAGGTGACGGCTGATACAAAAACGGCTGAAAATGCCGAAACCGTAGAAGAGGTTGAGACGGCCGAAAACACACGGCGGACGGAAGTTTCCGACAGCCCGGAAGCTGGCCGGGAGACGGAGACTGTTACAGAAAACGGAACGGACGGACCGGAGACAGAGGGTTCGGACGCACCGGCGGCAGAGAATGAGACAAAAGAAATTTAAAAAGAAACAGGCCTGAATGTGACTCGGGCCTGTTTCTTTCTTTTTATGCTTCTGTTCCGGCAGTCCCACGACGCCGTCCGGTTTTTTTAAGTTTAATGGTACAGTCTGTTATGTTCATACACCGGTTCCGATGTAAGCCCGACTCCCAGTTTCTGGAAGGTTTTGATATCGACTTCCGACAGCATGACGGAGGTATGGACCTGGCAGTGTTTCAGCTTGGGAAGCTGCTCCAGGGCGATCTGCGCATTTTTGTCGGTTGCAGCACACATGGAGAGGGCAATGAGGACCTCGTCCGTGTGGAGGCGCGGGTTTTTGCTGCCTAGATAATCGACCTTCAGCTTCTGGATCGGTTCAATAGCGGTCGGTGAAATCAGGTGCGTGCCGTGAGGGATGTTCCCCAGGGCCTTCACTGCGTTGAGCAGAAGAGCGGCGGAAGCACCCAGCAGGTTGGACGTCTTACCTGTCTCTATCCTGCCGTCCTGCAGTTCGATGGCGGCGGCCGGAGCGCCTTCCCTCTCGGCCTCGTCCAGGGCAGCCGGAACTACCTTGCGCATTTCGGTGGAGATTTTAGCCTGTTTCATCAGAAGTTCAATCTTATAGACTTCCTCCTTGCTGCCTTCTTCCTTGGCAACACGGTTCAAAGCCTGGTAGTAGCGCCGGATAATCTCCTGTTTGGAGGCTTCGCAGCAGGCTTCATCGTCAAAAATACAGTTTCCGGCCATGTTAACGCCCATGTCCGTTGGGGACTTATAGGGATTATCCCCATAGATTCCCTCAAAAATAGCGCTGAGTACCGGGAAAATTTCGATATCGCGGTTATAATTAACCGTAGTCACCCCATATGCTTCTAAATGGAAGGGGTCAATCATATTGACATCGTTCAAATCTGCGGTAGCAGCCTCATAAGCCAGATTAACCGGGTGCTTAATCGGAATATTCCAGATTGGGAAGGTCTCGAATTTGGCATAACCGGCCTTGATGCCGCGTTTATTTTCATGATAAAGCTGAGACAGGCAGGTAGCCATCTTACCGCTTCCGGGGCCTGGGGCGGTCACGATTACGAGAGGTTTGGATGTTTCGATATAATCATTCTTACCATACCCCTCATCGCTCACGATCAGCGGCACATTGCCGGGATAACCGTCGATCGTATAGTGGCGGTAAACACGGATTCCCATATGTTCCAGTTTCTTCTTAAATGTATCGGCGCTGGCCTGCCCGGAATAGTGGGTAATCACGACACTGCCCACATAGAGCCCTTTATCCGTAAAAGCCTGGATGAGGCGGAGTACGTCCACGTCATAAGTAATACCGAGATCAGAGCGGATCTTATTCTTCTCAATATCCGCAGCACTGATGGCAATTACAATCTCAGCCTGATCAGCCAGCTGCAGCAGCATACGAAGCTTACTGTCGGGAGCAAAACCCGGTAAAACCCTGGAAGCATGAAAATCATCAAACAGCTTTCCGCCAAACTCGAGGTAAAGCTTATCCCCAAACTGATCAATACGCTCGCGGATGCGATCCGACTGCGTCTTCAGATATTTGTCATTGTCAAAACCTAATTTCATAACGTCCCATCCTTATCTATAAGTAATATTTTAAAATACAAACCCATCCTATTATCCTACAAAAAAGAGGTTTTGAGTAGGGGGAAAATGAAAAAAGTTAAAAAAAGTGCGCAAAATGGGGGAAAAGTTATAGAAAGTGATAGAAAAATGAGATGGGGCTGGAAAAGGTGGGGGGGAGGGTGGTATAATATCCGCGTAGGCAATGAGCCGGGTGAACAGAAAAATAAACAAGTTCCCAAACGGGAGCTCGTTCCCGTTTGGGAACTTGTTTATTTTTCTGTTCACAGGGCGAAGCCCGTGAGTCAGGAAAGTTCCACTTTCCTGACTCACCACCCGGCCCGGTAGTGAAACGCGATTCCAGCTTTCCGGCCCACCCGGAGTGTCTTTATCGAGCCCTCGGCCCCACCCCCAGTCACTCTTCCACCCTCTCATTCCAAGAAAGAAGGTCTCCTATATGCGATACACAATCCAAATCGAAACCCCTATCGGCCCGCTCCTCCTTGCAGAGGAAAACAATGCCTTAACCGAGATATCATTCGCTGTAAAAGAACCAAAAACCTTTCAGGCCGGCCGTCAGGCGGAGTCTGTAGAACAGGAGACACCACTGCTTTTGGAAACAAAGCGCCAACTGGAAGAATATTTTGCCGGAACACGAAGGACATTTGACATCCCGCTCTCAATGCGCGGAACCTCGTTCCAGAAAAAGGTCTGGGATCAGCTTCTCACGGTTCCGTACGGAGAGACAATCACATACGGAGAGATAGCTGCAAGAATCGGGAATCCGAGAGCCGGCCGTGCGGTCGGCATGGCGAACCACCATAATCCAATCCCGATCATAGTGCCGTGCCACCGTGTAATTGGCGCCGACGGCCGCCTGACCGGGTATGGCGGAGGACTGCCGATCAAGGAAAAGCTCCTCGAATTAGAACAGAAACACAGGGGAACCAAGTGATGAGAAAGTGGCTGATTTTAAGCATGTGCGCCTGTCTGCTGGCCGGCTGCACACGGTATAACCCGGCGGAAATGCCGGATATCGTCCAGGAAGAGACAGAAAACGGCTCGATGGAAAACCCTGCCTCGGGCAGCGATGCCGTCGGAAATTCCGTTGAAACAGGTGCAGACGGAGAGCAGAGCCGGACAGGGCAGACGCCGGAAAATTCCGGAAACGCGGAAAACACCCCCAGGGGTCCGCTGGCGGCTAAGCTTGAGAAGATTCTTAAGATTACCGACGGGGACGAGCTTTTCGAACAGCGCGAACCCGTAAAAGTAAAAGGCATCTACGTTTCCGCCTACGTGGCGGGGAATGAAAAGATGATGGACAATATTATAAAGCAGATCGATGCGACGGAACTGAATGCGGTAGTCATAGATTTCAAAAATGATGACGGCCGCATTACCGCACCCACAGATTCGGAGATGTTCAACGAGATAGACGCATGTAAAGCCTATATCCCGAATCTGGAAGCGCTGCTTCAAAAACTGAAAGAACACGATATTTATACCATAGCCCGGATTGTGGCCTTTAAAGATCCTTATCTGGCGGAGAAAAAGCCGGAGTGGAGCCTGAAAAAAGCGGACGGTTCCCTCTACAGGGATAAAAAAGGCCTGGCCTGGGTAAACCCATACAGACAGGAAGTTTGGGATTATCTGGTGGAAGCGGGGACGAAGGCGGCCGATGCCGGTTTCGATGAGATACAGTTTGACTATATCCGCTTTGCCACCGACTCTACGATGCGCGAGGTAGTGTTCGATGAGGAGGAGACAAAAGGGCGTTCCAAGACGGATATCATTGCGGAATTTACAGAATATGCCTATGATAAGCTGACGCCTCTCGGAGTGTTTGTCTCCGCCGATGTCTTTGGCGCGATCATCGGGAGCGAGGAGGACGCCGGCGCGGTAGGCCAGATCTACGGCGAAATGGCGCAGAACCTGGATTATATCTGTCCGATGATTTACCCGTCCCACTACGGTGACGGCAACTTCGGGCTGGATCACCCGGATATGCATCCCTATGAGACCGTTCTCGGGGCGCTGCAGAAGTCCGAGGCCGAGCTTTCAACCTATCCTGAGGAGGAACGCCAGGCGATCGTCCGTCCGTGGCTCCAGGACTTTACGGCAACTTATCTGAAACATCACATTAAATATGGCAACGAAGAGATACGCAGGCAGATCCAGGCCGTATACGATGCGGGATACGAGGAATGGATTCTGTGGAATGCATCAAATAACTATCATTACGGAGGACTTGAACAATGAATGCAGTTCCAAAACCAGGTGAATTTTACAGACACTTTAAAAATAAAATGTACCAGATCATGGCGGTGGCAAACCACTCGGAGACTGGCGAAAAAATGGTGGTTTACCAGGCGCTCTACGGAGATTACAGCGTCTGGGTCCGCCCCCTTTCCATGTTTATGGAAGAGGTGGACAGGAGTAAGTATCCGGATGCTGTGCAGAAATACAGATTCGAGCAGGTCTATCCAGGGCAGGAACAGGATGCCGCAAATCATGCCGCAGGGACGGCAAAAAGCCCGGCTGCGGACAGGGAAATGCACCCATACACCAGGCCGGAGGAGGCTGCCGTCAGCCCGATGCTTTTAGAGTTTCTGGATACGGAGTCCTTTGAGGAACGGCTGGCCATCCTTCAGCGGATGAAGGGCAGGGTAGGGCAGAGGGAGGTAGACAGCCTGTGCCTGTGCCTGGATGCGAAACCGTCCGACGGGACCATCGAGGAACAGATTGACGGATTGAAACAGTATCTGAGGATGCAGCAGAGATACGACGCATCCAGACTGCGCCGGGGATAAGAAAATGTTTAATATTGAAGAAGAACTGAAAAAACTTCCGGCCCAGCCGGGAGTTTATATTATGCATGACATAAAAGACGAAATTATCTATGTGGGAAAAGCCATCAGCCTGAAAAACCGTGTGCGCCAGTATTTCCAGAGCAGCCGGAACAAGACGTCCAAGATAGAGCAGATGGTGTCGAGGATTGCCAGGTTTGAGTATATTGTGACCGACTCGGAGTTGGAAGCGCTCGTTTTAGAGTGCAACCTGATCAAGGAACACAGGCCCCGCTACAACACCATGCTGAAGGATGACAAGACCTACCCTTACATCAAGGTGACGGTGGCGGAGGACTATCCCAGGATCCTGTTTTCACGCATTATGAAGAAAGATAAAAATAAATATTTTGGACCGTTTACCAGCGCCGGTGCCGTGAAGGACACGATCGAGCTGATCCATAAGATTTACCATATCAGGACCTGCACGAGAAAGCTGCCTCAGGACATCGGAAAGGACAGGCCCTGCCTGTATTACCATATCCACCAGTGCGACGCCCCCTGTCAGGGGTATATTTCAAAGGAGGAATACCAGCAGTCTGTAAAACAGGCCCTGGATTTTCTGGGCGGAAAGTATGAGCCGGTGATGAAATATCTGGAAGACAGGATGATGGCCGCCTCGGAGGAGATGGAATTTGAAAAGGCCATTGAATACAGGGAACTGCTTGGCAGTGTCAGGAAGGTGGCGCAGAAACAGAAGATTACCAGTCAGAGTATGGACGATCGGGATATTATCGCCATGGCCAAGGATGACAGGGACGCAGTGGTCCAGGTATTCTTTGTCAGGGAAGGCCGCTTAATCGGCAGGGAACATTTCTACATGTCCATTTCCTCGGCCGAGGAGGACCGGCAGATTTTAAACAGCTTTGTCAAGCAGTTCTATGCCGGAACACCGTTTATTCCACATGAGATCTGGGTGCAGGAGGAGCTGGAAGATGAGGAGGTCATCAGCAGTTTCCTGACATCGAGAAGAGGACAGAAGGTAAAAATCGTCGTTCCGAAGAAGGGCAGCAAGGAACAGCTCGTGGAGCTGGCCGAAAAGAACGCGAAAATGGTTCTTTCCCAGGATAAAGAGAAGATCAAGAGGGAGGAACTGCGCACCATCGGGGCCATGAACCAGGTGGGCGAATGGATTGGTTTAAAAGGCGTCAGGAGGATAGAGGCCTATGATATTTCCAATATCAGCGGTTTTGAATCGGTCGGTTCCATGATTGTTTATGAAGACGGCAGGCCGAAGAGGAATGATTACAGGAAGTTCCGCATAAAAACTGTTAAAGGACCCAATGATTATGCTTCCATGAGAGAGGTGCTGACGCGCCGTTTTTCACACGGACTGGAGGAAACGGAAAAGCTGAAGGCGGAGGGCGGCGACGCGGCCTTCGGAAGCTTTACCAGATTTCCGGATCTTATCATGATGGACGGCGGAAGAGGACAGGTAAACATTGCCCTGGAAGTGCTTGGGAGCCTGCGGATCGAGATTCCGGTATGCGGTATGGTCAAGGATGACAACCACAGGACGAGGGGACTCTATTATAACAATGTGGAAATACCGATCGATCATCATTCGGAGGGATTCCGGCTGATTACAAGAATACAGGACGAGGCCCACCGTTTTGCGATTGAATACCACAGGAGCCTGCGCAGCAAGGAACAGGTGCGCTCCGTTCTGGATGATATAAAGGGAATCGGACCCGCCAGAAGGAAAGCGCTGATGCGCCATTTTAAGACGATTGAGGCGGTCAGGGACGCGGGAGTCGAGGAACTGGCCGGAGCGCCGCAGATGAACCGGAATGCAGCCGAGGCCGTATATAATTTCTTCCACGGAGAAGAATAAGTGAAACGGTTTCCACCCGCCGCCCACTGTTTTTTACGGACGGCCAAACAGGAACGGGGAGGGAAACGGAACCGTCCTGCCGCAGTTGATGACAAGCGGTAAAAGTTGTGATAGGATAAAGAAAAGGTTTCATATCTGCCGCATAAGGCGTGAAAGGCAGAATTCTGAAAAAATGCCACAGAGAAGGAGAATGAGGACCATGTATGGAGTTACGATTACGGAACTGATAGAGAAACTGGGGCTTCGAAATATGACAATGGAGCTGGATACCGACGCGATTGTGCTGGTACATCCGGATGTAAATCGTCCGGCTTTGCAGCTGACCGGCTTTTTTGACCATTTTGACAAAGACCGTGTCCAGATCATCGGGTATGTGGAGCACGCATATCTTGATAAGCTGTCGGCGGAGCGCCGCCATGAGGTTTACGATGCCCTGATTTCCAGCCAGATCCCCTGCCTTCTTTACAGCCGGGGCATGATGCCGGATGAAGATGTGCTGGAGCTCTGCAACCATTATGAAGTTCCATGCATGGTTTCGGAGAAGACGACATCGGATCTGATGGCGGAAATCATCCGCTGGCTCAATGTTAAGCTGGCTCCGATGATCAGCATCCACGGGGTGCTGGTGGACGTATTCGGAGAGGGTGTTTTGATTATGGGCGAGAGCGGGATCGGAAAGAGCGAGGCCGCCCTGGAGCTGATTAAGAGGGGACACCGTCTTGTCAGCGACGATGTGGTGGAGATACGGCGCGTCAGCGATGAGACGCTGATCGGTTCTGCGCCCGACATCACCAGGCATTTTATTGAACTTCGCGGCATAGGTATCATTGACGTGAAAACACTGTTCGGTGTTGAGAGTGTTAAGGATACCCAGTCCATCGACATGGTAATCAAACTGGAAGAGTGGGACAGAGAGAGAGAGTATGACAGGCTGGGAATGGAAGACCAGTATACGGAATTCCTCGGCAACAAGGTAGTCTGCCATTCAATCCCGATCCGCCCGGGCAGAAATCTTGCCATTATCGTGGAATCGGCGGCTGTCAACTACAGACAGAAGAAGATGGGGTATAATGCGGCCAGGGAGCTTTACAACCGCGTCCAGGCCAACCTCGCGAGAAAAGATTGAAAACAGAAAACAGGCAGGATATAACATGAATGATTTTTTTGAGAGACTTCGCCTGGCGGCAGGAGACGGCCGGGTGAAAAAAGACGAGATGATGAGCGGGCATACCACGTTCCGCGTGGGAGGGCCGGCATCCTATTTCGTGTCGCCGGACGGTGATGAGGCGCTGAAAAACGTGCTTCTTCTCTGCCAGGAGGAACAGATGCCGTATTATATACTTGGCAACGGAAGCAATCTTTTAGTAAGTGACAGGGGCTACAACGGCGTCATGATTCTGATGGGAGAGAGCTTTTCGGAGATCCGGGAGGAGGAGCCGTGTGAGATTACGGCCGGCGCCGGGGCGTTGCTTTCCAGGATTGCCAAAGAGGCAATGGAGCGTTCGCTGACCGGTTTTGAATTTGCAGCCGGAATTCCGGGTACGTTAGGCGGCGCGGCGGTCATGAATGCAGGAGCCTATGACGGAGAGATGAAGGATGTCTTAAAGTCGGTCAGGGTCATGGAGAAATCGGGCAGGATTCTTACTCTTACCAGAGATGAACTGGATCTGGGTTACCGTCATAGCTGTATCCCGGAGAGGGAATACACCGTCCTTTCCGCTGTTATTTCCCTGAAGAAGGGTGATAAGGAGAAAATTCAGGAAAAAATGGCGGAACTGGCGAAAAAAAGGCGCGACAAGCAGCCGCTTGAGTATCCAAGCGCGGGAAGCACTTTCAAAAGGCCGGCCGGGTATTTTGCCGGGAAGCTGATAGACGATGCGGGAATGCGTGGCTGCCGCGAGGGCGGCGCACAGGTTTCTGAGAAACACTGCGGCTTTGTCATCAACCGCGGGGATGCTACGGCGGAAGATATCCGTTCCCTGTGCCGTATAGTGCAGAGGAAAGTGAAAGAGACATCAGGGGTGGACCTGGAGACGGAAGTACGCATGATAGGCTGGGAGTAAAAGTGTCAGCCGGTACGGCGCTGAACGGATGCAGGAATGACAGAAGGAGAAAAAAATGCGGCTTGTAATTGTTACCGGAATGTCGGGAGCAGGGAAGACAGCGGCTCTCAAAATGCTTGAAGATATGGGATTTTACTGCGTTGATAACCTTCCGATCCCGCTTGTCGGCAAGTTTGCCGAACTGGTGGAGAGCAGCAGCGGAGACATCAGGAGCGGCGCTCTGGGCATCGACGTCAGGAGCGGTGAGGAGCTGTGCGAACTTGAAAAGACGCTGTGTGAATGGGATCGGCTCAAATTTCCCTATGAGATACTGTTTCTGGATGCCAGCGATGAAATTCTGATTAAGAGATATAAAGAGACAAGAAGATCACACCCTCTGGCAGGCACCCAGCGGCTGGACCGCGGAATTGCCAAAGAGAGGGAGAAACTGAAATTTTTAAAAATACGGGCGGATTACATATTGGATACCAGCAAGCTTCTGACAAGGGAGCTGAAGGTAGAGCTTGAGAAAATTTTTGTGGACCATGAAAGATTTTCCAGTCTGTTCGTAACCGTGCTGAGTTTTGGATTTAAATATGGAATTCCTTCCGATGCGGATCTCGTTTTCGACGTCCGTTTCCTTCCGAATCCTTACTATGACGATGCTCTCCGTTACCTCACCGGTAACGAAGAGGCGGTCCAGGAATTCGTGAAGCAGGGAGGAACTGCCGATATTTTCCTTGATAAGCTTTATGATATGATTGGCTTTCTTCTGCCATACTATGTCCAGGAGGGGAAAAACCAGCTGGTCGTCGCCGTCGGCTGTACCGGAGGCAAACACCGCTCCGTCACCATCGCAAACATGCTGTATGATAAGCTTGAAAGCCACAGGGATATCGGACTTAAGATAGAACACAGGGACATTGAAAACGATAGTAAGGTTAAGAAATAGAGGTGGAGAGATGTCATTTTCTTCCCGGGTGAAAGAGGAACTGTCCCGGCAGATAAGTTCTGCCAGACACTGTCAGATAGCGGAAATTGCCGCTATCTTAAGCCTGTGCGGCAAAGTTCACATTGATGAAGAGGATCATTACAGCATCCGTATCCACACGGAAAATGTGGCGGTTGCGAGAAAATACTTTACATTATTGAAAAAAGCATTTAATATAGGAACTGATATTTCTATCCGGAGAAATGCATTCCTGAAAAAGAACAGAACCTATACGGTGGTAATACGGAAACACGAAGACGCGATCCGTGTCCTGGAGGCCTGCAAGCTTCTGGATGAACACGGGGAAGTGTGGGAGAATTTATCTGTAGTAAAGAATCTGGTAGTCCAGAATCCATGCTGCCGCAGAGCGTTTATCAGGGGAGCATTTCTGGCGGCGGGCTCCATCAGTGATCCGGAGAAGTTCTATCATTTTGAAATTGTCTGCGCTTCGATGGAGAAGGCGGAACAGCTCAGAGCCTTGATAGCAACTTTCTCAATTGATGCGAAAATAGTTGTCAGGAAGAAGTATTTTGTGGTATATATAAAAGAAGGAAGTCAGATTGTGGAGATTCTTGGCGTGATGGAAGCACATGTAGCCCTGATGGATCTGGAGAATATCAGGATTTTGAAGGAGATGAGAAACAGTGTGAACCGCCAGGTGAACTGCGAGACGGCCAATATTAACAAAACAGTTTCGGCTGCCGTAAAGCAGCTGGGGGATATTACGTACATCCGGGATACAGTGGGGCTTGACTATCTGCCGGAAACACTGGCGGAGATTGCTGAGGTCAGGCTGGACAGGCCGGATGCGACGCTAAAAGAATTAGGAGAGAGCCTGGATCCCCAGGTGGGTAAATCCGGAGTAAACCATCGGCTTAGAAAGATCAGTACAATCGCAGAAAACCTGAGAGCTCAGAAGGAACAGGTATAAGGAAGAAAGCGATGGTGTAAGTTCTTTTGGAAGATGAGGAGGATATTATGAAGAGTAAGGAAATCACAATTCAACTTGAATCAGGTCTGGAAGCAAGACCGGCCGCTATGCTTGTTCAGGTTGCCAGCCAGTATTCCAGCAGCATCTATCTGATAGATGGAGACAAAAATATCAATGCCAAAAGTATTATGGGCATGATGACTCTCACTCTGCAGGCGGGCGAGGAAGTCAGGGTGCAGGCCGAGGGCGAGGATGAAGATACGGCAATTGAAGGAATAGAAAAATATCTGACGAACAGTTAAGTTTACAGTAGGGGCTGCTGCAGGGAAACCATTGCAGCAGCCCTTTTAAATCGGCGGCGTACGGCCTGCAGGGGGCTGCATCGGAAACGCCGTGGGAAAGGAGAACAGGGGAGTGGCATTTACTCATCTGCATGTGCATACGGAATACAGTCTGCTGGATGCGTCCAGTAAGATTAAGGAACTGACAGCCAGGGCCAAAGAACTGGGAATGGACAGCCTGGCTATCACTGATCATGGCGTTATGTACGGAGTGATCGATTTTTACAGGGCTGCCAGGGAAGTGGGCATCAAGCCGATTATCGGCTGCGAGATTTATGTGGCGCCGGGCTCACGTCTGGATCGTGAGAATGTGAACGGGGAGGATCGGTATTACCACCTGATTCTCCTGGCGGAAAATAATGTGGGCTATCAGAACCTGATGAAGATTGTTTCAAAAGGTTTTGTGGAAGGTTTTTATTATAAACCGAGAGTTGATTATGAGGTGTTAAGCCGGTTCAGCGAGGGGATTATCTGCCTCAGCGCCTGTCTGGGCGGTGAGGTGCAGCGTTACCTCTCCCGCGGGATGTATGAGGAGGCGTGCAAATCGGCCCTCAGATACCAGGAGATTTTCGGAAAAGGGAACTTTTTCCTGGAGCTTCAGGATCACGGGATACCCGCCCAGAAAACGGTGAACCAGGGGCTTTTACGCATGAGCCAGGAACTGGATATTCCGCTGACCGCCACAAACGACTGCCATTACATTTATAAAGAAGACGTGGAATCACACGATATTCTGCTCTGTATCCAGACGGGAAAGAAAGTGGCCGATGAAAACAGGATGAGGTACGAGGGCGGCCAGTTTTACTTAAAATCGGAGGAGGAGATGAGGAATATCTTCCCATACGCCGCCGATGCACTGGACAATACCCATAAGATAGCTGAGCGCTGTAACGTGGAAATCGAGTTCGGCGTGACGAAGCTGCCCCAGTTCGACGTGCCGGAGGGATACACCTCATGGGAGTATCTGCAGAAGCTCTGTTTTGACGGGTTTCACAAACATTACCCGGACGACGACGGAACGCTTAGGGAGAGGCTCGAATATGAGCTGGGCGTCATAAAGTCCATGGGATATGTGGACTATTTCCTGATCGTCTGGGATTTTATCCATTTTGCAAAAGTACATGATATCATGGTCGGACCGGGGCGCGGCTCTGCGGCCGGAAGTATCGTGGCATACAGCCTGGGCATTACCGATATTGATCCCATCCGCTATCAGCTTCTCTTTGAACGTTTCCTGAACCCGGAGAGAGTCTCGATGCCTGATATTGATATCGACTTCTGTTTCGAGCGCAGGCAGGAAGTTATTGATTACGTGGTGAGCAAATATGGCAAGGACAGGGTGGTGCAGATTGTCACCTTCGGTACGCTGGCCGCCAAGGGTGTGGTCCGCGACGTCGGACGTGTGCTGGATATGCCCTATGCCAAGTGCGACTCGATTGCCAAGATGATACCGGGCGACCTGGGAATGACGCTGGACAAGGCGTTAAAAGCCAGCCCCGATCTCCGCAATGCCTATCAGGAGGACGAGGAGGTTAAATACCTGATCGACATGAGCCGGAGGCTGGAGGGACTCCCAAGGCATACTTCCATGCATGCCGCCGGCGTTGTAATCAGTAAGGCGTCGGTGGACGAGTATGTGCCTCTTTCCAGGGCGGCCGACGGCTCCATCACGACCCAGTTTACAATGACGACGCTGGAGGAGCTGGGACTGTTGAAGATGGACTTCCTGGGCCTGCGTACGCTGACGGTGATCCAGAATGCGGTCCGCCTGGCCGAGAGGACATGCAATAAGACCATCGACCTCTATCAGATTGATTATAATGATAAAAATGTGCTGAATTCCATCGGAACGGGAAAGAATGACGGCGTATTCCAGCTGGAGAGCTCCGGTATGAAGAGCTTCATGAAGGAGCTGAAACCGGAGAACCTGGAAGACATCATAGCCGGTATCTCCCTCTACCGTCCGGGTCCGATGGACTTTATCCCGAGATACTTAAAGGGAAAGAACGACAAGGAGTCCATCACCTACGAGTGTCCGCAGCTGGAACCGATTCTGGCGCCGACTTACGGCTGTATCGTATATCAGGAGCAGGTAATGCAGATCGTGCGGGATTTAGCCGGATATACGCTCGGACGAAGTGATCTGGTGCGGCGCGCCATGTCGAAGAAAAAAGGTTCCGTCATGGAGAAGGAACGCCAGAACTTTGTTTACGGCAATGAGGAGGAAGGCGTTAAGGGCTGTATTGCCAACGGAATCGACGAGAAGACGGCAAACCACATTTACGACGAGATGATCGACTTTGCAAAGTATGCATTTAACAAGTCGCATGCGGCGGCCTATGCGGTCGTCTCCTACCAGACCGCCTATCTGAAATATTATTATCCGGTTGAGTTTATGGCCGCCCTTATGACGTCGGTCAAGGACAACGTCTCCAAGGTGTCCGAGTACATCATGGCCTGCCGCCAGATGGGAATGAAGATTGTGCCTCCCGACATCAATGAGGGAGAGGGCGGCTTCTCCGTTTCCGGCGGTTCCATCCGCTACGGCCTGTCCGCGATCAAGAGCATCGGCCAGTCCGTTGTGGAGGAGATCGTGAGGGAGCGTGAGGAGAGAGGGTATTATAAGAGCCTGGAAGACTTTGTGGATCGGATGAGCAGCAAAGAGGTAAACAAGCGGACGCTGGAAAGCTTTATCAAGTCGGGCGCCATGGATTCGCTGCCCGGTACGAGAAAACAGAAATTCCTTGTTTCGGCCCAGCTTCTGGACCAGAAGAACAAGGAAAAGAAAAATTCCATGGAAGGGCAGATGTCCATGTTTGACATCGTGGCTGAGGAGGAAAAGGAAGATTTCCAGATTACGTTCCCGAATGTCGGGGAGTATACAAAGGAGGAACTTCTGGCATTTGAGAAGGAAATGCTGGGCGTTTACATCAGCGGCCATCCCATGGAGGCCTATATCAGCCTGTGGGAGAAGAATGTGACGGCCAAAACCTCCGACTTTATTGTGGATGAGGAGACCGGTGAGGCGGAAATCAGAGACGGGGCATTTGTGACCATCGGCGGCATGGTGACGGCCAAGACGGTAAAAACCACGAGAAATAATAAGATGATGGCTTTTGTGACGATAGAGGATCTGGCCGGAAGCGTGGAAGTCCTTGTGTTCCCGAGGGATTACGAAAAGAAACGGCAGTTCCTGGAGCAGGACGCCAAGATATTTATTACCGGCAAGGCGTCCATAGGCGATGATCCGGTAGGAAAGCTGATCTGCGAACAGGTAATCCCGTTTGACGCGGTCCCCAGGGAAGTGTGGCTCCAGTACCCCGACAAGGAAACGTACTTTTCCAGTGAGCAGGATCTCCTGAATATGCTCAGGGGATATGAGGGCAGCGACCAGGTGATTGTCTATCTGGGAAAGGAAAAAGCGAAAAAAGCGCTTCCGCGGAACTGGAATGTGGAGGCAAAGGAAGAGCTTTTGGCCGCTCTCCGGGAGAAGCTGGGGGAAAAGAATGTAAAGGTGATTGAGAAGACGATTGATAAGGCGGTAAGGAGATAGAGGGGAGTTAGTTGAGGGGCGAGGACGCCTCTGTAAGACGGCGGACGGGGGAGTGGGAGGTTGTGTATGAGTCTTCAGTCCCGGTTTGTTGTTGTGGTGAGGGGGAATCCGGAGAAAGACTTTCCTGCGGGGACACGCTCCCGCTTGTGAAGCGCACAGCGGATGCTAGGCTCGAAAATACCTCGCCAAGCACCGGCGGGCTTCAAGGTCACCCTTCGGAAAGTCTTTCTCCTCCTTCCCCGGGCAGGTTGTCGACGGGACTGAAGACTCAGGGAAAGTGATTGCCCGTCCGCCGGCTTCAGGGGCTGATTGTCTCTTTCGTCAAGTGTGGGGGGGGGATTGTCGCGTCCACTACGAAGCGGTGGTATTTAATCGGTTCGCTATCCTATTAATCACTGTTACGCGCGGCTAAAACCCGGGATTTCTATTATCTCATCCTGAGTGAAAGCGGGCTCTCTGACAACACAATTCTCAGGTTTATAAAGAGAAGGTTCCTGGGCATCTGAATGCCTGTAGTGGCAGAGACAATACCCTCCCCCCTGAAGGAATAGAACAAATCAGCCACCGCAGGTCGGGCGGAATGGCGACAACCTGCGCGTCTTCAGTCCCGGGCGATAACCTTCCTGTGGGGAATCCGGGAGAAAAAGATTCCGCAGGGAACCTGGGAGTTCATCGGCACTTACCGAGGTTTTTTCGAGGTTAGTGTCCGTTATGTACTCCAAAGAGCGCAAGCGTTTCCCGGAGGAACTTTTTCTGCCGGATTCCCCACCTGCGACAACCTGCAAACCGGGACTGAAGACTCATAGTCTTCCCCCACCATTCCGAACCCCGGCCGTCCCGGCGGCGTTCTCTTTCTCCAAATCCTCCCTAGTTAAAAAAATATCACAAACCCCTTGAAAAGAAGGATAAAATGCATTAGAATAAGATGAATTGAGGAAAAAACCAGATTTGCTGACAGAAATAGCGGGATGGAGGAATATGCTATGACAAAAGAGGTAAAGACGATCGGTGTTTTAACCAGCGGTGGGGATGCGCCGGGAATGAATGCGTGTATCAGGTCGGTTGTGAGAACAGCTATCAACAAGGGAATGAAGGTAAAGGGCATTATGAGAGGTTATGCCGGACTGCTTCAGGAAGAGATTGTTGACATGGACGGTACAAGCGTAGCGGATACCATCGGACGCGGCGGCACGATTCTTTACACGGCACGATGTCCCGAGTTTACCACAGCCGAAGGACAGAAAAAGGGTGCTGAGATTTGCAAGAAACATGGAATCGACGGCCTGGTGGTAATCGGCGGCGACGGTTCTTACCGCGGCGCGGGAAAGCTTTCCGCCCTGGGTGTGAATACGGTAGGCCTTCCGGGAACCATCGATCTTGACATAGCCTGTACCGATTATACGATTGGTTTTGACACCGCAATTAACACGGCGATGGAAGCCATTGATAAAGTAAGGGATACATCCACGTCACATGAGCGATGCAGTATTATTGAAGTTATGGGACGTCATGCCGGTTATATCGCCCTCTGGTGCGGTATTGCCAACGGTGCGGAGGACATTCTTCTTCCGGAGCGTTATGATGGCAATGAACAGGTTCTGATTAACAGAATCATAGAGAACAGGAAACGCGGCAAGAAACACCACATTATTATCAATGCGGAGGGAATTGGCCATTCTGCTTCCATGGCAAGAAGAATTGAGGCTGCTACCGGGCTTGAGACGAGGGCCACAATCCTCGGATACATGCAGAGGGGCGGGGCGCCAACCTGTAAGGACAGGGTTTATGCATCCATCATGGGCGCCAAGGCGGTGGAACTTCTGGCAGAGGGAAAGACAAACCGGGTTGTAGCTTACAAGCACGGCGAATTTGTAGACTTTGATATTCAGGAAGCGCTGAATATGACGAAAGATATTCCGGAGGATCAGTACGAGATCAGCAAGCTCCTGGTGAGATAAATGGTACGGTTTTAACGATAAAAAGAAAGAAACGGTGAGGGAACGCTTTGCAGGCTTCTCACCGTCATCGACAAAGGCATGATGTCCGGAGGACAGAATGCCTTTTGATGTGTAACGGAGGGCGGAAAAATGGAACATACGGCAGGCCGGAACGCGGAGGAGAATATCGTTCTCTGTGGAGCCAACTCCTATGTGGAAAAATATTATTTTAATGAGCAGTTCGCAGGACTCCCGGAGGGAGTAAAAGAGGAACTGAGGATTATGTGCGTTCTTTTCACGGAAGATGTGGGAGGCACGATGATGCTTGAATTCACCCCGGAAGGGACACTGGAATTCCGGGTGGAGGCCGAGGAGACGGATTACCTTTTTGATGAGATAGGCAGCGGCTTAAAAATCAGGCAGTACCAAAGAGAGAAAAGGGAGCTTTTGGAATCGCTGGAGCTTTACTATAAGGTCTTTGTCCTCGGAATGCCGGCGGACGGGCTGCTTGACGATACAGAGGAAACGGATTAAATGAAAACTTACGATTCACATAATAAAGGCAGGACAGATGAAGTTAAAAATAGGAAATGTAGAGCTGGAGAATAATGTGACGCTGGCTCCGATGGCCGGTGTGACGGACCTTCCGTTCCGTCTGCTGTGCAAGGAGCAGGGATGCGGCCTGATGTGCACGGAGATGGTCAGCGCCAAAGCGCTTCTTTATAATAATAGAAATACGAAGCCGATCCTTGAGATGAGGGAGGAAGAACGTCCGATTGCAGTCCAGCTGTTCGGTTCCGATCCCGGCATCATGAGCGATATGGCGCTGAGGCTGGAAGAGGGACCGTATGATATCATCGACGTCAATATGGGCTGCCCGGTCCCGAAGATTGTGAATAATGGAGAGGGTTCGGCTCTGATGAAGAATCCGAAGCTGGCGGAGGAGATACTCACGGCAATGGTAAAGAAACTGCACAAGCCCGTAACGGTCAAGTTCCGCAAGGGATTTAACGACGACTGCGTCAATGCGGTAGAATTTGCAAGGATGGCGGAGAGCTGCGGAGTGGCTGCGGTCGCCGTCCACGGCAGGACGAGGGAACAGTACTATTCCGGAAAAGCGGACTGGGACATCATCCGGCAGGTCAAAGCGGCAGTGAAAATACCGGTAATTGGAAACGGGGATATTTTCACTCCTGAAGATGCCGGACGTATGATGGAAGGGACCGGCTGCGACGGAATCATGGTAGCCAGAGGAGCCAAGGGAAATCCATGGCTGTTCAGGCGCATTAACCACTATCTCGACACGGGAGAGCTTCTGCCGCCTCCGACTAAGGAGGAGCTGAAGGCCACAATCATCCGGCACGGAAAACTGCAGACGGGATACAAGGGTGAAGAGATTGCAATGCGGGAAATGCGTAAGCATGTGGCGTGGTATACGGCGGGTTATCCGAATTCGTCTTCGCTGAGAAATGATATTAACAAGGTCAGTACGATGGAGGAATTAATCGCCCTGATCGAAGAACGGATTTAAAAGCGGAGAACAGTAACAAACCCCTTGTAAATAAACGGAAAACGCCGTTCCCGATTCTTGACAAGGGGGACTTTATCAGTTATAATAATGCGATGCAATATTAGAACGATTTCGGAGACGAATTATCGGAAGGAAGGATAGTTGTCATGGCAGAGAAGAAAAATATTTTAACGTATGCAGGTCTCAAGCAGTATGAGGATGAACTGCAGGATCTGAAGGTGAATAAACGTAGAGAGATCGCCCAGAAAATCAAGGAAGCAAGAGAGCAGGGAGATTTATCCGAGAATGCAGAGTACGACGCAGCGAAAGATGAGCAGAGAGACATCGAGGCCAGGATCGAGGCCCTTGAGAAACTTCTTAAGAATGCGGAAGTCGTTGTGGAAGATGAGATCGATCTTGACAAGATCAGCGTTGGCTGTAAAGTAAAACTTCTGGATGTGGAAGAGGATGAGGAGATGGAGTTCAAGATCGTCGGTTCCACAGAGGCAAACAGCCTTCAGAACAAGATTTCCAACGAGTCTCCCGTAGGCCATGCACTGCTTGGTAAGAAACAGGGCGAGACGGTAAAGGTAGAAACACAGGCAGGAATGATTCACTATAAAATCCTGGAAATCCAGAGAGTATCATAATCTAAGTTCACAAAGGAGTGGAAGAAATTGGCAGAGCAGAATCAGCAGAACCAGCAGAATAAGAAGGAAGAGCAGGATTTAAACCAGCTTCTTAAGGTGCGCCGCGATAAACTAGCGGAGCTTCAGGAGAGCGGCAGAGATCCGTTTCAGATTACGAAATTTGACGTTACGGCACACAGTGCCGACGTGAAGGATCACTTTGAGGAGATGGAAGGCAAGGAGGTAACCCTGGCAGGACGCATGATGTCCAAACGTGTCATGGGTAAGGCATCTTTCTGCAACATCCAGGACTTAAAGGGAAATGTTCAGTCTTACGTTGCCAGAGACAGTATCGGCGAAGAGTCCTATAAAGAATTCAAGAAGATGGATATTGGTGACATCGTAGGAATCAGAGGCACGGTCTTTAAAACCAAGACAGGAGAGATTTCCATCCATGCGGAGGCCGTAACCCTTCTTTCCAAGAGCTTACAGATTCTGCCGGAGAAATTCCACGGCCTTACCAATACAGATATGCGTTACAGACAGCGTTATGTGGATTTGATCATGAACCCGGAGGTGCGAGATACCTTTGTAAAGCGTTCCCAGATTCTCAAGGAAGTCCGCAACTTCCTCGACGGCCGCGGTTTTATGGAAGTAGAGACACCGATGCTGGTTCCGAACGCAGGCGGCGCTGCCGCAAGACCTTTCACGACGCACTACAACGCACTGGACGAGGACGTGAAACTGCGTATCTCCCTGGAGCTGTATTTAAAGAGACTGATTGTAGGCGGTCTTGAGAGAGTATACGAGATTGGACGTGTATTCCGTAACGAGGGCGTGGATACGAGACACAACCCGGAATTCACCCTGATGGAGTTATACCAGGCATATACGGATTACTACGGAATGATGGAGCTCGTTGAGACCATGTTCCGCGAAGTGGCAAAGAAGGTTCTCGGCACAGCAAAGATCGTGTATGATGGTGTTGAGATCGATCTGGAGAAGCCGTTTGAGAGAATTACAATGGTAGATGCCCTGAAGAAATATAAGGGAATCGACTTTACAACCATTAAGACGGATGAGGAAGCAAAGGCTCTGGCTGATCAGTACCATATCGAGTATGAGGCCAGACATAAGAAGGGCGATATCCTGAGTATGCTGTTTGAGGAGTTCGTAGAGGAACATCTGATACAGCCTACCTTTATTCTGGATCACCCGATCGAGATTTCTCCTCTGACCAAGAAGAAACCGGAGAATCCGGAATATACGGAGCGTTTCGAGCTGTTTATCACAAAGAGAGAGATGGCGAACGCATACTCCGAGTTAAATGATCCCCTGGATCAGATTGAACGTTTCAAGGCACAGGAAGCGCTGCTGGCCGCAGGCGACGAGGAAGCCAACTCCATGGATGACGACTTTGTCAACGCCCTGATGGTAGGTATGCCTCCGACAGGCGGCATTGGCATCGGTATGGACCGTTTTATCATGCTGCTTACTGATTCCTATGCAATCAGAGATGTTCTGCTCTTCCCGACGATGAAGACGCTGGGCGGCTCCGACACATCTGCAAAAGCAGAGAAGGCGGCACCGGCACAGGAGAGCAGGGTACAGGAAACCATTGATTTTTCAAAGGTTAAAATCGAACCGCTTTTTGAGGAAATGGTGGACTTTGAGACATTTGCAAAATCTGACTACAGGGCTGTAAAGGTGAAAGATTGTACGGCAGTTCCCAAGAGCAAGAAGCTTTTAAAGTTCACTCTTGACGACGGTTCCGGCACAGACCGCACGATTTTAAGCGGAATTCATGAGTATTATGAGCCGGAAGAGCTGATTGGAAAGACGGCAATTGCAATCGTGAATCTGCCTCCGCGTCCTATGATGGGCATCGACTCCTGCGGAATGCTGATCTCAGCAGTTCATGAGGAGGATGGAAAAGAAGGTCTGAACCTTTTGATGGTGGATGACCGTATCCCGGCAGGTGCAAAACTGTACTAAAATCTTCGGATTTTTATGTCTTATATCGGATAACGGACCGATATGGGGGATAAGAACGGCAAGTGAATAAAATTGACCCAGGACATTTCCCAACAATAGGAAATGTCCTTTTTTACTTTCCTGTAAAGTGGCCCAATGAGATAAAAGTCTTCCAATGATATAAAAGCCCTCCGGGCAGGATGCATGCCCGCGCCGGGCGTGCGTCGGAGGCAAGGAATTATGGCGCTGTTTTATAACTTCGGCGTCTGCATCTCTTTCCTCAGCAGACGGATAAATAATTCCATTGCAGGAGTAATCCATTTGTTTTTATGGTAGCTGCATACTGCGGTGATATTTTTGACGGAAGGTTCCAGAGGCAGTTCAATCAATTCCCCCTGCTCCAATTCTTTTTCGACCGAATAGCGCGGCAAAAATAAAACGCCTAAATTGCTGGCAACACTGCGTTTTGCAGCTTCGATGCTTTCGATTTCCATTTCACCTTCCAGGACGATATCGGATTTTTCCAGGTACCCATTCAATATTTTGTGATAGATGCTGTTTTGATCCACAGTTACAAGGCAAATGGGTTTTCTTTGGCCTGTCCTTATAAAATCGCGCTCCTTTTCATCCAGAGCCGGGCTTGCGATGAGAGCCAGGGGATAGTCGGCCAGCGGTTCGGTGATGAGAGAAGAGCCGTAGCCCCCGACATCGTAATGGACGCCGATATCAATACTGCCGTTTAGAAGCTGGTCCCGGATGATGTAGCAATTGGGAATCTGAAGGGATAATCTCACATTAGGGGCCTGTTCCCGAAAAGCTCTGATGACGGGCTGCATCTGATATACTAAAAGTGATTCCGGCATGGCAATCCGCAGCGCGCCTGTCAGTTCTTTACCGCTTTTTCCATAGCATTCCATCTGCGCGATGGCTTCCAAAGCGGCGTTTATGTAAGGAAGCAGTTCTTTCCCCGCCTCGGTTAATTCCATCTTCCGGCCAATTTTATCAAATAGTTTGACGGATAATTCCTGCTCTATCATCTGCATCTGTAAGGTTACGGTAGACTGTGCATAATTTAACCGTTCGGCTGCCTTTTGAAAACTTCCTGTTTCGAGTATTGTCTTAAATGTTCTAAGGTATTTGAGATCCATGTGCCTGCATCCCTCCATAGTTTTACTATATTAGTTCAGTATTTATGAATTAAAAATTTTATTTTTCTGATTAGACTGAATTATCTCTTTATGTTACTATAAAATAGCAAACAGCAGTTGTCAAGAAAGTGAAAGCGGAAAAGTATAACAAGTGAAGAAGTATAACAAGTGAATAAGCATATCAAGTAAAGAAACATACCAAGTGGAGATATATACCAGGCCGAAACCGGCTGGGGAGTCGATGCGTGGAACGGCGTATTTGCAGGACTGAAGCGGTCAACGGCACTTTCGATCGGCTCCTGGTACGCGGTCTCGGTGTCCAGAAAATGGACGCGGACGGCTATTTTCAGAGAGAATCTATAAAATTTTTATAATTAATAACGGAGGTAAGAGAAATGGTGGGAATCAGAACCTATCAGGAAGAAGACCGGGATGAAGTGATTGCATTGGTGCTTCATTGCCAGAATGATGGAACACGGCCGTTCGTATCGGTTGATGATCAGCCGGAGCTTCTTAATATAAGGGAAAAGTATATGAAAAATGGAGGCTGCTTCTGGGTAGCTGAGGACAACGGGAAGATAGCAGGCAGCATTGGGCTGATGAACTTTGGCAATGGAATCGCCGTCCTGAAGAAATTCTTTACCTACGAGGAGTACAGAAGCGCGCCCTGCCATCTGGGACGCAGGCTGTATGAGAAGCTGCTCCGTTATGCCGAAGACACCGGAATCAAAGAGCTGTATCTGGATACACCGAAGAATACGGACCGGGCCCATCGTTTCTACGAGAGAGCCGGTTTCAATAAAGTCGGGATGGAACAGGTGCCGGTTCTCTATGATTACCCTTATGAAGACAGTGACTTCTTTTACCTGGATTTGGGGGCGGCGGATGAAACCGCCTGTTAAAAGCTGATAAGTGCCGCCCGGCAAGGGCCGGAGCATTTTACTTTTCCTGATAAGGCCGGTTTACCGGGCGGCTGCGGGCTTATCGGGCTTAACCTGGAGCAGGGTGGCTGCGGCCTGTTCAAATTGCCTATAACTCGAAAAAATCTCCCTGTATCTCATAAATATCATCAAAACGGATCCTCGTATTGATAATTTTCAGGATCCGGCTGGTCAGTTCCAAAGAGGAGACCATGCCGGTAATTTTGATATATTCACCGTTCTGGAAATAGATAACGGTGATAATGTCGTTCTTTTTTACCTGGCGGAGCCGCCGGTCGAGTTCCTCCTTGCTCTCTTCGGAGAGTTCGGAGCGGGGAACGATGATGCGCTCCTTCTGGGCCAGCGCCTCACGGAATCCCTTCAGACAGTCGAAGGGAGCAAAGATTTTTGCACGTTCTGTTTTCTCACTGCTCACCGCTTTTGTGACCTCCTATCTGCTGGTTGCGTTCCAGCGTCGTGGCCGCCTTCTGTAAATCCATGCCCTTTAAAATAGCGTTGTTCCCGAACTTCTTTTTAATATTCAGGACAGCCAGCTGGACATCCCGGTCCTTCTGCAAATCGGCCGGATCTGTGAACAGATCATATTGTTCATAAGCCTCGTCCGCCAGTTTGTTAAATGAAATGCCGATCCGCCGGATGGGAACGAGACGGCTGACAATATTCTGGTACAGTTGTGTAAAGTGTTTTGTGATGACCTTCACCGAATTCGTCGTAACCGGCATCGTAACGCTTCCTCTTGATGACTTTGCCCCTTTTTGGGCGTAGCCGACATAGAGGGACAGGGAATTGGTGACGAGAGTTTTATCGACCAGATCCAGGCAGAGCAGATCCACCATCTCTTTGAGAATCAGGAGGCCGTCGTCATAGCTGTAGTCCGTCATCAGCACCTGGACCGTGGACAGGGAACTCTCCTTGGGGCGGTATGCCTTGATCTCGGCGATTGTGGTAGGTTCACGTCCCCAGGCATGGTCGATCAGGTATTCCGCATCTACCCCAATCAGCTTATACAGTATGGATTCATCTGCACGGGCGATATCACCCATCGTATAGATGCCGACGCCTGCAAGACGGCTGGATATGCCCTTTCCGATCCTCCAGAAGTCGGTGAGCGGTTTGTGGTTCCAAAGAGTCTTCTGATACAGGCACTCATCCAGATAGCCGATATTATCCTTCGTATGTTTTGCCGTAATATCCAGGGCGATTTTGCTCAGATAAAGATTTGTTCCAATCCCGCAGGTAGCCGTGATACCCAGGAAACTGCGGATATCATCCATGATGCGCACGCCCAGCTCCTTTGCCGTAAGCTGGTAAAGCTCCAGATAGTCGGTAACGTCCAGAAACGCCTCATCCACGGAATAGACGTAAATATCTTCTTTTGAGATATATTTCAGGTAAATGGCATAGATTTCTGCGGAATATTCGATATAGAGCTGCATCCGCGGGGGAGCCATAATGTACTCGATTCCCGGTGGAATCTCATATACCCGGCACCGGTTTGGAACGCCCAGCGCTTTCAGTGAGGGCGAGACGGCCAGACAGATTGTGCCCCGCTCACGCTCGGGATCGGCGACTACCAGATTCGTTGTTAACGGATTGAGTCCGCGCTCGGCGCACTCTACCGAAGCATAGAAAGATTTTAAATCAATACAGAGATAGATATGATCCGACATGGCACCCTCCCGACGATGCTTAACGATACAATAGCCTTATAAGAAGTTTTTATGAAATCAGCTTTATAAAACATATACCTTATACAGGAATTTCCCGGACAGGTTATACAGTTATTATACCAAACAGATGTTCGGATGTAAACAGGAAATAGACGGAAAAACGGATAAGATTACATAACGTAATTTTCCCTGTCTATTCCCATTCAGTCGGTGTTTATTATGTAGTTTGAATCGCTGGACTGTTTTGTCCTGTACATGGCGGCATCCGCTTTTCTGTATAATTCTCCGAAAGCGCCGGTTTTGTCGTCAAAAAGCGCTACCCCGATACTGCAGCTGATATCCACGGAAATGCCGCAGCAGGAGAAGTGGGTGGCATCGGCCAGTTCCCTGGCTTTTTTCTCGGTCAGGGAGACGGAGGAGATATTCTTTGATCAGGGTGAGGGTGGTGTCGTGGTTATAGAGCCCGGTCATCTGGTCCCGCTCGGCCAGCAGCTTTAAACGTTCCATTTCACGGTGCTGCTTGTCTATGTTTCTGAAATAGATGAAGGCCAGCAGATCGTTATTGATCGGATCCGCCATCATATGGAGTTCAAAATTGACCCAGGCCGGGATACCGTTTATGTTTCTTACAAATTCATAATTGATGATATGGGTGTCATCGGAAATTAATCTGCATATATAATCCCGCGTGAGAGAGCGGAAATACGCGGCTGCCTCTTTGGTGATACCGGTGATCCGGGCCATCATTTCAGGAAGGCAGTCAAGGGTAAGGCTGTTTATAAAGGATCGGTCCTCCTGGAGATCAGTATGGCTTTCCTCAATTCTGTTCCGGGTGATATTGACTCTGATTGTGGAAAAAACATCCAAAGGCAGAGTCTTATTAAATTCGATTTCACGCTCATACTGTTCAAGCATCTTCCGATGTTCCGTCACATCACTTGAAATGCCGATGGCACGGTAAGGCATCCCCTTTTTATGAACGTATTTGTGTAGTGGCTCTGTTCATACCAGTATCCCGAGCGGTCCGTTGTCCTGATCTTAAAGATTCCCTCGGCCTTTTTTTCTTGTCCACAAAGTCGGCGGCGCCCAGGGAAATTGCCTGTTGTCTGACCCTGTCATCCCCAACGGAGGTGATAATGATGACCGGGATTCCATTATTATAAACGGATTTATTCTTTTCACGGAGAAATGTAAAACCGTCCATGACCGGCATGGAGATGTCACAGCTGATGAAAACCAGATCCTGCCGGTTTACTGCACATGGCTGTTCACTAGCTGTTCTTATATATCTCGTCAATGATAAATGTGTATTCTTTTTGTGCTTTCTCAAAGTGTTCCGGGATATCTTCCGGGTGGCCCTCCCGTACGCTGAGGACAATATCGGCACAGGAGGACTGAAGTCCGCTGAATCCCAGATTGGCCGCCACTCCCTTCAGGGCGTGGGCATAATTCTCGACGGCGCCGAATGCCTGATTGAATGCCCAGGATGTGAATAATGATTGACAGATGGAGGGCCGCGATTATATCATAGGGATGGAGTATTATTATAAAAAGCCGATTTCCCGGCGGGAAACCGGACAGGGAGAAGGAACTGCAATGAAAGAGGAAAAAGACAAATCAAAGAATCTTCAAACGGTGGAGCGTGCGCTGGATGTGCTGTACCTGTTTCATAAGTACAACGGAATTACTCTGAGCTTTGTGGCTGAGGAGATGAATATGAGTACAACGGTGGCCTACCGCCTTTTGTATACACTGGCAGACAGCGGCTTTCTCAGACAGGAGAAGGCCAGCAAAAAATATTATCTGGGGGAGAAGAGCCTGCTGCTTGGCTACAGGGCGATTCAGTCCCAGGAACTTGAGAAGACGGCATACCCGATTATGAAAAAACTGGTGGAAAAATGCGGCCTGGGAGTGATTTTAACCTCCTGCGCTGATATGCAGAGTCTGTGTGTGGAAAAGATAGATGTGGAGGATGATCTGCAACTTTCAATGAGAGTGGGAGGAATTTATCCGATCCATAAGGGGGCGTCGAACCGTCCGCTGCTTGCATACATGGAGCGGGAGAAGGCCGACACATATATCGGTTCTCTGGATATCACGGAAGAAGAGAAGGATGCCATGCGGCGTGAGATGGAGGAGATCAGGAAAAGAGGTTATGATCATACGCAGGGGTTACTGACACCGGGACTTTTCTCTATTGGATTTCCCGTGTTTGGAATGAGAAACAAACTTGTTTTTTGTATCAGTATCGGTGGGTACTGTTTTGATATGAAAGAGGAGCAGCGTCTGCTCTACCTCCATGAGACAAGAAAGGCTGCGGCGGAGCTGAGCCGCCTGTTCGGTGCGGAGGAATATCCGGGAGAATGACAATGATTACCCTGGCGGGATGAAGGAATACGATATGTGTCCTTCGTCCCGCTTTTTTTGGTGCGCGGAAAGAGTTGTTGCAAAAGTGACAAAAAACAAGCCTGTTTTTTGTATAATTATTCAATGAAAACAGATTGACAGAATTGCTTTAGTGATTTATCATAATAACATAATTACTATTTAAGAAAATGATTTCCTCAAATAGGAAAAAGAAAGGGGCGATACAATGAACGGAGGCAGTGAAAATGCAAAGGGTCTCCAGACGGTAGAGCGTGCGCTGGACGTACTGTACCTGTTCCGTGAGTACGAGGGAATCACCCTGAGTTTTGTGGCCGAAAAGCTCAATATGAGCCCGGCCGTAGCATACCGCCTGCTTTATACACTGACCGACAGTGGATTCCTGCGCCAGGAGAAGGCGGGGAAACGGTACTATCTGGGTGAGAAAAGCCTGATGCTCGGTTATCAGGCGATACGCTCTCAGGAGATCAGGCAGACGGCATATCCCGTGATGGAGAAGCTGAAACAGAGATGCGGCCTGGACGTTTATCTCACGGTCAGTGTGGATATGCAGAGCCTTTGTGTGGAGAAGCTGGATGTGGAGGATGAGCTGCAGCTTTCGATGCGCATAGGAGGAATCTATCCCATCCACAAGGGTGCATCCAACCGTCCTCTGCTGGCATTTGCAGATGAAGAAGCAAGGGAAGGTTACATCTCATCCCTGAAACTTACAGAAGAGGAAAAGACGAAGCTTGAGGGGGAGATGGAAGAAGTGAGAAAGAGAGGATACGACTATACAAGAGGTCTCCTTTCGCCGGGGCTTTTTGCCATCGGTATTCCCGTATTCGGGATGAGAAACAGGCTGGCCGGCTGCATCAGCGTCGGCGGATACAGCGTCGGTATGAAAGAAGAAAAATTCGACTCCTACCTGAAGGAGACCGCGGCCGCGGCTGCGGAGATAAGCCGTCTGTCGGGAGCCGAAGAGCAGGGAATGTAAAAAAGAATAAGAGAAATAGTTCAAGAGGAACAAGGAGGATATCATGGCGAAACTTAATTTGACAATGGAACATCTGGAGGCGGCGGTTTTAGGGGGCTGTGTTCTGGGCGGAGGCGGAGGCGGCTCCATGGAAAAGGGAATGAGGACGGCAAAACTGGGACTGGAGCTTGCACCCGTGACGCTGGTAGATCCGGAGGATATGGATGAGGATGCGGTTCTTGTGAACGTGTCAAACGTAGGAGCGCCGTCCGCTACGGAAGCCTGGGTGGATCCGATGGATAACGGACGCGTTGTCACCGTACTCTGTGAGAAGATGGGAATTAAGGCGGACGGCATTATTACCAACGAGGCGGGAGGAAGTGCATCGGTCAACGGCTGGCTTCAGAGCGCCCTGTTGGGAATCCCTCTGGTAGACGCTCCCTGTAACGGCAGGGCACATCCGACCGGTGTGATGGGTTCCATGGGACTTCACCGGATACCGGATTACTATTCCTACCAGGCGGCAGTCGGAGGAAGACGTGAGAACGGAAGGCGGATCGAGATGGCGGCAGGCGGCAGCCTGGGCAGCGTAGCAAGACTGGTGCGTGAGACGGCCGTGGAGGCCGCGGGCCTTGTGGCAGTTGCACGAAACCCGGTAACCCTTGCCTATGCAAAGGAGAACGGAGCCTGCGGCGCGGTAAGGCAGGCGATCGAACTCGGGCAGGCCATGATAGCTGCGAAACAGGGAGGAGCCGATGCGGTGCTGAGGGCGGTCTGTGATTTCCTGGGAGGCAGCATTATTGCAAAGGCAAAAGTAGAGCAGGTGGATTTGAAATGCAGCGGCGGATTTGACACGGGTGTTGTGAAGGTCGGGGATGTGGAACTGACTTTCTGGAATGAATATATGACGGCGGAAAAGAACGGCGAAAGGCTGGCAACGTTCCCGGACCTTATTATGACCTTTGATGCGGAGACTGGAATTCCGGTCACTTCGGCCGAGGTGAAGGAGGGGATGACGGCGGCGGTTCTCGTAGTCGACAGGACGAAAATCAAGCTGGGAGCCGGAATGAAGGATCCGGAATTATTTGTTCCATGTGAGAAAGCGGTGGAGAAGGAGATGATCTCCTATGTCTTTCCTGAGGCGGATTGCAACAGCAGATAATACGAAAGAGGATGGTGGGTAAATAGTATGAAAGAAGAAAACAAGAATGTTAACAGGGCGAAAAACGAACACATATCGGCATTTGAACCGCAGATTATTGGAATTGGCGTTCTTCTGGCAGTCCTTTCCGCAATCATCTGTATGCAGATTATCGGAAAAGTCGGCGTTACTCCGAATACTTCCCTGATTGGAGCAATCTTTGCCATGCTGCTTGCGAGGATACCGCTTGCATCCATGACAAAGTTCCGTTCCCTTGAAAGACAGAACCTGCTGCAGACAATCGTGTCCGGAGCCGGATTCTCCGCAGCCAACTGCGGATTCATCGCGGTCGGTATTTTATACGGAATCGGTAAGGCTGAATACATCATGCCGATGGCGGTTGGATGTATCGTAGGAACCGGAATTTCCGTAATCGTGGTCGGAAGACTTTTCGATTCCAAGATATTCCCGGCACGCGGAGCATGGCCTCCCGGAGTTGCCACGGCCAGTGCCATCCAGGCGGGTGATGAGGGCGGAAAGAAGGGAAAAAGGCTGATAGAAGGCCTTGCCCTCGGCGTAGTCGGAAGCTATTTCAAGATTCCGATGGCCGGAATCGGTATCGTTTTTATTGCAAACATTTTCTCCATGGCAGGACTTGGAATCGGTTTAATCCTGAGAGGTTACTCCACCGTTATTTTCCGCGGATTCAACATGGGAGCCTCCAATATTCCGCAGGGTGTCATGATTGGCGCCGGCGGTGTTGCTTTAATCCAGTCTCTTCTTATTATATTTAAAGATAAAAAGAAGGCAGGCCCCGTGGAACCGGTTGTGGACGACGTGACGGTTTCGGCGGGAGCGGCCAAGAAGACGATTTTTACAAGCTTTGGGGCCTACGCAATCGGCGCGATGGTTACTGCGGCGGTGACAGGCATCATCGGAGGAATGGCACCGGGAAAGATTGTCATCTGGGTCATCTGGGCGGCATTCTCCTCAACCGTAGCCATGATGCTCGTCGGCATGGCGGCCATGCACTCCGGATGGTTCCCGGCCTTTGCCATAACGACCATCTTTATGACACTCGGAATTTTCATGGGCTTTGAACCGCTTCCGCTGGCAGTGCTGACCGGATATATCGGTTCCGCGGGACCATGTTTCGCAGACATGGGATACGATTTAAAGACGGGCTGGATTCTGCGCGGCGAAGGCAAAGACCGTGAGAGAGAACTCTACGGAAGAAAGCAGCAGGTTATCATTGAATTTATTGGTGTTGTGATCGGTATTGTGGTGGTAATGTTCTTTGCCATGATGTTTATGAAACAGGATATCATGCCCCCGATCAGTAAGGTGTTTGCAACGGCCGTATCAGCAGGGGCCGACGCCGCCATCATTAAGGAACTGCTCATCTGGGCCGTACCGGGAGCCATCATCCAGCTTGTTTTTGGAAACAAGATGGTGGGCGTGCTTTTTGCAACAGGACTTCTTTTGAACAACCCGACCTACGGAATTGCAGTATTAATCGCAGTTGTGGTCCGCATGATTTTTGGTACGGAATTCATGGAAGTAAGAGATGCCGGCTTTATCGCGGGAGACGGACTTTTCGGATTCTTCTCCAATGTTATCAAGGCATTCTTCTAAATATAACCGGGAGGACAATGCAATGTTATTAAAACAGTTAATAGAATTATATGATATATTGGACAGCAGTACGGCCAGCGGGGCGGCGGTGAAAGATTATCTTTGCGGCGTCAATGAAAATGCCGATGTAACCGTCTATGAGCTGAAAGGCGCCCGTGGGAAGACCGACATGATCCGGATCCGCATCTGCGGCACAAACGGCAAATCGGCCGGAAAAGACGCCCATACGATGGGCATTCTCGGAAGGCTCGGCGGCCTGGGAGCGAGACCGGAGAGACTGGGCTTTGTGTCTGACGGGGACGGCGCCCTGGTTGCCCTGGCGGTAGCTGCAAAGCTTCTGGATATGCAGAAAAAAGGAGATTATCTGGACGGCGACGTGGTGATATCCACCCACATCTGCCCCAATGCGCCGACCCAGCCCCACAAACCGGTGGCATTTATGGGCTCCCCGGTTGACATGGCTCAGGTAAATAAGGAGGAAGTGAACGGTGAACTGGATGCCATCCTGTCCGTGGACACGACAAAGGGCAACCGGATCATCAACCACCGCGGCTTTGCCATTTCCCCGACGGTCAAAGAGGGGTATATCCTGAAGGTGAGCGATGATTTACTGGATCTGATGCAGATAACAACGGGAAAATATCCCCAGGTATTTGCTCTGTCCATGCAGGATATCACACCTTACGGCAACGACGTCTATCATCTGAACAGTATTCTTCAGCCTTCAACGGCAACGGATGCACCGGTTGTGGGAGTCGCCATAACGACCGAGACGGCGGTTCCGGGATGCGCGACGGGAGCAAGCCATATCACCGATCTGGAGGAGGCGGCCCGCTTTATGCTTGAAGCGGCCAAGGCATATGGACGCGGTGAGTGCAGGCTGTATGACGAGGAAGAATACGGAAGGCTCAGGAAACTCTACGGTTCCATGAAGCGTCTCCAGACACTCGACGGGAAAGAGATTCAGTAGAAAGGAATTTAGTAGAAAGAGATTCAGTAGAGGAGAGAGGGGAAGGCTATGAAAATAGGGGCGATTACCATCGGACAGGCTCCCAGGGAGGATGTGGCCTGTGATGTACTTCCGCTTCTGGGGGAAGGGGTTACCCTGCTTCAGGCGGGAGGCCTGGACGGACTGACCAGAGAAGAGATTGAGGCATTTGCGCCGGAACCGGGAGACTATGTGCTTATTTCAAAGCTCCTGGACGGAACATCGGTTGTATTTGCCGAAAAATATATCCTGCCGCGGCTGCAGTCCTGCATCGAGCGGCTGGAGGAACAGGGCGTCAAGTTCATTATGTTCTTCTGTACGGGCAAGTTTCCGGACTGTTTCCGGAGCCGTGTCCCTCTGATTTTCCCCTGTGACCTGCTGAACGCTGTTGTGCCGGTCCTCACTCCGAACTCCAGCATCGGCGTGATTACCCCAAAGGCGGAACAGATAGATCAGGCCAGGGGCAAATGGCAGGAACTGGTGAAACAGGTGAAGGTACTGGCGGCCTCGCCCTACGGCGATCCGGCCGAGCTTACGCGGGCGGCGCAGCAGATGCGGGAGGAGCCGGTAGACCTGATTGTCCTGGACTGTATCGGATATAATGTTTCCACGAAACAGGAGATGGAGGCGCTCAGCGGCAAACCGGTGGTGCTTGGAAGAACGCTCCTGGCCAGGATAGCCGGTGAGATAGCCGGTTAACGCAGTAGAAAAGGGAGGCAGCAGATAAAATGGATATTATCAATTGTGCAAAAAAGATTCTGACCGGATGCATGGACGTGAAACCGGAAGAAACCGTTCTGGTGGTGACGGACGACAACAAAATTGCCATTGGCCAGGCATTTTATGAGGCAGCGAAACAGCTCGGCTGTGAGGCGCTGCTGATGACGATGAAGGAGAGGGAGTACTCGGGACAGGAACCGCCGAAACCGGTAGCCGACGCGATGCTGAGTGCCGACGTGGTTCTCTGCCCGACGGCAAAATCCCTGACCCATACAAACGCAAAGATTGCGGCGGCAAAGAACGGAGCACGTATCGGGACCATGCCCAACATTGCGGAAGAAATGCTTTACCAGGGAGCCATGACTGCCGATTACGCCCGCGTCGAGGAACTGACCGGACAGGTGACGGAGCTTCTGACGAGTGCGAAGACAGCCAGGATCGAGAAAGAGGGCTATGTCCTGACCATTGATTTGGAAGGCAGAAAAGGCGTGCCCAGCACAGGCGTTTACCGGACGAAGGGAGCCGCCGGCAACCTGCCGTCGGGCGAGGCATACATTGCCCCGCTAGAAAACGGTTCCAACGGAGAAATGAAGATAGACGGCTCCATGGTGGGCCTTGGCAAACTGGAAGAGCCGCTCTTTGTGAAGGTGGAGAACGGAAAGCTGAAGGAAATCCGCGGCAAAGGAAGCGAGGAACTGTCCGTACTTCTGGCCAATGAAAACAACGCAACACTCGGAGAACTGGGAATCGGCACAAATGAGAAAGCCATTCTCTGCGGTGTT
The DNA here is from genome assembly GCA_036419695.1 of [Clostridium] symbiosum. NCBI lineage: Bacteria > Bacillati > Bacillota > Clostridia > Lachnospirales > Lachnospiraceae > Otoolea > [Clostridium] symbiosum. The sequence goes on from CP143946.1 coordinate 1,437,849, forward strand.
ATCCTGGAAGATGAAAAGGTGTACGGGACGGTCCATATCGCCTTCGGAACCAATGTATCCTTCGGCGGAACGGTGAAAGCGGACTGCCATATGGATGGAATTATCCTGAAACCGGATCTGTATCTGGATGACCGGCTGATTATTAAGGGCGGGGAGTTTCAGATTTAATTGTGATACGGTAATGCAGGTGGAAAATGCGTCACAGTACTAACCAGTTAAAAAGAGTGGTCACAGATTATGTCAGACATTTGAAATTGACATGACCGGTGATCACTCTTTTTAAATGTATATAATCAATTCCCATTAAAATTTCTTTCTAGACTTTAAGCACATCTCTCATCCAGCAGCAGACGGACTGTTTTACGGCCGTCTGCTTTTTCAGGATCATGTAACTTTTAAGTTCCGGAACCTTCAGTTCCGGAACCGGGATTTCAATCAGTGTTCCTTTCGTCAGTTCTTCGGAGACAGCGCTTTCCGGCAGAAAGCTGAATCCCATACCTTCTTCCAGAAATGAGATTAGTTTATTCCCCACATCAATTTCCAACGGGTAGACGGAGTGTTTCGGAAAAACCTGATGAAACCAGGAGGATTCGGTCGCCTCAACAAAGTCGGAATAGAAGAGCGGAAGGTTTCTCAGTTTTTCACTTGATACCCCCTTTTGATACTCCCTGTTATCCGGTCCCGTTACCAAAAGAATCCGTTCTGTTTGAAAAGGCAGGCACTGATAGTCCGGGTGAGGAAAACGGCGGTAGGTGAAACAGAGGTCGATAATATCGTCATAGAGCATATTCAGAAGATTCCTGGAATGATCCAGCAAAACTTTGACCGAGATATCAGGATACTTTTTAATGTAAGGAACAAGGCAGCGTCCCAGATGACAGTCATACAACGTATGGACGGAACCGATGCGCAGGGAGTCAGAATAGACGCCAAGCATATTGACTCCGGACAGAGCGTAATCTTCCAGTGTGAGAATCTGCGTGGCATAGGTCAGAAAATACTCCCCGGCCGGAGTCAGACGGACGTTTTTGCGCTCCCGGATGAAAAGAGGAGTTCCGATTTCGCGTTCCAGTTCCCGGATCCGGCTGCTGACCGTAGATTGAACGATCATATGCTGCTGGGCCGTCTGGGTAAAATTACCGAGATTTGCCAGAGTGACAAAGGTTTTCAGGTTTTCCAGGTCCATAAATCCTCCCTCTTTTACAATCGAAAAAATCGATAATAACAACCATTTATTTGCGTTGTACAAATCATAACGGATGAAGTATAGTTATGTCAAGAGATAAGAAAAAGAAAAGGAGAAGAGCTATGAATACCAGAATAAGCAGGATGTACTGTATTCAATGTGGAACCGTCCTGGAAACGGGGGATTATCCGTATGGATGTCCGAATTGTCTCAAGGCGGGACGTCCATCCAGCGTGTCTTTTCATTATGACGGAGAGTGGGAAGCGCGGGAAGGAGTCCGTGGGATGAAACGTTATGCCCGGATGCTTCCCTGTGATGATTTCCCGTCTCTCGGGGAGGGAAATACGCCCCTCATCTCAATCCCGTCGCTGGCAGATCAATATGGGGTGAAGGAACTGTGGTTTAAGAATGAGTTTCAAAATCCGACCGGTTCCCATAAGGACAGGATGAATCCCTTTATCGTTGCCAGGGCAAAGGAGACGGGACATAAGGTCGTCGCCGCGGCTTCCAGTGGAAATGAGGGCGTATCATTGGCCTGCTATGCGGCCCTTGCCGGGATTGAATGTAAAATTGTGGGGACGAATGCCATCAACCCGATCTGGAGAGCCGCGATTATTTCGGCGGGCGCCGAACTCATCATTACGCCTACAGCGTCCGGACGGTGGACGTTTCTCAGGGAAAAGATGGAGACGGAAGGATGGCTTAGTGCAACGAACGTGATGGATCCGCCGGTGGGAAGCTGCTGTTTCGGTCTTCAGGGTTACAAGACGATATCCTATGAACTGTATGAAGAAATGGAAATCCTGCCCGATTATATCATGGTGCCGGTGGCCAGGGGAGATCTGCTTTGGGGCATTTATGAGGGGTTTGCAGAACTGAAGGCTGCAGGACGGATAGGAAAAATTCCGCATCTGATTGCAGTAGAACCGTTTCCGAGAATTGAAACAATAAACGGAGTGGAAGAATGCCGAAAAAACTTTGAAGGGGAATATGAAAAAACACCCTCCATCGGAGGTACGACAGTGACCGTCCAGTCCGTGACGGCGCTCAGGGAAAGCGGGGGATTTGCCGTAAGCGTCCCGCAGGATCTGGTTGAACCGTCCATAAGGGAGTTGGGAGGATATGGCCTTTATCTTGAATCCTCGTCGGCGCTTCCTATTGCCTGCTTAAGGAAACTCAGGCAGGAAGGAACGGTACCGGAAGGGGCCGGAGTGCTGGTGATTGCGACATCGCACGGATTTAAAAATCCGCCGGAAATGATGTTAACGTAATATTGCAGTCAGAGGGATACTGTAAATACAGAGGAGGGAGAACCACTATGAAACGGGAAAAAACAAAGATATTTGAATTGCCGGATACAATTGTAATCCTGATAGGAATGATTGTGCTGGCCGCCATCCTGACCTATTTTGTTCCATCCGGAACCTACGACAGGATCGAAGATCCTGGCACACAGCGCATGGTAGTCAATCCGGAGTCTTTTCATTATATAGAACAGACGCCGGTTGGAGTTGGAGATATGCTGCTGGCGGTGCCGGACGGAATTATTGCTTCGGCCAGTATTATCGTGCTGACCATACTCTCGGGAGCCGCCTTTCATATTATCAATAAAACGGGCGCCATTGATGCAGGACTTGGTACGGCCATGAAAAAACTGCAGGGCGGAAAAGTATATTTCATGCTGTTTGGAATTATGGCAATGGGTGCACTGCTGGGCCTCAGGGGCAGCGCGGAATCCCTTCTGCCGTTTATACCGATAGCGGTGACGGCGGCGATGGCAATGGGGTTTGATTCAATCACGGGCGTCGCTCTCATGCTGGTGGGAGGGATTGGAGGATACTCGGTGTCCTTTATCGACAGTGCATTTATAATTGGACAGGGAATTGCAGGCTTACCGGCATTTTCCGGAATTCCCTTCAGGATGGTGGCTTTTGTACTCCTGACACTCCCGTGTGCCCTGTACATCTTCCTTTACTGTCGGAAGATACGCAAAAATCCGTCATCCAGCTCCATGTATGAGGCGGATAAAAATCTGGAAATTGCAGTTGATACATCTCTGGCTCCGCCGTTAACCGGACGGAGAAAGCTGGTTCTTTTCATTTTCCTGGGAAGCTTTGTGGTCCTTTTCTATGGAATTTTCAAACTTGGTTTTAATGTAAGAAAAATAACGGCAATGTACTTTGCACTTGCCGTTGTGGCAGGCGTTGCGGGCGGATTTACCGCCAATGAATTTGCCGGGCATTTTGTGGATGGAGCAAAATCCATGATGTACGGCGTGCTTGCGGTAGGGCTGGCGAGAGTTATTTCTGAAGTGCTGACAAACGGCAATATTCTGGATACGATTACTCATTCGGCTGCAGGCGTGGTGGGAAATCTGCCGGGCTGGGCCAGTGCCTCGGGCATGTTTATCGTACAGATGCTCATCAATATCCTGATTCCTTCTGGTTCCGGTCAGGCTGCAGTTACGATGCCGATTATGGCGCCCCTGGCGGATCTGGTCGGGGTAACCAGACAGACTGCCGTGCTGGCTTTCCAGATGGGTGACAGTATTACAAACTTTATTTCCCCCACCGTCGGATATTTCATGGCAGCTATTGCAATCGGTAATATCCCCTGGCTTAAGTGGGCAAAATGGGTATCTCCCCTTCTTATCATTCTGACGGTGGAATGCTGTGCGATTTTGTCCGTTGCCACAATGATTGGATATGGGCCTTTTTAAAAGGAGACAGTAGCCGCAGATAAAAGAAAGTGAATGATAGACGGATAAGATTAAAAATCAGAGCCGGAGAAGGAGTTTTAGAATGGATGTTTTAAAGGCAGCAAAATCATATCAGAATTATAACAGGGAACTCAGGAGGGAATTTCACCGTCACCCTGAAGTGAGCGGCAGTGAATTTGCCACGGCGGACCGGATTGAAAAGGAGCTTAGGGAGCTTGGAATACCATGTGACCGCTGCTTGAAAAACGGGGTGGCAGGTATTATAAAAGGAGAAGGCCCGGGCAGAACCCTGGCTCTGCGCGCCGACATAGACGCATTGGCGGTTTGTGAGGATACAGGACTTCCATATGCATCCGAAAATGAAGGAGTTATGCATGCTTGTGGGCATGACGGCCATATTTCCAGCCTTTTAACGGCATCCAGGATTCTGAAAGAGACGCCGGGATGGAGCGGAACGGTGAAGCTGCTGTTCCAGCCCAACGAGGAAAAAGCGCCCAGCGGGGCGCAGGCATTCATAGACGCCGGTGTAATGGACGGAGTGGATGGAGTGATGGGCCTGCATCTGTGGAATGACATTGAGGTGGGGAAAATTTCGGTGGAGTCAGGAGTCAGAATGGCCACATCGGCCAGGGTGAAAATCCATGTGATAGGAAAAGGCGGTCACGGAGCGATGCCCCAGTCCGGCGTAGATGCTGTCTTAGCAGCATCCGCCCTTGTGATGAACCTGCAGGGGATGATAACGCGGGAGTTCAATGCGCTGGATCCGGTGATTCTGTCCATCGGTCTCTTCCATGCGGGGACGGAATTTAATGTATTAGCTCAGGACGCCTGGCTGGAAGGAACCGTGAAATTCTTTAACGCGGAGTTGATTCCGGCGTTGAATGAAGCAATTACCCGTGTGGCGGTGGAGACTGCAAGGACTTACCGGGCCGCCGCGGAAGTGGAGTTTATACCCGGCTCAGGCAATCCGATTGTGAACCATCCGGTGATGTCGGCTGTAGCAGAGAAAAGTGTAACAAAACTTTTTGGTGAGCAGGCGCTGATCCGTTTCGAAAAAATAACGCCGAGCGATGATTTTTCCAGGCTGAGCAGTCTTGTACCGGGGCTTTATGCCTTTGTAGGCACAAAAAATACAGAGAAAAAAGAGTATTATCCACATCACCATGCGAGATTTGATATCGACGAGGACGCGCTGGTGTATGCCGCGGGACTGTATGCGCAGTTCGCGCTGGATTATCTGGGAAAAGAGTGAAACAGGCAGAACGGACAATAAGAAGAAAAGAGAAAGAAGGCAATATTGTGGAGATGCGGCACGGCATCTTCCGCAATATTGCCTGTTTTTTTCTGGAAAAATTCTCTGGAAGAAACGTCCAGAAATCTTACAATTTCCTGAATATCGTGGAAATATATTGTATTTGAAGTAATCCTTTGCCATACTTCGTTTATTAGGTTAGAAAACAAAAATTTTAAAAATAGAAAACGGGGAGCAAGATTATGTGGCATAAAAGTAAAAAAGATGAGAATGAAAGCATGTATGATGAAATGTATGACGAAACCACTTCTCCGGAAGAGGCGGAGAAAGAATCGGATGAGAATGCAGAAACAGATGTAAAAAAATCGTCCGATGAGAAAATCCAGCCGGATTTCGCCGTGCAGAAAAATGTGGCGGTGGTCGAGCAGGAGCTTCAAGAATATCTGAAGGAAGATCACAGCGGCAGCAAGAAGAAAAAGAAAAAATTCGGCCACTGGAGCAAAAAGAAAAAGCTGATTGTGGGCGGATGCGCCGTACTGCTGGTGTTCGTCGGAGGCCGCATTGTCCTGGGCGGCAATAAGCAGGTGGTTCCCGTCGTGGCGGCGATGCCTCTGGCAAAGGGTGATGTGACCGAAGTGCTGAGCCTCAGCGGACCTGTTTCGGGGACGGAAAGCGCGGACGTGGTTTCCAATCTCCATGCGGAAGTGCTTCAGATCATGGTCCGGGAGGGCGACCGGGTGGAAAAGGGACAGACACTGGCTGTCATCGACAGCAGCGACGCCCGTAAAGCAGTCGATATCGCACAGAATTCCTATGACCTTGCCGTCAGTGAATATAACGAAAATATCAGGGACACGCAGCACAAATATGAAAAAGCGGTTCAGGATTACAATACCGCAAAGCTGAATTACGACAGAAATAAGGTCCTGTTTGACGCAGGCGATATCTCCTCGGCCGATCTGGAGGCGGCCAGCAACGCGCTTAAGGATGCCGCAAGGGAGAAAGACTCCTATACCGTGGAAAAAGGAAAGGCCCTTCCTGACAAATCCTATGAATTAAAGGTTAAATCGGCGCAGTTCGAGCTGGATCAGAAGAAGACGGATCTGGAAAACGCCGAGGTGAAAAGCCCGATCACGGGTACGGTAGTCCGTGTCAATTCCAAGGTGGGACAGTTCGCGGATAAACCGGAGGATGAAAAACCGATGTTTATCGTGGAGAACCTGGATAATCTGGAGATGGAGATTGCCGTCAGCGAATACTCTATTTCCAAGGTGAAAGTGGGCCAGAAGGCACAGATTGACGCCGACATTTTAAACGGCGTGAGCCAGGAGGGAGAGATCATCTCCATCTCCCCGACCGGCGAGGAAAAGGGCGGCGGCTCGTCGGAACGTGTGGTTCCCGCAACGATCCAGATTAAAGGCGGGGCATCGAACGGGCTGATTGCCGGAATCACCGCCAAGGCATCCCTTGTCACGGGAGAGGCCAAGGGCGTATTTACAGTTCCTCAGACCGCCATAGTGACCGCCGAGGACGGCAGTACCAATGTGGCTTCCATCGACGCTTCTACGAACACAATACATATGATTCCGGTAACAACGGGAGTGGAGAGTGATCTCGACGTCGAAATCAATCCTGTCGAGGAAGGCGCGCTGACGGAAGGAATGAAGATTGTTATTTCTCCGGCCGGACTTGCGGAGGGAATGGCGGTGACGGCCCGATGAAAACAGTTGGAATGAGAACAGTTCCGGTTGAAACGGCGCGGTCGGTGACGGAACAGAATGAGGGAGGCGCAGACCATGTTTGACAGAGAAGAACTCCGGAGCAAAATCAGAAAAAGGCTGGACCGGAAAGCGGAGCTGCCGGAAGTCGATACGGATGAGTTGATTAAAATTGTCAATCTCTGCAAAGTGTATGATACGGGCGCAGTCAAGGTAATCGGCCTTAAGAATATAAACCTGACTATCAAAAAAGGTGAATTTGTGGCAATCATGGGCCAGTCCGGTTCGGGAAAATCCACGCTGATGAACATTATCGGCTGCCTCGACAGACCGGTAATGGGACATTACTACCTGGACGGAATCGACATTGCCGCTCTGAACCAGGATCAGCTTTCCAGAATCAGGAACCAGAAGATAGGATTTGTATTCCAGTCCTTCAATCTGATATCCAGGACATCGGCGGAAAAGAATGTGGAACTTCCAATGACCTATGCGCATCTGCCGAAAAAACTACGGCATGAACGCGCCGTGGAATTGCTTGGCCGTGTGGGCCTTGGCGAGAGAACGGAGCACATGCCCAATGAGATGTCGGGCGGACAGCGGCAGAGGGTGGCAATCGCCAGAGCGCTGGCCAACGAGCCGCCTCTGATCCTGGCGGATGAGCCGACCGGTAACCTGGATACGGCGTCGTCGGTTGAAATTATGGAACTTTTTTCCCAGCTTCACAAAGAAGGAGCCACGGTGGTTGTGGTCACCCATGAGGAAGACATAGCGGCGTTTACGGAGCGGATTATCCGGTTCCGTGACGGCGAAATCGTAAGCGATGTGAAAAATAAGAAGAGAGAGGATCTGGAGAGGGAGGTGGCGCCATGCTGTTAGAAAATATGTTCATGGCTTTTTCAGCCCTCCGGGCCAATAAGATGAGGTCGTTTCTGACCATGCTTGGAATTATCATCGGTATCGGTTCTGTTATCTCGATTGTATCTATCGGCGATACGATGAGGGGAATGTTCTCAAGCCTCTACCAGGATATCGGCATCACCCAGGCATACCTGGGAATCGGTTACTGGATTGACGATACAAGACAGAGCGATTACTTTACAATGGATGAATTAAGCCGCATTAAATCGGTCTTTGGCGACAAAATCAGCTACATCGACAGCTCCATGTCCACCTCGGCCGATGCCATTGCCGGACGCAACAAGATTAAGTTCAATTTCGAGGGAATCGACTATAATTACAACGATGTGCAGCCCGTGGATATTCTGTACGGAAGATATTTAAATGAGGGCGATGTCAAGGCAAGGAGAAATAATGCGGTCCTGGAAGTGGGCAGCGCCAAAATGCTGTTCGGCACGGATAACGCCGTGGGCCGGACCTTCAGAACCCAGCTCTATGGAAATGTCCAGGAATTTACGGTGGTGGGCGTCTACGAAAAGAAACAGAGCGCCTTCCAGAAACTGATGATGGGCACTCCGAGTGATAAGGGAAGCGCATACATACCGTGGACTCTCTTAACCTGGCCCAATGATTACTTCTATTACTGCCATTTCTTTGCGGATACGACGATGAGTGAGGCGGAGCTGAATACCTTTTACGACGATCTCCTGACCTATGTGGCAAAGACAAAGGGCCGTGAGAAGTCAGAATTCTATATGGAGACGGCCATCAGCCAGATGGGGCAGGTAGACTCCATGATGGCGGGACTTTCCATGGCAGTGGGCGGCATTGCCGCAATTTCCCTGATTGTAGGCGGTATCGGAATCATGAATATCATGCTGGTATCCGTGACGGAGAGGACCAGGGAGATCGGCATCCGAAAAGCGCTGGGAGCAAGAACCAGGGACGTCCTGATCCAGTTCCTTACGGAATCTGCGATTCTCTCGGCCTGCGGAGGACTGATTGGAATTCTTCTGGGAGGCGGCCTCGTCACCCTGGTTGGTGCCGCAATCGGTGTGCCGACTATCGTCAAACCGGGAGTGATCCTGGTGGCCGTGACGTTCTCGGCCGTTGTCGGAATCTTTTTCGGCCTCTATCCCGCGTCGAAAGCGGCGAAATCCGACCCCATTGACGCACTGCGGTACGAATAAAAGCAAATTTTCATTATTTTTACAATTTTATGAAAATTATTTAAGACACTCGCCATTTACCTGAACTTATGCTATAATAAATTGATACGTTTATGGTAAATGGGGAGTGAACTTATGCTCAATGAAGAGAAGATCAGGCTGATGACCGACCTGGCCGTTTTCGAGAAAAAGAACGGCGGCCGGATGACATCCGTTACCAGCTACTTCAAAGGTGATTATATCAGCCGGAACATGATACGCGGTTTTATAAGCTATACTCTATGCTGCATGATGATTCTGGCCATATGGGTTTTATTTAATATGGATGTTTTCCTGAGCACCATAGGTATCGATGCCCTTACAGGCCTTGCCTGGAAGGGAGGAGCGTTTTACCTTGTGGGGCTTGTTCTGTATATGGCGCTAATCTGTGCCGTTTATGGCAGGAGATACGATTATCAGGCGAGAATGAACCGTATTTATATTGCGAAATTAAAACATCTGGACAAGCGCTATGACTACCACAGCCGCTCCAGGGAACTTGCAAGGGAGGGCAGACGCGTATGAAGGGACTTCTGGTTTTTAAAGAGAGGCTCAAAGCATTTTATGGTAAAAACAGCGCATTTGTAATCCCAGTACTGAAGTTTATTGTAGCGTTTACCGCTATATTTCTGATAAACAGGAATGCCGGTTTTATGCCTAAAATATCGGGCTCCCTGGTACCGGTGGCCATGGGACTTGTAGCCACCTGCCTGCCGTACGGGACCATCGCGTTTCTGGCCGGCGGTTTTCTTTTAATACAGCTGTATGCTGCATCCCTGGAGGTGGCGGTGATCACGTGCATTTTCCTGTTTATTGTGGTCCTGCTCTATTACGGGTTTCAGCCGGGGGACAGCATCCTTCTTTTAGTGACGCCGATCCTGTTCTTTTTCAAGATACCCTTTGCCATTCCGCTCTTAGTGGGGCTGGCGGGCAGCCTGGTGTCGGTAATTCCGATGAGCTGCGGGATTTTCATTTATTACGTAATTATGTATGTGAAGCAGAACAGCAGCTTCCTGGCGGGAAGCGAACAGGTCGAGATGACCCAGGTCTTTGCCCAGGTGGTGAAAAGCCTGATAGGCAACCAGACCATGCTTGTCATGATTGCGGCGGGATGCCTGGGCGTCCTGGTGGTGCACGTTGTTAAAAATCTTTCAATTAACTATTCCTGGGGGGCCGCGATCACGGCCGGTTCCATTATCCAGTTAGTTGTAATCTTTATTGGTGATTTTAAGTTCGGCGTGTCGGTATCGGTGCCGGGCCTTATTATTGCGATTTTATTGTCGGCGGCGGTCGCTGGCGTGTATCACTTTTTTGTATTTGCCGTAGACTATAGCAGGACAGAGTTTGTTCAGTTTGAGGATGATGATTATTATTACTATGTGAAGGCGGTTCCGAAGATCGCGGTGACAAAACCCGATGTAAAGGTGCAGAAGATTAACACGCGGAGGACGCCGAGACAAAAATAAAAAACAGATTAAAAAGATAAGAGGAGGTGAGCGCATGGCCGATATTATTAAGGAACTGTATTCCTGGATAGCATTTGTGCCGGAGATTACTTTCAAAAACTTCATAGAAATTGCAATTATTACGATAGTTGTATATGAGATGCTGGTATGGATTAAGAATACAAGAGCATGGACCCTCCTGAAAGGTATTCTCTTTATATTTGCGTTCGTCCTTGTGGCCGCCATATTGGAACTTGATACGATCCTGTGGCTGCTGGAAAAGACTTCTTATATTGCGGTGACGGCTATTCTGATTATTTTCCAGCCGGAGCTTCGTAAGGCCCTGGAACAGCTTGGCAGCAAGAATGTCCTGACCAACCTGTTTACGGCGGATGACGTGAAGAAGAATGAAAGTTTTACCGAGAAGACAATTAATGAACTGGTGAGAGCCAGCTTTGAGATGGGCAAGGTGAAGACAGGCGCCCTGATGGTAATCGAGAAAGCGACCTCCCTGGGAGAGATCGAGAGAACCGGAATCGAAGTGGACGGCATCGTAACAAGCCAGCTTCTGATCAACATATTCGAACACAATACACCCCTGCACGACGGCGCCGTCGTTATCCGGGGAAACCGTGTCACGGCTGCAACCTGTTATCTGCCTCTGTCGGACAACATGGCGATCAGCAAAGACCTGGGAACAAGGCACAGGGCTGCCGTTGGAGTCAGTGAATCGACGGACAGCGTGACAATCGTTGTCTCCGAGGAGACGGGACGCGTGTCGGTGGCATCGGGAGGCCAGCTCCGCAGAGTTGCAAGCGGAGACGAGCTGAGGAGCCTTCTGTCGACCCTGGTAAAACATGACGAGACGAGTGCAGGCAGATTTAAGATTTGGAAGGGAAGGCGGAAGAATGAAAGAAAAGCTGACTAAAAATTCCGGACTGAAGCTGATTTCCCTGCTCTGTGCATTTTTTGTATGGCTGGCTGTTGTGAATGTGGCCAATCCGGTGACTACAGACACAAAAGAGGTTCCGGTGGAACCGATCAACGAACAGGTTCTGGAAAAAGCGGATCTGACCTACGACATAGTAGGAAAGAAGACGGCGGTTATTACCTACCGCATCAGGACCAAGGATAAGTATAAGATAAAGACCAGTGATTTCAGGGCATATGCGGATCTTGCCGAGATGTATGACGTGACGGGAGCCATCCCGATCAAGGTTGAGGTTGTGAATAACAATGAACTGTTTGAGACGACGCCGACGGTAAAATCGCCGGAGGTCATTAAGATACAGACGGAAGCGCTGCAGACTAAGGATTTCCCGTTAAAGGCGCTGCCGTACGGCAATCTGGCCGACGGATACCAGCCGGGTGAGATTACGATGTCCCCGGATCATGTGAGCATCAAGGGACCGGTTTCACTGATTGGACAGATCAATGGAGTTGGTATTGAGTTTAATATTGACGGCGTCAGCAGCGATATTTCCGGGACGGAAACTCCTGTATTCTTTGATGCCAACGGAAACAGCCTGATGGAGCAGCTTGGTGACAGCGTAAAAGTACTGGGCGGAGACATCAGTTATACAATGCAGGTTCTTAAGACCAAGACGGTGCCGCTCGACTTTGTGGTCACGGGCGAAGTTGCCCAGGGATACAAGTATACGGGCGTGGAGACAAGCGTTAAGAACGTGGAAGTGGCAGGACTTAAGTCGGATCTGGCGGGTATGAGCACGATAACGGTTCAAGATCCGCTTCTCAACATCGACGGCGCCACCACGGACAAGGTCTGCGAGATCGATTTGAAGGATTTCCTGGAACCGAACGTCACGATAGCCGGTATGAGCGATACGGTCATTAAGGTGGTTCTCAAGGTGGAGCCTCTGAGAGAGAAGACGTTTACGGTAGATACGAAGGACATACCGATGAGCGGTAAGTCGGACGGCTACTCCTACACATTTGACGATGAGAAAGCGGAAATCAAAGTGCGCGGGCTCAAAGAGGATCTGGACAGCCTTTCCACGGCAAAGATGAGTATCCATGCCGATGTGACGGGGCTTGGAGTGGGAACCCATAACGTCAGGGTGTCGCTTCAGCTGGATGATGCATTCGAAGTAATTGCTTATCCCGAAGTGTCGATCACGATTGCCGAGAAGTCACCGGCCGATGTGGTTTCCGGAACCGCGGCCGAGACAAAAGCGGGTGAATCAAAACCAAATGAAACGAAATCAAATGAGACAAAATCGGCTGAAAGCAGCGCGGCTGAATCAAAACCTGCTGAAAGTAAGCCGGAAGAATAGTAAAGAGGGGTTATTTTGTCATGGTTAAGGCAAAAATAAAAATTAGGAACCCAATCGGCCTCCATCTGAGGCCGGCCGGGATTTTCTGTAATGAAGCTGGAAAGTTTGACTGCTCCATTATGTTCAGTTTCAGAAATTCAGTATCGAATGCCAAGAGCGTGCTGAGCGTTCTGGGGGCCTGCATCAAATGCGGGGATGAGATTGAATTTATCTGTGACGGTAAAGACGAGGAGGAAGCATTGTCCGCGATGTTAAAGATCGTGAACGACGGCCTCGGCGAGTAAAATAATCCGGAAAGAGGAGGAACCACAATGGCAAGAGGAACAGGTGCATCGGCCGGTATTGGCATCGGCAGGGCTGTCATTCTGAAAGAAGAGCAGCTCGTGATCGAGAATACCGCGGTAGAAGATGCAGAAGCAGAGAAATTACGTTTTAAAAAGGCGGTAGAACAGAGCATCGCGGATGTGAGCGTCCTGGCAGAGGACATGGCATCCAGAATCGGTGAAAAAGAAGCTGAGATTTTGAACGGTCATTTAATGCTTTTACAGGATCCGATGCTGACGGGCGAAATCGAGAACCAGATTGAAAACGATAAGGTCTGCAGCGAATTTGCGGTGGAGACAGTCTGCAATATGTATGCGGATATGTTTGCTTCCATGGATGATGAACTGATGCAGCAGAGAGCTGCGGATATGAGAGACATTAAGACAAGAATGCAGAAGCTGCTTCTGGGAGTCCAGTCGGTGGACGTATCCCTTCTTCCGGCCGGGACGATCCTGATGGCGGAGGACCTTACCCCGTCCGTGACCGCAGGAATCAATCCGTCCAATGTGACTGGTATAGTTACGGAGCTCGGAGGACGCACCTCCCACTCGGCTATCCTGTCCAGGGCGCTGGAGATTCCGGCCGTTGTGGCGGCAGCGGGAATCCTCAGCGAGGTGAAGGACGGAGACGAACTGATCCTGGACGGCGAGACGGGTGAGATTTTTCTAAATCCCGACAGTTCCCTGCGTGCAGAGTACGAACAGAAGAGAAGTGTTTATTTACAGGAAAAAGAGGAGCTTAAGAAATATATCGGCATGTCCAGCACCACGAAGGACGGCGTGACGGTGGAAGTAGCGGCCAACATCGGAAAACCGGAGGATGTGGACCGGGTGATTGCCTATGACGGAGAGGGCATCGGCCTTTTCAGGACGGAATTCCTGTTTATGGACCGGAATGAGATGCCGACCGAGGAAGAGCAGTTTGAGGCGTATCAGAAGGTAGCTGTGGCCATGAAGGGCAAACCCGTGATTATCAGGACCCTGGATATCGGCGGCGATAAGGAAATCCCTTACATGGGTCTTAAGAAGGATGAGAATCCGTTTCTGGGCTACAGGGCAATCCGTTTCTGTCTCGACAGAAAAGACGATATCTACCGCCCGCAGCTTCGCGCCCTCTTAAGAGCCAGCGCCTTCGGCAATATTAAGATTATGGTGCCAATGGTTACCTGCATTGAAGAATACAGGGAGGCAAGGGCGCTTGTAACCGACATCATGAAAGAACTGGATGAAAAAGGAATTGCATACAACAAAGAGATTCAGGTCGGAATCATGGTCGAGACGGCGGCAGCATCCCTGATGGCGGATGTGTTTGCCAAAGAAGTCGATTTCTTCAGTATCGGCACCAATGACCTGACACAGTATACGATGTCGGTAGACCGCGGCAACGATAAGGTATCTTACCTTTATTCCACGTTCAACCCGGCTGTCCTGCGGAGCATCCGCCACATTATCGAGTGCGGACGGAGAGAGGGCATCATGGTGGGAATGTGCGGTGAGGCTGCCAGTGATCCGCTGATGATTCCACTGCTTCTGGCCTTTGGGCTTAACGAATTCAGTATGAGCGCATCGGCCATCCTGAAGGCAAGAAAATATATTACCGAATACAGCGTGGAAGAGCTGAAAGCGGTTGCGGATAAGGCTATGAGCCTTGTGACGGCGGCCGAGATTGAACAGTTAATGAAAGAATTTGTCAGGGGTTGAGAAAGTGGCCGAAACACGGGATACCGCCTTTTTTCCGACCGTGAATGAACGGATATGCTGCAGTTTGTAACACAGCCGTTTATGGCAGCGTTGGGAACCGTGCATTTATCTGACTGAGGAGAAGAGGTGCCGCATAATTATAATTGTATCATTACAAATTATGATTATGCGGCATTTGGCATTGAGTGGCAGTGACAAGATCGCGAAGCTTACTTTTCGTTGCTGATGCCTTTTAAAAATACAGAAATACCGTAAAGGATGAAATTATGACAGTTTACCTATTGTGTTATGCGGCCGCATGGCTGTTTTCATTAAGCGGCCATTTTTATCTGTCCGGAGCCGGACTGATAGGGGCAGCCGTGTATCTCTATATGGAGGATTACAGAAAAACAGAAAATATGCTGAATCTTCGGGGGCTCTTTTCGCTCTCCTGGGTGGGAGGGCAGGGACTGGCCTGTTTGAAGCTGAGCAGACTGGGGGCAAGCTGGTCCCCTGTGACCTGGCTCTGTTTTCTGGCGGCATTTGCCGGATTTTACTGCACCTTCCGGTTCCTGGAGCATTACCTGGGAGTGGATCGGGTGAGTCCGCTGCGGTACAACGGGTTCGGCAATTACGAGCAGTCCGTTTTTTTCTGTGCCTGCGGCCTGACGATCGTCTCCTTCGGATGTTTCCTGATTGAGGCGGCGGCTTTGGGCTTTGTGCCGCTGTTTGTCAGGGGAGTGCCGCATGCCTATTCGGCCTTTCATCTGACGGGAATCCACTATTTTACCGTATCTTGTGTTCTGGTGCCGTCCATGTGCGTAATATACTTTTGTATTAACAGGGGAAGGGACAGGATAAAAAGCATCATAATGGCGGTGATGGGCCTGCTGTCCCTGGCCGTTCCGCTCCTCTGTGTTTCCAGATTCCAGCTGATATTTGCGGTGATCCTGGCCGTCCTGACCTACATACAGATGGACGGAAGGCTGAACCTTCTCTACGCGGTCTTTGCGATGGCGGCCCTGGTGCCTCTCTATCTGCTGCTGACCGTCGCGAGGAGCCATGACGTGTCCTATCTGAATGCGGTCTTTGAGATGAAGAATGAAAATATGCCGATTTTTATTACCCAGCCCTATATGTATGTGGCAAACAATTATGACAATTTCAACTGTCTGGTGGAGGGACTGGACAGTCATTCCTGGGGCCTCAAGATGCTGGCTCCGCTGTGGACTTTAACCGGGCTTAAATTCAAATTCCCCGCGCTGACGAATTTCCCATACTTTGTCAACCGCGAGGAACTGACCACCCTGACCATATTTTATGACGCCTATTATGATTTCGGAATCATTGGAGTGCTCGGTCTTTCCTGCATTCTGGGGGGACTGGCTTTCTATTTGATGCAGAAGATGAAAAAGGTGCGCAATCCGATTACGTATCTGTTCTATTCCCAGATCGCAATTTACATGATGCTGTCTTTTTTCACCACCTGGTACAGCAACCCGACAACCTGGTTCTATCTGGCGGCCACGGGGGCGATCGCATTTGCGACGTCCAGGCGCTGGGGAACCATCTGATTACCACGAAGCAAAGGGGATATGAGAGATGATTTCAAAAAAAATGATACCACTTATGCAGAACAACTCTGCAATCAGAATGATGTTTGAAGAAGGAAAAAAACTTGCCGCCATCCACGGAGCCGAAAATGTATTTGATTTCAGCCTGGGAAATCCCAGCGTACCGGCGCCCGCCGAAGTAAATCAGGCAATTGCGGATATAATAAAAGAGGAAGATTCTCTTTTTATCCACGGTTATATGTCAAATGCCGGATATGAAGATGTCCGCGGGACGATAGCGGATTCACTGAACAGACGGTTTCACACGTCGTTTGGGATGGCGAATATCCTGATGACGGTGGGGGCGGCCAGCGGCCTTAACGTAATTTTAAAGACCATCCTGGATCCGGGTGACCAGGTCATCACATTTGCCCCGTATTTTGTGGAGTACGGCTCCTATGTGCGCAACTACGACGGAGAACTGGTGGTGGTTCCCCCGAACACGGCCGATTTCCAGCCTGATTTAAAGAAACTTGAGGAAAAGATTAACGGCAGGACAAAAGCCGTTATTATCAATACTCCCAACAATCCCACCGGCGTGATTTATTCCGATGAAACGCTTAAAAATATCGCCTCGGTATTGGAAAAGAAGGAGAAGGAGCTGGGGATTTCCATCGTCCTGATCTCAGATGAACCATACAGGGAGCTGGCTTATGACGGAGCTGTGGTACCCTGGGTGACAAACTATTACCATAATACCGTGGTCTGCTACTCCTACAGCAAATCCCTGTCCCTGCCGGGAGAGCGTATCGGCTATCTGGTCATCCCGGACGAGATGGAGGACAGTAAGAACGTGATTCAGGCCGCTACGATAGCCAACCGGGTCCTGGGCTGCGTCAACGCGCCTTCCCTGATGCAGAGAGTCATCAAACGCTGCGTGGATGCGGAGGTGGATGTGGCTGCCTACGACAGGAACAGAAACCTGTTGTACAACGGGCTGAAGGGATATGGATTTGAATGCATCAAACCGGAGGGGGCTTTTTACCTCTTTGTGAAATCACCGGTGGAGGATGAAAAAGAATTCTGTGAGACGGCGAAGCAGTTTAATGTGCTCGTGGTTCCGGGAAGCTCTTTTGCCTGCCCGGGATATGTGAGAATTGCCTACTGTGTTGCTTATGAAAGAATTGAACGCTCCATGGCGGCATTTAAAAAGATCGCGGAGCATTACCATTTAATTTAAGCCGGAAAATGCCGGCTTCGGGAGGTGTTGTGCGTTGGAGGATGTAAAAAAATATCTCAGGATGATTTTAAATATTGTAATTCCTCTGGCAGGACTTTGCCTTGTATGCTTTCTGGGACCAAAGCTGCTGAGCTTTTTTATGCCCTTTGTGATCGGCTGGATTATCGCAATGATTGCCAATCCCCTGGTGCGGTTTCTGGAACGCCACTTAAAGCTGGTTCGGCGCCACGGTTCCATGGTAATTATCGTGGGCGTGCTTGTGCTGGTAATCGGTCTTCTGTATCTGGCTATTACCTGGATTTACTCGGAGTTAGCCGGCTTTGTCGGAGACCTGCCGCTGCTCTATGAAAATGCGCTCAGCGAAATATCGAATGCGATTCAGAACAGCCAGAAGCTGCTCACCTATCTGCCGGACAGTCTCCAGAAACCGCTTTTGGAAATCTCCAACAATCTGGGAGGAACCATCGGCACTCTGTTTTCCAAAGCCGCCGCCCCAACGGTGGAGATTGCGGGAAATGTGGCAAAACGGATTCCCAATGTCATGGTAAATACGGTTATCATGATTCTGGCATCTTACCTGTTTCTGGCGGAGCGTGAGAAGATTCTCCGCGTCCTGAGAGCGGCGCTGCCGCCGTTTGTATTCCGCTATGCGGAATATCTGAAAAAAGACGCCAGAGGCCTGATCGGCGGCTACTTCCTGGCGCAGTTTCGGATTATGTTTGTGGTGGCCGCCATCCTCGCGGCCGGACTGTTAATATTGGGAGTGAAATACAGTCTGCTGCTGGCAATCTTTATCGCCCTGTTAGACTTCCTTCCGATTTTCGGAACGGGAACCGTCCTGATCCCCTGGGCTGTTGTGAAGCTGTTTTCTGCGGAGTACCCATACGCCGTGGGGCTGATTCTGATTTACATTACAACCCAGGTAGTCCGCCAGATTATCCAGCCGAAGATAGTCGGAGACTCCATGGGGCTGCCGCCGCTTCTCACGCTCTTCCTCCTGTATATGGGATTCAAACTGAGCGGAATAGCCGGAATGATCCTGGCGGTGCCGATTGGGCTTGTGTTTATCAACTTCTATAAATACGGGGCATTTGACTCGATGATTGAGAATATGAAGATGTTGATTCGGGAGGTTAGTGAGTTTAGAAAAGGGGGAGGGGATTGAGGAATGAGAACGCCGCCGTCAGGTCGGGGGCGGGATGGTGAGAGGGAGGTTATGAGTCTTCAGTCCCGGTTGGTAAGTTGTCGTGGGTGGGAAATCCGGGCAGAAAAAGTTCCTGCGGGAAACGCTTGCGCTCTTCGGAGTACATAGTGGTACTAACCTCGAAAAGACCTCGGTAAGTACCAATGAACTCCCAGGTTCCCTCCGGAATCTTTTTCTCCCGGATTCCCCACGGGAAGGTTATGGCCGGGACTGAAGACGCGAAGGTTTTCGCCATCCCGTAACCCGGCCTGCGGCCGCTGAATTGTTCTGCTTCTTCAAAAGGGGAGGTATTGTCGCGGCCACTATGTTATCTTGAGGGGCTAGAGAATGCCTCCTGTTTGGTATGGGAAGAATCATCAGGAGAAACCGTCAGCACGTAAAAGTATTGCAATTATGTAGTGGTTGCGACAATACCTCCCCCTTACTTGACGAAAGAGACAATCAGCCGCTGAAGATGACGGACGGGGCAACACCCTTCACTGAGTCTTCAGTCCCGTCGACAACCTGCCCGGGGAAGGAGGAGAAAAACTTTCCGGAGGGCGACCTTGAAGCCCGCCGGTGCTTGGCGAGGTATTTTCGAGCCTAGCATCCTCTGCGCGCTTCACAAGCGGGAGCGAGTCCCCGTAGGAATTTTTTTCTCCGGATTCCCCCTCACCACAACCTGAAACCGGGACTGAAGACTCATCCACACCCACCCACTCCCCCGTCCGCCATCTTACAGAGGCGTCCTCACATCTCAACTAAACTTCCCCCCTTTTTTCCCCGCCTTAGGATTCTCCCCAAACGTCTTTTTATAAGCCCGCAGAAACGCCGCATAATTCCTGAACCCGCAGTGGTAACAGACTTCGGTGACCGGGACGCCGCGGTTTAGGAGTTCTTTGGCCATCAGGAGGCGTTTTTCGTTGATGTAGCTGGTGATGGTGTAGCCTGTCTCCTGTTTGAAGAGGCGCATCATGTGGTATTTGCTGAGGTAGAAACGGGACGCCAGGCTGTCTATTGTGTAGTCGGAGGATGGGTTCTCGGAGATATAGCGCATGATTTCCAGGACTTTTTCACTGCCGGGGCTGGTGCTTACATATTCCAGATGGTTTTCTACGGCGGCCCTGTTCAGGTGGATCATGAATTCCAGGAACAGGATCCGGCAGTACAGCTCTTTGGCATAGCCATCTTCACGGCAGGCTTTTTCCAGACGGAGCAGACTCTCGTACAGGGAGCTGATTTTCAGCGAACTGATGCGGAGGACATCGGAGCAGTGGTCCCTGGCATCCTGGAAACAGCGGCTTAAATCGCAGTTTTCGGAACGGAAACTGTCCACATAGTCGGGGGAGAGATATACGACGATGCGTTCATAGATTTCATCGGAGCCAATCACCGGTTTATGGATGGCGTGGTGGCCGACCAGGACGATGTCGTAGGGGTTCAGATGGTAGGAGCGGCCTTCGATAATATAGTCCACGTCGCCCTTTAAAAAGATCAGGACTTTGTCAAAATCATGGTAATGGTAGTTGATGTCGTCGGGCAGACAGGCCGCCAGATGGAACAGCCGGAATTCCCGGTCCAGATAGCCGCGTTTTTCATAGGAATCCATATTTCCCCTCCTTTCTGATATTCGTAACCATTATAGCATTATTTGTAAGATTTGCAGCACAATAATTGTAGAAATTTATTTTCCTTCAGTATATAATGGATATAAACAAAGGTATGTCTGTTAAGCCGGATGCTGAGTGTGCCGTGGAGAAGGCCAGCGCAGCCGTGGCTTAAAAGTGCAGACAGTGTGTAGTAATAGCCGCCGTAGTGCGCCGGAACCGGGAGGATACGTCAATGAAGAAGGTTACATTTGAGAAATACCATTGCATGGGAAATGATTATCTCGTATATGATCCGAATAAGAATGAGCTGAAACTGAGTGAGGAGAACATTAAACTGATCTGCGACAGGAACTTTGGAGTGGGTTCGGATGGAATTCTTGCAGGTCCCTATCTGGATCGGGAGAAGATGTATGTAAAGATTTTGAATCCGGACGGAAGTGAAGTGCCGAAGAGCGGAAACGGCATGGGGATCTTTGCAAAGTATTTAAAGGATGCCGGTTATGTGCAGAAGACCAGCGTTTCCTGGATGACCATGAGCGGGGAGGAGAATGTTTTTTATCTCAATGAGGAGGGGACCAGGGTTAAGATATCCATGGGACGCCCAACCTTTTGGAGTGATGAGATTCCCGTGACGGGAGAGCGCCGCGAGATGGTCAACCAGACCATGATGTTTGGGAAGATTCCTTATGTGACCACCTGTCTTTCCATCGGCAATCCCCACTGTGTAATCTGGATGAGCGAGATTTCCAGAGAGCAGGTGTGCAGGATTGGAGAGCATTCCGAGAATGCCGACTATTTCCCTGAGAAGGTGAATACACAGCTTCTCAATGTGCTGGACAGGACCAATATTCAGATTGAAATTTATGAGAGAGGGGCAGGGTATACTCTGGCCTCCGGAAGCTGTGCCTGTGCGGCTGCCTGCGCGGCGCTCAAATTGGGGCTGGCCGATAATAACATGTATGTCCACATGCCCGGCGGAGTCCTGGAAGTGGAGATTAAAGAGGACGGAACCGTATACATGGTAGGCGAAGTCGGCTATGTGGGAACCATCACACTGGGAGCCGAACTGACCGAAAAACTGCGTGCGATGCACGGAAAAAAATAATTGACAGAGAAAAAACAGACTGCTATAGTTTAAGCAGGTCGGGGAGCTGTGCCGGAACCGGTACGGCTCCTTTTGACGTATTTTGGAAAACGGTGTGAGGCGTACGGGGCGGCTGCAGTTTACGGGCAGCCATACCCGATAAAGCGGGCGCGCTGCCCTGCGAAGCGTCTTGCTGTCCGCCCTGTATCGCATAAGGAGAAATAAATATGGATAAAGAGAGAATAGACGGATGTTTTTTAGAGGAAGAAGCCGATTTGATGAAACTGCAGTTTACGGATTTATTCGGCCGGCTCAAGATGGTGGAGATGACCCGAGGACAGTCCCAAAAGGTGATGGCGGACGGTTATCCAATCAACCGATTTGCTCTGGGCGGCCTGAGAAAGGAGGGAGCAGTTCTTCCGTTTCCCGCCGGTCTGCAGGATAAGGCGGAGAATACAGGACTTTACCTGAAACCGGATATGGCAACATACCAGATGCTTCCCTGGGATTCGGGACAGGAGAATGTGGCCGGGGTAATCTGCGACGTTATGAACTCCGACGGCAGCCCGTCCCCGATTGATACAAGGAGCCTTTTAAAAGCGACGATCGACAGAGCCGAACGGCTGGGCCTTAGTCTTTATTTTGACTTTCAATGTGAGTTTTATTTATTTCATACGGATGATGAGGGGAGGCCGACAACGGTCACCCACGAGGTCGCAGGATATTACGATGCGGGGCCGATTGACCTGGCCGAGAGCGTCCGGCGCGACATCATGTTAAGCCTTTCGGAGGCTGGGATGGAGGTGGAGAGCAGCCACCACGGAACAACTCCGGGACAGCACTGTTTTCTGCTTCCCGTACGCTACGGTGTGGAAGCCGCAGACTATCTTCAGACGTTTAAGACGGCGGTGAAGAGAATTGCAAAACGCCACGGGCTGCATGCGGCATTTATGCCGAAGCCGAACGGTAACGGAGACGGTTCGGGTCTTCACACGGGCATTGTAATCCGCGATAAAAATGGCAATACTGATAAAGAGACGGCCATGTATTTCCGCTGTGGTATATTAAAACATTTACGGGAGATGATGATATTTACCAACCCTTTGATCAATTCCTACAAACGCCTTGCAGCGGAGAAATACAATGCAGTCCAGCCCGAATTTCCGGCGACCATCTGGGAGGAAGGCACTGATAAGGCGGTGCGCTATACGGAGGACAAGGACGGGATTGTAACTGTCACGGCGCTTTTTCCCGATCCGTCGGCCAATCCTTATCTTGTCCTGGCTGCGCTTGCGGCCGCGGGGCTCGATGGAATTGAGAAAAAGATACGGGCCTCGGAATGTGATGAAAACCCGAAATTCCCGGAGACGCTGGGCGTGGTCCTCAGAGAACTGGACGGGAACGCATTTGCCAAAACAGAGTTCGGGGAAACGCTCTGCGGAATGTACCGGGAGGGCAAACAGGAGGAATGGGACCGTTTCTGTTCCTTTGTGACCGACTGGGAGATTCAGGAATACCTTTACCGCTGTTAAACGCGGTGTAAGCGAAGACTCAAACGTGGTGTAAATGAAGACTCAAACGCGGTATAAATGAAGACTTAAACGCAGTGTAAATGAGGACTTTTATCGCAGCAGGAGACCGGGGACACAGGGGGCGGCATGAAAACAGCGAGGTGAAACTGTGTGATCAACGTCATAGTGGCATTTTCCAGGCCGGAAGATGGAAGAAATATTAAAAATATACTAATAAAAAACGGACTGCAGGTGACGGCGTCCTGTACATCCGGTTCCCAGGTTCTCGCTCAGGCGGATGATCTGCAGAGCGGGATCGTGATCAGCGGTTTCAGGTTCGGCGACATGACCTGCCGCCAGTTGAGCCGCCAGCTTCCGCCGGGCTTTGACATGCTCCTGATCGCCTCACCCGCCAGATGGAGCGGTGAAAATATGGGAGAGATTGTATGTCTGCCGGCGCCGTTTAAAATGTGTGATCTGATGTCCACGGTGCGCATGATAGAGCGGATGCAGACAGAGAAGCGCAAGCTTAAAAGAAACCGCCAGTCCATGAGAAATGAGGATGACAAAAAGGCCATTGACCAGGCGAAGGGACTCCTGATCAGCCGCAACAGCATGACGGAGCCGGAGGCGCACAAATATCTGCAGAAATGCAGCATGGACAGCGGAACGGGGATTGCGGAGGCGGCCAGGATGGTGCTGAGCCTTTACAAATGATAAATTGATTCGGCGTTTCACAGTGTGCGCGGAGAATCAGGGAGGATAAAATAATATGAAATTTACAAAGATGCAGGGAATCGGCAATGACTATGTATATGTGAACTGCTTTGAGGAGAAGGTGGAGGATGCGTCCAGGCTGGCGGTAGCGGTGAGCGACCGTCATTTCGGAATTGGTTCCGACGGCCTGATTCTGATTAAACCGTCGGATGTGGCGGACTGTCAGATGGATATGTACAACCTGGACGGCACCAGAGGCGCCATGTGCGGCAACGGAGTCCGCTGCGTGGGAAAATATGCCTATGACCATCATATCGTAGACAGGCCTCAAATCAGCGTTGAGACGGCGTCGGGGATCAAATACCTCGATATGAAGGTGGAGGACGGAAAAGTGACGGCCGTCACCGTGGATATGGGAAAACCGGTTCAGACCTCGGAACTGTTTGAAGAGCTAGAAGTGGACGGGAAGAAATATCATTTCATCGGAGTTTCCATGGGAAATCCCCACGCTGTGCTGTTTGAAAATGAATTCGGCGGGCCGATTGAAAAACTGGACCTGGAGAAAATGGGTCCCGGCTTTGAACACCACGATAAATTCCCGGACAGGACGAACACGGAGTTTATCAGGGTGATCGACAGGAAACACATCAAGATGCGCGTCTGGGAGCGGGGTTCCGGCGAGACGATGGCCTGCGGAACCGGCGCCTGTGCCACCGCAGTGGCCGCCATTCTGGCCGGATATGCGGACGACACGGTGGAAGTGGAGCTTTTGGGCGGCTGTCTCACCATCACATGGGATCGGGAAAAAGATACCGTGTATATGACGGGACCGGCAGTGGAGGTATTTAACGGCGAATATACGCTGTAACGGCGTCCGTGAAAATTTCTGTAACGGTTTTTCGTCTATAAAAGCAGGAATAAGGCAACTTTTAACTCTTTTCACATACTTTAATAGTACAAAGGTATGTGAGAGGAGTTTTTCTTTTGGATATAAGAAAGAGAGTGGTTATAGATGCCGGACACGGCGGCGAATACGATCCGGGAGCAGTTTTCGAAGGAAGACAGGAGAAGGACGACAATCTGAGACTGGCGCTGGCCGTCGGGGATATACTGGAAAATAACGGTGTTGAAGTCATTTTCACAAGGGTTACGGATGTATATGATTCGCCTTATGAAAAAGCAGATATGGCAAACGCGGCCGATGCGGATTTTTTCGTGTCCATCCACAGAAATGCAGCCGCAGAGCCGGGAACAGGCTCCGGCACAATGACGCTGGTGTACAGAGAAGAAGGACTTGCCAAAGAACTGGCTTCTTCCATCAATAGAGAACTTGCCAAAACGGGCTTTACGGATCTGGGAACCTTTGAAAGACCCGGTCTGGTGGTCCTTCGCAGAACGCAGATACCGGCCGTGCTGGTGGAAGCTGGTTTTATCGACAATCCGGAAGATAATGCAAGGTTTGACGCACAGTTTGACGAGATCGCAAATGCGATTGCAACCGGAATACTGAACGTGATCAGACAGCAGGAAGAGGAAGAACAATTCTACATGATCCAGACAGGCGCCTACCGCATCCGCTCCCTGGCTGAGCAGCAGCTCGAAGAACTGAAGGCGGAAGGATTTCCGGCATATCTGGTATCCGGAGATGGACTTTTCAGAGTCAGAGTCGGAGCCTTTAGCGACATTGACAATGCTGCAAAGATGGAACAGGAACTGAGAGAAATGGGATTTCCGACGGTCATGGTTCATGGACCGGCAGTGAATTAGAAACTGCCCGTTTATCCCTGGTTTTTATGGATTCGTTTTAAACTCTGCTTTTGGTGATTTGGCTATTGTGAAGTAAAAGTGGGAATTTTTGATTATAGTTCCCGGTAAGGAATACAGTTGTTTTTGGTCTGCGCCCTCCTGTGTGTAACGGGAGGGCTTTTTAAAATGAGGGGGAGGGCTGATTCTGATATTGATGGTTTTCAGGATGTAATTGAAGCTGGGGGAAAGGTGTAGTATGATGGGAGGAGATAAGGATTTAATTGAGATGCGAGGACGCCTCTGTAAGACGGCGGACGGGGTGGTGGGAGGGTGGATATGAGTCTTCAGTCCCGGTTTGTAGGTTGTGGTGAGGGGGAATCCGGAGAAAGACTTTCCTGCGGGGACTCGCTCGCGCTTGTGAAGCGCACAGCGGATGCTAAGCTCGAAAGGACCTCGCTAAGCACCGGCGGGCTTCAAGGTCACCCTTCGGAAAGTTTTTCTCCTCCTTCCCCGGGCAGGTTGTCGACGGGACTGAAGACTCAGTGAAGGTGACTGCCCCGTCCGCCGGCTTCAGGGGCTGATTGTCTCTTTCGTCAAGTAAGGGGGAGGTCTTGTCGCGGCCACTATGTAGTCGTGAATCTTTTACCTTAAGAAGGTATTTTGGGCTGGCTTCAGAGATAAATACAAAGCTAAATCATATGATGAAGCAAAAAATTCAATGGTTATTCAAGGATAGGTCAGGAGCTAGAGCTCTGATTCATCAATTGAATACCATACAGGGAAGGCATTCTCCCGGAATTCGAGGAAATGTAGCGGTAGCGACAATACCTCTCCCCTTTGAAGGAATAAGAACAAATCAGCGGCCGCAGGCCGGATTCCCCACCCGCGACAACCTGCAAACCGGGACTGAAGACTCACAACCTCCCCTCACCATCCCGAACTCCGATAACGGCGGCGTTCTCATTCTTCAATTAAATCCCCAAATAATTGAACAGGAGGATAAACTAATGAAAGTACATAAAATAGCCGTAATACCCGGAGACGGTGTAGGCCCGGAGGTAATCAGGGAAGGAGTGCGGGTTCTTAAGAAGGCCGCTGAACTGGATGGAAGTTTCCGGTTTGAGTTTACCTGGTTTCCCTGGGGCTGTGAATATTATCTGAAAAATGGCCGCATGATGGAGGAGGACGGAATCAGCCAACTGGAGAAATTTGATGCAATCTATCTCGGGGCCGTGGGATATCCGGGAGTGCCGGATCATATTTCACTGTGGGATCTTCTGCTTGTAATAAGGAAGAGTTTCGACCAGTATGTGAACCTGAGGCCGATTGTGCTTTTGAAGGGTGCACCCTGCCCTCTGAAGGACGTGAAGCGGGAAGAGGTTGATATGATCTTTGTGCGGGAAAACAGTGAGGGGGAGTACGCCGGAAGCGGAAGCTGGCTGTACAGGGGGAAACCGAATGAAGTAGTAATACAGGACGGCGTTTTTTCGAGAGTGGGCTGCGAGAGAATTATCCGGTATGCCTTTGAGCTGGCAAGGGAAAAGAAGAAATCCCTTACGAGCATCAGCAAGGGAAATGCGCTCAATTATTCTATGGTATTCTGGGATCAGATTTTTAAGGAGGTCAGTGCGGAATACCCCGATGTGGAAACACATTCCTACCTGGTGGATGCAGCAAGTATGCTGATGGTGAAAGAACCGTGGCGGTTTGAGATTGTCGTGACATCCAACCTGTTTGGTGATATTTTGACGGATCTCGGAGCTGCCATAGCCGGAGGAATGGGACTGGCCGCCGGAGCCAACCTGAATCCGGAGCGAAAATATCCCTCCATGTTTGAGCCGATTCACGGCTCCGCGCCGGACATAGCGGGTCAGGGAAAAGCGAATCCCCTGGCGGCAATATGGTCCGCCAGCCAGATGATGGATTTCTTCGGCCATGAGGACTGGGGGAAAAAGATTTTGTCTTCTATTGAGGCTGTTTTGGAAGAGGGGAAATCTCTGACACCGGATCTTGGCGGTACCGCCACAACGGAGGAGACTGCCGGAAAAGTGATTGAGATGCTTTGCAGCGGCAGATAAAACTTTATTTTTAGCATCGCGAAGCGTGTTATTGTTCACAGTGCAATGCGGTGTGAACCGTAACATTAAAATGCGCTGGCAAATTGGAATAAGATGGAAAATTAATAGAAAACAGAAAGATAGTGTGATATAATGTAGTTACAATAAAACCGAATTAATGAGAAGGGGAGGCGTTACTATGGCAGGGAAAAAAGTAGTTATCACCATCGGCAGACAGTATGGCAGCGGCGGCGCAGATACCGGCAGACGGCTGGCGGAAGAACTGGGACTTGGTTTTTATGACAAGAATATCCTGAGGATGAATTCAGACGAGAGCGGAATCAAGGAAAGCTATTTTCACCTGGCAGACGAGAAGGCGGGAAACAAGCTGCTCTATAAGATCATCAGCAGTTTGACACCTGAGAAAGGTTCACCTTCCTTTGGCTCAGACCTGATTTCAGCCGACAACCTGTTCCGTTTCCAGTCCGAAGTAATCAGGAAGCTGGCGGCGGAGGAATCCTGCGTGATTATCGGAAGATGCGCCAATTACGTCCTGAATGGAATGGACGGACTGGTCCGCGTTTACCTGTATGCGGATATGGAAGTGAGAGAGGCCAGAATCAGGGAAAAGGATCTCTATGATGAGAAGGAGATATTAAAGAACATCAAACGGATTGACAGAGAGCGCCGTGATTATCACAGATATTATACGGGACGTGACTGGGAGGATTTGGATAATTATGATTTGATCATCAATACGACCAAAATCGGCGTGGACGGTGCGGTGAAGATTATTAAGAATTATCTGACGGTGATGGGATATGATTTGGAGAAAGATTTTCCAGTGGAATAAGGGATGAAAGTATCTGAATGAAGGTATTTGAGTGAGCATATTTGAATGAGGGTGTTTGAGTGGAGATATTTGTATGAAGTTATTTGAATAAAGATATCTGCAAGATGATACCTAATAAAAAATACCACCATGAAGATACGGTATGATGAAGGAAAAAAGAGAGAAAACATGCAGGCAGGGCTGGAATGCCCTGCCTGCATGTTTTACTAACGGGATTTTCTTCTTTTCTGCTGCATTCTGTATATATTGGATGCCCTGGTTACCGCCTTACCACTCCAGTTCCACCGGTGTGTATTCGTGGTGGATGGCCGGAAGAATTTTTTTAAGCAGATCCTCCGTCTTAATTTTCAGGCTGGATGTGTTCATACACGGATGGCAGCCGATGTATTCATCGTTTAAAATGTCCTGGTCTATCACGAGACGGACATGATTTTCAAGGTCGTTCATCAGTCCCAGAACGCTGACGGAGCCGGGAGTAATGTCGAGATATTCTTCCATGTGTCCTGCATCGGCGAAGGAGAGGCGTGCGCAGCCCATTTTTTTTGAAAAAACGGCGGTGCGGAACTTCTTGTCACCGGGCATCATCAGAAGGTAAAAATTAGTCTTCTGCGTGTTGCAAAGAAAGAGGTTCTTGCAGATGCGGATATTAAGAAGCTGCTCCACTTCGTGGCAGCTATCGATGGTCTCCGTGGGATCGTGGTCGATTCTCGTGTAGGGGACATTTAAAGAGTCCAGCAGCGTATATACACGCTGTTCCTTTGGCAGGCGGTCTGAAAAATTATCCGGGCGGCCGGTATATAATGTTCTATCAATGTAGATCTCCTGTGGGAGAACGGATGCATGTGCGGCTTCTGTGTTCATTTTATCACTCCTGTTTTATGGTTGATATCGTGGTGATACCGCTTCGGAAATCGGTACCATATCCTTCTATTATACAAAGCTTTGTCTGAAAATCAATATTTAATTGCGGTTCATGTTGATCTGGCAGAGCATTTCGACTATAATAACGAAGTTTGGAAAATGTTGAGAATATGGATAATATAGAATGGATAAGGATGAAATATGAGATATCAGACCGATATAGATAAAATGAATACCAACAGGAACCTGTTTTTTATGTCTCTGCCGATTTTTGTGGAGCTGCTTTTACAGCTTTTGGTGGGAAATATAGACCAGATGATGGTCAGCCGCGTATCCCAGCAGTCGGTGGCTTCGATTGTCAATGCGAACCAGATTATGAACCTGGTGATTATCGTGCTCAGCATGGCGGCTACCGCGACCACGGTTATTCTGTCCCAGTACCTGGGAGCGGATGATAAAGACAATTCATCCAGGACATGCATGGTGTCACTGCTGATGATTGGAGTGGTCGGCATCCTGTCGACGGTTCTTGTGTTTGTGGGATACAGACCCATATATAAGGCCATCCGTGTGCCGGATGAGATATTTGACGAAGCATCGCTGTATCTGCTTATCGTGGGGGCGTTTATAACGGTTCAGGGACTTTACCTGACATTTTCAGCCATTATCAGGGCGTTTGCCATGATGAAGGAAGTAATGATTGTTTCAATAGTTATGAATGTATTGAATATCATCGGAAATGCAATCCTGATCAACGGCTGGTTCGGTATGCCGAGACTGGGAGCGGTGGGAGCAGCGATTTCCACGGACATCAGTAAACTGGTGGGGCTGGGGCTCATGATTCTGCTTTTTATGAAACGGACGAATGTAAAGCTGGGGATGCATTTTCTGAAACCGTTCCCAACGCAGATTATGAAGAATCTCTGCTTCCTGGCGATTCCTTCCGGAGTGGAGAGTTTTTCCTATAATATGTCACAGATGTGCATCCTGGGAATTGTCAATTCCTTTGGCACTATGGTTACGGTGACAAAGGGATACTGCAGTATCTTTGCAAATCTGGCCTATGTTTACGCAATGGCAATTGCATCGGCGACACAGATTGTGCTTGGGTATCTGATTGGCGCAAAGAAAATCGATTTAATCCAGAAACGTGTGAACGCCACGATGAAGGTGGCTCTTGCGGCCTGTGTGGGCCTGGCGATTCTGCTGTTTCTGGGCAGCAATTATGCATTTTTAATATTTACGGACAACCCGGAGATTATCGCCCTGGGGCGGAGAATTCTGTTTATCGAAATTTTTCTGGAAATAGGACGGGCCGTCAATATTGTCATGACAAAGTGCCTGATTGCAGTCGGGGATGCCGTGACACCGACCGCCGTGGGCGTCATCTTCCAGTGGGGAGTGGCCTTTGTGGGCGCTTGGGTATTTGGAATCATCTTCGGCTGGGGCCTGGAGGGCGTCTGGGTGGCCATGGCGATTGACGAGTGCCTCAGAGGCCTGATATTTGCCGTTCATTTTAAGAAAGAACGGTGGAAAAAGGTATTCAGGAGTGTGGATGCCTGAGCAGGATACAGACAAAATTGTGGATTATCGGCTCGCGATTGATAGATGGAATGTGGAAAAGTGGATAAAACGAGCAAAAAATGTGGATAAGATGGAATTTGAATGGAATTTTCTGAGAATTATGGTTTTGTAGGGGAATAAAATGGGAACGGTTGGTGCGTTGGGAAAATGAGGGAGAATTTTATGAATGAAAAAAACTCGGCTGCTTACTGAACAGGATTTAGCGGCGGCTGGTAAGCAGATTGCAGTAAGTTATAACGCTGCCTATGCTGTATTGTGATTGAATGAGGAAAAGTTTGAGGCTGGATTAAATGGACTAGGAAGGCGAAATTTAGTAAAATGGGTTTAGACAGATGAACAGGGGTTGAAGTTGGTGAAAAATGATTGGCGGAAATAACTATAACTGATAATAATGCATTTGGATTCGGAGGCAGGAATGGAGAAAAGAGAAGTGGGAAATAGAAGCAGCCAGGCAGGAAGACAGGAGAGAACAGGCGGTCAGATGAGAAGGCAGACGAAGGCGGAGCCGGGGACTAAGCGGTTTGGTGAAGAGCGGAAATGGAATGAAAAAACGGAGAGGGATTTCAAAGCGGGAAAAAAGCAGGAGAGTCAGGGGAAAAGGGAATTTAAGGGCGGTAAGGCTGTAGATAGAAAGGGAAATGCTGGAAAAAGAAAGTCTCCGTGTCCTGTTTACGAGCAATGTGGCGGCTGTCAGCTTCTGCATCTTTCCTATAAGGAGCAGCTTGCTAAAAAACAAAAAATGATGGAGGAACTTTTGAAAGGTATTTGTCCTGTTAAGCCGATTATCGGAATGAAAAATCCGCTGCATTACAGGAATAAAGTCCATGCCGTATTTGGACACGACAGGAAGGGTAATCCTCTTTCCGGTGTATATAAGGAAGGGACGCATATTCTTGTACCGGTGGAATCCTGCCTGATTGAGGATGAGAAGGCGGATGAGATTATCGGCACAATCAGGGGAATGCTGAAATCGTTTAAAATCCGGACGTATGACGAAGATACGGGTTACGGATTTCTCAGGCATGTGCTCGTAAGGCGTGGATTTGCTA
The DNA here is from genome assembly GCA_036419695.1 of [Clostridium] symbiosum. Classification (NCBI taxonomy): domain Bacteria; kingdom Bacillati; phylum Bacillota; class Clostridia; order Lachnospirales; family Lachnospiraceae; genus Otoolea; species [Clostridium] symbiosum. The sequence continues at coordinate 1,469,622 of CP143946.1, forward strand.
CGGGCGAGATTATGGTTGTTCTGGTAACGGCCTCTCCGGTATTTCCATCTAAAAATAACTTTGTGAAGGCACTCAGGGAAAAACATCCTGAGATTACGACGATTGTCCAGAATATTAACAATAGAAACACCAGCATGGTTCTGGGAGATAAGGAACATGTGCTTTATGGCAAAGGATATATCGAAGATGTTCTCTGCGGGCTGAGTTTCAGGATTTCTTCCAAGTCGTTTTATCAGGTGAATCCGGTTCAGACAGAGGTTTTGTACAAGAAGGCACTGGAATTGGCCGGGCTGACCGGCAAAGAGAGAGTGCTGGATGCATACTGTGGGATTGGTACGATTGGCCTTATTGCCAGCAGGAAGGCCGGAGAGGTGATTGGCGTGGAGCTGAATCCCGATGCGGTGCGTGACGCAGTTCAGAATGCCAAGATGAACGATGTGAAGAATATCCAGTTTTACTGCAACGACGCCGGACGGTTTATGGTGAATATGGCGGAGAAGGGCGAGACCGTGGACGTGGTACTGATGGATCCGCCCAGAAGCGGCAGCACGAAGGAGTTTATTGATGCCGTTGCCAAGATGGGGCCGAAACGTGTGGTTTACGTGTCATGCGGGCCGGAGACGCTTGCCAGGGATTTGAGGATGTTTGGCGGGAAAGGGTATCGGGCTGTGGAGGCTTGGCCAGTGGATATGTTTGGGGGGACTGGGCATGTTGAGGTGGTAATACAGATGCGGAATTGTGGTTTGAAGGGAAAATAAGAGATTAAACCACAATATATAGTGGTTTTTGACTAAAAAACGAGGCAAAAATCGAGCAAAAAACGGCCGATTTTAGCCCCGTTTTTTTGGCCTTTCCACAGATGGCAAAGGGGAATTCACAGATGGGAAGGGGAAATTCAGAGGATAGACGGCATAAAAATCGTTTATCCTTTTTTGCATATAGACCATTTTGTTACACAGAAAATTGAGAGGAGGCTGCAGTTCTTTGCAATGAGCCGAGGAGGAGTTTTGGAGGGGATTGATATAGATTGGGATAATAGCTGGCTGCTGGGGATGACTCGGTGGCCTATTTTTATTGTCAGTTTTTAATGGAAAGCCGCCGATTGTTTGTTGGTTTTCGGAATAGCTTTCCTGGAGAAAGCCGGTATAATGCTGTATTGACAAATGAACAGAAGGAGGGATAAGGAAACGATGTCATTGCAGAAGCCAAGAAAAGGGACAGCCAAAGAGAAAAGAAACTGCTGGTCGAGGGGAAACGGACCGTATAGCTACAGGGGGGAACTGAAGCACGGGCTTTCCCTGAACAGAAGATATCTGAACAGGAAAGTACGCCGCTACACAGGCGATGCCTTGAAAGGAAATCAATACCGGAAAATATGCAAGACGGTCTATATGGTGGATTTTACCTGACCGTGAGCCATGCTCTTCATGTTTGAGGAACATGGCTTTCCATCCATATAGTCATAAATCTGTTGGTAATTCATAGAAGGAGGAATGGGACCCATGAAAAAAGAAATCTATTCAGTAAAATGCCCGAAACGAGTTCAGTTTGGCGATCCGATGTATTTTGAAGAATATGAAGGGAAGAAGCTGGAAAACCTTGTGGTGGATTGCAAACCGCCACAAGGCTTTGTGGCAAAGGTTGTTTTAGTAGAAGAGCCAATGAAGGAATATCCGGATGAGATGTCTCGTACTATGACACTTTATATGGCTCCGAAGGAAACCATCGATACCTACGTGGATGGCTATATGTACGAAGGTCAGGATGTCAAGGAAAAAGAAATTGGAGTTGATACCGCAAAATACCTGCTCCATGTGGACGGACGCTATGAAGAAATTCATACTGGTGCGGATGGCTATTGGGGAAATCATCTGGAGTTTTCCCGCGGACAGGGAAAATCCCGGATTCTGGATGCGATAACAGTCTCAGTGTGTATGCCGGAGTTTGAAGATTTTGAAAGAATGAAGCGTCTGACAGGCTATATTTTTTTAGATGCCCAGCTTTTAGCGGAACCAGATAGCCAGACCGAACAGATAAAAATGGAATAGCAGATAACAAACGGAGTATTCTGAAGTGAAGGAAAATACCAGATGAAAGTGAGAAATTATGCCAATGAGAGATTATGAAGTGAACACTGCCGTGTTATTTCATACCGGTTTTAATGACGGGGAATGTAACCGCCTGATGTTTGAAGGGATGAAAGAAAAAATCGTCGAGGACATCAGGAGTGCATTCGAGAAAGACGGAACACTCTCCCAAAATATCACCAGCAACCTGGATTTTACATTTTCCGGATACAAGGTGAAGGTGGAGTACGCGTTCTCGTGTCATGATGAAAACGAGGCCGAAGCGGAAAGCTTTTCAAATTACTGTCTGCAGAATATCCGGCAGGGATTGGAGGAACAGGGATACACGATGGAAAAGGTCACTTGTGAAGCGAGTGAGATGGATATGACGTGGCTGGATCGAATGGAAGAAATATGGTTTGGATAATAGCTGGATAAAGTCCGCCAGAATACGGCTGAAAGAAAAACGGATGCAGATACCAAATTAGGGAGGATAAGGTAATGATGCATTATGAGCGTGTAAGAAACGATTTATCACAGGCAGAAAGAACAATAAAAACAGCTCTGAGATCCACGGTCGATTCGGAAGCAGAAAAAACGGCGCTGGAGGAAGCGCTGGGCCTGGTTCAGCAGGCAAGGGATATCTGCCGGATGGCGCAGAAGGAGTCCATTCAAGCGCAGATTACACAGGGCATGGAAATGCAATGATGGAAAAGCGGAGGCAAAAAAGATTCAGAGAGAAAAAGAACCAGCTTTATGTTTCTCTCTTTCACATAGATGGTCCCAAAGACCGCGGGCAGGCAGTTATGTTCATTTTACATTTGAGCATAGCTGCTTTTTTATTGCCCAAAACCAGTAAAATACAATGTAAGGAAGGACTGAGAACCATGAGTACAAGATTTTTAGGAGGAACGTCGATGGCGGACTTGGAGCGTGTTATGCAGCAGGCACCAGGATTCCGGCCGAGGAAAAGCGGAATCATACGAAGCCACTACCCGATATCCCATAAGGCGAAGCCATGTGAAGGGTGTCAGTATGCAGCGGTTAAGACGGCAGTGGAGGAAGATGGCGGAGAACAGGTCTCCTTTTCCTATGGAGTTTTACTTGCGTTGTTAACCGAGGAGTTACCATCGTGTGCGCTGACTGTGAGGATAGAAAGGCTCCAGGCAGAGGTTGCCGGGAGAAATCCCAGCCCATTTGAGACCGAAGAGCATAGACGCCGGTTCCAGGCTCTGGTGCGCTGCGGCTCCTATCCCGGTATTCGCACCGATTCCGGATTTGCAGCCGCACTTTTCCTACTAAGCTCTGACTCCCATCTTTGGGGGCTGGCTGGCCCCTTTGTGGAGGAACGGACCATCGATTACAGTCGGTTCCGCCTGCGCGGGTCAGACTTAGATGGCTATGCGCTCTATTGTGTGGCGAAGGAACTGTATACCGGGAAAGCTTATGTGACGCTCTCGGAGCTGGGAGATCCGGAGCTGTTTCATGATGGTCTGCTGCGTTTGATTGTCCATGCCATCTTAATCAGCCGGCATGGTGTAGCGGGCGTGCTCAGTGAGGAGGAAACCAAGTGTTAGCGATTCAAATTGGATATGATAATGGAAAATCAGAAGAAATGGTATTTCCACTGGACGATGCCGGAAAGAGCAAAATCGATGTCCTTAGAGAGGAAGCGGAACGCGAAAACAAAGAATTGACCATCCGTTCTTCCCAATCCTCTGTCCAGAAGCTGCCGTCCTGCATCAACGGGATGGAGTTTGACAGACAGTCCCAAAAGGAACTGGAGTTTTTAAATGAGCGTTTCGGACATTTGACAAGGGCGGAACAGGACATTCTTTCTGTCGTGCTGGAGATGGAGGAGCCGGAAACATTAAAGGAAATCATCAATCTGTCCTATAACCTGAGTAATTATGAGCTGTTAAGGGATGTCAGCGATTCCGGCAGGATCGCGGCGGAACTGCTATCCAGAGATAAGAAAATCGAAGTTCCAGAAGAGCTATGGCCGATGCTGGACTTTGAACGGATCCGGGAACGCTATTTTGACACGCACCAGGGAGCATATTGCCCCAGCGGCCTGGTGTTAAAAGGTGAGGAGAAGGAATTTACCCAGGTATATGACCGGTTTTTGCCGGATCCAGGCTATGAGAAAGACGGCCTGTTCCTGGTGCATCTGTATCGGATGTCTGGTAACAAGCCGTTGCATTACTCCATATCCCTGCCGGCAGAGGAAGAAAAACAAAGCATGGCCAAGCAGGCTCTGGGAATCCGGTATTTTTCCGAGTGCAGGCTGAATCAGTACGGCGGCTCCCTGGATGAGTTGAAGGGTTATCTTCCGTTAGCAAAGGATGTAGAATCACTGAACCAGTTTGCAAAGCTGTTAAAGGAGCAGGTGTTAGCCGATGGACTCCAGAACGTGAACCGATTGATGGCGGCCCTGGAGGCGGAGTGTCCGCGGAGCATGGAAGATGCGGCAATGGTAGCAAAGAATCTGAGTCGGTATCAGATCATGGAGGAGATGAGATCCCCGGAAGCGTATGCCAGATTTAAAATGGAACAGGACGGTTCGGTGTTTGCCACATCTATCTGTAGGAATTATCTGGACTGGTACGGATTAGGGGAGGAGCTGCTGAAACGGGATGGTGTCATGATGACGGCACATGGTCTGGTGGCCTGTGAGGACTGGTGCTGTGAAAGGCTTCCGGATGAGGTTGTGGTAACCCGCCTGTACAGTCCGCTGGCTGGAACCATTGAGGATGAGGAGGAATACAGCTCCACGCTGCCCGCTCTCAGCCTGCCTGGTTATGAATACGACATCAAAAAAGCCATTCAAGGAGATTACATTCAGGAGGTGCGAAGCGGTCTTGCTGAATACATGGATCATCAGTTATTAAAACAGAGGGTTATCAGTATGTTTCCCACTGTAGAAAGCTGCCAATATAAGCTCTGGGGGGTACTGGAGGTCAAAAGCTGGGGAAAGCTGCAGCCGGAGGAATGGGAATTTATAAAGGACCAATGGGCCGGGCAGGCGGCTGATGGATGGGGCGAAGGCTTTGAGCAGCGCGAGATCGACTGTGGAGAAGGGGTATCCCTTTATGTCCATTTCTATACAGGTGAGATGAGGATTCAGACAGAACAGGAATTGAAAGGGATTGCAAAGGAGCAGCCGGAAATGCAAATGGGAGGAATGACTTGATGGAACAAAAGATGGGGGTTTTGCTGCGTATCTGTGAGAATGAGTGGTTTTACCAGGACGCAGTGGATCTTCCGATCTATTGGGAAGCAATCAAAGATGTATATCAGCGGGCCAGGGTTGCGGATGTTCATTCGTATGAGTTGAGGTATTTTAAGGGATGGCCTGACTTTCTGGTACCCATTTTACAGCACGCAAAGGGAACCCTGGCGGAAGCCAATTTGCTGGCATTCCGGCTGTCACAAATGTCAGAGAAGGAATTATGGACTTATGAAGCGGCGCTTAAGCTGTTACCGGACCGGACAATGAAAACAATCATCAACGCCACCTATAACCTGAACTGCTTTGATTTCCTGCCGGGCATTATCTGCGATGAAGCAATCGGAGAGATGACACTTGCGAATAATCTGGAGCCAATTCTCCTGGGACTTTCAGAGGAGGTATATGCCCTGTTGGATGAAAAGAAGGTGGGAGCCTTTATCCGGGAGCGGGAGAAGGGGGTATTTACGGGAAATGGATACGGTTACAGCAACGGAGAATCATGGAAGGAGGTTTATGATAAATTTGATTTTTCTGAACCATTGGAGGGGTGCCGGGGACTATTATCTTTGTACCTGATGCCGGAAAAATCCTATGGAAATAAGGAGCAGTCTGTATGGCTGGAATTGCCTTGTGGCGAAGCAGAGAGCAGAACGGCTCTTGGGCGGCTAGGAGTGGAATCCCTGGAACAGTGTAAGATTTTGGAAATCCGAAGCGCAGTCCCACATTTTGAGTCCTTCTTGAGCCGGGAGGAGACAGTTTCCCGTTTTAACCGGCTGGCAACAGAGCTGTCAAAACTGCCGGAGAAGGAGCTGCTCAAATTGAAAGCTGTGGTGGAAGCAGAGGAATGTGATTCCGTTGGACAAGCGTTAGAGTTGATTCAGCGGTTAAATTGGTATGAATTGGATGTCCATATGACTTCATACGCAAAGTATGGCCGGGAGTGCCTGGAGGGAATGGAAATCGACCTGACAGGAGAGGCATTCCAGAACTTTGATTTTGACCTGTATGGAATGGAGGAGTGTGTGCGGCTCGGCAAGGTACTCACGAGATACGGGGCGCTGCAGCGCGAACCGGCCTTTGAACTGGAGCTTCAGGAGCATGGCATGCAGATGGGGGGAATGGAGTGAAGGAACGTAAAGACAGAAAAAAATATGCGTAGAAGGGAGGCGCTGTCTTATCAATAGTTTTATTTCCTGGGTAGGAGGGAAAAAGGCGCTGCGCAGCACAATCTATGAGCTGTTTCCGGTGGGGTATGGGCGATATATCGAAGTGTTTGGCGGCGGAGGCTGGGTGCTTTTCGGCAGACCGCCGGATCCGGGTGTGATGGAGGTGTACAACGACTTTAACTCCAATTTGGTCAACCTTTACTATTGTGTGAAGAACCATACCATGGAGCTGCTGCGTCTGTTGGGCTTTCTTCCCTTAAACAGCCGGGATGAATTCAATGTGCTCCGCCGGTTTCTGGAAAAACAGGAGTTTGACCTGGCGTTCTTATCGCAGGAGCTGGACCTTGCCAGACATAACCTTCCTGATCCGGAGTTTGAAGAAATCCGCTCGCTGATGCTGGAACAGGCGAGTATTGGGGATGTTCAGAAGGCGGCAGCGTTCTACAAACTAATCCGATACAGCTATGGGAGCGGCTGCACTTCCTTTGGCTGCCAGCCCTTTGATGTGCGTAAGACCTTCCATTTGATTTGGCAGGCGTCCAGCCGCTTAGCTAATACCGTGATTGAGAATAAAGACTTTGAGGCGCTGATCCGACAGTACGACCGGGAGAACGCCTTTTTTTATTGTGATCCGCCTTACTACATGACAGAGGACCACTACGAGGTGGAGTTTCCCAAGCCGGATCATGTGCGGCTGCGGGATGCCCTGGCAAGGTGCCTGGGGAAATGGATGGTCAGCTACAATGACTGTGCCTATATCCGGGAGCTGTATCAGGATTACCACATCACGGCTGTCACCAGAATCAACAACCTGGCGCAGCGGTATGAGCGGGGCTGTGAATTCCCGGAGGTGATTATTACCAACTATGACCCGATGGAGAGGAAGAAGTCTGGTCCGCAGCAGATGGATTTGTTCTCGGCGGGACTGATGGAAGGGGATGGATGAATTGAAGGAGATTGAAAAGCTCCGGTGGATGAGGGAGCGGATTGCAGAGGAGACAGAGGGAAAGCAGTGGCTGTCAACCGGAATCGGCCTGCCCCTGATGGTGAAGATGCAGGATTCGTGTCAGGCCGCGTTATATATTGCTATGGTGAAAAATAAGCAGACGGGAAAGTACCATGCGGATGTAAAGGGCTTTCTGCGCTCATTTAGCGGCTACTGCGATGGGAATCGTCTCGGACAGCTGGGGGAGGAGATTGGCCGGCTGTCGGCCCTTGTGAGCGAACTGGAGGCCGCGGAGATTTCCGTGGAGGAAGATACGCTTCTGGCATTTTGTAAGGAGCTGGAGCAACAGGAAGAGCAGATGAGAGGGGAGGGATTTTGTGAAACGAGTCAGAATTAATGGCAGGGTGGCGGAGGACGGCAGTCTGATTCTGCCGCCGGGAGTATTGGAAAGTCTGGACGCACAGCCGGGAAGCCTGGTCTGCATGGAGTATGTTCCGCTGTATCCAGTTCGGGAGGTCAATGGTTATGAGACTGTCTTAGAAACAGAAATGTGCGATGCGAAAGTAGTTGCAGATGAGGAGCCGGCGGAGCTGGTGATTCCCCATGCACTTTTGGAGGAGGCGAAGATTCCCTTGGATGCCGGGCTGGCTGTTCAGGTGGTTCCGGGAGCAATCCTGATCGGAGATGAGGATCCGATGGCCGCGGTACATGCGCCGCTCTTAGAGATTTTGTCCCTGCTTGGGATCTCCGAGGAGGAGGTATACGAGGCGATTGAAGAAGGAGGATACTACGATGAGTAAGCCGGTGTATAAGTTACTGGACAGTAAAGGAAGGGTTCTGATTCCGAGGGAGATGCGGTCCGCAGCCGGAATGGAATACGGCGATATCCTGGCGCTGGAACTGGTGGACGGGAAGGTTCAGATCCGCAAGGTGGAGCTGATTGAGGTTGGGGACCAGTCACCGGAGGCAGTGGAAGCCTATGTCCGCGCTGCCATTAAGACCATGCCGGATGCGATCCGGTTGAGCCTGATTGCAGACCTGTCCGGCCTGGTTGGGCAGAAGGGAGGCAGGAATGTCGGGTAAGCGGATCTTTTCAGAGGAAGACTGTGTAGAGATAGGAAGCGCGTGCTCCCTGCAAGGAAAAGTGATTGTGCTAAGGTCAGAAGCGGACAATGAGAGCAGCCAGCAGCTTTACTATTGCACCGGAGGCAGTGGAGCGGCAGCCAATGCTTTGGGACGGTCTGTTTTTATGGTGAATTTGAGAAATGGGGAATTTGAGCGCGGATTCCGCAGGGATGTGATAGGGGTATTAAAGCCGGAATTATTACCGGATGAGGAAAAGCTACAGCTGTCCCAGGTCCGTCCGATTGGAGCTTTGCCTTTGGAGGGGAAATAGCCGCAGTACAGCGGTTACAGCTTTTTGGAGGATGGACGGTATGCCGCCGGTGTGTGGCTTTGCAGCGAAAAAGAGGCGATGGATTATGCGGAAATGCAGAAACCATACCAGCACCGAATCATGCTCTGTGACCGCAATGACTTCTGTGTCTGGGAGGTAAAGGACGGAGTTTTGGTTTATCCGACCAAGGAGGAGATGGAACAGAGGAGTTCCGGTAAGACGTGTGAAATGGGGCCGGCTGGATTTTCATAAGGTCAGTTGCATTAGTTGGATAAAAGGAAAGGGGCGAATGTGTATAACGTATCTGTTTGGAGCGAGGGATCCTCCGAAGGATAAGGATTTTAAAGATAATGGGAAGACAAGCCAAGGCTGATTCAGGATTGTGAGAGGGGGAATGTTTTATGCGCGGCATCCAGATCGAGAATAGCCGAATCCTGTATTTTGGCAATCCAGCTGGCTACATTTCAGGAGCAACTGCCGTGGTGGATCCCATCTTTAAGAGCGAGGAGTTGAATGCCTATCTGGAGCGGCAGGGAGGAATCGAGGCGATTTCCTGGAAGGGTGGTGTTTATGATCGCCTGATTAACGGGATTTTGGAGCGGCAGGATGGGGAACCTCTCAAGAACTGCCGCATATGGCAGTTGAGACCGGATGTAGATGTCCATATGAAATTTTCCAGTTACGATTCCCTGGTGCAGCGATTCGGAGAACCAGAGATGCAAAATTACCGGATTGCCTACGATGGGGAGATTGAAACCAACGACCTGGAGCAGATTCTTGAGAAGTTTGACGCAGGGCAGGCGGTTCCCGGTTATGAGGGCCACCCCATTGCTGTTTCCGATGTCATTGAATTGTATGATGGAGAAGGCAGTGAATTTTATTATGTGGACGCAAAGGTATTTCAAGCGATCGCATTTGAAAAGGAAGAACCGGAGCAGTCGCAGTTGATGCAGTTATAGGGAAGAAAGGCAGCAACAATCCTGCTGTCTATTATTTTTTATGAGGAGGAATTTGGCAATGAGAGTGAAAATTGAAAATGTGAAACATGCAGTGGAGTGGAAAATCTGGAAGGCTGGTATGGCGTTAAAAAATCAGTCCGGGGAAGGCTTCGTGGATACGGCCATCAAGATTTTAATGGCTGTGGTCATCGGCGCGTTGCTGCTTGCCGGCCTGTATACATTATTTGAGGACAATGTGCTCTTTTCTTAATGGTATGTATACGATACAAAATGGCTACGATGATACTTTGTTTTTCTCATAGTGACACTGATTTCCTCCATCCAATAAAATGATAGAAAGTGAGACGATGATATGAAAAGAAAGATTAACGCTAAGATGATTCAGATAAGGACAAAAGTAATTCGGATAATGGCGGATAAACGCGGGGAAGGATTCGTGGATACTGCCGTGAAAATTTTGATTTCCGTAGTGATAGGTGCCTTGCTGCTGGCAGGACTGTATGCCTTGTTCAACGATTCCATATTACCTGAGTTGCAGAACCGTATTCAGCAGATGTTCAGCTACAGCGGTTGATGAAATAAGACAGTAAGGACATTCCTATGTTATACTCTTTCTGCCCGGCAGAATAAATAAGACCGGGCAGAAAGAGGTGACAGGTGGAGAAAAACAAAAGGTTCCGGCTTGTACGGTTTGCCTTTGAGACAAGGGACGGAGGCATTCTGTATCGATATATGATAACAGAAGACAAGATTCCTATGCTGGAAGTGAATCAATGGCTCATGGCAAAGGCCATGCGTAAGGCCAGTACATCGAAGGAATATGGAAAAAAGCTGGTGGTATTTCTGAATTATCTTTCAGACAATGATGCCGATTATAGTGTGGCGACGAATGAGCATGTTAAGCGTTTTATTCGACTGCTCCTTTTTGGGGATATGGATGACTTAAAACTGCTGTATTATGAGACCGATCGGTTATACCAGACAGCGGCATATTATTTAACAGTAATTACGGAGTTCTACAAATGGCTGGATGACAATTACGGAAGCAATATGGAGTTTCGCAGAAAAAGCAATCATTATCATGCAAGGAAGTCCTTTCTGTATGGTCAGATTTACAATTATGACTATCAATATATTTTAGATGCCGCCTTGCCCAGACAGAAGTCAAGAAGGGAGTATATTAAGTGGTATACAAAAGAACAGGTTGATTTAATATGCAGCCATTTTACCACCTTACGGGATGAAGCCGTGTTTCGTCTGACGTTGGAGGGCTTTCGTATTGATGAGGTTCTGAGTATAAAATTGTCTGATTATGATTCTGTGAAGCAATTAATACAGCCCACAAGGTCAAAAGGAAAATCAGAGGTATATACAGGGAATCAGAACCATTTGCGGGTAGTGGCGCTTCCGGAACTATTATGTATTCTTCTGAATCGCTACATCAGCACAGAACGGTCAGATGCTGAGAACGAATCTGGCGTTCCTAATGAATACTTGTTTTTGAACCTGCAGAAAGACAATAAGCTGGGAAAACCAATGACTTACCACAATTATTATGCGATTTTGAAGCGCTGTGCAAGACGGGCAGGTTTTGAACCGGAGATAATCCGAACCCATAGCGGGCGGAGCACGAAGGTCATGGAGTTTCTGGAACATCAGGCAAAGCATCCGGAAGATGATATAGAAGATAGTACGATTATGCAGTGCTTTGGCTGGCGGAGCGCGGATTCCATCAGTTCATACCGCGATTATAACAATCAGGTCATTGCATATGAGACCATGAAAAAACTGCATAAGAAGGAGAGGGAGTAGGATGATACAGATGCTTGAGATTAGAACCGGAAGCGCCATATGGGAGATTGATGGTACAATCCTGCGTTTCCGGCGCTTGAAAAATGTAGGAGATGCAGTGGTGGAGAGAAGGATAAATCAGTATAAATCCCTGCTTTTAGAGGAGCGATACAGGGCAAACCAGGAGGAACTGATTGGCATTACGGAAATATTGGGTGAGGTTATTTTACTGAAAATCGGATCGGAAGCATTCTACAAGAAATTCTTTCAGATGTTTCGCTTTTATTGCAGTAGATTTATGGAGGCATGGAAGAGTTCAGAAAAATATATGGTTTCTAACAAAGTCAGTATGTTTCCGGCACTGCATTATATGTTTTACGGTAAGGTAGAAGGGACGGAGGCTTGTAATCTGGCAGCGCTGCGAGGACTGTCTTGCGGAAACGAAATCTTCCAGAAGATCTTTCGGGAAGAATTTGCAGGATTCTGGATAAAAGAAATCGGGAGTATTGTGGCGCGGAATGAGAGTCTTAAGGCAGTGGCAGATAAAATTGGTATTCGAATGGTAATGGAATGTGCGATGGAATTGCAGGATGGACGGTTATTGCCATATTTGATGAAAAAAGCAAGAACATTTACAGATAACCGCACCATTATCACTGCACAAAGTTATTATCGTATGATTTTAGGAAAAGAAATTGGTATGAATCGAAACAAATTTTTTGCACCGTTTGTTGATCAAACCGACCAGATTATAGAAAAGGAATATGCGCTGCAATGTCGCAAGTTTCCAAGGGAAAATGAAAAAGAATTGTCCGATAGCAAAGAGACTTGGAGAATATTCTTTATGCATGGTCCAACACTTTGCTTTCAGACGATTGACTTTACAATCATTGCCTGTCCGTCACTTAGGGCGGAAGTAAAAAGTTATATGAGATGCCGTTTGCGGAAAGGTCAGGCAAGGGGAGAGAAGGGGATATATTCCATATCAGAGGCATTGAATTGTTTGAGTGAAAGCAATCCCTTAATACGTTTTTTTACTGACATCAGTGAAATAGAAGCCAAGACCTTGTATATGAAAATGGAGAAAACCTGTGGAAATACAGATGGGAAGGCTATTTCTGAAATCATGAGGGCATTCAGCCTGCTTTCCCTTATCTTTGAATATCTGATGGGTGATGAACGGGAAAACAACCTGAAGACGCCTGTCCCTCGTATAAACCCTTTTGCAAAGTTCCGGTTCCATAATGCAAGGGAGTATAAGATAAGGACGGATGTGATACCAGAGAGTGTTATGGAGCAGATAGAAATACATTTGGATGAGCTGGACGAATCGCAGAGATTGAATTACCATATTTTTTCTCAGACAGGTATGAGAATGAAGGAAGTGCTTTTTCTTGAAGAAAACTGTTTGGAAGAGACGCAGTATGAAGGACTTATGCAGATTAGATATACTCCCTACAAAACATTAAAAGCGCGGAGAAAGAAAAGCGCTCCGGATTATCACAGGGTTTTTATCTCCCAGAAACTGGCGGAAGATATCAGAGATGAGATTAAAAAAAGACAGGATTGGAGGCAGGAGCTGGGAGTGCCATATATATTTGTAAACAAGCGTCCCGGATTTCGCATCGGTATGTTAAATATGGGCAATTACATTCTACTTATGAACAAACTGATAAAAGAGAATCATATATGCGGCGAAGATGGAGAACTATGGCGTTTTACCAGCAAACAGCAGAGAAAAACATTGGCAGTCACATTGATAGAGAATGGCGGCACGGTAGAGGAACTTGCATATTGGCTTGGGCATCTGAGCAGAAATACAGCGGCAAATTATTATGCGGAAGTGAGAAAGATGAAGCTGGCGGAATTAAACACGAAATTCTTCCAGGAAAAGTTTAATCTGTTGCTGTCTGGTGAACAGTTAGCAGAGTATTCGGAAGAGGAAAGACGGTTATTGTATATGGATTTCCGTCTGGATCAAAGGCGTGTGGAATTTGGGTTTTGCATGAAGAAAATGGCCGAGGGAGGATGCGGACAAAGAAACAGCCTGTATAACTGCGTGAACTGTCGGAATCTTTGCACAGGAGAAAAATATTTGTCACATTGGCTGAAACTGCTGGAAAGCCAGGTGCTAACAGTGCAGGTAATGGAGGAGAAGTATCGGCTGGCAGGGATTACAGAATATCAGTCATTCAAAGAATATGAAAGAGCCGTGTTTCTCCGGGATTGCTATAAAAATATAGTAGAACGGATTAAGGCGGGAGGGGAGAGATGAGCGGCCCATTATACAGTTATAAAGAGAACTTTGAAGAATCAGAAAAAAGCCGGTACAGGTTATTTGTAAGTGAACTTGGAAATCATTCTGTTTTTGAAGATGATACATGGATATGCGATAAAAGAATCAGAAGCGGGTCAGAACCAAAAAATTATCATCATATTTACTTTGCCGGCGTGCCGGAGACTTATAGAGAAGCCGTTAAATACTATGCAGTATTAAGGATTTTACAAGGAGATGTTATTAGAACGGTTCGTAGCAGGATTACAAAGCTGAGTCCATTTTTTAAGTTTTGTAGGCAGATACAGCAGGGAAACAGCCTGCGAATCAGCACTTTGACAGCAGTCCATTTTAAGGAATATCTGGAGCAGGAAGGTTATGCGGTTAAGACAAAAAACAGTACATGGCAGGAAGTTTCTACATTTTTAAATATTATGAACGGTTTTTACGGAACGGGAGGCAGAAATCCATTTTCTGTAAATCCTTATTCCGGAACGGTAAAATTGGATTATAAATACATTCCGGATGATGTGGCAGACGGCCTTGACCGTGTCTTTCGTAAAGAAGATATAGAACTCCATTTAAAATGTATTTACTGGCTGCTGCGTCTGATACCGTCCCGCATATCGGAAATATTAGGAATGAAGATAGACTGCATTAAGTCGTATAATGGTCATTATGTGATATTTATACCCACATGGAAGCAGAACGGTGGCCACATTGAACCGATGTACAGGTCAATTCATCTGGAGATGGAAGGAATAGCAGGATATTTATTAAGTTTGCTGCAGAAACAGCAGGTATCTGCTAATAACCTGCAAAACCGTCTGCCGGACTTGAAGAAAGGATACCTATTCGCATATCAAAGGGTCTTGCACTACAAAAGAGGCGGAAATTCCAGAAATGGAGTGGTAAATGTTATGCAGATTGAAACTATAAGGTATCAGTTTAAAAGACTCTGTGAGCAGTATCAAATAAAGGATGAGGAAGGTGAAGTCTATAACCTTACCTCCCATCAGTTCCGGCACAATGGAATCACGGACAGGCTGGCGGCAGGGTTTACGCTGGAGCAAATTGCGGATATGACGGGACATCATGGAAACGCCATGATATGGAACTCCTATGCTCATTTAGATTTGAAACCGGAAACAATCGTAGAAAAGCAGAAATATGTACTGGAGGAATCTGTAAAACCCGAGGCCGGATATGTCCTTTTTGGAGGGCGTATCTTAAACATGGAAGCTGCTTTGGAAAAAAGACTTCTGAAAAATATCCGGGCGCAGAAGGTGCCGGGAGGAATTTGCGGTGACATTACCGGATGTAAAAGCGATATGTGGAACTGCCTTGAGTGTGATAGGTTCGTAGTGGATTCCGGACAAGTATCTTATTTTGCAGAGGAAGCACAACGATGGGAAGAAAAAGCAGAGTGTTTTTCGGCTATGCCTATGGTCAGGGACAATGCGAAAAAACATGCTATGCAGTATAGAAAAGTGATAGAGCGAATACAGATGGAGGACAGGCATGAAAGAAGTACCGACAAAATTACTGGAATATCAGGATCAGGTGAGGATGGAAACTGAACAAAAGGTTCGTTGTGCGATTGAGGAATTGAAAGCGGAAGGGTATACGGTCAGAATAAAAGATCTGGTAGAGTATACAGGACTGTCGCGTTCTGTATTTGCTAAGCCGCATATTAGAAAATTATTGGAGAATTATGAAATTGGGAATTCCTCACGGATAGGTAATAGAAAAGAGGGATCGACACGCAAGCAAAAAATGGAGGAACGAATTAAACGACTGGCGGAAGAGAATACAGAGTTGAAAAAAGAATGTGAATTACTTCGCGGGCGGCTTTTTCTCCTGATGCAAAGAGAGAAAAAATAATATTTTGAATAAAAATCAACATCTAATTTTGGAAATTTCTGAAATTAGATGTTGATTTTTATACAAAATGGTATATACTATAAGAGAAAGACATTATGGATAGTCAGAATGAGGAGATTATTATGCTGATACAATTTAACTTTAAAAATTTCAAATCATTTCGTGATGAAGTGTCGCTTGACTTGTCAGCGACTAAAATAACAGAGCATGAGGATCACGTTGTGGATATAGCAAATGATAAGCTGCTGAAGGTAGCTGCAATTTACGGGGCTAACGCAAGTGGTAAGTCAAATGTGTATGATGCGTTTGACTACATGACTTATTATGTGGCAGAGTCGTTTAAATTTGGAGATGAGGATGAAAACCGCCGGAAAAAGGAGGCAGATTATCTGAAAGTAACACCGTTTCTGTTTGATGATAACAGCCGTAATGAAGAGACCACATTTGAGGTTTTCTTTGTTGACAATTCTGAAAATACCGGAAAGATATACCAATATGGTTTTTCGTTAAAAAAAGACGAGGTAGTGGAGGAATGGCTGTATTCGAAGGCGAAAACGGCAAGAAACAATTACAGGACTGTATTTTACCGCAAAAAAGGCGAAGAACTGGAAATGAATGGGTTTTCAAAGAACCATGTGGAGAATATCAAAGCATCCTTGAATAAAGAAGCACTGATTGTTTCTCTGGGAGCAAAGCTGCGGATTACAAAACTAAAGAAGGTAAGGGACTGGTTCCTGAATAATGATATCATTGACTTCGGTGACCCGGCAGAAAACTTCTTTCGGTCCAGAGTTCTCCCGGATGAATTTACAGACAGCAAGGAAGTGCAGAAGAACGTGGTAAAGTATTTTGCATCCTTTGATGAGGCAATACAGGATTTTAAAGTGGAAGAGCTGCCGCCAGAGGATGAAAAGGAGACGAGCAAGAGCTATACCATTGATGCTCTTCATAGAAAAGTGGGGAGTCAGGAGATGGCTTCCATTCCGTTGAAGCAGGAATCCAGCGGCACACTGAAAATGTTTGCGCTTTATCCATCTTTGAAAGATGTACTGGATAACGGAGGAACATTGTTTGTAGATGAACTGAACGCCAGGCTGCATCCATTGCTTGTCCGGAATATTATACTGACCTTTTTATCTCCGGAGATTAATACCCAGAATGCCCAGCTTATTTTTACTACCCACGATATCTGGCAGTTTTCCAATGAACTGCTGCGCAGGGATGAAATCTGGATGGTAAACAAAAACAGAGATGGAGTATCAGAACTGTATTCACTGGCTGAGTTTAAAGACGAGGACGGCAATAAAGTGCGCAGAGACGAGGCTTTGGCGAAGAATTACCTTACAGGAAACTATGGCGCCATTCCGGCATTGAAACCGATGAAGATGCTTACAGGGAGGGCTGCGGATGGCGAATAAAGGCGGAGGAAAACCCAGTGACCGCAGGGCCGGGAAAAGAAGAGACCGGAACCAGCGTGTGGGGATAAGAGTACCAGAGTTGGGATATTACCTGATCGTGACAGATACAGAAGAAACAGAGAAGAATTATTTTGAGGGGCTGCGGGACAGTATACCGACAGATTTAAAAGACCGCCTGGTGATAAAGGTGGAAAAGGCTAAGACGATAGAATTGGTGGAACGGGCGTTGGAGCTTGCAAATAAGGAGCCGCAGTACCGTATCCCCTGGATTGTATTTGACAGGGATCAGGTAAAGGATTTTGATGATATTATTCAGGCGGCGGAGAAAAGCGGTGTCGGTGCAGGCTGGTCCAATCCCTGCTTTGAGATTTGGATGTATGCCTATTTTGGTGAGATGCCGGCGATACGGGAGTCGTATACCTGCTGTGACCGGTTTGCGGATAAGTTTGAAAAGGTTACGGGACAGAAATATTTTAAGAAAGATAAAGATATTTACCGCAAGCTGGTGCAGTATGGGGATGAGGAAAATGCGATTCGGATAGCGGAACGGTGCTATAAGAAGTGCATGGATGATGGGAAGGAAAAGTCATCGGAGATGTGGCCGGGGTGTATGGTGCAGCGGTTGGTGGAAGAAATAAAAGGAAAAATTTCAGAAAGATAAGAGGTAGAAGTATGTTGAATTTACAAAAAGAATTTTTAGATTTTCATGATGCAATAAAATTAGATGATGAAAATAAGACATTGCGCGAAAAAAGAGAAATCCTTCTTAAAAAACTAAAAGAAAATATAACAGAAGAAGCAGCAACCTATACTACTTTTAATCAAGGTAGTTATGCTATGGGAACAGGTATTTTACCAGAGGATGAAGATTATGATATTGATGTGGGGATTAAGTTTGACATTTCAAAAGATGATTTTGAAGACCCGATTGAACCTAAAAAATGGGTTAGAGATGCTTTGAATGGTCATACTAAGAGTGTAAAAATAAGAAGATCTTGTGTAACTGTTACATATCAAAATGCAGGAGAAGCATTATATCATGTGGATTTTGCAATTTATGCAGCTCAAAATTCGGATGGGAAAATGTATATTGCCAAAGGAAAAGAATTTTCAGCTAAAGAAAATAAAAAATGGGAGCTTAGTGACCCACAGGGTTTGATTAATGCTATAAAAGATAAATATAATGATAAAGATGCAGCTCAATTCCGCAGAGTAATAAGATACTTGAAAAAATGGAAAACTCATAATTTCGGTTCAAGTGGAAATGCGGCACCTACAGGTATTGGTTTAACAGTATTAGCATATAACCTTTTTTGTGTTAACAAAGAAACTGATTGGGCAACAGGAAAGGAAACTTATAATGATTTTGAGGCATTACGCAATTTGGTAATAAGCATTAAAAATGCGTTTTCATTGGCATGGAATAATGAAGATGCAGTTTTTTATCACACTATTTCAGCATATCTCCCTGTAGAACCGTATAACGAATTGTTCGAAAAAATGACAGTAATTCAAATGGAAGATTTTTATCAAAAGTTAGATTCTATGTTAAGCAAGTTTGACGAAGTGTCAAGTAAAAGTAAACGCGCAGAAGCATGCTCTTTATTGGTTGAAGTATTTGGTAGTGATTTTCCGGTAACCGTTGATAGAAGTACTGTTGGAACATCAGAATCAGCATAAATATATATGGAAAAAAAAGAAATACGAGATATAATTAAAAAATTGAATTTGGCATTTAATGTGGATTTCCAAGAAAGTCCAAACTGTAAGGAAGAGTATTTTCTTGAGTATAAGGGAAGTGTAAAAATAGATGATACTGACAGTATATCAATGTTTATATTATTTAGAGAGCACTTCCCTTTAATACTACCGGATTTTTTTGTTGATAATATGGAAAAGTTTAGGGCTCACGTTGGAACTGATGGAAAAATTTGTTTGTTTGATACAAGTTCTATATTAGTAAATCAAGATATGCCCGATCAAATTGTATTTGATTGTTATGAGCAGGCAATCAAAATCCTTAAGATTATACCGGGTAGTAAAGAATATAATGAAGAGGTAAGTAGAGAGTTTGAATCATATTGGATAGCTGTGATGAATAAGGAGGCATATTCAAGTGTCGATATTGATAATATAAGTTACAAAGAGTGCCCAATGGTTTGCATGAATGGAATGAGTATGATATCCGAGACAGCGGAAGATGCAAAGGCAATGTTAATCAATGCATACGGTTTGAAAGAAGATGAAAATGTTTTTGAACGTAAGTGTATATTCATACGTATTAGAGATGGAAGCCCTATAATACCGTTGTCTAAAAAGTTCAAATGGAATACGGTTCGAAAATATATTATCAATAATATATCATCCTCGGTAAAACGTCAATTCCAAAAATTCCTAGATTTAAGAGTTAGAAATGCTGTACGCTTTATTCTATTGATATATAAAGGAACTCAAGGAAAAATATTATTTGGCTTCCGTGTACAATTTACAAACTCTAGATATTGTAAAATAGAAAATTCATACAATTGTATAGTGGAAAATGTTTTTGTGAGACGTATTGATTATCAATATTTAGTAATGCGTGGAGGTGCGTTTAATACTTTAAAAGAAAAGAATGTATTGCTTATGGGGTGCGGTTCAGTAGGTGGATATATTGCAAGTAATCTTTGTCAAGCTGGTATCATTAATATTGATATTTTAGATGATGATATTTTTATGCCGGACAATGTACATCGTCACTTTTTAGGATTTGATTCATTTAGACCAAGAAAAAGCCGCTATAAGTCAGATTTACTTAAAGAGAGGCTGGAAAATCAATATCCATATGCAGATATTGATTCCTTGAATTTTGTTAACCGTAGTGCCGAGGCTTTTATAGAAAATTACGAAAGATTTAAAAATTATGATATTATTATATCTGCACTTGGAGAGCCTACAATAAACTTAGAAATAAATCGACTTCTTGTGGAAAAGGGAATAAAAGTTCCTTTTATTTGTTGTTTTAACGAACCATATGGTATAGGTGGTCATGTTATTGTAGTTAATGTAGACGAAACATCATGTTTAAGATGTCTTTATACAGATGTAATCAGTGAAGAACTCGTTGCCTTTCGTGGTAGCTTTGTTAGGCCAAATCAAAATTTTAAGAAAAACATATCGGGGTGTAGTAGTGCATTTGTTCCGTATAGTTGTTTGGATTCACAACAGACCGCTATTCTTGCAACAAGAAAAATAGTGGATATATTG